>NZ_BJMK01000001.1 GCF_006539125.1 Gluconobacter sphaericus NBRC 12467
TTTTTTTAGCTTTGACGCCCGATAAAACGCTAATATCATTTCCAAAAAAATGGTGTCCCGTACGGGATTCGAACCCGTGTTGCCGCCGTGAAAGGGCGGTGTCCTAGGCCTCTAGACGAACGGGACTGGAGGCGTGAGCGGGTATATAGGGGGGGCTGCTGCGTCCGTCAAGCGGGGGTAGCGTCAGAAATGAAAAAAGATAGATTTTTTCTCTCCTGCCATGTCTCGGCCCGCAATGTGCCTGCGACATGCACCAGAGGCATGGAGCGGTCTTCCAGCAGGGCGGCAAAGGGTTTGTCCGCTGCACGGAAGATGAGGCCGCGCAGGCGTGTGCCTCCGTCTTCGCCTTGCAGGATGACGCGCAGGGTGTTGCCGTCCTTGCCGATACGCTCGCTTTTGACACAACGGACATTGCTGATGGCGAGGAGCGGTTCCTCATTGCCAGGGCCAAAGGGTTCCAGTCGGGCGAGCTGCTCCGCGATTGCGATGGAGGCGCCAGCCAGCGTCATGATGCCGTCGAGCTTCAGGGCGTCCTGCTTCGGAAGGGTGAGGGCGCTGGAGAGCTGTGTGTCGAGCCAGCTGTGGAACTCGTCAGCACGATCAGCCGTGAGGGAGAAACCGGCGGCCATGGCGTGTCCGCCGCCGCTGAGCAGCAAATTATTTTGGCGGGCGGCGATGATGGCGCTTCCAAGATCGAGTCCAGGGACGGAGCGGGCCGAGCCTTTGATGATGCCGTCCGCGAGCGCCGCGACGAGAGCAGGACGGTTGTAGCGCTCTTTCAGGCGGCCAGCGACAATGCCGACGACGCCCGGATGCCAGTTTTCGCCATGCAGGAAGATGACGGCGTGGCCTGCATCGAGCTGCTGCTGGGCCTGTTCCATGGCGGAGTCGAGGATTGTGGATTCGACGGTCTGGCGCTGGCGGTTGACGCGATCGAGTTGTTCCGCGAGGGCGCGGGCTTCGACGACGTCTTCGGAGAGTAGAAGTTTCAGGCCAAGATCGGCCTGTGCGATGCGGCCGCCGGCATTGATACGGGGGCCGAGGGCAAAGCCGCAGGCCATGGCGCTGGCTTCTTCCTTTACGCCTGCGACGGAAGACAACGTGGCCAGTCCAAGGCGCTCCCCGCGAGACATGACGCGCAGGCCCTGCATGACCAGAGCGCGGTTCAGGCCGGTCAGCGGCATGACGTCGCAGATGGTGGCAAGGGCTGTGAGGTCGAGGCGCTGGAGCAGGTCGGGGATGGCCTGCTCGCCGTCGAACCAGTTGGTGCGGCGCAGGAGGCGGATCGTGGCGACCATGGTGAGAAAGGCGACCGCGGTGGCGCAGATGTTGTTCAGACCCGATGAGCAGTCTAGCCGGTTCGGGTTGACCACGATCCCTTTGGGCAGGGCTGCGCCATCGGGCTTGTGGTGGTCAAGGACGATGATGTCGGCACGGTCTGTCATGTCGTTGAGGATGTCGACCGCTGCGGTACCGCAGTCGATGCAGACAAGCAGGGTGGCGCCTTCCGACAGCAGGTTTTCGAGAGCTGCGGTGTTGGGGCCGTAGCCTTCGGTCAGACGGTCGGGGATATGGGTGCTGACGGTGCAGCCGAGTTCGCGAAGCGTGTCGTAGACGAGGGCAGTGCCGCAGGCGCCGTCCACGTCGTAGTCGCCGAATAAGCCGACATGCTCGTGGTTGCGGACGGCCTGTGCGAGACGTTCGGCGGCCTGGTCCATGTCCTGCAAGCAGGAGGGGTCGGGCATGGCGTCGCGCAGGCGGGGATTGAGAAACGAAGAGGCGTCGTGGGGTGCGACGCCTCGTGCCGAGAGGATACGGGCCAGAAGCTCAGGAATGTTGGCCTGCTGGGCAAGAGCGAGGGCCAGGCGGTTGTCTGCTTCTGCCAGCCTGGGATCGCGCCAGATCCAGCGGCGGCTTCCTGCACTTCGGGTTACGCCGAGGACGGCGCCCGTATCGTCTGCGAGCATGGTTCTCCGTTCAGGACGCGGGTTCTGCCTGTGGTTTGAAGCTGTGATGGCTCTCTATATAGCGCACCGTGCGGGATTTTGAACGCATCACGATGGAATGCGTGCGCGCGCGCGTGGCGCTCGGACGTTCCACGCCCTTCAGGAGCGGGCCGGATGTGACGCCTGTTGCGGAGAACAGGACGTTGCCAGCTGCCATGTCATGCAGGTAGAGCTTGCGGGCTGGGTCGAGGCCGTTCGCCATTTCGCGCGCGCGCTGGCGCTGGGTGTCGTCTTCGAACAGGAGGCGGCCCTGCATCTGGCCTTCCATGCAGCGGATGGCTGCGGCAGCCAGAACACCTTCGGGCGCACCGCCGGAACCGGCGTACAGATCCACGCCGCCGCCATCCACGCAGGTGGCGATGGCAGCCGCCACGTCGCCGTCGCTGAGAAGCATCACACGGGCGCCGGCTTCGCGGGCGTAGGCGATCATCTCTTCATGTCTTTCGCGGTCAAGTGCGCAGAGAACCATGTCCGAGACATTGCGCTTCTTGGCCTTGGCCAGCGAACGGAGATTGTTGCCGATTGAGGCGTCCAGGTCTACCACACCTTCGGGAAGGTCCGGGCCGACGACAATCTTTTCCATGTAGATGTCAGGCGCGTGCAGGAACTTGCCGCGCTCGGCGAGAGCTACGACCGTCAGGGCGTTGGGAAGGCTCTTGGCGCAGAGATTCGTGCCTTCGAGCGGATCGACCGCGATATCCATGGCTGGGCCACCGGAGCCGACTTTCTCGCCGATATAGAGCATCGGGGCTTCGTCCATCTCGCCTTCGCCGATGGTGACGATGCCGTCGATGGCGACGGTGTCGAAGGCGGCGCGCATGGCCTGCACAGCGGCGCCATCGGCTTCGTTCTTCTGCCCGCGGCCGGTCCAGTGGGCGGAAGCGATTGCGGCCGCTTCCGTTACACGGACAAGCTCGAGAGCAAGATTACGGTCAGTGACGCGGTATGGGAGAACATTCTGAGGGTCGATCACGCAAAGGCATCCTCGATTTTGAGCACAAGCGGCTTTCCCGTTACGACAGGAAGGACGGCGAGTGCTGTTGCTGCTGCATGAATGGCTTTTTCTGGAACCTGATGGGTTATGATCGTCAGGTCGGCACATCCGGTTGCAGCATCATGCTGGGAAACAAAGTGAACGGAGACATCATGGTCCCGGAGAACCGATGTCAGCTCTGCCATTACGCCCGGACGGTCCTGAACGTTCAGACGTAAATAAAAAGCGCTGTTCAAATCAGCGAGACTGGCGCAGTCGGCAGCGGGCGAAACGGAGGTCGTGCCCCACACCGGAATGGCGGTTCCCCGCGCGAGATCGATCAGGTCGGCGACGACGGCGCTGGCGGTCGGGCCTTCGCCTGCGCCACGACCGGAGATGGTCATCGGACCGCTGAAGACTCCTTGGGTGGAGACGGCGTTGAACACGCCTTCAACTGCAGCAATGGGTGCTTTAGCGGGGACGAGGCAGGGGCGGACCCACGCTGCGACGTTACCGTTCTCAGCCTGGCGGGCCATGCCGAGGAGCTTGATGTGGTATCCAAGTTCGTCGGCGAATTTCAGGTCGGTCGCGGTGATGTCGCGGATGCCCTGAACGGAGAGAGTGTTAAACGCGATGGGGCGGAAGGCCAGACCGGCCAGAATGGCGAGCTTGTGGGCCGTGTCCCAGCCATCCACGTCCGTGGACGGTTCGGCTTCAGCATAGCCCTTGGCCTGTGCTTCGGTCAGGACGTCCGTAAAATCCCGGCCCGTAGCGCGCATTTCGGTCAGGATATAGTTGCAAGTCCCGTTCAGGATGCCGCCCACGCTGAGAAGACGGTCTGCGGCCAGTCCTTCGCGGACGAGCTTGATGGCGGGAATGCCGCCCGCAACGGCCGCTTCGAACAGGAGGGGGGCGTTCTTTTCCGAAGACAGGCGGCTGAGGCTGTCGCCATGCAGGGCCACGAGCGCTTTGTTGGCAGTCACGACCGGCAGGCCGCGTTCGAGTGCGGTAAGGACCATGTCATGCGCTGGACCTTCGGAGCCGCCGATGAGTTCGACGGCCACGTCGATTTCCGGGTCCTGAGCTACGGCGGTGGCACTGTCGTGCCATCGCATGGTGGACAGATCCACACCACGATCGCGGGTGCGGTCGCGGGCCGTGATGGCCACGACTTCGATCGGCCGACCGGCCCGGGCGGTAATCAGGTCAGCGTTCTCACGCAGGAGACGAATGACACCGATTCCGACAGTTCCGAGTCCAGCCAGTCCGATCCGCAGTGGTTTCACGATGATGCAGCTCCAAGAAGGTCAGCGGTTCCGGCTCCGGTGCAGTGCCGGGTCATGAAGCTCTTGATGGCCCGCGTCGCCTGACGCAGCCGCTGGGTGTTTTCGACAAGTCCGATCCGGACAAAGCCCTCGCCGTATTCCCCGAAACCAAGACCGGGTGCAACCGCAACTCCGGCTTCCTTGAGAAGTAGCTTGGAGAAGGCGACGCTGCCCATTTCGGCGAAGGCGGGGGGGATGGGGGCCCAGGCGAACATCGAGCCTGCCGGCGCGGGAACTTCCCATCCTGCGCTTTGAAGGCCGCGCAACAGCACGTCGCGGCGATCCTTATACATGGCGCGGATTTCGGAGACGTAATCCTGCGGGCCGTTCAGCGCGGCGACAGAGGCGACCTGAATGGGCGTGAAGGCGCCATAATCCAGATAGGATTTGATGCGTGTGAGGGCCTGTATCAGCTTCGGGTTGCCGACTGCGAAGCCCATGCGCCAGCCCGCCATGGAGTAGGTCTTAGACATGGACGTGAACTCGACGGCCACGTCCTTGGCGCCGGGAACTGCGAGAATGGACGGGGGCGGCTCGTTCTCGTTGAAATAGATTTCCGCGTAAGCCAGATCGGACAGGATCCAGATGTTTTCCCGGCGCGCGAAGGCCACAAGCTCCTTGTAGAAATCGAGGTTCGCGACAAAAGCCGTCGGGTTGGACGGGAAGTTGACGATCAGCGCCGTCGGTTTGGGTACGGAATGGCGAACTGCCCGCTCCAGTGCCCGAAGCATGTCTTCGTCCGGCGTGGCCGGGATCGAGCGGACGGAGGCACCGGCGATGATGAAGCCGAACTGGTGGATCGGGTAGGACGGGTTCGGAACCAGGATCGTGTCGCCGGGGCTCGTGATGGCAGCGGCCAGATTGGCCAGGCCTTCCTTGGAGCCAAGGGTGGCAATGACTTCGGTTTCCGGGTCTAGCAAGACGTTGAACCGGCGCTCGTAATAATTCGCCATGGCCTTGCGCAGGCCCGGAATGCCGCGGCTGACGGAATAGCCGTGCGCGCGCGGATTGCCGACCGTCTCGATCAGCTTCTGCACGACATGCGCGGGCGGTGCGCTGTCGGGATTGCCCATGCCCAGATCGATGATGTCGTCACCGGCGGCTCGCGCTGCGGCCTTGGCTTTGTTCACTTCAGCGAACACGTAGGGCGGCAGGCGGCGGATGCGGTGGAACTCTTCGGTCATGACCAGCTCTGGGGCAGAGGGTGAAAGGGAGCAACGACGATAGACAGGTTTTTCCATGAGTGGAACAGCCTGACTGTTCTCGATCTCACAATGTCGTCTTCCGGATGCCCGTTGCGTCAGTCGTTGATCGTAACCCGGACGCCGTCGCCAATGGCTTCGGCCTTCAGAATAATCGCGGATGCGGGCACGCCGCGCGCGATCAGGGCGCGGGCAACCACGCGAGCGCGTAGCAGGCCCAGCGCGATTTCCCGGTTCTGATCCGCAGGTGCGAGGGCCGCATCCGCGCTCATGAAGGCCCCGAAGCCAAGGATGGTCAGGTGCCTGTTCCCGCGCAAAGAAACGATGTGCTGGTAATCACCTTGTGGATCACCCGTGACGTGGTCTGTTGCGGGCTGGAAGCGGATCAGGATGCCTTCGGGCGTGGACGTGTCGATATCCGGGCGAACGGGATCACTGACGATTGCGTCACGCGGCAGGTCGAAGCCGGGGAATTGTGGTGGGGGCGGAGGTAGCTCTCCAATTTTCGGGAACTGGCCCGGTGGGGTCGGGGGAATGGATTTCGCGACGACGGGGGGGAGTTCGGCTTCCGCAGCCGGAGCAGAGGGAGGCGTCTTTTTTGCCGGTGCGGAAGCATGGGGGGTCGATGTCGCCGCCAGATCGGGCGCCGGATTGATGGCGGAAGGGCTTTCCGGTTCCGGCTGTCCGACTGTCGTCATGGTCATGCCGCTTTGTTCCGTATTGGTCGTCGTGGCGGTCGGGGCAGGTTTGGGCGGCGGAGGAATGACCGGCAGGGCGCCCTGGGCTGCGCTTTCGCGCTGGGCCAGGTTCCGCTGGGCTTCAAGCTGTGTGGTCAGTGACAGACGTGCCTCGGGCGTCGGAAGCTCGGGAGGCTGCGTGGGGGTGCGGCCGACGTGCGGATAGTGCAGGTTCTCGCCCGGTGGCGGTGCGCGCAGCTTGGCAATCTCGCCGCCTTCGAAGTTATGCCACCAGCCGGTTACGGTGTCCGTTGCGTCCTGATGCTGACAGGCCGCCAGCAGTGGCGCGCTTATCAGCAGGAGAAACGGGATTTTTCCCGCAGTCCTGCGTGTCGCCGCTGTCATGGGCTGCCTGCTGTTCCCTGGGACCACTGTGCCGTTCCTGCCGTCTGTAGAATGTCCAAATGAGGCGGAGACTAGCGGTTCGTGGCAGGTATGGCGAGAGTTCCTGTCGGTCCGGATCGGAAGCTCGATCCGAAGGAGGACTTGGCACCGACGCAAACGAAGCGCAGGATAGGGGGTATGAAGATGCATGCTGGATCTGGAAACGATATGGATATCACCAGAATGACCCCGACCCGCCTGGACGACGAGCCGGATGCTCCGGAGCCCGAAACCCGGGAAGACGACAACAAGACGCTGAACAGCCCGATCAGCGAGCTTGAGGGCCGTCTGTTCGATCAGCGGAAAGTCCTGATCTTCGGCGGTATCAACGATAAGATCGCCCGTGATGTCACCGGTCGCCTTCTGGCGCTGGCCGGGACGTCCGACAAACCGATCGATGTGTATGTGAACTCGCCGGGCGGCCATGTCGAGAGTGGCGACACCATCCATGACATGATCCGCTTTGTGGATTCGATTGCGCCGATCAACATGATCGGAACGGGCTGGGTTGCCTCCGCCGGTGCGCTGATCTACGCCGCCGGACGTCCAGAGCGCCGCGTCTGCCTGCCGAACACGCGTTTCCTGCTGCATCAGCCGATGGGTGGTGTGCGTGGTCCGGCAACGGATATCGACATTGAAGCTCGCGAGATCATCAAGATGCGCGAGCGTCTGAACCGGATTTTCGCGAAAGAAACTGGTCAGACCTACGAAAAGGTCGCCAAGGATACGGACCGTAACTACTGGATGTCGGCTAATGAAGCCATTGCCTATGGCCTCGTGAATCGAGTCATTCATTCGGCAACCGACCTCAAGTAAAACTGCAAGCTCCAAGGGGCACGGCGTGCCTTCAGGCACGCCGCGAAGACTGACATGAAAAGCCTGGCCGAAATCTATTCTCATCTTCCCGATGCACCGTCGGAGAAGACGCTCGAGCGTGTTGATTACGAAGCGCGCCACTGGAGCAGCCCGATTCAAGGGCCGCTGAAGCCCGGTACGGAAGAGCACAAACGGGCTGTCGCTGCGATGTTCCGCGATACGTTCAATCCGTACAAGCCGTCTGTAATCGACTGGCCGAAGCTGGATCCGGAGACGTTGCATCGTATCACGTCGCTGCCGATCTGGGATATTGCGGTCCAGACTGAAGGCAAGGCCCGCCTGCGCATGGCAGCCTATGCGGACATGATTACCGATCCGGACATGAAGGATGCGCTGTCGCGCAATGCCTGGGAAGAGAACCGGCACAAGGAAGTCCTGACCAAGCTGGTCGAGGCCTACAACATTCCGATGGCGCCCGAGCCTCCGTATGTGACGCCGAAGGATACGGAATGGGCGTATCTGGTCACGGGTTTTTCGGAATGTGTGGACAGCTTTTTTGCATTCGGTCTGTTCGCGCTGGCCGAGCGTGCCGGGCTGTTCCCGAAGGAACTGATCGAGACGTTCGAGCCGGTGATGCAGGAAGAATGCCGCCATATCCTGCTGTTCGCGAACTGGCTGGCCTGGCACCGGGCGACCATGCCTTTCTGGAAGCGTCCTTGGTTCGAACTGCGTGTGATCGGGGTCTGGTTGTTCCTGGCCTATGAGCGCATAGGCTTGGCCCGTTCGATCGACGAGAACGGGGAAGAGCACACCCAGGACAACAATTTCACAGTCACGGGTGCCAAGGACATAACGGCGATGGACATCAGTCTTCCTGACCTGATGCAGCTCTGTTTGGATGAGGATGACCGCCGCTTCTCTGGATATGATCCGCGTCTGCTGCGGCCGACGACGACGCCGGCAATTGCGCGTGCGATCATCAAGGGTGCAAAGCTCTGGAATTGTGTCCGGAGCAAGATTGCCGCCTGAGCGACCTTACTTCGCGGCAGTCATCCTGCATAAAAAAGGGCTCCGGAAGGAGCCCTTTTCCGTTTTAATCTTCCGGGTTGCCGTCTGCGTCGGGCTCCGGATCTGTCATCAGGGCGTCAGAGAGGACACCGGCCTCTGCGCGAATACGACGCTCGATCTCGGAGGCCATTTCCGGATGGTCGCGCAGGAACTGCTTGGCATTTTCGCGGCCCTGTCCAATGCGTTGGCTGTCGAAGGAGAACCATGCGCCGGATTTCTCAACGATGTTGCCCTTCACACCCAGATCAAGCAGTTCGCCCATCTTGCTGATGCCTTCGCCGTACATGATGTCGAACTCGACCTGACGGAACGGAGGCGCCATCTTGTTTTTCACGACCTTGACGCGCGTCTGGTTGCCCACGACCTCGTCCTTGTCCTTGATGGACCCGATACGGCGGATGTCGAGGCGAATGGACGAGTAGAACTTCAGCGCGTTACCGCCAGTCGTCGTTTCCGGATTGCCGAACATCACGCCGATCTTCATGCGGATCTGGTTCAGGAAGATGACGAGCGTGTTGGAGCGTGAGACCGTTCCCGTCAGCTTGCGCAAGGCCTGGCTCATGAGACGCGCGTGCAGACCAACATGGCTGTCGCCCATATCGCCTTCGAGTTCGGCGCGGGGAACAAGGGCTGCAACAGAGTCCACGATCAGCACGTCAACGGCTCCGGAACGGACCAGTGTGTCGGCAATTTCCAGTGCCTGTTCGCCGGCATCTGGCTGGCTCAGCAGAAGATCGTCGATGTTGACGCCAAGCTTGCGAGCATATCCCGGATCGAGCGCATGTTCTGCATCGATGAAGGCCACGGTCCCGCCCTTCTTCTGGGCTTCAGCCAGAACGTGAAGGGCGAGGGTGGTCTTGCCGGAGCTTTCCGGTCCGTAGATTTCGACGATCCGGCCGCGCGGCATGCCGCCGATCCCCAGAGCGATGTCCAGCCCGATGGACCCGGTGGAAATCACATTGGTTTCCACTTTCGGGCGCTGGCCCATGCGCATGATTGAGCCTTTTCCGAAGGCACGCTCAATCTGGCTAAGTGCGCCTTCCAGCGCCTTGGTCTTGTCCATTCAATCCTCGCAGTAGGTTTGGGCTGGCGTTTCCAGGATACGATAGACCGGGCGGCCACTCTCGCAAAGAGGCGTGATTTCCGCGATTGTCGGCTTCCTGTGTTCGCAAAATGTTCTCTTTCAGACATATCATGCCTGTCCCCCCTGTCGCCAAGGGGTATGGTCGTCTCCAGGAAAGATTTTTTCAGGAACGCGGCTGTGTCTATCGCAAGGGAGCAGAGCGGCTGGCAGGGCGTTTGAGTTTCCAGACATACGCAATAATGGCCGCGACGACCTTGAAATGTTCAGCTGGGATTTCGCTCTCGAGTGGAAGTGTGAAAAGCGCACGAGCCAAGGGCGGATTGGTCACAAGCGGGATGCGGTTGTCCTGTGCGATGTCCCTGATGCGGGCTGCGACATCGTCCATGCCTTTTGCGACGATCCTGGGCGCACCACCGCCACCTCTCTCGTAGACGAGTGCGACGGCGTAATGCGTCGGATTGGTGACGACCACGGTCGCTGTCTTTACGGCCGCCATCATGCGCTGTCTGGCTGCTTTTGCGCGCAGGGCTTTTTGGCGGCCTTTGACGTGCGGGTCGCCTTCCGTGTTCTTGTACTCGTCCTTGAGGTCTTCGCGGCTCATCTTCAGCTTGGAAATATGTCGGAAACGCATCCAAAAAATATCAAAGCCGGCGATGACCAGTTGTGCCAAGATCATGGCTGATGCGGCCTTGAAGCCGAGATCTGATATTATTTTCAGGAGGGGGGCGGGTTCCAGCCCGACCATCCGAGGCACGCTCGGGATGACATTTTTGGAGATATTCCAAAGGACCACGGCAAAAATCGTAAATTTTGCGAGTGCCTTAAACGTATCGGGAAGCGTTCCGCCACCGGCAATGCGTTTGAAACCCGCTAGGGGAGAAATCCGTTCGAATTTCGGCAGCAGGGATTCGGGATGGATAAGGAACCCTGTCTGTAGGAATCCGCCTCCAAGGCAGAGTGCAGCGACACTTGCTGCCATCGGCACAGCCAGCTTCAGTCCGGCTGCAATGGCGTGGTCTGTACTGTGGAGCAGGCCTCCCTGCGTCATGGGGAGCGTGCCGGCATTGGCCATGAGGACCTGCATGACGTGTATAAAGTCCGTCACCAGATAAGGCAGGACCATGAAAATTCCCGCAAATCCGCCAAGAAGAGCTACGAAATTCATGGCCTCGCGGGACATGACGATCTGCCCGTCCTCACGCGCTTTCTGAAGGCGTTGTGAGGACGGGGCTTCTGTCTTGTCGTCGGAATCAGACATGCTTCAAAGTCCTGGAAGGGCCCGGAAGACGTCGAAAGCCTGTCCCTGCCAGACCGTAATCATGGTGCTCAGTGTGAGGCCCAGAAGTGCGATCCCGCCAAGAAGCTGAAGAGGACTGGCGGCATTATAGATCTGCAGGGTAGGAAGCAGGCGTTTCATGATGCCAAGCATGCCCTGCCAGACAAGCGACAGGATCAAAAATGGCGCACTGAGCTCCAGTCCGAGCGCGAAGCTATGTTCCGTGAGCTGGACGATGCCTTGGGCGGAATCGCCCAGTAGGTTCCAGTGTGCGTGAGAAGCAGCGGCCAGCAGGGCTCCTCCGGGCGGAATGATGCTGTAACTGCCGAGGATGGCGCGGATGGGCAGGATATATGCGCCAGTCACGAGAAGCACGAGAGGGGCCAGCAGGTTCAGGAATCGCGCAGGAGCGGAACTGCCCGACCCCAGATCCGGGTCCGGTTGAAGAACGCTCGAAATCCCCATGCAGACCGCGATGATCTGTCCGGCAATCGGCAGGGCCATGCAGATCAGACGCGCCATCCAGCCGATCAGAATGCCGGCGAAGAGCTCGACTGCAATCATGCCGCAGAGCGCCAGCGGGGCCAGGGCCTCCAGATGGCTCTGCATTAGCAGGGGGGCAACGAGCGGAAGGAGCAGGATCGTAAGGGTGATGGCGCATCCTGCACGGATCATCATGGGCATGGACTGTTCGCCAAGGCCTGGCATGGTCATAACGACCGCCCCGGTGCGGGAAAGGACCAGAACAAAGGTGAGGGCCCAGACGCTTAAGGCTGGCCCGCTGAGATCCAGCCCCTGTAGCGCGCTTGCTCCGCTCGGGCCGGTAAGATCAGCATTCACAGCAGAGCGTCTTTTAGACCAGGAAATCCGGATACAGGCATATCAGTCAACTCCGGATCTGGAAGGCGGGGGCTCAGGTGGTACCGACGAGGATCAGCTGGTCGAAGAGATGTCGGGTAAAGCTGATGAGTGTTGCGGTCATGAAGGAGCCTGCCATGACCATGACGGCACCGATGGCCAGAACTTTCGGTACGAAGGACAGCGTGGCTTCATTGAGCTGGGTGACAGCCTGTATGAGCGAAACCAGAAGACCGACCCCGAGCGCAGTCAGGAGGGCGGGAGCACTCAGCTTGAGAGCGACGAGAAAGGTCTGCTCCAGAATGGCGCCGAGATCGATGGCCTGCATGGTCAGATCGTCATTTTCATCACGTCCTGATAAGCCTGAACCATGCGGTCGCGGATCACGGTCGTGGTCTGAAGGGCAAGCTGCGCGTTAGACACCGCGGTCACGATTTGCGTCATATCACCGCCGCCTGTCAGGCCCTGTGCAGCCTTGGTTTCGGCATCATGACCGCTGTCGATGACGTTGCTGACGGACTGGGAAAGAATGGATCCGAAATCCGTACCGGAACTGCTGCTGGCGGTCGTTGCGGATGACTGGATGCCGTCATCGACATTGTCCGTAATCCCCTGCAGGCGGCTCTGGAGACTTTGAACGGCGTAGGCATTATGGGCCTGGGTGAGGGATGTGAGCATCGGGATTACTTCAGCAGGTCGAGTGTTCGGGACAGCATGGTCCGGGTGCTCGACAGGGCGTTGAGGTTGGCTTCGTAGGAACGTTCGGCTTCGCGCATATCCATCATCTCTGTCATGGAATCCACATTGGAAACCTTGACGTAACCGCGTTCATCAGCAGCGGGATGGGATGGGTCGTAGCGGGTGTTGAAGTCCGACATGTCCTGTCCGACATTTTGGACATCCACAGTCGAGGCGCCCGTTTCGTCGTCTACATGTTCGGCGAAGGTGATGGTCTTGCGACGATAGGGATCCGCGCCGGGCTGGGAGCCGGTCGTGTCCTGATTGGCGAGGTTTTCCGCGACAATGCGCAGGCGCTGGGCCTGCGCGTCCATGCCGCTTGCGGAAATACCGATGGTGGTGGACAGGTTCATCCGTCAGGCTCCTTACTTACCGAGTGCCGTCTGGAACATGCTCAGGTATTTCGAATAGACGTTCACGGCGAGGTGCTGTTGGTCATTCACGTCTGCGACCTGCTCCATTTGCTGGTCCAGGGAGACCTGATTACCGTCCAGAGACTGTTCGGATGTGGTCTCGATGGTGTGGGTGCCTGAGGCGCTGTAACCGATATGACCGGGCTGGGTGACGGTGGGCGTGATGTCGAATTCGCCCATCGCTGCCTCGAACGGGGAGACGTCCCTGGCCTGGTAGTCTGGTGTGTCGGAATTGGCGATATTGCCGGCCAGCACCTGTTGGCGCGCCTGAAGCCAGTTCATGCGGTCACGGCCCAGAGAGAAAAGGTCGGTGCCGCCTGCGCTGGTTGGGTCGATGTTACGCATCGAGACGGTCTCCATCATGCAGGTGCCGGAAAAGTCCCGGCGAAGTGCATGATGGCGCGAAATCTTTAATAAATGGTTGCCTGAGCCGCGGATTCTGCTGCGGGAGAAGAATGTAAGGGGATTTCGTCAGGCTTCGTAATCGTTACCGGGCGTAGAGCGATCCATAGCCTCTTCTAAGGTCCTCCCGGTGCTGTCTTTCCACTTCGTCCAACCGTTGACTGAATGTCCCAGTAGGGCGGTGGCCGCAGGGCTTGGGGCTTTGAACAGTACATCGCGGGTGAAATAAATGCGGTCGCCTTCAATGCGGAGAAGGCCTTGCTCCAGCATGGTCTGTCGCTTCTGAGCATAATTAAAACTGCTAGAAACTTCAGTGCGGCCATAAGAGCCTGCCAGTACCACCAGGCCTTCTTGTGTATATTGGGCGCGTCCGTCTACGCCGGATGCATGGCAATAAAATTCGGTTGAGATGGGTTGTTTCTGTGAATCCAGAACAGATTCAGTTGTCTGAGTGACGGTAACAGGATTCCGGTTGCGAATGAGGGGTTCGAAAATCGGGTATCCCAGGGTTGTCAGCAGGATGTCTATTGTTTCGAAAATTTCACGACATTCTGCTTCCAGCGCGGGGAGGGTATGGGGTCTTGTTCCGCTTGTGCCATTGTCCATTTCAAAGCGCTGGGTCTGTGTGGCGCGGCTGAGGGCGAGCCATTCCAGATAGTGCGCGTGTGTGACGGTCAGGCTTTGGGTCAGAGAGTAGGCGACGATGGCACGGTTCCACCAGAGGCCCTTCTTCTCGTGGTGTTGCTTCAGGCGGTTTCCGAAATTTCCAGTCTGTCCGATATAGGCCTTCGGTCGTTCCGTTTCGTCGTTTTCACCGAACAGGATGTAGATGCCGACCGAACTGGCTTCGGGCCGTTCAAGAAACTCTTCCAGTCGCAGGCGAGGGATTTCGACAACCTGCACGATCCGGGTGGTGATGGAGGCGGTCCGGATTCCCTGTGGATCGCCGGAGGGAAGGAAAATCTGGATCGTCAGGGGGTGGGCGTTCACGGCGTCTGGTCCTGCGCAGAAACATTGAGAAAAATATCTGTGACAGGGACGGGACGCTCAGGACAGGGATTTTCTGCTGTTTGGGCAGCATTTTTGGTAAAACTGATGGGCAATTAAGCGGTCATTAACTGGTCTTGGGCATCATGTCGGGGAATGAGGATGACTGACCTATGACCCTGCATGAGTGCGTGAACGCGATTGCCGCTCTGATTTTCATTATCGTGCTGATTTTCTGTGCCCGGCCCCTGCTGCGTTTTCTGGAACAGAAAAAGAGCGGTGCGCGTGAGGGGCAGGCGGGGCTTTCGCTGGTGGGGCAGATGGCGCTGGACCGGACGCGGCGTCTTTCAGTCGTACGATATGGCGCGCGGGAAGTGCTGGTTCTGACGGGCGGCAATCAGGACATCCTGATGGATTGGACGGAGCGAGAGACGTTTGATTCGGCTCTGACTGCGTCAGCTGCGGAGGACGTGGCATGAAGAAGGCCGCCTGCGTTTTTCGGGTTTTGCTTCCGGTTCTGGTTCTGCTGGCATGTCTGGGAATGCCGCATCTGGCGCATGCTCAGGCTGTGAGTATCGATCTGGGGCAGAATGGTGCTTCTGGAGGGGCAGGGACGACCAGTCGGCTGGTGCAGCTGACGGCACTGATCACTGTTCTGTCGTTGGCGCCGAGCCTGCTGGTTATGATCACGGCATTTACGCGGATCGTGATTGTCCTGTCCCTGCTGCGCAGTGCGCTGGGCGCACAGGGGACGCCGCCCAATACGGTTCTGATCGGGTTGGCGCTTTTTCTGACGCTGTTCGTGATGCAGCCGACGCTTCAGAAATCCTGGGATGCGGGGATCGAACCGTTGATGGCCGGGCGTGTCGGCGAAATGGAAGGTCTGGCGGCTGCGGCCCAGCCGTTCCACGATTTTATGGCGGTGACGGCACGTCCTGCGGATGTTGCGACGTTCCTGAACATCGCGCATGAAAAACCACCTGCAAAGATCGGGGATACGCCGTGGCGTGTGCTGGTTCCAGCCTTCATGGTCGGGGAGCTGCGTCGCGGTTTTGAGATGGGATTTCTGCTCTATCTGCCGTTTCTGGTCATCGATCTGGTGGTGTCCAGCGTGTTGATGAGCCTTGGCATGATGATGCTGCCACCCAGTACCGTGTCTCTGCCGTTCAAGCTGATCTTTTTTGTTGTGGTGGACGGCTGGTCTCTGGTGGCGGGAAGTCTGGTGCGAAGTTTTACCGGGTAGGGGCCCCGGGGTCAGAAAACAGCCCCGCCGGTCAGGAGAACGGCGGGGCTGTTTTGTCAGTTACTGCTGTCGTTCGTTGTGCCGGCAGCGAGGCCAGCTGCACGCGGGTCCGTGGAGCCGCGGCACGAATCGTTGCCGTGGCAAAGGATGGCGTTGATGCGGCCAGCACCTTCGTGCGGGATCGGGGTTTCATGTGCGACGGCGCGGGCAGCGTCTCCGACTGCGTCTGCGGCTTCGTTCTGGCCCGAGGCCGCGATAACGGCGCGTAGGTTACGCTGATCACGCAGGACGGCTGCAGAGAGCAGCGGCTGGGGCGTGCGGGCGGGGGATGCGCCAAGGACGACGCCGGTGCTGCCCGCAATGCGACCGGTTCCGAACAGGTTGTTGTCACTCAGGACGCAGGCTACGGCCATGCCGGAATGGTCGGTCACGACAAAGGACGTGGAGGCCGGAAGGGCAGGAAGGGTGCCGCTGCCGGAACGGCCACTGTTGAGAGCCGCCTGGGCAGCGGCGAGCGATGTGTTGCCGGAGGCGCGCCATGCAGCGACGGTGCCTTGTGCGGAGGCGCCGGTCGTGTAGCGGATTGCTGCTCCAAGGCCACCATCTGCCGGCGGGGCCAGGAACGATGCGTCCACACCGCCCTGTCGGGTTGTCAGGGCTTCTGTCTGGAGGGGAAGCGTCTGGCGCATATCGTCATCGTTCAGGCCCCCCCCGGCTTTCTGGGCTGCGGTCACATAGACGTCAGCCAGAGCCCCGTTATAGAGGTCGCCGACGCCAGCAACCCGAATGCGCTCCAGGAAGCCTGCGAGGCGCGGTTGGGCCAGGCTGTCACCAGCCACGAGAGTGGAGGCATCGCCGCGACCGAAGATGGCACGGGCGCTGTCATCGGCCAGAAGGGCCGGGCGCACGGCTGCCAGATCGGCTGCCAGCGTGCGGCTGACAGTGATGCCCGTGCTGGCGAGATTGAGAGCCGGGGCGATCAGATCATTGAAATCGACCGTGCCGTAATGGAGTTGCATCAGATACAGCCCACGGAAGTCGGCCGGTGTGGCTGCCGGACGATCGGCGCCCTTGCTGGTGCCAGCGCGGGTCTGGAACGTAATGGACTGTGCCACTTCACCGGGGCGGCTGACGAGGCAGGCGCCACCGCCGCCGAAAGATGCACGGGACGGCAAGGTGACGCCGAGCGCCAGAGCCGTCGCGGTGGCGGCATCGGCCGCATTGCCGCCACGGGCCAGCACGTCATGGCCGACCAGGGCAGCCTGCGGTTCGTCAGCGACGACCGTGCCGATGCTGCCGCCTGCGGGAGCGGATGTTTCATTGATGCCGACGAGATGGACGCCTGGGATCCAGGAGCAGGCGCCCAGCAGAAGGCCCGAGGCGACCGACGCCATCAGTGAGGCGGGCAGGCGGGAAGAGACGCGACGGGCCTGTGTGGCGTCCGGGGTGGAAATCTGGTGCTGTCGATGCGCCACCTGGCGTTTCTCCAATGTCTGGTCACGACTGTCCGGCCTCGTGGCCTTCACGGATGGCGGGCGCGGGCAGACGGGTCTGCGCCGTGGGTCCTGGTCCGGTTGTTATTCCCTCATAACGGGAATCTGTCGTTTGTGGGAGGGGCGAGTTGGTGTCTTCTCTTTGCCACAGACCTTCTTTATGCCGTATGGACCTGATGTCCTGTCTTTCCTTCAGCTGATCCGGAGCTTTCCGTTGAGATACCCTCTGCTTGCCACAGCGTTTACCGTTGTTGCCGGAATGTCCTTTCTTTTGGGCGGTCAGGCTCTGGCGGCTCCGGCGGCATCCTTCACACCTGCCCAGCGGGCCGAGATTGTCGGCATCATGCGTGATGCGCTGCAGAACGATCCGAGCATTCTGACGGACGCCATCCGCGCGATCCGTGAAAAGGCCGAGGAACAAAAGCAGGATTCGACGCTTGCTGCCGTGAAGGCGCATCAGTCCGAGCTTCAGAGTGCGCCCGATTTTGCGATCCGGGGCAACCCGCATGGCAGGATCACGGTGGTGGAGTTTTATGATCCGCGCTGTTCGTACTGCCGCTCCATGATGGGCGAGGTGGACAGTTTCCTCAGCCGCCATCCGGATGTCCGGCTGGTCGAGAAGGTTGTGCCGGTTCTGGGTAGCAACAGTGTTCTCGACACGCGGGCGATTTTCGCCGCCAGCGCACAGGGTAAATATGAGGTTATGCGCCGGGCGTTGATGGCAGACACCACTAAGCCGACCATGGAGCGTATCGTTGAGCTGGCCCAGGCCAATGGTATCGACACGAAGAAGTTGACGGCTGATATGAGCTCACCCCAGATCATGGCGCTCATTAACACCAATCTGGATCAGGCGCGCGCCGTTGGTCTGGACGGAACGCCGACGTTCATTTTCGGTACGGCGGCCGTTGCTCCGGGCGCGCTTGAAGCGGACCAGATGGATGCGTTTCTGGAGCGTGCCCGAAAGGCGTGAGCCTCCAGACGTTTTAATCAGGGCATTTATTAAGGTGTTAGCGTTTCTCGCTGTCTGCGCCTGAGGCATCTGCGCCCCGTTGCCGTCAAGGATACCGGCGTGGGACGGAGCATCTGAAGCGGGCTGAACCGTGCGGGTGATCGATGCGACTTCGTTATCGGATGGGGCAGAGCTGAAAACACGGTCATGCTGCCGCAATTCTGGAAAGGCATCTTGAGGGTTTCCGTATGATAACGACGTGGATGCAGGAAAGTCGGATGAATCTGGTTGGAACCGGGTCGGTGGCAGTGATGGGGATCGTTAACGTCACGCCGGATTCCTTTTCTGATGGTGGCCGTTTCCTGCGCCCTGAGGCGGCTTTGGCTCATGGACGCACGTTGCTGGCGGACGGGGCAGATCTGCTGGACGTGGGAGCTGAATCCACGCGGCCGGGATTTGAGCCTGTTCCGGCAGAAGAGGAGTGGACGCGTCTTTCGCCTGTGGTGGGAACACTGGTGGCGGAAGGAGCCGTCGTTTCGGTCGATACGACCAAAGCGTTCGTCGCGAAACGGGCGCTGGAGGCTGGTGCTGCGGTTATCAATGATGTGTGGGGGCTACAGGCTGATCCGGAAATGGCATCCGTGTTGGCAGATTCGAATGCTGTGGCCGTGTTGATGCATAACCGGCATGAGGTGGATGCGGCGCTCGATCTGCGGGCGGACTGGCGACGTTTTTTTGATCGCTCGCTGGCACTGGCAGAACGGGCCGGAATGGCGCGGGAGCGGATCGTGCTTGATCCCGGCGTTGGGTTTGGCAAGACGCAGGCGCAGAATGTCGAAGCCGTAGCCCGTCTTGGGGAACTGAAATCCGAGTATGGGCTTCCGGTTCTTCTGGGTGTGTCGCGCAAGTCGATGTTTGGGTATTTTCTGGAGCGCGCGGCATCCGAGCGGTTGGCGGGAACGCTGGCGACCCATCTGTACGGGGCCGATCAGGGAGCCGCGATCCTACGGGTGCATGATGTGCGCGAGCATGTGGATGCGTTGAAAATGCGCCGGATTCTGAAGGATGTCCGATGATCGTACCTGCTCTGACTTCCGTTTTTGTGCGGGATCTGTGCCTGTTTGGCTATCATGGCGTGCTGCCGGAAGAGACGCGGATTGGGCAGCGTTTTGTGGTCGATATCGAGATCCGGGCCGATCTCTCAACCGCGATCGCGGGTGATGATTACGAGCAGGCTGTCTGTTACGGAACGCTGTGCGATATCGCTTCGGCCGTCGTGACGGGGCTGCCCCTTCAGCTTATCGAAACAGTGGCGGGACGCATTGCTGAAGCCGTACTGGCGCGGTTGGAGCGTGTGGAATGGGTGCGGGTTGAGGTACGCAAGCCCTCCGCTCCAGTACCGTATGCGGTGTCGGGGACTGCGGTGGCCGTTGAACAGGCCCGGGCGTACGAAGTTGCGTTCTCGCTAGGGAGCAATCTGGGGGAGCGCGAGGCTGTTCTGGCGGCGGCGGTGGATCGACTGTCGCTTGTGGACGGGCTTGAGATCGTGGATGTGTCATCGCTGTATGACAGTGCGCCCTGGGGCGGGGTGGAGCAGCCGGCATTCGTCAATATCTGCACCACAGGGCGGACTACACTGGAGCCCCACGCGCTGTTGCGGGTTTGCAAGGCGATCGAGGCCGATCTGGGGCGTGTACCCGGTGTGCGCTGGGGGGCGCGGGCTGTCGATATTGACATTCTTTATTATGGAGGGCGGGAGATCCGGGACCGGGTGCTGACCCTGCCGCATGCGTGCCTGTTCGAACGGGCTTTTGTGCTTGAGCCTCTTGCAGAAATTGATCCAGATCACGTCATTGGTGGACGTCGCGTGCGGGACGCGCTAGCAGTCCTGCCGCGGAGCCCGGGGGATGTGACCCGGCGCGCCCCTGACGGCACTGGCCGTTGGGGCATCAAGGAGCCTGAACCCGCATGACCAACCTGAACGCCACGATCATGACCGCCGCATCGGCACGTCTGTCGGACAGTCAGGATAGCCTTTCTTCCGAAGAACTGCGCCCCATGGGAGCGTTGCCGCTGCCTGCGGATGCGGAAGTGCGGATTGCGGGGGCTGTGCGGGAGATCCTTGAGGCGCTGGGTGAAAATCCGGAGCGTGAAGGTCTGCTCGATACGCCGCGCCGCGTGGCGAAGATGTATCTCGAAGTGTTCAGCGGTTTGCATCAGGACCCGCGGGATCATCTGAAAACACAGTTTTCGGCGGATCAGCATCATGGTGCGGTGATCGTCAAGGACATTCGCTTCCATTCGATGTGCGAGCATCATCTGCTGCCGGTTTATGGCAAGGCGCATGTTGCCTATTTGCCCGCAGGCGGGCGTCTGACGGGGTTGAGCAAGATTGCACGGCTGGTTGAGGGTTTTGCCCGTCGTCCGCAGTTGCAGGAGCGTCTGACGGACCAGATTGCCCAAGGCATGGAAGATGTGCTCGCTCCTGAAGCTGTGCTCGTCGTGATCGAAGCGGAGCACATGTGCATGAGCATGCGCGGCGTCCGCTCGCCTGGCTCCACGACTGTGACCTCCATTGCGCGTGGCACCTGGCTGCGGGATAGCGCAGCCAGAATGGAAATTATGTCGCTTCTGCGGGGCTGAGACAGCTCTGCCGACTCCGGGTCGGAGTGGCAGAATTGATTTCGTAAGGTTTGTGGACGGGGGCTGGACGTTTGCAGAGACCGTCCGTCACCTTCTGACTCCAGATTGCGCTTAGCTGCTCGCGCCGCCGGGAGATGATTTCTTTCGGCTCCATGTTTCGAAAACAGGGTCCGGATCGTCCTGCTCGTGCGGAAACGGCATGGATCTGTGTGGCGATTTCCACGCCTGCGATGAGGATGGTTTTCATGCTGTTCTTTTAGGCCCTGCGGAGGTTACCCTTATTCTAATGCGCCGGTCAGTTCCGTTTCTTTCTCCCCGGCACGAATAGCCGCATCTCCGGCATCAGAATGAAGGAGTGATGCCTGTGTCATTTGGAAAGAACGTGTTCCAGGCCCTGACGCGCTATGCGCTGGCGGCGCAGATTGACGAATGGGGCTGGGACATTGGTCCGCATACTTATGGCGCGCCCACTGTTCTGGAAGTTGAGGAAGCGGGACTTCGCATAGGCGATTACTGTTCGATCGGGCCCGGTGTCACGATCATCCTGGGCAATCATCGTGCCGATCTTGTCAGCACCTATCCTTTCAGAACCCTCTCGCATTTCTGGCCCTCTGCTGCAGAGGGAGAGCGCGATCACTCTTCAAAAGGGGACGTCATTATTGGCAATGACGTATGGATCGGGGCGCATGCCACGATCATGTCCGGGGTGACGATTGGGGATGGCGCTGTTATTGCCGCACAGGCTCTCGTCACGAAATCGGTGCCGCCTTATGCGATTGTCGGGGGTAATCCGGCAAAAGTGATCCGCTACCGTTTTTCCGAAACGGTCATTGCGCGGCTGTTGGCGCTGGCATGGTGGAAATGGCCGGAAACGTTGGTGGAAGAACGCTCCGGCCGTCTGATGAGTGACGATATCGAAGCGTTCCTGGACCTTTATGAAAATGCTTCGTACGGGTCCGGGGACGGTTCATCCTGATTTGGTGAGTGGCATTGCGCCTTCATGAGGTGGCAGGCTTGCAGTACGTTTTCTTGAAACCCTCCTGCCGGAACTCCCCCGGGTGTCCGTGCGATTGGGCTGTGTCGGAAAGCGTGCCGCGACAGGGGGTGATCCGTGGGGTCCTTCGGGAGTGGTGACGGTTTTCTCTGTATCGAAGGGGATCTTGATGAGTACCGCGGAAACGATGATGTCTCAGATGACGCAAAAAGGCGGATTTATTGCTGCTCTGGATCAGAGCGGCGGATCTACGCCTGGTGCGTTGAAACAGTACGGCATCCCTGAAAGCGATTACTCGGGCGAGAGCGAGATGTTTGCGCGCATGCATGAGATGCGGGTGCGGATCATCACGGCGCCGTCTTTTACGGGGGAGAAGGTGATCGGGGCCATCCTGTTTGAGCGAACGATGGATGGAGACGTGAAAGGCGAACCGGTCCCGGCCTATCTCTGGCGCGAGCGGGGGGTCGTTCCGTTCGTGAAGATCGACAAGGGTCTGGAAGCGGAAGCGGACGGCGTCCAGCTCATGAAGCCGATGCCGGGGCTGGATGAGCTGCTGGAGCGGGCAGTGAAGCTGGGTGTTTATGGAACGAAGGAGCGCTCCACGATCCGCCTGCCGTCAGAGAGCGGGATTCGGGCTATCGTGCAGCAGCAGTTCGCAGTTGCGGAGCAGGTTCGCAAGCATGGGCTGGTGCCCATTCTGGAGCCGGAAGTGCTCATCAAGAGCCCGGACAAAAAGGCCTGCGAGCAGCTTTTGCATGATTATGTTCTGGAGGAGCTTCAGAAGCTGCCCGAAGACGCGCGGATCATGCTGAAGGTGACGATCCCGGAAGTACCTGATCTGTATGACGATATTGCGCGTGATCCGCGGATGGTCCGTGTCGTTGCCCTGTCAGGGGGCTATCCGCTGGATCAGGCCTGCGAAAAGCTGCGCCATAATCATCGGATGCTCGCGAGTTTTTCCCGGGCCCTGATCGGGGATCTGCGCCATCAGATGGATGACGCGCAGTTCGATGCGACGTTGGGCAGGACGATCGACGAGGTTTACGACGCTTCGGTCCACAAGGTCTGAAAACTCAGGTTCCGGGCCGGATGTCAGGCGATGCTGGCGTCCGGCCTGTTCCACCAGCACTGTTCCGGTTGTCGCGAAATGGTGGGCAGATAATGCTGCGGGTTACCGCCAAGACGGACGGTGTTGGTGGGTGTTTCTTCCAGTTCGATCTCATGGACACGCAGGATATCGCCCTGATCCGCGAGGATGGCGGTCAGTTTGGCAAGCATGAGAGCGGCCATAAGCTCGGTCGTCGGATCGCCGGGGGTAACGACGATGCGTTGGGCGCGCTCGGGCTCGTTCTCGCGGAACCATGCAAGTAGCGGATCGGTTTCTGAGAGCTGGAGCGCGTGGTCGAGGCTGTTGTCCACGAAATGGTGCCAGCGCGTCTTGGCCTCGGCGAAGGGCAGGATCATGTTCGCATGGCCGTCCAGTCTGGCCTGTTTGGCCGGACGCAGCGTGACACGAACATATTCGTTATGGCCGTGCGGGATGGCGCAGCGTTCGCTCGCTCCGGTGATGAGCCGGTGTCCCATGCAGAAACGACGGGTAAAGACGAGTTCAGCAGTCATGTGGCGCCTCCGTGCGAATGGCGGCTCTGCTGGTAGCGCCGCCAGCCATCGGCACGCAGGTTACAGGCGGGGCAACTGCCACAGCCATACCCCCACTCATGCTGATGGGTTCGATCGCCCATGTAGCACGAATGGCTTTCACGATTGATGAGGTTTACGAGTTTCTGCCCGCCGAGCTGCTCCGTCAGATCCCATGTCTGGGCCTTGTCGATCCACATCAGGGGGGTGTGCAGGACAAAGCGCTGGTCCATGCCAAGGTTCAGGGCGACCTGAAGCGCCTTGATCGTGTCATCGCGGCAGTCTGGATAGCCGGAATAGTCGGTTTCACAGACGCCCGTGACGATATGGCGCGCATTGCGGCGGACGGCGAGGGCTGCTGCAAAGGTCAGGAAGATGATGTTGCGGCCAGGCACGAAGGTGTTGGGCAGGCCGCTTTCGTTCAGTCCGATCTCGGCTTCGCGGGTCAGAGCCGTTTCGGACAGGGCGCCGAGGGAGGCGAGGTCGATCGTGTGATCTTCGCCGAGGCGTGATTTCCAGTCTGACGAGAAGGCAGCCATCTGCTCGCGCAGGGTCTCGCGGCATTCGAGTTCGATGGCGTGACGCTGCCCGTAGGCGTATCCGACCGTTTCGACACGATCGAAGCGGGAGAGGGCCCAGGCGAGACAGGTTGCGGAATCCTGACCGCCAGAGAACAGGACAAGAGCAGTGTTGCTGCTGATGGTCATGATCAGGGAATTCCGATCAGCTTGTGGGTCTGGAGCGACAGGCGCCAGCGCGGATGGCGCAGGCAGTAGGCCACGGCGGCCTGTGTGTTGGCAATGCGGTCGGGACCGTCCATCGGCTGGAGCCAGAAATAGCGGAACGCGAGCTGCTCGAAGAGTTCGGGCGGGAGTTCCGGCTGGGGATAGACCAGCTTGAGCTCCGCACCTTCGTCCTGCACGATCGCACCGCCCGGCTTGGGGCTGACGCAAACCCAGTCGATTCCTGCAGGGGCTGCAATGGTACCGTTGGTTTCCACCGCAATTTCGAATCCGCGAGCTTTTACGGCGGTAATCAGGGCGTCATCGAGCTGGAGCAGGGGTTCGCCGCCCGTGAAGACGACATAGCGCCGCCCGCTGTCATCAGCCGTACCGGTCCAGCAGAACTCAATGGTGGAGGCTAAAGCCTCAGCCGTCTCGAAACGGCCGCCGCCTTCACCATCTGTGCCGATGAAATCGGTATCACAGAACGTGCAGGACGCAGTGGCGCGATCCTGCTCGCGGCCCGACCACAGGTTGCAGCCGGCGAAGCGGCAGAACACCGACGCGCGGCCTGTCTGTGCACCCTCGCCCTGGAGGGTCACGAACATTTCCTTCACAGCATATGACATGACCGCAGCATGTCGGCGAGGTTGGCGCAGGATGCAAGGGAAATCATCATACCAGCCTGATGCAAGGGCAGCCGAGGGTGGTTTCGGCCTTCAGGGGGATGGGCAGGACACGCTTTCATGGTAGGGAGAGCGCATGGAAGACATGAATGCCCGTTCTCCTGTCCTGGTTCTTGAACCCCAGCGTGGATGGGGGCTTGTCCGTTCTGCCGCAGCTGATCTGAGGGCAGGTCTGCGGTTGTTTCCGCTCGCCGCTGCACTCGGCTGGCTGGATATCAAGATGCGGTATCGTGGTTCCATCCTCGGGCCGCTGTGGCTGACGCTCTCCACCGCCGTGATGATCGGCGCAACGGGTGCGGTGTATGGCTATCTCTTTCACATGGACCTGAGGACCTATCTCCCCTTCCTGTCGCTTTCTATTGTGCTGTGGGGATATATTGGCACGGTCGTCAATGATGCAGGAACGGTCTTTACGCAGAACACCCCCCTGTTCCATTCGATGCGGATTCCGGCCAGCCTGCCCGTCATACAGGTGATCGTCCGGAACCTGCTGATCCTGCTGCATAATATGGTGGTGGTTGCAGTTGTGTTTGCCGTCTTCCGGATTTGGCCACACCAGATCTGGAGTTTGCTACTCAGCCTTCCTGTCTGGATCGTGGACAGCTTCTGCGTCATCCTGCTGATTGGGATGCTGGGTGCGCGTTTTCGCGATATCGCACCGATCGTGGCATCCCTGATGCAGATTTTCTTCTTTGTGACGCCGGTCATCTGGAAGCCCGAACTGATTACGACCGGACGCCAGTATCTGCTGCTTGATCCGTTCTATTCGCTGCTTGAAATCGTGCGCGCGCCTCTTCTGGGGCGGACGGTGGATGCGGTTGTCTGGGAAGCGGCCATCGGGCACAGCGTGTTCCTGTGGCTTCTGGCGTCCATCCTGTTCTGCCGGATGCGGTCGCGCATTCCCTACTGGATCTGATCTGATGCCCGGTATCGTTGTTGACCGTCTCTGTATCGATTTTCCGCTGTATCATGGTCAGAGCCGTTCTCTGAAACGGCAGGTCGGCAAGACCCTGACCCGCTTTGCACCGTCCTCGCCATCGGCGCATCTGATGCATGACCAGCGCGAACGTACAATTGTCAGCGTGCTGCGAGAAATAAGTTTCACGCTGCGTTCCGGCGAGCGGCTGGGGCTGATTGGCAGTAACGGTGCGGGCAAGACCACGCTCCTGCGGGCGCTTGCCGGCATCTATGAGCCTGTCGCCGGGCGGGTCCGGCTTAAGGGGACGATGCGGACCCTGCTGGACAGTAGTCTGGGTATGAATCCCGATCTTACCGGTCGTGAGAACATCCGTCTCAAAGGCCGGTATGAAGGGTTGTCACGCCAGCAGATAGACCGGATCGAACAGGATGTGCAGGACTTCGCGGAACTCGGGCCTTACATGGATATGCCGGTGAAGGCCTACAGTGCAGGTATGAGTGTCCGTCTGGCGTTCGGTCTGGCGACGGCGTCTGCTCCAGAGATCCTGCTGATGGATGAATGGTTTTTGGCGGGCGACGGCATTTTTATGAACAAGGCCCGCACCCGGCTTGAGGAACTCGTCCAGAAGGCGGAGATCTTGGTGCTCTCGACCCATCAGCCCGAAATCATGCGTCAGTGGTGCACGCGAGTCTTGTGGCTGGAGAATGGACATGTCCGGATGGATGCTACACCCAACGAGGTTCTGGATGTCTATCTGGCACACACGAACTGAGGCCTCAGCCCCCTGAACCAAACCGTGCAAGCGCCCAGGTTGTCCCGAGATACAGCGCGATCGTAAGGGCACACCCTGCCATCAGGGCCAGCCAGAACGGCACTCCCACCCTCAGCAGCCGCGGAATGAGCAGAAACATCGGTAGGGACGGAAGCACGTACCAGAACGTCGCTTCCGCATGGCGGCCCATGACAATGCGGTCAGGTTTTTCTATCCAGAGCCAGATCATGCCCAGAACCGACACTAGTGGCAGGGACGCAATCAGGGCACCCGCTCCAGGATAGCGTCGCGCAACACCCGAGGCCGCAGCGATCAGAACACCTGAGAGTAGACATTTCAGAATAAAGAAAAGCATACCCTTACCTATGGGTAAGCGGTCGTTTTCGAAACTTATTTTTTCTGGGAATGTGGCCAACTCCAGGAAAGGAGTGGCGCGAGTGACGGGGCTCGAACCCGCGACCTCCGGCGTGACAGGCCGGCGCTCTAACCAACTGAGCTACACCCGCAAAACTGCTTATCAGCAGCTTGGGACCTTCCGTTCGGGAAGCTGTTTGGCTTCCTCTCGGTCGGTGGCGGTGATTTATCAGCCTACCCGGGGGGTGGCAATAGGGTTTTCTGAAAAAAAGCTTACCTGACCAAAAAAAACTGCCTTGCCCGGTCCGGATGGGACGTGTCCTTTGTAACGGATCGAGGCAGATGCGGGGATGTCATGACGCTTGGCCGACTGGGTGTGCTTCTGCTGATGGGGGCTGTTCTTGCCGGGTGTGAGAGTGGTCCGCGTCAGTGCACACTGATCATAAGCGGTGACATGCCGGTTCTGAATGACTGGGGAAGCCCCATTGTTCGTGCCGCGATCAATGGGCATCCGGTTGCGCTGATTGTTGATACGGGGGCTTTCTCCACCACGATCGGGAAGAGTTTCGTGGAGCCGCTCGGTCTGGACGATACAGGTGGAACCGTGTTCGTCCGTGGCGTCGGAGGAGACGAGTACGCGCGTGTCGTGACAATCCGCACGCTGGATATGGGAAGTTCCAAGGCCCTGAACATCGCTGTGGCCGGGGTCGGGAAATTTACCGGAAAGATCGCCGGCCTTCCGATTGTGGGATTGTTCGGGCGTGATTTCCTTGGACGCTACGATACGGTTGTGGACATGCCGTCTCATCGGGTGCGTCTGGTTGAAACCGAAGACTGTGCAACGCCGACGCCGGGATGGACGGGGCGTATTCATACAGTTCCCATCAGCCATCCGTATAACGGTGGCCAAAAAACCACGCTGGACATCCGCCTGAATGGCCACGTGACTGATGCTGTTCTTGATACCGGAGCAGGCAGCAGCCTGATCAGCATGGATGGCGCAAGAGCTGCGGGTGTGACGCGTGCCATGCTGGAAAAGGATCCGGTTACGACCGGTTATGGACTCACGCGGGATCCGGTGAAGAATTATCGTCATGATTTCGATACTCTTCAGATGGGCGATATCGTTTTTCGGAATGTCGTCCTGAGGGTCGGGGGTGATCTTCCTGATACGGATGCACTGCTGGGAGCGGATGTTCTCAGGCATTACCGGATCTGGATCCCCCGCTGGGGCAACAGGATGTTTGTCCAGCATGACGTCGATATTCCAGCATCAGCCAACTGAAGAAGTCTGGGAGGCATTAACGGAGTTTCAATACACTGTTCTCTAGGAAGGGAAGCATCTGGTCGGCTGTATGAGGCCGGCGGGGTGTGATCTGTGTTTCTGGAGGCGGTCTGGCATGTCCGACATGCGCTTTGTTCCCATGCAGTTGCGCAGGCGCCTGCTTCTGGCGTTTGCCATCCCTGTCGTTGTTTCTGTCTGTCTGGTGGGATGGCACCTGAAGACTGAGGGGGGACATGCTGCAGGTATCTGGCAGTTCGTGCCCCCTGAACTGGCTCTTTTGGGTCTCTTTTGTGTTGCTGGAATCGTAGCCTTCTTTCAGGTCGCGGCCTATGGGGACGATCTGGCCGGCGCTGTGAGGCAACTTGCGTCGGAAGGAACGTTGCCACGGAATGTCCGTGAAGCCAGCTTGATCCGTTTGCAGGTTCTGCTCGGTGAAGCTCGGACGCATGCAGAGCGCAGCGATGCCATGACCGCCCAGGCGCAGGCCTCTCTTGCCGCTGTGCGGATTGAGGCCGAAGACGCTCGCCAATCGGCAAGAGAAGAAGCGACCGAACATGAGTGCGTCATTGCGGTTCTCGGGAATGCAATGGCCAGTCTGCGCGATGGCGAACTGGACTTTCGTCTCGAAGAGACCCTGCCGGACCGGTACGACCGACTGCGACAGGATTTCAATGATACCGCATCGTCGCTTCAGAAGATGATGGTGTCGCTGAATGACAGTATTTCAACGATTTCGTCCGGATCGGCGGAAATTGCCTCGGCTGCCGACGATCTGGCCCGTCGTACGGAACTTCAGGTTGCCCGGCTTGAAGAAACTACAGTCTCGGTGGGGAACGTCACGGAGACTGTCCGCAAAACGGCGGCAGCGTCCGTTCATGCCAGTGAAGTTGCAAGCCAGACCCGAGACCGTGCCGAGAGGTCAGGTGAAGTGATGGCGGCTGCCACCGCGGCCATGCAGGACATTCAGCAGTCTTCCATCCATATTGCGCAGATCCTGAGTCTGATTGATGACATCGCCTTTCAGACCAATCTCCTGGCGTTGAATGCCGGCGTTGAAGCCGCTCGGGCGGGAGATGCAGGCAAGGGGTTTGCCGTCGTCGCTGCTGAAGTCCGCGCTTTGGCCCAGCGATCGGCTGATGCCGCCAAGGAAATCAAGGGCCTCATCACTTCAAGTACGCAGCAGGTCAGTCGGGGCAGTTCCTTGGTCGAAGAGACAGGGAACGCGATGAAATCCATCGTGGAAAATGTCAGTGAAATCAGCGTCCTGATCGGTGAAATCGCGACGGCTGCGCGCAGTCAGGCCAATGACCTTTCGGAAATTAGCGTTGCGGTCAGCCAGATGGATCAGAATACCCAGCAGAATGCTGCGATGGTCGAAGAGGCGACGGCCGCCAGTCATAATCTGAGCGCGGAGGCTAGGGAGCTAGTCGGAAGCCTTCAGCGGTTTCGTCTGAAAAGCTTGCATGACGCCGAAAAACCGCTTTTTGGAAGCGAAGCGCCAGCTTCTGATCTTCCATCATCGCAGTGGGGAAATGAACCCTTTCAGACATCGGATGAAGGATGGGAGGAGTTCCGTTGATGAGCGTTTTGATGCTGCCTGAACTACTGGACACCAAATACGCTGTTCCTTTTTCGAAACTCCTCAAACAGGAAGAGGGGGAGCTTGTTCTAGATGGACGTCAGGTTGGCCGGCTCGGTGGCCTCTGTTTCCAGTTGCTTGTCTCCGCGTACCGAACGGCACGGGTACAGGGTAGCGATTTCGAAATCAGGAATATTTCTGATGCGATGAGAGAAAATCTTCAGCTGATGGGAGGAGATTTTCTTCTGGAGGCGCGGGGCGACGCATGAATATTCTGGTCGTTGATGATTCCCGAACCATGCGGGACCTTGTCAGTCGAGAGCTGCGCAAAGACGGTTATGAGGTTGAAACATCGGAAGACGGCGTTGAAGCGCTGGAAAGAATTTCTGATTTTCTGCCGGCAGTTATCATAACGGATCTGAACATGCCGCGTATGGATGGGCTGCAACTGACCAGAGCCCTGCGAGCACGGTCAGATACAAAATACGTCCCCATCATTTTTCTGACGACGGAAACCGGTGACGATCTTCGTCGTGCCGCACGCGAAGCAGGTGCGACCGGGTGGATCGTCAAACCGTTCGACGGTCCCAAGCTACTTGCAGCGGTGAGGCGTGTCAGCGCATGAGCACTGAAGATTTCACCGATGATATGGACGCAATCCGACTGATTTTTTTTGATGAATGCGACGAGCAGCTCACGCTTCTGGAAGAAGAGCTGACGGCGCTTGAGGAAGAGCCGGAAAATGGAGAGAAGATCAATACGATCTTCCGGTGTGTTCACTCCATCAAGGGCGGAGCGGCCGCTTTTGGAATGGAAGATCTGGTAAGATTCTCCCATCTTTTCGAGAGCGTGCTTGACCGTTTCCGGTCAGGAGAACTGTCCGTAAATGCTGAGAGCATCAGGGTTTTTCTTAAGTGCAAGGATGCGCTGTCGGATATCGTTTCAGGTTTTAAAAATGGAGCCAGCATTTATGAGGTTGCTCCGGAGATAACCGCCGAACTGGAGCACTATCTCGGGTCTGATGCTTCGGAACCGGAGCCTGCCTCTGAAGAGGCCGGAACGGAAGATATCTTTGGCATGTCTTTTGCGCCGGTGAAAATTGAAATTGATGAACCCAGTGAGCAGCAGTTTTCAATTGTTCTGACCGTATCCGCGGAGTTTTATGAGCGCGGAGATGACATCCGGAATATCCTGATGGCATTGGAAGATCTGGGGAAGATTAAGGTACAGGTTGATAGTGATGCTGTTCCACTTCTTGCCGATATTTCACCTGGCCAGAGTTATCTGACGTGGCAAATTCTGCTGACAACAGAAAAATCACGAGAGAGCATTGATGAGATTTTTGATTGGTGTGGCGATGATCTGCACGCCGTCATTAAATCCGTGCCGGAAGAACCTGAACAAACCATAATACCATCTGCTCCGGTTGCAGAAGAGAAAACGGATCCACCGGCCCGAAAAGGAACCGAGCGCAAGGATTCTGCGACCGTCCGGGTTGATATCCAGCGGATCGACAAACTGGTCGATCTGATTGGAGAACTGGTGATTAACCAGGGGGCTATTCAATCTCAGATGCGTCGCAACAAGGTGCCGGGAGATTCATTTCTGGGCAGCGTGGTCACAGCGCAGGAGCAGCTCATCCATGAACTGCAGGAAAACGTCATTACGATGCGCGCTTATCCGATCAAGACGGTCTTCCAGAAGCTGGGCCGTGTTGTGCGGGAGACGGCCAGACTGACAGACAAGCAGGTTCGGCTTGTTCTGGAAGGAGAGGATACGGAGGTTGATCGGTCCATTCTTGAAAAGCTCTCCGATCCTCTGACCCACATGGTGCGTAATGCCATTGATCACGGGATTGAAAGTCCAGAGGTCAGAGCGCAGGCGGGAAAGGACCCAGAGGGTTTGCTCCGACTTCGCGCATTTCAACGCTCTGGTCGGATCATCGTGGAAATTCAGGATGACGGGGCGGGTCTGGACCCTGACAGGATTTACGAAAAAGCTATTGAAAAGAAGATTATTGAAAAGGGTCAAAGGCTAGATCGGGAAGAAATCTACGCCTTGATTTTCGAGCCGGGATTTTCGACCGTTGCGGAAGTGACCGATGTCTCCGGCCGGGGCGTGGGAATGGATGTTGTCAAGCAGAGTCTTCAGCAGATCAACGGACGGATATTCATTAGTTCATCAAAAGGAAAAGGAACAATATTTTCCATTTCTCTGCCTTTTACCCTCTCCGTTATTGAAGGCATTATCTTTAAATCAGAAGGGCAGGATTTTGTTGTTCCGATCAATAATGTTTCAGAGACAATAATATTTGATAACAGTAAAGCCTTCCATATCGGGGAGGGAAAGTGTGGATATCCTTATCGAGACGGTTATCTGTCTGTAATTTATGCAGCCGATCTGTTGGGTGTTCCTTTTGATAAGAAAAATCAAAAAATATGCTTCGTTATCGAAAACGAAAACGAAGAAAAAATGGCATTTATTGTTGATAAAATTATCGATCAATCAAGATTTGTGGTGAAAAATCTCGAAGATAATTATCGAAAAATTGCCTGCTTCTCTACTGCGACCATTCTAGGGGATGGAAACGTGGCATTTATTCTGGATGTAGAGTTTCTATTTGGTGAACTTTTGAAGAAAAGAGAAAGTTCATTGGAGGAAAGAGTATGATTGGGGAAAAAACGCTGGTCTTTTCCTTGGGTAATCAAGAATTTTCCATCCCGATCTCCGCGGTCAAGGAAATCAAGACTTGGTCAAAAGCAACGCCTTTCCCGGCGGCTCCGGCGTTTGTGGAAGGAGTAGTGAATGTTCGGGGATCCGTAATTCCACTCGTGGATATGGCCCGGATGATGGGCGTTTCCGGGAACAGCAATGAGAAGAAAGCTATCATTTTTCTGAAAAATAAAGACAAGGTTATTGGGTTCTCGGTTTCCAATGTAACAGATATTTCGGATTGGGATGAGGAGGAATTTAAGCCTCTTCCCGAATTGTCTAGCGATGATCTCAAATATTTTCTGAATGGAATTCAGTCTGTATCAGGTCGTTTGATATTTTCTGTAAATGTAGATGCGCTGTTCGAAGGAAGTCTGCAGTGACATCGCCCCCTGTGTTCGAGGCAGACGAAATTTCTGATGAAAATTTCCGGATTATCGCTGGGATTGCCAAGAATTATGCCGGAATTTCTCTGTCGGAAAAGAAAAAGAGCCTAGTCTATTCCAGAATTTCCCGCCGTGTCCGGCAGGAAGGGTTTGGCTGTTTCGATGAGTACTGTGTTTTCCTGATGAGTGAAGCGGGTTCTGGCGAACGCCAGCGCCTTGTTTCGGCGCTGACAACCAATGTCACCAGTTTTTATCGGGAAAAACACCATTTTTCATATCTGGAATCCCTGCTTCGTCAGCAATTATATACCCGCCTTGAACACGGAGAAGAACTTAGGATCTGGTCTGCGGCCTGTTCGAGTGGTGAGGAAGCATATTCGATCGCCATGACGGTCATAAAGTGTCTGTCCACCATTCCGAATCTGAAAGCGAAAATGCTGGCGACAGATATAGATTCCGATGTTCTTCAGCAGGCTCGCCTGGGAAGCTATGCTGTTGTAGAAGCCGAGGCTCTTTTTGAAGATGGAGTGCTGACGTCCTGCCGGCTGGAAGACGATCGGGTCGTCATGTCCGAAAAAATTCGGGGAATGATTCGTTTTCGACGTCTCAATTTGGTTGATCCCTGGCCATTTTCATCCTGTTTTCATGCCATCTTCTGTCGGAATGTCGCGATTTATTTTGATCGTGAAACGCAGGATCAGCTATGGGGCAATCTCTCGCGCCGTATTTTCCCGGGGGGAGAGCTTTATTTGGGGCATTCGGAGCGGATCGCTCATCCTGAGCGGTTTGGCATGGAAAGCTTTGGACATAACGCCTATCGCAAGATTCCGTCTGGCAGGAGGGGGGCTTGAGCGAAGTAAAACCCCTGACTGTCGTGGTCGTCGATGATTCCCTGACGACCCGCGCCCTGATTGCGGCCGCACTCCGGCGGGATCCCAGAGTAAAGATCGTGGGGACTGCCGGAACACCCTTTGAAGCACGTGATCTTATCGTGCGCCTGAATCCGGATGTGCTGACGCTTGATTTCGAGATGCCGTCCATGAACGGTCTGCAGTTTCTTGAAAAAATCATGAGGTTGCGGCCAATGCCTGTCGTGATGGTGTCGGGTCATCTTTCCAGTCATCGGGGACTAATTGAGCAGTCGCTCCGGATGGGAGCAGCGGAATGGTACTCGAAAACGACCACGGTTAACGGGGAGGATCCGTTTACGGGGTTAGGAGATGCGATTGTCCGGGCAGTGGCTGTGAAGAGGCAGGATCCTGTGTCGCTTTCTACAGCGTCTGCAAATCGGACTGTTCCGAAGATAGGAACTGTCGTCGGGATTGGTGCGTCAACGGGAGGGGTGGAAGCACTAACCGATGTTTTGGGGCATTTCCCCGTGGCCTGTCCGCCAACGGTTATCGTGCAGCACATGCCTAGGCAGTTTTCAGAAAGCTTCGCACGCCGTCTGGACCAGATCGTGAAGCCGGAGGTCAGGCTTGCGGAAGAGGGCGATATGCTGAAACCCGGCACGGTGTATGTCGCGTCTGGTGGAGAGCGCCATTTGCGCGTTCGCTGTGGCGCACGGTCTGGAGAATATGTCTGTCAGATGGTTGCGGCGCCACCCGTCAACGGACATCGCCCCTCGGTGGATGAACTGTTTTATTCCCTCGCCACCACAGGCGGAAAAAATGCTGTGGGGGTCATTTTGACGGGGATGGAATGTGACGGGGCGCAGGGTCTGCTGGCCATGCGCCATGCCGGTGCTTCCACAATCGGTCAGGATCGGGCGAGCTCCGTCATTTATGGCATGCCCCGGGCCGCATACGAACTGGGCGCTGTCGAGACGCAGCTTCCGCTTTCTGCCATTGGTCCAGCCATTCTCAATCTTTGTGAACGTCGCTCTTTGGAGACATATCCATGATTTCAGCCTCCTCTATGTCCGTCCTTCTTGTCGACGATCAGACATCCATCCGTTCTATCTTGCGTAATACGCTGAGCCAGATCGGATTCGTACAGATCGCCGGTGCCCGGAATGGACTGGAAGCGCTCGAACATCTCAAAAGCAATCCGGTGCACCTGATTATTTCAGATTTTAACATGCCGGATATGGACGGGCTTGAGCTTCTGAAAGCGGTCAGAAGTAATGTACGGACTGCAAAAACGGGCTTCATCATGTTGACCGGACAGGCCAGCAAGGATCTGGTTCAGCAGGCCATTGCGGAAGGGGTGAACAATTTTCTGGCCAAGCCTTTTACGGCCAGTTCGCTCAAATCTCGTATCGAAGCCGTTTTTGGGCCGATCAGCAGTGTCTGAGGCATCAGGGAAGCTGGCATTGTCGGCAGTTCTGGAAGGCGTGGGTGCACAGCTGTCTTCAAGTATGCAGAACCTGCGTCAATTGGAGGAGGTCTGTCTGAAGGCGTGTGTGGGCGAAACTGCCACGCAGCTGCAGGATTTCGACAGGATCACGCAGGTTTTGGGCCAACTGGCGCAGTGTTGTGAGCAGTTAAGTCATGAGAGCGGTGTGAGAGAGGTACAGGTTCAGTGTTCCATAGTGGATCGGCTGACTCTCTCGGAGGTCCGGCAGCGCCTGCAGAGAGGTGCTATTCAGGTCTCCCCCAAAGCGGGGGAGATGGAATTTTTCTAAAATCCCGCTAAGGATTTTGTCAGCTCGGCTTGCTGGCATCATCGGGGTTGGAGCGGATCATGGTCCGTTGTTTTTGCAGGCCGCGAATGATCTGCTCGACGTCCTGCGGGCCGAAAACGATCCCCACCGGACCATAAGCCGGGTGTTGGAAGGCCAGCATGGAACCTTCGGTCAGAGCATCGATCTGCAAGGCCCAGTTTGTTGTATAGACCGGTGTAAAGCGCGCACCGGCAATAGGGGCCGGCGGCTGTTTTTCAATGAGGCTCGCATGTGCCAGTCCGAGACTGGTGATCAACTGGGAGAGCTGTTTCTCGTCCAGAGCAATGCTACCTGAAACACCGCTGCCTTCCAGGAAAGACAGGGTGATCGTCTTGCTGTCCTCTGAACGTGTGACTTGCATGCGCGGTGCTGTCATGACGTTCGTCGCCTTTCTGTCTGGTTGCGTTGTGATCAGGTGGAAGTTCCAGTGTGGTGGAAGCCGCCCGCCCATGTCCACCAACCCAGACGTGCGCTCTGCGCATTCAGGATTCGAGCTGCGGCAACAGCGCTTTCGGGGCTGGCGAAAATGCCGAAACAGGTGGCGCCTGAACCGCTCATGCGGCTGAGCAGACAGTCTGGCAGGCTTGCGATTGAGGCCAGGACCGTGCCGATGACAGGGCATTGTGAGAGGGCCGGGGCCTGAAGATCGTTCGTGGTGGCGTTCAGATCTGCCACCATGTCCTGTGCCGTGTTCCAGCGGTCTGGCAGAAACGGCTCGGGACGCTCAACAATACCGCCGCCTGCCGCGAAGGCCCGGAAAACGTTCGGTGTTGAAACACCAATGCCCGGATTGACCAGCAGGAGGCCCGCATCTGGCAGGGCCGGAGCGGGGGCAAGAATTTCCCCGATGCCCTGCATCCGGGCTGGGCGTTGGGCAACGCAGACGGGAACATCCGCCCCCAGTGTCTCGGCGATCGGAAAAAGGGCTTCCTGATCGACATTCCATTCCCGTGCCAGCAGACGCAGCGTTGCGGCAGCGTCAGCCGACCCACCACCGATACCGGATGAGACGGGCAGGTTCTTTTGCAGTTCCAGATGAAAGGATTCAGTCAGGCCGCCAATCGTGCTGCCCGCCTGGGCCTGAAGGGCGCGGGCGGCGCGGAGCACGAGATTCTGGTCGTCCGCTTCAAGGCCCTGTCCGAACGGTCCGTCGATCGTCAGGGACATGGTGTCGCTTGGAGCCGTGAGGGCAACGCGGTCTGAAGCACCTGCGAATACGGCAAGACTATCGAGCAGGTGATAGCCATCATCGCGGCGGCCGGTGATGTGCAGAAACAGGTTGATCTTGGCATGCGCACTAGTCTGCGGAGCGGCGGAAGAAGTTGTGTCTGGAAAGGTCATTGTTTCTGTTCGAAGGCTGCGAGATGGGGGCCACCGTTTTGGAGCGCCTGCATTAGAAGGGCGCGATCCTGCGGCTGGGGATTGTCGTCCAGGGACTGGTTCCATTGATCCTGGGCTTCGGTATGCCGTCCGAGATACCAGTAAGCAACGCCCAGATGGTAGCCGATTTCAGCATCGCTGGGCGCATGTTCCGCAGCCTGCACCAGGATGGGGAACGCAGTTTTGATATCCGCGCGATATTTGAGCAGAGCCCAGGCATAGCTGTCCTGAATGGAGGCGTCCGTTGGCTGAAGATCGACGGCCTTTTTCAGCATGGCAAGAGCCTGTGCCTGATCCGAGTCATGTTCGATATTGGCATAGCCCACGAAATTGAGCACTTCGGGCTGGTCTGGCGCGAGTTCCAGCGCATGCCTCATGTCATCCTGGACCATCGGCCAGTTGCTGCTCTCTTCCGCAGCCATCGCGCGGCCGAGCAGGATGGGCCACAGGATCTCCTTGCGGGGCGGGGAAGCCTTGAGGGCGCGGGTATAGAGATCAATGGCCTGAGTATGGTGGCCGCGCTGGTCTTCGACTTCCGCCAGCTGAATCAGGAATTCGGGATTGTCGGGACGCAGGGTCAGGGCGCGATGCAGGGCATCGGCTTCCTGCTCCAGGTCGCCCGAGCGCAGGGCCAGATTAATGCGTTCTTGTGCAGCCAAAGCGGCGAGGGGGTCGGAGGACGGGATGCCATCCAGCGCAGCCAGCCCGCTGGAGATCTGGTTGGCTTCCCGAAAGGTGTCCGCGAGAAAGATGCGCGCGATTGTCAGGCCGGGATCAAGAAAAATAGCCTGTTGCAGGGCAATGATGGCCGGGTCCCGCGGAATGCCGTCCTGTTGGATGACATCCGTGATCATGAGGGCGATCTGCAGGTTGAGAACCGCGCCGCCAAGGGCCGGGCTCGGGCTTTTCAGATGCGGAAGGCTCTGCTGGATCGGGCCGATGACGAGAGAGGTCAGAGGAGAGGTTACATCAAGGGCGGCGATGGCGTTACTGGCCTCCTTGTGACGGCCATGGCGTTCGAGCCAGCTCCCATAAAGCTGTGCATAGAGGATCTGGAGTGTCAGCGGGTCGCCGGAGGCATTTCCTGTTCGGTGATACAGCTGTTCCGCCAACTGCGGGCTGGGAAGGGATTCCGCGATCATGGCCGCATGCAGAAGATACAGTCTGCGGGTCGTGGGTTGGGCTGCCGCTTCTCCCAGCAGATTCAGGGCTTTGTCGGCATGCCCCTCGGCCGCAAGGCTCCAGGCCATGAGAGTGGGGGCTGCAATGGCGACGAGTGGGCCGTGATGGGGGCTGCGGGTCAGGATACGGCGCATTTCGGCCCAGTCCTGACGGGCAAAGGCATCCTGCGCGAGAATGAGGGTCCCGATATCGCTGCCGATGTCATGATCGGGCAGTGCGTTGGCGAGTCTGACAGCCTCGGCTTGTTTCCCAGCCATCGCGGCGTAACGCAGAGCATCGTGCTGCAACCGGAGATTGTGTGGGGCGAGAGGCAGGGCATGCGAAAGCGCCAGATTGGCGGCGGAAATATCTCCGCGTTCCATCATGACGGTCGCAGCCATCATCCAGCCGGTCAGGGATTTTTCAGGATTGATGGCGGGTAGCATGGCGGGAGGAACGGCTGCTGCGGCGCCCTCCGTGAGGCAGCTACCCAGCATAAGAGCGGGAAGCGCCAGACGGAGCGGACGGGAAAAATCCTCGAATGATCTGGGCCAGCCGCGTGTGATCTGCATAATGGACGAAACTTTAGCCCTCTTGAGGTCTGACGCCAACTGCTCCCCCTTCCGGGAACGGTGGCTTACAGGTCGGGAGGTAACCAGAACGGATAGATCATGACGCCCCAGCCGGTTGTGAGCCGGGCCGAACTTCTGGCCGCGCTCCAGCTTCAGTATGAATGGGGAGCCGACGAGGCTCTGTGCGAACTGCCCGTGGACCGTCTTTCCGAGGCGGCTCCCCGGCTGCCTGTATCCATGCCGCAACGTGGGGAGGAGGGGCAGCGGACGATTGCGCGGCCTTCGCCGGAAATGTGGGATGGCGCGCGTCCGGCCGGCGCAAAGGTTATCGAAACGGCAACGGGTAGCCTCTCCATGCAGGCGCTTGAGAAGGCGCATGATTTGCCGACCTTGATGCGGCTGACCGAGGCTCCGGACGATTTGTTTCTTGCCCGGACCGCCACGCACCGGCTGGAACCGGTTTTCGTGGAAAACGCCCCCTTCATGCTGATCGGCGAGGCACCCGATGCAGACGAGGACCGGTCCGGCACGCTCTTCGCGGGAGAGGCAGGCTCGCTTCTGGAGAAGATGCTGCGGTCAGCCGGGTTGGAGCGGGGGCAGATTTCCATGGCGCCCGCCCTGCCGTGGCGACCGCCGGGCGGGCGGACACCGAGTGATACGGAGATGCAGGCCTGTCACCCGCTCCTTCTGCGGACGATTGTCCTGTGTCGGCCCCGATTTCTGGTGACGATGGGCGTGACTCCCCTGAAGATGTTGCTAGGGGCTGATGCGGCGGTTGGGCGCTTACGTGGGAAGTGGATGGAGGTTTCGCTTCCCGGGCTTGCGACTCCGGTTCCGCTCCTGCCGATGCGGCACCCTCTGCAACTGCGGGCTAGTGCGGCTGCGCGGCGTAATGCATGGCAGGATCTGCTGATTCTGATGGAGAAATTGGCTCCGGAGGGATGAGGACCGAACTGGTACAAATGAGGTCATCAAAAAACTTCGAGAAAACGTAAAAAAACGCGCCAAGACAGGTGTTTGCCACTGGATTGTTTTGGGGTTGGTATGTACAATTGCCCAGTCCATGGTTGCATCAAAATCCGCAAGATCTTGCCAACGGCATGCAAAGCGGGTAGCAACCCGCTGCTATGCGAAGGACAACCCCTTTCATTTCTGGCAGTAACGCACGGGCTCTGCTCGTTAGCGTGCTGATTCTGGCCGGTGGCTCACTGTCCCCGGTGCGTGCGGCAAGCACACGAGATCTTCCCCCTCAGCCGGAGCGGGTGGGGGATGAGACCGCTTTTGCCGAGGTCCGTCCGTCTCTGGGCGGGGATGGCATTGTTTCGCTTCCCCATCCGCTCACCGCTGCAATGGCCAGCCGCTACCGGCTGATCTTCCGGGCTCAGCGGGAAGGCAACGCTCGGATTGTTCAGGACCAGCTCCGTCTGGTGACGGATCATGTTCTCCTGCCGGATGTGCTGGCAGAGCGTTATCTGACGCCGGGCGCTCATCCGGCCGTCGAGCAGCTTCGGGAATGGTTGCATGACTATGCCTCCCAGCCCGATGCCGCCAGTATTCAGGCTCTACTCCTGAAAATCGCGCTTCCGGGAACGGTGCAGCCCCAGTCCTTCGTCCGTCCGCTTGCCGCTGATGCGCGGCCTGAAGACGTGAAGGGCGCATGTGCTCCGGTTGATCCCCTGCTTCATGCCTTTGTGCGCAATCCGCTTCTGGACCGGACGGTTCAGGAGCGGGTGTTCTCGGGTGTGCGGGGGGCAGAAAGTGCGCTGCATCTTGTGGATATCACGCCGGGCATGACGGCGCCGTATGCCGCCCAGCTTTATGGCGAGGTTGCGCTTGGGCTGCTATCCCAGGGGGAAACCCTACTGGCCCTGCGGCATGGCAGCGTGGGATTTGGCCGCGGCAACAATCAGGTGGGCTTGCCTGCCTATGTTGCGGGCCTGGCGGCCTGGCGTGAAGGCCATATCGAGGCGGCCTATGACCTGTTCCAGTCTGCGGCAAACGCGCCCGTGACGACCGTGGAGATCCGCGCGGCCGCTGCCTTCTGGGCCGCACGTGCCGAAGGGCGGCGTCATGACATGGTCGGCTATGTAAAATGGCTCCATCGTGCCGCTATTCACCATGAGACGTTCTACGGTATTCTGGCGTCTCAGACGCTTGATCTCGGACGGCATGGCCATGCGCGCCTGCCGGATGGCGGCGTGGAGATCACGCTACACGATCCGGTGCCTGTTCTTGCGGAAATCGATGTCGAGGCAGTCGGGGCTCTTCCGCAGGGGCGTCAGCTCTTCGCTCTGCTGCAGGTCGGCGAGCGGGTGCGGGCTGAGAAACTGATCCGACGGATGTGGGTCGATGTTGCAGATGATAGCGCACGCTCCCGCTCGCTTCAGCTCGTAGCGCAGGCGGCGGGCTACGAGGATCTGTCTGAACAGCTCGCCTCTCTCATTATGCATCAGGAAGCGCAGATAACGAAGCCGACGCCGCTTCCCCTGCCGTCCCTGAAGCCCAGGCATGGATTTCGCATGAATCCGGCGCTGGTCTATGCTCTGACACGGGTTGAATCCAATTTCGACCCCTCAGCGACGTCGGGTGCCGGAGCGCATGGTCTCATGCAGATCCGTCCTGTAACGGCCAGCTTCGTCACCGCATCGCACATGACGTATGACTCGCATGGTGTGGCGGTGATCCCGGTTGCGCCGGACATGGTCAGTCGCTTGCACAACCCATCCTCCAATCTGGAGATCGGGCAGCTCTACGTGTTGTATTTGGCGAACCAGTCCAGCCGGATCGCGACGGTTAGCCCTCCGGAAGGCGGCGATCTGGTCCGGGTTCTGGCATCCTACAATGCCGGCCCGGGGGCCATTGCCCGCTGGGAAGGTGCGCAGAAGGCGGAGGTGCACGATCCGTTATTCTTTATGGAAACGCTCCCCAATGGGGAAACGCGGGACTATGTCCATCGCGCCCTGACCTATACCTGGCTTTATGCGCACCGTATGGGTCTGCCGTCTCCCTCGCTAAAGGCGCTGTCGCGGTCTGAATGGCCGTCCTTCGGGGAAGAGCAGGCGATGGCGCATGAGCGAATGGTTCTGAACTAAAGGATACGGAACAAAAAAACCCCGGTCTGAACCGGGGCTTTTTTTGTTCTTCTGCTGCTGTGGGGCCGTATCAAAGACCGTAAATCTGCTCATGGTCATCAATGGAACCGTGAGCAGATTGTGTAATGATTTTCCTATCCCCTCAGGCTCGTTGAGCTGTCTGTTCCTCGGGGAAAGCGGTCTCTGTAAAATAGGTGTTAGTCGCCAGGACAGTGATGGAAAGAACGCCGAAATGCAGGGGTGCGCGCTCGCCAAGCGGGATGAGACCACTTCCGGTCGTCCAGCGGCAGCGTGCGTTTTCCGGTCCTGCCCATCCTTCAAGGGGCTGATGCTCCAGGTGAGCCTCAAGGTCGGTGGTGCTTCCTGAATCGAAAAACACGATATCGCCCACAAGAACACCAAGGGTGCGGCGGTCATCGACGAAAGGACCGATGGTGTCACAGGGACGCGATGCGCGGGACGTGAGCCTGACTGAGCTGATCCCTGGCGGGATCATGAAGAGAACCCGGTTTTTCGTCTGTCGCATCGGATAGATGATCTGGCCGTCTGATGCGAGGAGATGTAGATCGGGATCTTCTGTGATGTGCGGGGTCTGGTCCGTGCTCGCCATTGATTTGTCCAACCGGCAGTGAGTAAGCGCGCGGGCTTCGATCTGGCGATAGAGGGGCTCGACGAAGGCACGGCTGACTTCCAGCGGCGCCGCTGCATCTTCCCAGCTTTTGTGTTGGCCGCCGATGGCGAGGATTTTTCCGTCCTGCCGGAAGGTGTGCCGGTTACCCGTATCAAGGTAGCTTTCGGTCAGCATTCCGTCGGCCATGATGACGGAATGCTCCTGGGTCTCGACATGGTAGTATTCGTAAGAGGTCAGGGAGCGGTCGTAGAAGATGGAACTGCCGTTGACCAGCATTCGTGCGGGGACAAAACGGCCGTCCATGAACAGGCAGTGTTCTGCCGTGATCAGCATGTCCTTATGAGGGACATTATCTGCGATGGCGTTGGCGAGGACGCGGATGGGATAGCCGGCCTGATCATCGGGAAGGGACGGGTTGGTGGTGGCCTGTCGCCGACCGGTCCAGATGACCCTGCGGACAGCATGCGTGTCTCCATGCCATGCTAGGATCTCGTCACCCGTACGAAGGTCCTGGATCGGGGTTTCGCCGGATGGTGTACGGATCATGGAGTCAGCGAGGAAGCAGACACCAATATAGGTATTGCCCTTTGAATAGGTGATGCTGAGCGGGTTATTGTCTGCGCTCAGGGCATTGTAAGTGCCGGTTGCAAGTGTGGCGTTGCTGGCCAGCGTGACGGTGTAGGTGGCGATTTCTGTATTGCCATTTCCGCCATAAAGCGTGATCGTGCGTGAAGAACCGCTCCCGGCTATTGTATATCCTGTAATTTCAGTAACCGTATTCTGTAGTTCGATCGTGTCTTTGGTCGGGTTGTAGTTGGTGATCGATGTACCGCTCAGGTCAATGAGCGTTCCGCCTCCATTGAGGATCAGCGTTCCACCGCCGGTACCAAAATTAATTGTGGATCCGGTCAGGATGCTGGCGAGATTTGACCCGGAAACATAGGAACCGCCCTCACTGATGTTGATGGTGGAGCCCTGAAGTGCGCTGGCAAGGAGGCCGCTGGAGAAAGTGAGTTCTCCGCCAACGACATTCAGCGTTAGTCCTGATACAGCGCTGACGCCTATAGTGACAGTCGTGTCGCCACCAATATAGAAGTTTACGGCGCTGAGTGCATTAAGAAGAATATCAATGCCGCCGGTTGATCCGGGAACACTGACATAGGTTCCACTCAGAAGGCTGGCCAGAACGACAACAGAACTGGTTCCAGTGACGATATTACCTGTTGGAACACTAGATAGTGTGGTGATGGTAGTGCCAGAACTGTCTTTAATGGTGACATTCTGAAATAAGCCCACAAGGTCAGATTGAGTAACGGTATAGGTGGTGGTGGTTCCGGGATATGAAGTCATGATAATTCCTTTTTGTTAGTATTTGGCTAACATTTATTTGAATTTCATTCTGCGCTTTGTTTACGATATAAAAACAAGGCTTAGATAATCTTCACAATTTTTCGATTCTGCTCAACATAAAATAACTCAAGTGTAAGTTACTTCGTCGCTACTTTGGTTTAGACAAAAATTGATTGTCTTTTACAAACAAAATATTTCTTCTGTGGTTTATGGGGTGTATTATCAATGCGGATTGTAGAAAATTCGCATCGTTCTTTGTGAAAAAATTGCGGAGTTCCGCTATTTGTTTGAGATCATGAAAGAAATATTTTGATTGAAAAAAAACTAACTTATATCTGTGTTAATATCGTGAATTGCAATATTTTCAGTGGTTGTGCGGCCCTGTTCAGGGAGTGGAGTGGGCCAATATTCCTCTTTGATAAATTATTTTTTAAAAAAACTCGATCAGCATGACACCAGTTGCGATCAGGATCAGGGCTGCGAAGAGGACGAGGGCCAGACGCTTTTCAATGAAGTCGCGGATGGGTTCGCCGAACGTGCGGAGCAGAGCGGCTTCAAGGAAGAAGCGGGCGCCGCGGGTGACGATACTGGCGGCGATGAAGGGTAGCAGGGAAAAATGGGCTGCACCGGCCGCTAGCGTGACGAATTTGTAGGGGAGTGGGGTCAGGCCCTTGGCGAGGATGATCCAGACACCGTAATGGCGGAACATGGCCTCAAGATTCAGGATGCGCTGATCGGCATGATAGAAATGCGCGATCGGCATGCCGACATGCTCCATGAGGAACGCCCCGAGGATCCAGCCGACCAGCCCGCCCGCAACGCTGGCCAGGGTACAGACCAGAGCCAGAAACCAGGCCCGTTCACGATTGGCGAGCAGCATGGGCACGAGCATCAGGTCCACCGGCAGTGGAAAGATCGAGGCCTCTGCCGTCGCGACAATGACCAGCCACCATACGGCGCGCGGAGACGCGGCGAGTTCGGTAATGCGCGTATACAGCAGTGTCAGCATGGCAGTCGGGTATTCCTGTGAGAGCGTGCAGGCTGTCGTAGCCGTCCTGCTTCCGCTTGAAAATCCGTAACCCAGCGCAACGTGTGTTCCGGTGTGGGAACGGGTTATAGACAGCGGAACTGTTCTTCTGGAGTGCTGCCGTTTCATGGAAAAAATCCTTCCGCCGTTTCAGCGTTATTCCCTTGTGGCCAAGATGTTTCACTGGAGTATGGCGGCGATCATCATTCCTCTGTGGTTGCTCGGGTTTTATGTGGGGCGGATCATGCCGCATGCGGCTACGCCTCAGAAGGCGCTCCTGCTGCTGATCCACAAGGAGATCGGACCGTTCATCATCGTCCTCACGCTCCTGCGGCTTGTCTGGCGCGCGACGCACCGGCCCCCCGCCATGTCAGCGGAGATCCCGGAAGAGGAGCGTCTGGCGGTTCAGGTCGGGCATTTCGGGTTGTATGCGATGATGCTGATTGTGCCGCTGACAGGATGGGTGCGGAGTTCGGTCCACGGCCTGCCGATCCCCATGATGTGGATCGTGAACCTGCCGCCTCTGGCGCACAAGGCGCCGGTTTTCGTACCGCTGGTGAATGTGTTGCACCAGTTCTCGTCATGGGTGCTGGGAATTCTGATCGCCGGGCATGTGATCGCGGCACTGCTGCATCGTTATGGTCGCAAGGACAGCATCATGGACCGGATGCTCTGAATCCTGATCCGCAGCGTGTGCCGTTATTTAACCACGTTCTATTGGATTATAAAAATAAGAAGAGAAACTATGTAAAAAGCATAAAATATGATCGTAAACAGAATGATTATGATGAATAATAGGGTTATGTTTCCTGATGCTTTATAAATGAAAATATTTTTATGATTGAATATAACGTATACAAATAGAAGAACTGAAACCGCAGCCAAAATCGCTAACGAAAACTCCATCATCGGGTCCGACCTAATTCCATTGATCCATCAATAGATCTGATCACTGCTCTGATAGCCGGCATGTCTTTGTATCCTGATGAATCAGCAGTCTGCCGACCCATCAGGACTTTTCACGATTAACGAGGCGCAGCGGGCTGCTGCGCCGGGAAGGCCTCGGGCTTGAGAGCTGGGCGCGGATGATCCGCCATGTCTTTGCGGAGCCAGGCGATGGCGGCGTCAAGCTGCTGGTCCTGCCCGTTGAAGGTGGCGACCGGCATGTTCTCGACCTGGATGTCCGGGGAGACTCCCTTGTTTTCGACCAGCCAGTGCCCGTTCAAGTCGAAATATGGGTTCTCGGCTGTGCGGGCATTGCCGTTGTCGATCAGACGATCGCCGTCAGACAGCCAGACACCTGCGCCTGCAGTGCGTTCGCCAAGTAATGGGGCGATGTGCAGGGATTTAATGCCCTGCGAGAAAGTCTCGCCATCCGAATAGGTCATCTCATCGGACAGGACGATCAGCCGTCCCTGAAAGGACTGTTGCATGTTCACCGAAGGCGCATTGCCATAGCGGCCCCAGAACATCCATGGGCGACGCATGAGTTGGGTGAGAACCCAGCTGTCGATATTGCCGCCCGTATTGCCACGGACGTCCACGATCAGACCGTCCTTGTCGATATTGGCATAGAACTCGCGGGCGAAGGCTTCCATGTCGTCGCCGACCATGGATTGCAGATGCAGATAGCCGATGCGTCCGTGACTAGCACGATCGACAACATTTGCGCGACCGACTTCCCAGTCTCGTGCCCGCAGGCCACGCTCCTTCATATAAGGAACGGGGGTTACGATGACCTTGTGTTCCTTTCCGGCGCGGGCGAGCGTCAGGAGGACCTGCTTTCCGGCCTGATCGGCAAGGAGTGAACCCAGATCGGGCTGTCCAGCCGTGGGCTGTCCGTTGATGGCGACGACAAGATCTCCGTCACGGGCATCCACACCTGGAGCCGCCAGCGGGGACTGCTGGTCCGGGAGGTCGCGGTCGCCTTGATAGATGTGATCGATCCGGAAGCCCTTGTCCTCATGCGTCAGATGCGAGCCGAGGCCCGCAATGAGGCTGGATGCGGGCTGATCGACGGTCGTGGGCGCGTGGAGCTGTGAGTGCATGGCGCCGATTTCCGCCACCATCTGACCGAGCAGGTCGTCGAGATCCGCACGGTTCCCGAGACGGTCCACGAAGGGGGCGAAATGGGCGCGCACGGCTTTCCAGTCTACGCCTTGCAGGTCACGGTCATAGTAATGGTCGCGGTGCAGGCGCCAGGCATCTATGAATTCGTCCAACCATTCCTGTCCGGGGTCGATCCGCAGGCGCAGATGGTCGAGTTCGATCTTCTTTCCGGCCAGTTCCTTGGGCTGCTTCTCGCCTGCAGGCGTCAGGAGCAGTTCAGGCGCGTTCTTGCCGCGACGGCTGAGTGTCAGCAGGGTTTTGCCATCGGGAGTGATGTCGAAATCTGAGATCGTGGCGGCGTAGGTTTCGATCTTGTGTTCGTTATTGTCGATATGGATCGACTTCAGATCGCCCGGCCTATCGCCATCGCCTGAGCTGTCGATGGTGAACAGATACTCGTCGGAAACGCCGAGACCACTATAGTCCCCAGCTGGGACCGGAGCCTGATACAGGCGCGTGGCAAGACCAGACCATTCGATGGCGGGGAGAGACTTTTTTTTGTCGCCGTCCTTCGTCTTGTCATCTTTCTTGTCGGCATCCGGCTTGTTGTCCGCCGCTTCCAGTTCGGTGGCGGGCTGGAACGGGAAGCGTGCTCCGGCCTGAAGAGCCAAGGCGTAAATGCCAGTCCGCTTCGGGAAGGCCGGGCCGATATTGCGGTCACCCCAGGGTGAATCACTGGACAGTGAAAAAGTGCGGTCCGAAAGGAACCATAGCCATTTTCCGTCCGGCGAGAATGACGGAGTATAGGATTCGTAGCGTCCGTCGGTGACCCAGTTCGTCTGACCGGTGGCGGGAACATAAAGCGCGATCTGACGGCGCAGGTTCGCACCACGGGTCCGTACGAAGGCCAGAACATGCCCGTCCGAGGACCATGACAGGGAGTCGAAGACGTTGGTGCCATCCTGCGTGGCGTTATCAACGAGCTTATCGGCCTTCGTGGAGAGGTCCGTCAGCCACAGCCGGCCTAGAAGGTCGGTATGGGCGGCGTATTTTCCGTCCGGAGAAAGCGACAGGATCACGGGCTCGGTCGGGGAGGGCTGGGTGATGGCCTCGCCTTTGCCGCTGCCGTCTGCTGCAAAGCGCCACAGGGCGGAATCGCCGCCTGCATCGCTGAAAGCAATGATGGATTTGCCGTCCGGCGTGATCTGGGCGAGACGCAGACGCACATTGTCAGGAGTGGCGAGGACGACGACGCGACGCGGTGACGCGCCTGCGACAACGACATGTCCGCGCATGGTGAAGGCCGCAGTTTCTCCCTTTGGAGAAATGGTCGAGGACGTCAGGAAGCGCGTTGGCTTTTCCAGCCAGTAGGGGCTGCGGGGAAGATTGTCGGAGGTTAGGTCGATCTTGATGGGAGTGGTCTCACCACTCGCCAGATTGAAGTCGAACAGGTCAGCGCCCTTGCGAATCACGATATGGTCGCCGGAAATGGAAGCTTCGAGGACGCTGTAATCCGTGAAACGGGTGAGTTGCTTTGCGGCCGAACCATCCGTGGCGAGGCTCCACAGATTGTAGCGGCCGTTCTGGTCGGAAATAACGATCAGCCGGTCGCGCCAGGGCATCGGGCGGATGAGGTTGGCGTCATGCGTGCCAATGCGCTCGGCTTCTTTGCCGTTCTGAAGATCGAAACGCCAGAGCTGGGACAGAGCGCCGCCACGATAGGCGCGCATGTGATCGCCGGTCGTGGCGAGTCCGAAGCGGACGGCGTAGAGCCAGCGTCCGTCCGGGCTGAGAGCGGCATCGTTGACGCCGGAGAGCGGAAAGACGTGCTTTGCGCTGGTCTTCGGGTCAATGGCGGTGACGGTCTGGGTGTAATACGGTCCAGTGGCTGCGGGCGTCGCGTAGAGGATGCCGGCATGGGCGTCCCATCCGATGATTTTCAGGCGGGCGACGTTTTCGAAGGTCAGGCGCTGGGGCGTGCCGCCACTGCGGGGCATGATATAAATTTCGGTCGGGCCATCGAAATTGGCGGCAAATGCGATCTGGGTGCCATCCGGGGAAATGACGGGGTGCGGATCAATGGCATTAGCGCCCTGCGGTACGCTCGTCAGGCGCTGGGCCTGACCGCCGGCGAGGGGCACGCTCCAGACGGATTGCTCGGCATTGAACAGGACTGTCTGGCCGGAAAGCGAGGGTTCACGCAGATAGCCCGGCTCGGCCTGAGCGCCGCCGAGGCTCAGCCCCATCAGGGCGGCGCAGGACAAAAGGGAGCTTCTGAGTGAATGGCGTTTGGGCATGACAATGATCTCGATATGAAACGAATATGGTCCAGTCGTTTCACAATGGATTCAGGTCGTCAAAGGCCTGCGGATGACATCCTGTTAAGGTATACTATGTCGTTCAGCCCACGGCAGCCTTCAGGCCCTGGCCGGCGGCAAGGGGGCACAGGGGCAGGCATGCAAACAGGCATGCTCCCAGCAGATCCAGACTTGCGGCAGGCGATGTTGCAAGCTGTCCGGCATAGGAGGAGGCCGCGCCGAAGATCAGCACAGGCGTTGCGAGCGGCAGAACCAGGAGCGGCAGCAGCACGCCGCCGCGCCGCGCGCCAAGCACGATTGACGCAGCCATGCCGCCCAGAAGCGACAGGGACATCGTGCCCATCGCAAGACCAAGCAGCAGGAGTGGAAGTTCCGAGCCTTTGACGCCGAGCATGATGCCGAGCGGGATGCTGGCGATCAGAAGCGGCAGGCCGGTTGTCAGCCAGTGGGCCGCCATCTTGGCAAAAGCCACAGCGGCCGGAGCCGGGCCTGTCAGCATCAGCAGGTCGAGGGAGCCGTCTTCGAGTTCCGCTCCGAACAGGCGGTCCAGCGGCAGCAGGCAGGCGAGCAGGGCGCAGACCCAGATGATGCCCGGTCCCATGTGTCGCAGCAGGTCTGGCGAGGGACCGAGTGCCAGCGGGAACAGGCTGCCACATAAGATAAAGAACAGCAGCGAGGCTAGTGTGTCGGCACCGAAGCGGAAAGCCAGACGCAGGTCACGGTCGATCAGGGCAAGGAAAGCGGTCATGATAGCCAGAAGGACTCTACATGCGCGAGCGATGGCAGCTCGTGCGAACGGGTGTTGTCGAGGGGAAGCGGGACATGCGTTGTGACGATCATGGCACCGCCATTGGCGCGATGGGCGGCCATGACGGCACCGAGGCGTTCGATGCTGGCGACATCCAGCCCGACGGTCGGCTCGTCGAGCAGCCAGAGTGGTGCACCCGAGAGCATGACACGGGCGAAAGCAGCACGGCGCTTCTGCCCCGAGGACAGCAGACGGGCCGGAAGGTCGGTCAGATGGGTGAGGTCCAGGGCCTCAAGTGCGTCCGGCAGACTGTTCGTGCCGAGCTTTTCAGCCAACGCAAGGTTCTGCGCGAGCGTTAGTCCGGGCTTGAGCGCGTCCTGATGGCCAAGCCAGGCAAGGTCTCCATAGCGGATGACCTCGCCTGAATCGGGGCGGCGCAGGCCGGAAATTGTCCGTAGAAGCGTGGATTTCCCAGCGCCGTTCGGACCTGTCAGGATCATGGCATCCCCGGCATCCAGCGTCAGGGAGACCCCGTCGAGGACCAGCCGGTCTCCGCGGAACACCGTGACGCCCTTAACGTCGAGCAGGCGCTCGGGAACAGGGGGTGTGGGGAAGTCAGACGGGCTGGTCATCGAAGGGTCTCATGCGCGGGTTCGGCTCTGTCCCGGTGTGTGTCTTTCTGTTTTAGAGACCCTGCGGGCGTGCTTCGCAAGAGCCGGGCTCCGGTTGGGTGGAATATGATGATCGTATGAATTGTGACGTGGGCTGTATTAAGGTCTCGATACACTGGCGCAGGTTCGTTATGAGGGCTTCGCGGTCATGTGATCGTGCATCTCTTTTTTCGAGGGTTTCCGGAACTGGCTGATCTGGTGCTGCAGGCGAGTGGTATCGCCAAGTCCTTTGGTGGGAACGAGGTTCTGAAGGGCCTGTCGCTCGATGTGGAGCGTGGCGAACTGATTTCAATGATCGGGCCTTCGGGATGTGGTAAATCCACGTTCCTGCGCTGCCTCAATTTCCTGGAACATCCGGATGCGGGCTCTGTCCGGATCGAGGATGTGACGGTCGCGTGCACGGGCAAGCACTGGAGCCGCGCCAACGAGGCCGAGGCCCATAAGCTGCGGTCGCATGTTGGCATGGTATTTCAGGCCTTCAACCTGTTTCCCCATCGTACGGTGCTGGACAACGTCATGATGGCGCCGCTCCAGGTCAAGAAGATGTCGCGCGATGAAGCCCAGTCCATTGCCTGCGAACTTCTGGCAAAGGTCGGGTTGGCGGCCGTCAAGGATCGGTATCCGGACAGTCTCTCAGGCGGTCAGAAGCAGCGCGCGGCCATTGCGCGCGCTCTGGCGATGAAGCCGTCTGTGATGCTTTATGACGAGCCGACTTCAGCGCTGGACCCCGAGCTTTCCGAGGAAGTCCTGTCCGTCATGCGGGCACTGGATGACGAGGGTATGACGCAGTTGGTTGTGACGCATGACATGCGCTTTGCGCGCGCGGCCTCGGATCGTGTTTTGTTTGTCGAAGGTGGGGAAATCGTCGAGAGCGGTGATCCGGACCTGATGTTCGCCAATCCTCGGGAGGGACGGACACGCCGGTTCCTGCGGACGCTGCTATGATGAAAAAACTTTTTGCACTTCTGCTGGCGCTTGCCATCAGCCCTGTTTCCATCGCGCTGGCAGACGCGCCCGCTGCATCACAGGAACTGCTCTGGGCATCGGATGGTGAGGCGAATGTGCCTTACGTCTTCCACGATCCGGCCCATGAATCCCAAATGACCGGCTTCGAGTACGAACTGGTTAACGAGATCGCGGCACGGATGCACCGGAAGGCGAAGTTCATCCAGAATGACTGGGATGGTCTGATCCCCGGCCTGTCACGCGGACTGTATGGGATGGTTCTGGACGGCATCGAGATGACGCCGGAACACAAGGCAGCCGTCCTGTTCTCGCGTCCTTATTATGTGACGAGCGAGCGCATCATCGTCCGGAACGACCAAAATGGGCTGGATACGATGGACGCCCTCAAGGGGCATACCGTCGGGACGATCAAGGACACGACGGCGGAGCGGATGCTGCGTCGGCAGGGCGGCTCGAACGTCCGGTCCTATGAAGAAGAGACGAATGCGTTCTCTGATCTGCGGAACGGGCGGCTGGATGCAATCCTGCTCGATGCGCCGATCGCGCTGTATTATGGCAGCATTTCGCCGGATATGAAGCTCGTGGGCGAGCCGATCGGCAGCATGGAATACGGGATCGCTTTCTCGCCGGAGAACCGCGCGTTGCGTGATCAGGTGGACGCGGCTCTGGGCGAGATCATTCAGGACGGGACGCTGCATCGCATTCTGGCGCGCTGGAATTTGTGGACGCCGCTGATGGCGAACTATACTGGCGATAGCAGCCAGCCGGACATCGCACCGACGGAATGGGATCATTACCGGCAGGCCATGGCGAACACGACCGGCAGCGGCTGGCATGTTCTGGTCCGGCGTTATGTGAGTTTCCTGCCGCTGATCGGGCAGGCGGCACTCATGACGCTGGCGGTGTCGGCACTGGCCATGGTTCTGGCCGTCGCACTTGGGCTGCTGCTGGCGCTGTCGCGACATTACGGTGCAACGCCGCTTCGCTTCGTAGCGGGCGTGTATGTTGAGGTGGTGCGTGGCACGCCGCTGCTGATTCAGGTGCTGTTTATCTTCTATGGACTGCCAGCTTTTGGCATCCGTCTGTCGCCGTTCATGGCGGGTGTGCTGTCGCTTGGTCTGAATTACGCGGCCTATGAGGCGGAGAACTACCGCGCCGGCCTCCTCTCCGTACCGCGCGGGCAGATGGAAGCGGCGATTGCGCTGAACATGACACACTGGCAGGCGCTGCGCCTCGTGATTGTGCCGCAGGCGTTCCGGACGGTCGTACCGGTCATGACCAACGATTTTATTTCGCTGCTGAAGGACAGTTCGCTCGTTTCCGTCATTACGTTGACGGAGCTGAGCCAGACCTATGTGCGGCTGTCCTCCACCTATTACGATTATTTCGGAACGGGGATCATGGTCGGTCTGGCCTATCTGCTGCTCGGACTGCCGTTTGTGCGGCTGGCACGGATGGCAGAGCGACGGCTGGGCCGTGGGTTCTCAGGAACCGGGCACCACTGAATAGGGTGCCCGGTTTGTCCTGTGCGATCCTGTTCAGGCCGGTCGTGGCGCGGACGGATCGTTGATGAGCGGCGGTACGAGCGTTCCGGTATCCAGCGTTCCGTCAAATCCCTGGCGCAGAACGCGGGACCAGCCGATCATCCAGCGATCCAGAGCATCAATGAACTGGGCGGCATCCGGGTTTTTGTGAACCGATGCTTTGTTCCAGTACTGCGGTGGCGCCAGAAGCTGGCGTGATCCATGTTCGATCGGAGCGACGAGCGTCTCCACCGTTTCGATATGAGCGGTGCCTTTGCCTGCCGCTGCGGCATAATACCAACCGACATTGATCATCAGACTCGGGACTGGAAAGCCGAGTGTGTGCATACGGTTAAACGCAGCCGTGATGAATGGATCACTGCTGACGCTCTGGTTTTCGAGCACGGCATTGCTAGTGTAGCTGCATTCCTGCGACACACCAGCCCTGTCGGAAATATGGGACGCATAGTCGCGGTCATCATGGCATGGCGTTTCGAGCTGTTCTGCCAGATCGGCCGGGACGGGCTGTTGCGTGGCACGGACCACGATGACGCCGGAGACAACACCGCGATCAGTGCGGGCCAGAACCTGCTGGGACAGTTCCCCATGCGTCCCACTCCGGGCTGTCAGGATCGGATGCCAGTCACCGGCGGGAAGTGGGAGGATACGCCCGGCAATTGTCAGGCTCCCGTGCTCGGTGATGCCCGGATCGGGCACGCCGATCTGGTCTCCCAGCCCCGGAGCACCGCCAGGCTGGCCGCCCTGTTGTCCATTCGGCTGTGGTGCTCCGGATCCCGCATTATACGGTGTCGCCCCGGGCAGGTGGCCTGGAAGCCACGGCATGGCCTTTTTGAGCGCCGGAGTGGGATAGAAGGCGGCCATGCCGAGTGCGCCTACCGTTACGATCACGCTTGTGCGCCAGAGTGGCGCGCGTCGCCAGAGCCGTCCGAATGCCGTCATGGATCAGTGGCTCACCCGGCCAAGTTGGGTTTCTGTGTCGCTGGCGATCTCGGTGATGACCGTCCCGTCTTCCTGCGTGACGAGACGGACGCGCTTGGCGCCCTGCTGACGGGCGACGATAAGGCTTTCGCTGACCATATCCTCGATGGAACGGACAAGATCGCGCGCGCTCGCGCCGGTACCGAGGTTCTTCTGCTTGACCATGACCTGGAACAGCACCCCGGCATCGATGCCGCCGGTTTCCACATGCAGACCATAGCCTTCGATCATGGCTTCGATTTCGAGTGCCGCGACGCGGGCCAGATCCAGTCCGCGCAGGGCACGGAAAATGAAAATACGGTCCAGACGGTTTAGTACCTCGGGGGCGAAGCCGGACTTGCGCAGAGCCTCCACCGATTCGGCGCGCATCTTTTCAGGTTCGTTGACGAGGCGATCGGCGATTTCGGTGAGAGCCTCGGTTGCAACGTTGGATGTCAGCATGAAGATTGCGCGGGTGGTCGAAACCTGTTCACCCGTGGAGGCTTCCGTAACATGGCCGTCGTTCCAGGCCGTGAGGAACTTCTTGAAGACGTCCGGATGGGCTTTCTCGATCTCGTCGAGCAGCACCACGGCATCCGGATGATCCTTGAGGCCGCCTGTCAGCTTGCCGAAGGTGTCCGAACCCACATAGCCCTTGGGTGAGCCGAAAAGCTGGGTTGCAGCATGGGCGCTCGACATCTGCGTCATGTCGAAATGCAGCAGGGGGCGTTCCATCTGCTTGGCCATCTGCTTGGCCAGATATGTTTTTCCGGTGCCTGGAGGGCCAGCGAGCAGGAAGATGCCGACGGGTTTGCCCCGGACCTGAAGGGCCAGGCGGCGGCGCATCTGCTGGGCGATGTCCTCGCAGACCTGATCCTGTCCGATGACGCGGGCGCGCAGCGAGGCGGCCAGTTCGTCGGCGTCGATGACGGTTTCGCGCTGTTCGCGGGCCATGAGCTCTTCAAGGGCTCCGCGGTTTGTCAGACGGCTGAGAACATCCATGATGAGACCTTTCCTGCGGCGCAGTCCGCGACGCGCCAGTTTTTCGGCTGACGTTTCATACGCCAGTCCCGTGACAGCCAGCAGGGCACTGATGCCTGCCAGCGGAAGATAGAAACGCCTTCCCCATTCGATGGCGGCCCACAGCCCGTTCAGCGACAGGTGTAGCATGACCGCGACCTGAATCACTGCCAGAATGAGGAAGGCCGCCATCATCAGCGGCATGGCCCGGTTGAGCATGGGAACGAGGGACTTGAACACCGGGGCGGTTCCTTACTGGACGATCACGTTGAGCAGGACGCGCTGGTCGAGCGTCATCAGGGCGGGCAGGGCTTCGGGGCCGAGGGCTGTCAGCGCTCCGATGATCAGGGCGGGGGCATGTGGCATGCTGACAGGTGCGATGAGGATCTGCCCGGCTTCGACAATGGGAATGACCAGATGCTGGAATTTGCCCGTCAGGACGACGCGCTGTGTCAGGCCCGAGACCGTGACGTCAATAGTCTGGCCCACTGCTCCTGACGCATCCAGAACCGGCATTTCCACAAGCCGCATCTTGCCGTCCTTCACTGCTGCGAGAATGCGGGCGCGGTCGGCAGGGCTGAAGCCGCTTTTTGCGAGCGCGGCCGTGGCCTTTGCGGGAGGAAGCATGGAAAGCTGGACCGCGGCTGTCTGGGCGGCCGGTACGGCTGGCGTGCTCTGGGACTGCGGTGCGACTGCAGGGGCTGGCGGAGTTGCTGTATTATGTGTGTAGAAAAAGGCCCCGGCCCCGACCGTCAGGGCAGCGATCAGCCCGCCTCCGCCCCACAGCGCCCGGCTGCGGGATGCCGGTTCGGAGGGCAGCGGCTGGGCGCGTGGTTCTGGACGGGGCTCGTACTGGGAAGTCATTTCAGCACCATACTCACTCCCGACGGCGTTCGAAGACAAGGGCTTTCGAGATATGGGAATGTAAACAAATCTTTCGACTCGCCCAAGGGATAAGAGCTTCAGGAATAACGGGATTTGCGTTGCTCTTGCGTCTTGAAGGGAGGTGACTTACATAAGGCGAATTCCATTCATCTTCCGCTCATTTGGGGGGTGGCCCTGACGGGCCGCCTTTTTTGTCTTGTCTCAGCAGAACGCCTCTTCCGACATCGAACTGCCCCATCTTACGGGGCTGGAAGCCCGCATCGCGGAGCGGATCGCACCGACGCTGGCCGATCTGGGCTACGAGCTCGTGCGTCTGTCCGTGCTGGGACGTGACACTCCGACGATCCAGATCATGGCGGACCGTGCAAACGGCTCCCTGATTTCGGTGGAGGACTGCGAGCAGATCAGTCACGCTGCTGGCGCCATTCTGGACGTTGACGATCCGATCCCCGGTGCGTGGATGCTGGAAGTTTCGTCCGCCGGAATCGATCGTCCGTTGACGCGCGCCAAGGACTGGGAGCGATTCGCCGGCCATCTTGCGAAGGCCGAGCTGGACGTGCCGCTCAATGGCCGTCGTCGTTTCTCGGGCACTGTCATGGGGGCACGGGACGGTAATGCCATTATCCGTCTGGATGATGGGACCGAGGCTGTGCTGCCGCTGGTGGACATCCGCAAGGCCCGTTTGGTCCTGACCGATGCGCTGATCGAAGCGAGCGCTGCTCTTGCAGGGGTCAGCTCCGAAGGGGAAGATGGCGGGGAAGCGCGCCAGGCGCCCAAACTGAATCCGAAGAAGCCGGGGAAAAAGTGATGACCCGTCTCATGCTGGCTGGAGGTCCGATCTGATGGACACGTCTGTTACACGTCCCGAACTGCTGCTGGTTGCCGATGCAGTATCCCGCGAGAAGAACATTGATCGCGAGGAAGTGCTCGAAGCTATGGAGCAGGCCATCCAGAAGGCTGGCCGCGCGAAGTACGGGCATGAAAAAGACATCCGCGCGACGATCGACCGCAAAACCGGCGAAGTCCGCCTGAGTCGCTGGACCGAAGCGGTCGAATATGTGGAGAACGAGGACACCCAGATCCCGTTGCATATTGCGCGTAAGTTTCAGCCGGAAATTCAGCCTGGCGAGCATCTGGTTGATCCGCTGCCGCCGATCGATTTCGGCCGCATCGCAGCACAGACGGCCAAGCAGGTCATCGTACAGCGCGTGCGCGAATACGAGCGCAAGCGCCAGTATAACGAGTTCAAGGATCGCGTGGGCGAGATCGTTAACGGCACCGTCAAACGCACAGAGTACGGCAACCTCATGGTCGAGATCGGTCATACGGAAGCCCTGTTGCGTCGCGATGAGCTGATTCCCCGCGAATCCTTTCGCAATTCCGACCGCATTCGCGCCTATATTTATGATGTGCGTGACGAGCCGCGTGGTCCGCAGATTTTCCTGTCCCGCACCCATCCGGCCTTCCTCGCCAAGCTGTTTGCGCAGGAAGTTCCGGAAATCTACGACGGGATCATCGAAATCAAGGCTGTGTCCCGTGACCCTGGGTCGCGAGCCAAGATGGCCGTGATTTCGCGCGATGCTGCGATTGATCCGGTCGGTGCCTGCGTTGGTATGCGTGGATCACGCGTTCAGGCTGTCGTGGCCGAACTGCAGGGCGAAAAGATCGACATCATCCCCTGGAGCCCTCAGGCTGCGACGTTCGTCGTCAATGCGCTGGCACCTGCTGAAGTCAGCAAGGTGGTGATGGATGAGGAAGCGGGGCGCGTTGAAGTCGTGGTGCCTGATGAGCAGCTTTCGCTCGCCATTGGCCGCCGCGGGCAGAACGTGCGTCTGGCCAGCCAGCTGACCCGCTGGGACATCGACATTCTGACGGAGGCCGAGGAATCGGAACGTCGTCAGGAAGAGTTCCGCAAGCGCTCCTCGCAGTTCGTTGAGGCGCTGGACGTTGATGATGTGATCGCGGGCCTGCTGGTGACGGAAGGCTTCCACACGGTCGAGGAACTGGCCTACACGGATCCGGGCGAGCTGAACGATATCGAAGGCTTTGACGAGAGTGTGGCTGAAGAGCTCATGCATCGTGCTAACGACTATCTTGCCAGCAAGGAACAGGCCCTGGACGACCAGCGCAAGGCGCTGGGTGTTACGGATGATGTGGCCGATCTGGGAACATTTACTAACCAGATGCTGGTGACGCTTGGTGAGAAGGGCGTGAAAACGCTTGATGATCTGGCAGATCTGGCCGGTGACGAGCTGGTGGAGATTCTCGGTGAAGAGGCCTTCGATGAAGATGCCGCTAACGAGATCATCATGGCAGCACGTGCGCACTGGTTTGATGGTGAAGAAGCCGACTCGGCAAAGCCCGAGAATGGTGACGGGGAGTCGACCGACGTCTGATATTTCTGATACTGATAATGGTCCCGTTCGTGGTGCTCTAGGGCGTCGCGGCTCGGAGCGGCGATGCATCGTTACGCGAGAGCAGAAGCCGCCTGAAGGCATGATCCGTTTCGTGGTCAGCCCGGATAACCGGGTTGTTCCCGACCTCGCCGGAAAACTTCCGGGTCGGGGAATGTGGTTGAGTGCCAGCCGGGATGTGTTAGATAGCGCCCGCACACGACAGGCTTTTGCCAGAGCGGCCAAAGCCCAGGTGATCGTACCGGACGGTCTGGCCAACTTGGTTGAGGCCGCGTTGGTGCAACGGATGCTGGACGCAGTCAGCTTGGCTCGCAGAGCGGGTCAAACGGTCTGCGGGTTTCAGAAGTGCCGGGAGTGGCTCACTTCAGGCAGGGTAGGGGTGGTGATCCGTTCGGAAAGCGCAAGCTCGGACGAGTTCTCCAGACTGGTGTCAGGCCGGCGTTCTCTGCCGGTGGTGACAGTTCCCGATCGGGTCCTGGAATCGGCGTTCAGCCGGGACCGGGCGGTCTATGCGGTGATGGCGCCAGGAGCGTTGGCACAGCGCCTGATCGCCGAACATGAGAGATTTTCGGGAGTGGCAGGACGTCCGCTCCCAGACCCCACAGGGGTCAGTAAGGAACAGGCGGAACTATGAGCGACGGCAACGAGCGCAACCAGGACGGAAACAACACCCCATCACAGGGCGGCGAACAGACCAGAAGCAGCCGCCTGTCGCTTCGCCCTGCTGGACGTCAGGAGGTCGGGCGTACTGTGGATGCCGGCTCCGTGCGTCAGAGCTTCAGCCATGGCCGTTCCAAGGTCGTGCAGGTTGAGGTGCGCAAGCCCAAGCGCAATGCGGCTGGCCCGGGTGCCGGTGCGGCAGGCCGTGGTGGCCGTGCGGGTGGCCGTGCTCTGACGGCAGCCGAACTGGCAGCCCGCCAGCGCGCCCTTGAGCTGCAGCGTAAGGCTGCGGCCGAAGAAGCTGCACGGCGCGAGGAAGAAAAGATCCAGATCATGTCTGCCGCCGAGGCCGCGCGTCGCGCCGCTGAGGAAGAGCGTCTGATCAGCGAACAGAAGGCTGCGGAAATCGCGGCTCTGAAGGAAAGCGAGCAGCAGGCTGCCCGCGAACAGGCTGCTGCTGAAGCTGCGGCACGTGCTGCCGAGCAGGCCGCGGCCGAGGCCGCGGCTCGCGAGGCCGAGGAGGCCGCTCGTTCGGCTCCGCTCGATCCGCGCAGCCATTCGACCGGCGGTGTGCAGCTTGCCGCTCCGGTCCAGCGTCTGCGTCCGCTTGCCGAGCGTGCCATTATGCCGCCGCGTCCGGTTCAGCCGTCCCGTCCGGCCGCCGCCGCTGCTGCGCCGGCCCGTAACAATGAGACGCTGCATCTGCGTTCCGGCGCTGCCGCCGGTGGCGATGACGAGCGTCGTCCCGCACCGCGCCGTAGTGGCCCTGGTGCCCCGCCGGCTCCGGCGCGCCGTCCGTCTGCGCCTTCCCGCAAGGGTGGTGGCAGCGATCGCCGTTCGGGTCGCATCGACGTCCGCGCCGCGATCGAAGGTGATGACGACAAGACGCGTTCGCTGGCTTCGGTCCGCCGTCAGCGCGATCGCGAGCGTCGTCAGGCCGAGCTGGAGCGTCTGCGCTCTGATCAGGTCCGCGTCGTGCGTGATGTCATCGTGCCGGAAACCATCACGGTGGCCGAACTGGCCAACCGTATGGCGTCCCGTCAGGGTGAAGTTATCAAGGCGCTCATGAAAATGGGCGTCATGGCAACGGCTGCGCAGAGCATTGACGGCGATACGGCCGAGCTGGTGGTTGAGGAATTCGGCCATCGCATCAAGCGTGTTTCCGAGAGCGACGTTGAAATCGGCATTGAAGGCCTGGAAGACAGCGCCGATGAGCTGTTGCCGCGCGCTCCGGTTGTAACGGTCATGGGGCATGTCGATCACGGCAAAACCTCCCTGCTCGACGCCCTGCGCACCACGGATGTGGCTGCAAGCGAAGCCGGTGGTATCACGCAGCATATCGGCGCGTATCAGATCACGGCGCCGTCCGGGAAGAAGATTACCTTCATCGATACGCCGGGTCATGAGGCCTTCACCTCCATGCGTGCCCGCGGTGCGTCCGTCACCGATATTGTGGTGCTGGTCGTGGCAGCCGATGACGGTGTGATGCCGCAGACGATCGAAGCCATTAAGCATGCCAAGGCTGCCAATGCTCCGATCATCGTTGCGATCAACAAGATCGACAAGCCGGGTGCCAATCCGAACCGTGTCCGCCAGGAACTCCTGAGCCACGAGATCGTGGTCGAAGAAATGGGTGGCGATACCCAGGACGTCGAGGTTTCGGCCCTCAAGCGGACCGGGCTGGACAAGCTGGAAGAGTGCATCCTGCTTCAGTCCGAAATGCTGGATCTGCGCGCTAATCCGGATCGTGTTGCCGAAGGTGTGGTGATCGAAAGCCGTCTGGATCGTGGACGTGGCCCTGTTGCCGCTGTTCTCGTCCAGAAGGGAACGCTGCGTCGCGGCGATATCCTGGTGGCCGGTTCCGAATGGGGCCGTGTCCGCGCCGTGCTCGACGATCGTGGTCGTCAGCTCAAGGATGCTGGCCCGTCCATGCCGGTCGAGGTGCTCGGCCTGACGGGGGTGCCGGGTGCGGGTGAGCCGTTCGTCGTTGTTGAAAATGATGCCCGGGCCCGTGAGATCAGCGAATTCCGTCAGCGGAAGATCAAGGAGAAGGAAGCCGCGTCGCAGGTTGCGGCTCGTGGAACGCTCGATCAGATGCTGGCCCGTATTCAGGCTGGTGTGCAGAAGGAAGTTGCTCTTCTCATCAAGGCTGACGTGCAGGGATCGGCGGAAGCTATTTCCACGACCGTACAGAAGCTGGCCCATGAGGAAGTTGCGGTTCGCGTGCTGAACGCCAGTGTCGGTCAGATCACGGAAAGTGACATCCAGCTCGCCAAGGCGTCGAATGCCATCATCGTGGCCTTCAATGTCCGTGCAACCACGCAGGCTCGTGAACTGGCCCAGCGCGAGGGTGTGGACATTCGCTACTACTCGATCATCTACCAGGTGGCAGATGATGTGGAGCAGCTGGTCAAGGGTAAGGTCGCGCCGAAGCATCGCGAGAAGTTCCTGGGCTACGCCGAGATCCGTCAGGTCTTCAACATCACCAAGACCGGCAAGGTGGCGGGTTGCTACGTCACCGAAGGCCTCGTCAAGCGCGGCTGTGGCGTGCGTCTGCTGCGTGACAACGTGGTCATTCATGAAGGCGAGCTGAGCCAGCTCAAGCGTTTCAAGGATGACGTCAAGGAAGTGGCACGCGGTTACGAGTGTGGCCTGTCGTTTGCGGGTTACAATGACCTGCGCGAAGGCGATGTCGTCGAGTGCTACGAAATGGAAGTGATCCCGGCTTGAGTTCGCGTTCTAAACATGACCTGAAAGGCCCCGCTGGCGTCACCGCCCAGGGGCCAAGCACCCGCCAGCTCCGGGTGGCTGAGGAGGTCCGTCGTGTTCTCGCGGAGCTGTTCGCGCGGACGGAGTTCCGTGACCCGGAACTTCTGGATGTGCGGATCACGGTCACGGAAGTCCGCATCTCCCCGGATTTCAGACACGCCACGGCTTTCGTGACGCGTCTGGGGCGGAGTGATGTGGAGGTTCTGCTGCCTGCTCTGAAGCGGGTGGCGCCGTTCCTGAGAACGGGTCTTTCCAAGGCCCTCAATCTCCGGACGGTGCCTGAGATCCACTTCCAGCCTGATACTGCGCTGGATAACGCCATGGAACTCGACGAGATTATGCGGTCTCCAGAAGTCCAGCGGGATCTGAACTCCAAGCCCGACTGACTTTTAAAAAGCCCCTCACTTCTGGTGAGGGGCTTTTTTTGCATTCCGTGCCTCTGCTGGTCTATCAGCGGCCCTTCAAAAGTAAGGACGGGATGTATGGGTAGGAAACGTGGACGCGATATCGACGGGTGGCTGATTCTCGACAAGCCGCTGGGGCCGACCTCCACGGATATGGTCAACAAGCTGCGATGGGCTTTTGATGCAAAAAAGGCCGGCCATGGCGGAACGCTCGATCCGTTGGCCTCTGGCGTGCTGCCGATCGCGTTCGGCAAGGCCACGCGGACTATTCCCTACATTATGGACGCGACAAAGCGTTATCGTTTTACCCTGACTTTCGGCGAAAGCCGTACGACGGATGACCTTGAAGGCGAGGTTCTGGCGACGTCGCCAAACCGCCCGACCGATGAGCAGATCCTAGCCGTCTTGCCTGCGCTGACGGGCAATGTCATGCAGGTACCCCCGGTTTTTTCGGCGCTTCGGGTCGGGGGCGAGCGGGCCTATGACATGGCGCGGGCCGGCCGTCCGCCGGAACTTCCGCCGCGTCCGGCGCGGATCGATTCGATAACGTTAGTGGAACGTCCGGACGCAGATACGGCCGTCTTTGACGTCCAGTCCGGCAAGGGCGTTTATATGCGTTCTCTGGCGCGGGATATTGCGCTGGCCTGTGGAACGGTCGGACATATTTCGGTGCTACGGCGGACGAAGTGCGGGCCGTTCGATCTGAGTCACGCCTTGACGATCGATCAGATATCACTGGACAAATCGTCTCAAACTGTGGACAACGCCGATGCTCTTCCGGCTCCTCTGCTGGATGCGGCGACCGCGCTGGTCGACATCCCGGCGCTGGCCGTCACCGATGCGGAGGGAAGGATGCTTGTCTGGGGGCAATCGATAGACCCCGCGGACCTCGTGCATCCTCTGCCGGCGTCGTCGCAGGTGGAAGACCATCTGTGGCGCGCGATGATCGGAGAGCACGTGCTGGGTCTGTGTCATGTCCGTCATGGGCGGCTCAGGGCAGCGCGTATGCTGGAAAACCACGAGTTTTTTGGAGAACACGATGTCGATTACCGCAGAACGCCGCACGGCACTGATTTCTGAGTACAAGCAGAGCGAGACGGATACGGGTTCGCCGGAAGTGCAGGTTGCAATCCTGTCCGAGCGTATCGTCAACCTGACCGAGCACCTGAAGACCCACAAGAAGGACTTCCACTCCCGTCGTGGTCTTCTGATGATGGTCGGTCAGCGTCGTAGCCTGCTGGACTACCTGAAGCGCAAGGACCAGGCTCGTTACCAGAGCCTGATCGAGCGTCTCGGCCTGCGTCGCTGAGCTAGATCTGTCCGGGAGCCTGCTCCCGGACATCCCGCCATCGCCTGTCCGGCGGTGCGGGTGCGCGACCGGCGTTTCAGGCCACATGGTGTCGTGCCGGGGACTTCCCGCCATCACCGCCATGCCGTCCGAAACGCTGCTCCGCCACCTGCCGGACACCCGGAGATGGTTTCACCCTTAATTTGGGAAAACATGCATGTTTGATTATTTCCGCAAGGAAATCGAATGGGCCGGACGTCCTCTGATCCTGGAGACCGGGAAGGTCGCACGCCAGGCAGATGGCGCCGTCATGATCACTTATGGCGATACGGTCGTGCTCTGCACCGCCGTTGGCGCCAAGAGCGTCAAGCCGGGACAGGACTTCTTCCCGCTGACGGTCAACTACCAGGAAAAGGCTTACGCCGCCGGCAAGATCCCGGGTGGGTTCTTCAAGCGTGAAGGTCGTCCGTCCGAAGCCGAAGTTCTGAACGCCCGTCTGATCGACCGTCCGATCCGTCCGCTGTTCCCGGAGAACTTCCGCAACGAAGTTCAGATCACCGCAACGGTTCTGAGCTACGACAACGAGAACGATCCGGCTCTCGTGTCGCTGATCGGCTGCTCTGCTGCGCTGACGCTCTCCGGCATTCCGTTCTTCGGCCCGGTTGCATGCGCCCGTATCGGCCGCATCGACGGCAAGCTGGTTGTGAACCCGGTTCACGATGAACTCAAGGACAGCACGCTCGACCTGATGGTCGCCGGTACGGCCGAAGGCGTGCTGATGGTTGAATCCGAAGCCAGCGAGCTTTCGGAAGAGACGATGCTTGAAGCCGTCACGCTGGGTCACACCTCCTTCCAGCCGGTCATCGACGCCATCATCGCGCTGGCCGAGCATGCTGCGAAGGCGCCGTGGGATCTGCCGTCGCTGACGAAGGAAGAAATTGCCCTTCGCAAGCGTGTTGAGAAGGTCGGCAACAAGCTGATGGCGGACGCTTACAAGGAGCGTCAGAAGCAGGCCCGTTACAAGAAGGTCGCCGAAGCCAAGGACCGGATCAACGAGATCCTGGCCGAGGAAGGTCTCGACGTCGAACTGGCCAAGCCGATGCTCAAGGAGCTTGAGGCACAGGTTGTTCGTGGCTCCATCCTCAAGACGGGCATCCGTATTGATGGTCGTGATCTGAAGACGGTCCGCCCGATCCTCGCCGAAGTCGGTATCCTGCCGCGCGCTCATGGAACATCCCTGTTCACGCGTGGCGAGACGCAGGCCCTCGTGGTCGCAACGCTCGGCACGGGGCAGGATGAGCAGATCATCGATGCGCTGGAAGGTGAATACCGTTCCAACTTCATGCTGCATTACAACTTCCCGCCGTATTCGGTTGGTGAGTGTGGCCGCATGGGCTCCCCGGGCCGTCGTGAAATCGGTCACGGCAAGCTGGCATGGCGCGCAATCCACCCGCTGCTGCCGAGCAAGGAAGCTTTCCCGTACACGATGCGTGTGGTTTCCGAGATCACGGAAAGCAACGGCTCGTCTTCCATGGCAACTGTCTGCGGTTCCTCGCTCGCGCTGATGGATGCCGGCGTTCCGCTGCCGCGTCCGGTGGCTGGCATTGCCATGGGCCTGATCAAGGAAGACCGTGGCTACGCCGTGCTGTCCGACATCCTGGGTGACGAAGATCACCTCGGCGACATGGACTTCAAGGTGGCTGGTACGGCTGACGGCGTGACCGCGCTTCAGATGGACATCAAGATCACGTCCATCACGCCGGAAATCATGAAGATCGCGCTGGAGCAGGCCCGTGAAGGCCGGATTCACATCCTTGGCGAAATGTCCAAGGCGCTGACGGAAGGCCGTTCGGATGTTTCGGGCAATGCTCCGAAGATCACCACGATCTCCGTTCCTAAGGAAAAGATCCGTGATGTGATCGGCTCCGGTGGCAAGGTGATCCGCGAGATCGTCGAATATTCTGGTGCGAAGGTTGATATCGGTGACGATGGCACCGTGACGATCGCTGCTTCGAATGACGAACAGGCCCAAAAGGCTATCGCCCGCATCGAAGGTATTATCGCCGAGCCGGAAATCGGTCGTATCTATGACGGTAAGGTCGTCAAGACTGCCGATTTCGGTGCGTTCGTGAACTTCCTCGGTCCGCGTGACGGTCTGGTTCACATCTCCGAGCTGGCCGAAGGCCGCGTTGCGAAGACGTCCGACGTCGTCAAGCAGGGCGATACCGTGAAGGTCAAGGTCATCGGATTTGATGACCGTGGCAAGGTCAAGCTCTCTATGAGGGTTGTCGATCAGGCCACGGGCGCCGATATTACGGAGAGTGTGGGGGCCAAGCCTGGCCGTCCGCCCCGTCGCGACGCCGAATGAGTGTTGGGGCGGGGCTCGCAAGGCCCCGCCTTTTTTTTTCTGAGTTTCGGAGACAGCCAGTCCCCATGAAATCTATTGATACCCTCCGTTTTGGTGGTCAGGATGTGCTGCCTCTGATCGAAGGGGGCAAAGGTGTTTCCGTCTCCACGGGTTTTTCAGCCGGACACTGGGCTGCCGCTGGCGGGATCGGAACCATCTCGGCCGTCAATGCGGACAGCTACGATCAGGACGGTAACCCCGTACCGCAGATCTATCACGGTCGCACGCGCCGCGAGCGCCAGCAGGAGCTGATCCGCTACGCGATCGACGGCGGCATCGCCCAGGCGAAAATTGCTCGCGACATCTCGGGTGGCAAGGGCCGGATCAACGTCAATATCCTGTGGGAAATGGGCGGGGCCGAGGAAGTCATCATCGGGATTCTCGAAGGAGCTCCCGGACTGGTACATGGCGTGACCTGTGGGGCGGGGATGCCGTATCGCCTGTCCGACATCGCGGTCCGTTTCGGTATTCCGTATTACCCGATCGTGTCCTCTGGGCGCGCCTTCAACGCTCTGTGGCGCCGTGCCTACAGCAAGGCTCCCGAACTGCTGGGTGGTGTGGTTTATGAAGATCCGTGGCGTGCGGGGGGCCATAACGGCCTCTCCAACACGGAAAATCCGCTGTCTCCAGAAGATCCCTATCCGCGCGTTCTCGAACTGCGTCGCGTCATGCGCAATTATGGTCTGGGCGAAACGCCAATCATCATGGCTGGTGGCGTCTGGCATCTTGAGGAATGGCAGGACTGGATTGGCAATCCGGAACTGGGGCCGATTGCGTTTCAGTTCGGAACCCGTCCGCTCCTGACGCAGGAAAGTCCGATCCCTAACGCCTGGAAGCGCCGTCTTCTGACGCTGAAGAAGGGAGATGTGTATCTCAACCGCTTCTCCCCGACCGGGTTCTACTCTTCGGCTGTCAAGAACAGCTTCCTGAGCGATCTGTGCGACCGCTCCGCGCGTCAGGTGCCGTACAGTCAGGAAACCGGTGACGGATATGAGGCGTCTTACGGCGTCGGTGTCCGCAAGCGTGAAGTCTTCGTGCCGGCGGCCGATCGTCCGAGGATTGCCGAATGGGAAGCCGCGGGCTTCACCGAGGCCCTGCGCACACCGGATGACACTCTGGTTTTCGTGACGCCAGAAAGCGCTCGCGAGATCCTGGCGGACCAGACGGCCTGCATGGGCTGTCTGTCGCAGTGCCGTTTCTCCAACTGGACGCAGAAAGAGCCATACACGACGGGCCAGAAGGCTGACCCGCGTTCCTTCTGCATCCAGAAGACGCTCCAGACCATTTCCCATATCCCGCCCGGAGCGGATGACGATGTGGTCATGGACCATAACCTTATGTTCGGCGGCACGAATGCGTGGCGCTTCGGGACGGATCCGTTCTACGCAAACGGATTTGTTCCGACGGTCGGCCAGCTCGTGGAGCGTATTCTGACCGGTCGCTGAGACATGGTCCGTGACCCTCTCTCTTTTGGTCCGTCGTCCCGGCCTGCCCTGAATCGGGGCAGGCCGTTCGACTTTCTAACGCAGTTTCTGGCGCGGTATTCGATCCCTGTCAGTCCGGAGCAGATTGCTCCGGCGGAAGGAAGCCGGGCTGCAGTTGCCACGGTCGTGGCACTTCTTCCCGCAATTTATGAACATCAGGCCGTGCTGGCCTGGGCTGCGTTTGCGGCCTTCTGGAGCTGTCTGATCGAGCCGGGCGGGACGGCTCGAGAACAACTCCGTATTCTCGGACTCTTTACGGTGGCCGGCGCGATCCTTGGGGGCGTGACGTCTCTTATCGCCGTGTATCCGTTCTGGGGCGTGTTGCCCTGGCTGCTTTTGACGGGCCTGCTGGTCGGTATGGCCCGCGCGCTGACACCGTCCATGGCGTTGCTCAGCACGCTTCTGGGCTGCGTGATGCTCGCGGGAACGGGGTTCCCGGCCCATGGGCTTCAGGATGCTTTTGTCATTGCCGGGGCATTTGGTGGCGGCGGTCTGTGGGCCACGCTCCTGTGCCTCGTCATCTGGCCGCTGCATCCCTATGCGCCTGCACGGCGGGCCGTGGGAGGCTGTTACCGGCTGCTGTCGGTTATGGCGGGCGAGATCGCGGCGGGGCGTTTTCAGGAAACCGTACACCGGCAGAACGTACGGACGGCAATCGAGCGCGCGCGCGCTATGGCGCTTCAGATTGATGCCGGGCATGCGAGTTATGGCATGCGCGGGCGACTGATTGCATCTCTGGCCGGTGCGGAACGCCTGTTCACTGCGATGCTGGCCGTCGAACATCTCGTTGAGACGCGTGGCCTGGACTTTGAGGCCCGGGGCACGCTGGCGGCGTTTTCCGCGCTTTGCCTGCATGCCAGTGACGCCGCACTTGATCCCGCACCGGACCTTGCTCATCTGGCCTCTGAGGGGCTCGCGCTTGCGGAGAGCATTCCCGCGACGACGGGGCCGATTGGGGAATTGGTCGCGACCAGTGCGCGGACCCTGGGAACGCTGGCTGAAGGGCTCGCGCAGAAGGAACGCCTGCCATTTGATGCCGAACTGCCCCGACATGTCGCCCGGCTGACGCCGGCGATCTGGCAGCATACGCTGCGTCTCGTGGTCGGTCTGCTGGCGACCTATATGACCACCTGGTGGCTTGGACTTGATTACGGGTTCTGGGCGCTGGTGGCGGTGGTACTGGTGATCCAGCCGTCCGGACAGACGACGCTGGTGCGGGCGCTGGAGCGTGTGCTCGGGACCGTGGGCGGTGGTGTGCTGGCGTTGCTGCTGACGCCGTTCCTGCCAGGATCGACCCAGATGCTGGCGGCTGTGGCGCTGTTCGTGATCGGTGCCATTGCCATGCGGGCGGTCAATTACACCATGCTGGTCGTATTCATCAGCGCGCAGTTCATCGTTGTGACTGAAATGATCATGCCATCGCAAGGTGTGGCCTGGATGCGGATGCTCGACAACACGCTTGGCAGCGTGATCGGGCTGCTCTGCGCTTTCATGGTCTGCCCGCAACGCCGGGGTCAGGACATGGATGGTCTGTTGCAGACGGCTGTTGTGGGCAATCTGCGCTATCTGGCGGCCGTTCTGAAACGGGAAGATCCGGTCATGACGGACCGCATCCAGCGTCAGGCCGGCATCGATACGACACGCGCGGAGTTCGCCCGAGGCTCGCTGCCTGTTCTGGGGGGAGTATCCGCCGTCGGAGAACGCGCGACGCAGGCCCATGCCCTGTTGCGGGCGCTGCGCCGGTTGAGCGGCGAGGCGACCCTGCTGCGTTTCGATATCTCTGCCGGGCTGTGTGAAGGCGATGCGCAGGCTGGTGAACGCTGGAGCGCTACGGCGGCAGCTTTGGAAGCGGGTGGCCCGCTTGCAGGTATCACCCTTAAGCTCCAGAACGGGGAAATCATGGCCGAGATCGCGGCTTTGGAACGGGCCGGACGCGGGGATCGCGCCGTTTCCTGAAATCAGGACGGGGGGAGACGGAACTCCATCTCCCCTTCTGTTTGTGTCTCATGTTTCAAAAGAAGCGCGGGCGTCAGTGACGGCCGCCGCCGCCATGACCACCACCGCCGGGACCGCCGCCATGTCCACCTGGACCGCCGCCGGGACGACCGCCGCCACCTGGGCCACCGGGCCCACCACCATGACCCCCGCCACCCATGTGACCTCCGCCCCCCGGCCCGCCACCGCCGGGGCCACGTCCGCCGGGGCCGCGGCCACCACCTGGGCCGCGTCCGCGATAGGGACCGACACCATAGCCTGGGCCCCAGCCGCCACCCCAGCCACCGCCCCAGCCGGTATCGTAACCGCCATAATAGCCACCGCCTCCATAGCTGCCATAGCCGCCGTAACCATCATAGCCGACGCAACCGGACAGCATGCCGAGCAGGCAGAGCGCGCCGCTAATGCGGGCGAAGGTCTGTGTTGTCCGACGGATCATTTCGCGTCTCCTGTCAGGTCGGTGTCATGCAGTTCCATGACGCCGAAGGCGGCACCCGCTGGATCCGCAAGGACGGCGATCATGCTGTTCTGATGATCCAGATGTGGTTCGACCAGGACGCGGCCGCCAAGTTGCACGGCTTTTTCGGCCGCACTGCCCACACTGTCCACCTGTACGAAGCTGAGCCAGCGGGCCCGTGCGTTCGGCGGTAGTCGCGGTGGGAGCGGATTAACCGTTGCGCGGGCTACGGACTGCGCCTCAAGGATGTAACGCTGGTTGGTGTCAGGCGCTGGCGCGGCCTCGACCTGATAGCCGAAGAGCTTCTGGTAGAACCCTGCGCTTGCAGACGGCGTGGAGGTCAGGAGTGAATGCCAGATCCAGTCGCCCTGTACCGTAGGATCCGTATCGTTTTGGTCGCCATGCAGGGCATGCAGGCTTGCAAAGAGGGCCCCTTGCGGATCGGCGATGATGGCCTGTTCGCCCCGGCCCTGGATCATGGTCGGGCGGAACAGCACCTTGGCGCCCCACTGACGTGACGATTTCGTCAGTGTCGCAACGTCTGGCGCTGAAAAGAAAGGCAGCCAGAGCGGATGAGGCGGGTTGTCGGTATCGGGCAGGGGGCGCTCGACCAGACCGGCCACGACATGCCCGTTCACGAGGGCTTCAGAGTAGTGCCCGCGAGAGACGGGACGGTCCTGAAAGGTCCAGCCCAGAAGGCCGCCGTAAAATGCCTTAGCCTTGGCGAGATCGGGAGTGGTGAGCTGGGCATAGACGATTTTGCCAGGCAGGACCTTGGCCTCGCTGGCAGGAGCCGGGACTGTCGTCTGCGCATGGGCGCCGGAAAGGGGGGCTGTCAGGCCGAGACCGATGGAAAGAGCCGCTGACAGCGTGACGGCAGCCGTACCTGCTCGGGAAGGACGGGGAAAGGGCGGCAAGGCGGCACTCCTTCTGTTCTGACCCGCACGAAGCGCCTGCTGGCACCCGACGCTGGGCGGAGAGGGGGTATTCTGTGGTTCCCCGGAATAGGGGCATGACGTTTCATGTCCCATTCCGTTCCCGGAATGCAGCAAAAATGAGGCAAGCCCTTGTCGGGGAAACTCAGATCAGGGCCAGCTCGGTCAGTTCGCGCCGCAGCTGGGGCGGAAGATCGGCAATTCCGTCCTGTATCAGGCTGTTGCCGAGGTCCGGCGGGGCGTCTTTGGGTTCCAGATAGCGCCAGCCCTGAAAGGGCCGCATGGGGCGGGGCTGGACCGGGATGATGTCATCGGACACGACAATCAGCGTACCCGTACTGCCATCAGCGCGTTGGCAGGATTCCAACCCGATGATTGGCTGGCGGCACAGGACCATGCCGTCCATCACGCGGTACAGCGAGCCACCATCCAGCACCTCTTCGGCCCGTTTGGGCATGGTGCGGGTCTGGACGGTGGCGTGGCCGTTAACGCGGTCGTGGTTCAGCCGCTCGCGCAGGACTTCAATACTCGGGCAGCCGACGGCCAGCTTGATGATGTTCAGCATAGTGTCGGATGCCCTCCTGTAAGCTTTTAGTGCGTGCCCATGGCGTTCTGGGATTGCGAGACGAACTCGTTGATGAAGCGCGTCTTGTCGATGGACTGCACGATCTTCACCTTGCGCAGATTAACGCCTTTCGGAGCTGTGGAATCCGGCCAGACATGGGCATGACCGTAATCCATCCCGTGTTCGATATTGACGTCCATGACGGCCGTGACGGACTTCGTGATCAGTGTGGGATCAACGGCGATGGCAGAAGTCAGTTCATCCCACAGCGGCAGAGGGGCCTGATACTTTTTCAGATAGTCCGTGACAGCATTGTGCTTTTCGTCGATGCGGTTGGCGATTTCAGGCGTCATCATGATGTCGTTCGAGACATTTCCGACGCAGGTGATGGAAGCCCACGGCGCGGTCAGGGCAATGCGGGCGGCTTCAGGGTCCATAATCAGGTTGAAGTCGGACGCGAAATCGGCATTGCCGGTGACGGACATCATGCTGGCATCAAGCAGACCGCCCATGAAGACAAGCTGTTTGGCGGTTGCGGCAAAAGTCGGGTCGATGCGGATGGCGAGCGCAAGATTCGTCAGCGGACCGGCTGCAATGATCGTGACCTGATGCGGATGGGCATGAACTTCGCGGATCAGGAACATGGCGGCCGGGAGCGAATCGGCAGTGATATGGGGGGCACCTTCCGGCAGTTTGCCGACGGGGGGCTGCGTGGCCGGGACGTGTTCGATGGAGCCGAGGCCACCCCAGGCGCCTTTCCACGGAATGACACCAAACTGTTGTTCGCGCAGTTTCGTCTCCGCGACGGTGTTGACCAGCGGCGTGGTGGCGCCATTGGCGACAGGGATCTGTGTCTGGCGGGTAATTTCCAGAAAGCGCAGGGCATGCGCCGTGCCTGCGTTCTCCCAGTCATCGCCGATAACGGAGGTCAGGCCGAGCAGCGTCACGCCGGGGCGGTTGAGGAGCGGGATGATGGCCTGAATGTTGGAGCCGCCCGGGCCTAGGAAGTCGTTGTCGAGCACGACATAGTTCGGAGCGGGGGTCGAAGCAGGGGCAGCGTTCGCAGTGGCAAGCGGAGCCAGTACGGTGCAGGCGCCCAGAAGGGCAGAGAGAATGGGTCGGCGCATGGTCTCTTCCAGATGGATTAAGCCCGGATCATGCCCTCAAGTGACGAGGCGCGCCAGTATCGCTTCAAGACGAAGCCGTCCTTCGCCGGTCGCGCGCAGGATACCGCTGTCCCGTTCGAGATAGTTTTCCTCGATGCAGGCTTCAAGCAGAGCAGGGTCCACACAATCCAGAAGTGCGCGGCCCGTGCGGGCGGCGAAGGCCGCCTCGTCGATGCCTTCGGACAGACGCAGGCCCATCAGCAGGGCTTCGCGGCCTTTTTCTTCCGGCGTGAGCAGGGTTTCTTCGGTACTGCCAGAGCCGGTCTTTTCCACCCGGTCGGCCCAGGGTTCGGGCGCACGATGACGGCGGGTGGCGTAAAGTTCCCCGTCCAGCGTCAGGCGTCCATGAGCGCCGGGGCCAATGCCGATGTAATCCGCATAGCGCCAGTAGGTCAGGTTATGCCGGCTTTCTGCGCCGGGGCGGGCATAGTTTGAGACTTCGTAGGGTAGCAGACCGTGACGGGCAGCAATGTCGCCGGTCAGGTCATACAGGTGGGCGGCGGTGTCTTCGTCGGGCAAGGTGAGTTCGCCGCGCCGGTGCATGGCTTCGAACTTCGTGCCCGGTTCGATGGTGAGCTGATACAGCGACAGGTGATCGGCCACGAGGTCGAGTGCTGTGGTCAGCTCGTCCGTCCAGTCGGCATCGCTCTGGCCGGGGCGGGCGTAGATCAGATCGAAGGAAATGCGTGGGAACAGGGTTCGGGCAGTTTCGAGTGCGCGGATGGCCTGTGTGGCGGAGTGTTCGCGGCCAAGCTTGTGCAGCGCATCGTCCCGCAGGCTCTGTACGCCGAGCGACACCCGATTGACCCCGGCCTGACGAAACGCCGCGAATTTTCCGGCTTCGACGCTGGTTGGATTGGCTTCGAGCGTGATTTCCAGATCGTCCTGTGCGTCGAACAGGCGGTGTGCGTCCTCGATCAGGGCGGCGACGGTTTCGGGCGCCATGAGCGACGGCGTGCCCCCGCCGAAAAAGATCGAACGCAGGGGACGTTTGACGCCATCCCGGGTCAGTCGGGCGGCGTCATGGGCCAGTTCACGACGCAGGGCTGCGGCGAAGCGCTGCTGCGGGATCACGTCCCGGACATGGGAGTTGAAATCGCAGTAGGGGCACTTCGCCAGACAGAACGGCCAGTGAATGTAGAGGGAAAGCGGCTCAGCCAAAGGACGGGAGGTCAAATGGCGATCCGGACGCCGAATTCCACCACGCGGTCAGGCGGGATGCGCAGGAACTCGGTCGTGGAGGCCGCATTGCGCTGGAGCAGGAGGAAGATCCACATGCGCCAGAGCTGCATCTTCGGCACGCGGGAGCGGACGACGAGTTCATGGGACGTGAAATAGGAGGCCTGAATGGCGTCGAAGGCCACGCCGAGCGCGTTCAGTTCCAGCAGCGCGCGGGGCAGGTTGGGCATCTCCATGAAGCCGTAGCGGACGATGACGCGGTGAATGTTGGGGGCCAGTTCCTGAATGATGGCGCGGTGGCCGCGCTCGGCTTCCGGCTGGTCAAGGTTCTGGACCGTCACGAACAGGATGTGATCGTGCAGGACCTTGTTGTGCTTGAGGTTATGCAACAGCGAATTCGGCACGATGTCGGGGTTGGCAGTCAGGAAAACGGCCAGACCAGGGACGCGGATCGTGCGGGACTGAGGCAGACGCGCGAGGAAGGAGCCCATCGGCATGGAATCCGCCTGCTGGCGTGCAGCGATGAGGCTGCGGCCGCGCTTCCAGGTGGTCATGATGATGGTGCTGATGATGCCGATTGCGAGCGGAACCCATCCGCCATCGGGGATCTTGAGCACGTTTGCGGAGAAGAAAATGCTGTCCACGATGAAGAAGAAGCCGAAGACGATCGCGACCGTAGCGGTCTTCCATTTGAAAACGCGGCGGAACACCACCATAGCCAGCACGCAGGTGCACAGGAATGTTCCCGTCACAGCAATGCCGTAAGCCGCAGCGAGGGCCGAGGATGAGCGGAAGGAAAGGACCAGAACCAGCGCACCGAAGGCCAGAATCCAGTTCAGCGAGGGTAGATAGATCTGCGCTTCCTCGGATGCGTTGGTGTGCATGATGCGGGTGCGGGGCAGGTAGCCGAGCTGGATGAGCTGGCGGCACAGCGAGAAGCTGCCCGAGATACCGGCCTGCGAGGCGATCACGGTTGCGAAGGTCGCAAGGATCAGCATCGGGATCTGCGCCCAGTGCGGCACCAGAAGATAAAACGGATTGGACAGGGCGTGCGGATTATGGATCAGCAGGGCGGCCTGTCCGAAATAGTTCAGTGTCAGCGACGGCAGGACGAAGAACAGCCAGGCCTTGCGGATCGGGGCGCGTCCGAAGTGGCCCATATCGGCGTAAAGGGCCTCGGCACCTGTGACGGACAGCACGACCGAGCCGAGCGCGATGAACGACAGATAGCCGTGCATGGCGATAAATTCGAGCGCGAAGGTCGGAGACAGCGCGAGCAGGATATGGGGATAGAGGAGAATGCCCTTGACCCCGAGAATGGCGAGTACGCTGAACCAGCAGATCATGATCGGCCCGAAAGCCTTGCCGATCTTCCCTGTGCCTAGAACCTGGACCGAGAACAGGGCGATGAGGACGATCATGGCCAGTGGAATGATGATGTGACTGGCCGAGGGAACGGAAGTTTCAATACCCTCCACAGCCGAAAGTACGGAAATCGCCGGGGTAATGATGCTGTCACCAAAGAACAGACAGGTGCCTGCAATACCCACGAGGCCGAAGAGCCATCGGAAATGCTGTGATTTACACACGCGCTGGGCCAGGGACATGAGCGCGATGATGCCGCCTTCGCCATCATGATCCGCCCTCATGATGAGGATAACGTATTTGATGGTGACGATGAGCATCAGCGCCCAGAAGGTCAGGCTGGCGAGCCCCATGATTTCCCAGGGCTGGGCCGGCGCCTTCGGCGAACTGACGATGCTGACCGAGGATTGCAGGGCATAGAGCGGGCTTGTGCCGATATCGCCATAGACCACCCCCAGAACCGCGAGCAGGGCGCCCATGCCGGCGGGACGCTTATGGCCCGAGCCTTCTTCTCCACCGCCGATTTCGTGGGTGTGTCCCTCCGAACGTGCCTGCTCGATCGTTTGCACGATTTCGGCGGATTCGTTGGGAATTCCTACGCCATGAGGAGAATTGGAGGCGCGGTCACCGTCATGTTCAGGCATTGCTGGTTCCATTTACGGGCGTCAGTAGAATGCCGTCATCTCCTGTCGCAGCGCTCGTCAAGCGCGCTCCACATCACGGCAACTTCCCCTCATGACAAGATTTCTGCGACGGACGCAAGCCGCGTGTCAGGATTGTGGCGCGGGACGGCTTCCGAAAATGGCAGTCCCGACCCGGACCAGCGTGGCATTTTCTGCAATGGCTTCCTCAAAATCCGCCGACATACCCATCGAGAGTACCGGTAACCCGTGACGCTGGCCCATCTGGCGCAGGAGACGGAAATGCGGAGCGGGGTCCTCGCCTTCAGGGGGAATGCACATCAGCCCACGGATTTTCGGACCAAACCGTTCGAGCGAGGCTTCGATGAAAGCATCCGCCTCCTCGCGCGGAACACCGGATTTCTGAGGTTCGTCGCCGGTGTTGACCTGCACGAGCAGCTCGGGAAGGCGCCCGGCTTTTTGTGCACCCTTTTCGATGGAGGCGGACAGGGACGGGCGGTCGAGGCTCTCGATCATGTCGGCGATCTGGCAGGCTTCGGCCGCCTTGTTGGTCTGAAGTCCGCCGATGATATGCAGCCGCAGGTCGGGCCAGCGCTTCCGGAGCTCGGGAAATTTCGAGGCGGCTTCCTGCACGCGGTTCTCGCCGAACAGGCGCTGTCCGGCGTTCAGGGCCGCCTCCACGCTCTCGATCGGATGGAATTTGCTGACGGCGACGAGGGAGACATCGCCTGCCGCACGTCCGGCCTGTTCGCAGGCCCGGGTAATGCGGTTGCAGATGGCGGCAAGGTTCCCGCTGATAAGGGTTTGGGCAGTAAGATCGGACATGCCCGGAGAAGACGCCATTGCGTCCGTGGCCGCAAGATGCGATTTCGGCAGGATGCGAGAGATCGATAGCCTGTCATGACCCAGACTCCTTCCAACACGTCACCCCGTAATCCGGCCTCCAAAACCCGGAAGGGCGGACCACGCCGCCCTCAGGGAAGCCGTACGCCACCGAGCCGTCCCGCGCCCGATCCGACGCGCGATCTGGCCTTTGATATCGTCTGTGGCGTAGTCGAGCATCGCCGGATGCTGGAGACGACGCTGGATCGTGCTGGCGCGATGGACGCACGCGACCGTGCGTCCGCGCACCGTCTGGCGGCAACGACCCTGCGTCATCTCGGTAGCATGACCGAACTGCTCCAGCCCCTGCTGCGGCGCGAACCGCCTGAGCCGGTGCGTTGTGCGCTGCTCATGGGCGTGGCGCAGCTTCTCCATCTTGAGACACCGCCTCATGCAGCCGTGGGCACGATTGTGGACCTGCTTCGCCGTCGAGGTCTGGCACCTTTCGCGGGGCTGGCCAACGCCGTCCTGCGGCGTGTCGCGCGTGAAGGGCAGGACCTTCTCGACGGTCTGGACGAGGACCGGCTGGATGTGCCGCCCTGGCTGTGGAGCGCGTGGGGCAAGCGGGCGCGGGCGATTTCGCGCGGTCTGCATCGTGAAGCCCCTCTGGATCTGACACTACGCCCGGGTGCGGTCGCACCGGAAGGCGGCGAAATGCTGCCGACGGGCTCCGTCCGCTATCCGGCCGGGACGCGCATTACGGCGCTCGAAGGGTTCGAGGACGGCGCGTTCTGGGCGCAGGACGTCGCGGCGACGATGCCGGTAAAGCTGATGGGCGATGTGTCGGGCAAAACCGTCGTCGATCTCTGTGCGGCTCCGGGCGGCAAGACGGCGCAGCTTGCAACGGCAGGCGCGCAGGTCGTGGCGGTTGAGCGTGAGGAAGCGCGGGCAAAGCGGCTTGAGGAAAATATCGTTCGTCTGAAGCTCTCGGCGAAGACGGTTGTGGCTGATGCTGCCACATGGCGTCCGGACGCTCCGGTGGACATGGTTCTGCTCGACGCACCGTGCTCCGCAACGGGCACGCTGCGTCGTCATCCGGACGTGCTGTGGATCAAGCGCCCCCGCGATGTGACGGCGCTGGCGGAAGGTCAGGATACGCTGATTGATGCTGCGCATGACATGCTCAAGCCAGGCGGCGTGCTGCTTTATGCCGTCTGCTCGCTTCAGGACGAGGAGGGTCCGGAGCGGATCAAGGCGGCGATTGCGCGCGGTGGCTGGAAGTTCGATTCGTTTTCGGAAGCGGAACTCGCCGATATGGCCGTTGCCCGGACATGGGACGGGATGTTTCGCACCCATCCGGGGCTTTGGAGTGAACTTGGCGGCATGGACGGCTTCTTTGCCGCGCGTCTGATCAAGGTCTAAGGCCGGTCGGCATCGGGAATGTCTCCCGATGCCGGATGTGCTGCCTTCAGGGCGCCGGGTTGGAGTGGACCTGATGGATGGCGTTGATCTTCTCTTCCAGCTCGGGCGTGATGACGACATCTGTTGCACCGAGAATGGTGCGGAGCTGATCGACGCTGGTGGCGCCAATGATATTGGACGTCACGAACGGGCGTGAGGTGACGAACGCGATCGCGAGCTGAGTAGGATCAATCCCTTCCTCACGGGCGAGGGCGTGATAGGCCAGAATAGCATCGTCAACGCCGGGCTTTTCGTAACGCTGGCCACGGTTGAACAGTGTGGTGCGGGCTCCGGCGGGGCGGGCGCCGTTCAGATATTTCCCGGTCAGGTAGCCCTGCGCGAGCGGGGAATACGCCAGCAGTCCGACCTTCTCGTGAAGCGCCATTTCGGCAAGACCGATTTCGAAGGTCCGGTTGATCAGGTTATAGGCATTCTGGATGGAGGCGACGCGCGGCAGGCCCGTGCGGGAGGCTTCCAGAAATTTCGAGACACCCCACGCGGTCTCGTTGGAGAGGCCGACATGGCGGATTTTGCCTTCAGCCACGAGATCGCCGAGCACGCCAAGCGTGTCTTCGAAAGGAACGGCGGAGTCTTCCGGCAGGTCGCGGAAGGTCGTGCCACCTTCACCGAACAGGCCGATTTTCCGGTCGGGCCAGTGGAGCTGGTAGAGATCGATGTAGTCGGTGCCGAGGCGGCGCAGGGAGCCTTCGAGTGCGTAGCGGATCTGACGCGGGGTCAGGCGTGCTTCCTCGCCCTCGGGGCGGAACCACGGCATGGCTGTCCGTCCGACGACCTTGCTGGCGATGACGAGGCGGTCACGGCCGCCGCGTGCTTTTAGCCAGCTTCCGATGATGGTTTCGGTCGAGCCCTGCGTCTCGGCGCGGGGCGGGATGGAATAGAGTTCGGCGGTGTCGATGAAATTGATGCCGTGGTCCAGCGCCATGTCGAGCTGGGCGTGCCCCTCGGTTTCGGTGTTCTGCTGACCGAAGGTCATGGTGCCGAGGCAGATTTCACTGACGGTAATGCCGGTGCGGCCAAGTTCACGCTGTTTCATGGAAAAGACCTGATCAGAAAGATGGGGGAGTCCTTAGCATGGACAGAGCCGGGCTATTGATCAAGGCGGGGTTCTGTCCATGTCCTGCTTATGGAGCCAGCGTGACGATCACGCGCAAGCCCTTGTCGGGACGGTTTTCAAGGCGGACATCACCGCCCTGACCGTGCAGAATGGTCCGGGCAATAGCCAGACCAAGGCCGGTTCCGCCGGTTTCACGGTTGCGGCTGCTCTCGATGCGAACGAAAGGTTCGAACACGCGGTCCAGCTCGTTTTCAGGCAGGCCGGGACCATTATCCTCGATCAGGATGCGGACCGCATTGCCTTTTTCGCCGGAATAGGTGGCCGGAATGAGCGTGACATGGGCGTCTCCGCCATATTTCAGGGCATTGAGGATCAGGTTGTTCAGCGCGCGTTTCAGCGCGACTGACCGGGCCTTGATGCGGACGGGCACATTGGGCGGTTCGTAGAACAGGTCGTCGGCCTTGTCCGGCAGGCTCTCGGCGGCTTCATCCATGATGGTCTGGAGCAGGGCGCGCAGGTCCAGCGTGACGATGGGCTCAGCGGAGGCGCTGTCGCGTCCGAAGGCCAGCGTGGCGGAGACCATGGCCTCCATCTCGTCCAGATCGGCCAGAACCTTGTTGCGAAGTGCGTCGTCGTCAATGAATTCGGCGCGCAGTTTCAGGCGCGTGATCGGCGTGCGGAGGTCATGGCCGATGGCGGTCAGCATGAGCGTGCGGTCGGTTACGAAACGGCGGATGCGCGTGGCCATCGTATTGAAGGCAATCGCGGCACGTCGAATTTCGGAAGGGCCATTTTCAGGCAGGGCTGCGGTGTTGACGTCCCGGCCCAGTGCCTCGGCGGCGTTGGCAAGCGTCGTGACGGGGGCGATCAGGCGTCGTGTGGCCCAGACGATCATTGCACTGCCAGCAATCGACATGACGAGGAAGGCGATCAGGAAAGTCGGAGAGCCGAACGGATTGGGCAGGGGAGTGACGAAACGCACCACGAGCCAGCAGTCCCGGTCAGGCAGGAGGATCGAGGTCGAACGCGTGCGCATTTTCTGCCCGATCAGGACCTTGCGTGGATAGAGCGACGATGGCAGGAGCGCCCAGCGCATGAAGGGCGGCATATCGTGGCGCCATATAGCGCCAGGCAAGTGGGGGGCGCCGTTCGGGTGCTCGGCATCCGCGCGTTCGCTATCCGCGTGGTCGGCAGGAAAATGAAACTCCGGTCCTGGTCCGCCGCCCATTGGGCCCATCGGTCCGGGACCAGGGCCGGGAAATCCTGGCCCCCCCATGTCGGGGTCAGGGTGTGCACCGCCCGGATCCATCGGGCCGGGAGGCGGAAATCCTTCATGGCCCTGCGGGTCTTCATGCAAACGATGCAGGAAAGACGGTGACGTCAGCGCCGGGAATGGGATTTCATGCCCCTCGATCAGTGGGTCCGGCTCTTTGAGAAGCAGGACTGTGATGTTGGAGGGGCCGTGCAGGTCTTCGATCGTGTCGTGACGGTCGGCGGGTTTGGCTTCCGCGACCGCACGGTAGATCGAAAAGACCTGGACCTGCTCTTCATGGAGCTGACTGCGCTCTTCCAGGTCAAAGCGATCCAGCGCGTGGATTCCGAGTCCTGCCGCTTCCACGACCGCAAGGCCTACGATCAGCAGAAGGCTGGTCCGGGCAACAAGAGACCGTGGCAGGATGTGCATCGGGTTCAGAGACGCTCTACTTCCGCTGCGAGCACGTAGCCGCCGCCACGGACCGTCTTGATGACCTGCGCATTGCGCCCGTCATCCTCGAGCTTACGGCGCAGGCGGCTGATGGCCACGTCGATCGCGCGGTCGAACGGCCCGGCCTGACGGCCGCGCAGCAGTTCGAGCAGCATGTCGCGTGTCAGGACGCGGTTGGCACGTTCGAGCAGCGCCATCAGTAGATCGTACTCGCCACCCGTGAGGGAAACTTCCGCCCCGTCCGGGTTCAGAAGACGGCGGCGCACGGGGTCGAGGCACCAGCCGGCGAAATGGATCTTGCGGGTATCGGCGGCCTGACGCTTGTCTTCCACATCGACTGTCCGGCGCAGTACGGCGCGGATACGGGCCAGAAGTTCACGCGGATTGAATGGCTTGGCGACATAATCGTCCGCACCGAATTCGAGGCCAATGATCCGGTCGGTTTCATCGCTCATGGCGGTGAGCATGATGATGGGGACATTGTCCTGCGAACGCAGCCAGCGTGCGACTTCAAGACCACTTTCGCCGGGCAGCATCAGGTCCAGCACCACCAGCTGGTAATGCCCGTTGGCCCAGGCTTTGCGCGCCTCGCGGGAATCACGGGCGGCCGTGACGCGGAAATGGTTGCGCTCAAGGAACTGGCTCAACAGTTCGCGGATTTCGCGGTCATCATCCACGACCAGAAGATGGGGCAGTGTTTCCGTGCTCATGACCAGAGGCCTTTCAGGAATGCTGTGACCGCGTTCGGACTGCGTGTGCCGCCCCCGAGAAGGGACGGCACTGCGGCGATGTTAGGCCAGCCAAGGCGGAACAGGCAGGTTTTTCGCACGCAGGAACTCCGGGTTGAACAGCTTGGACTGATATCGGGCACCACCGTCGCACAGAATTGTAACAATCGTATGTCCGGGACCAAGTCTGCGTGCCGTCCGGATCGCTGCGGCCACATTGATGCCCGACGATCCCCCCACCGACAGTCCTTCTTCAGATGTCAGGGAGAAGATCTGTTCCAGCGCTTCGGCATCGGGAATGCGTTCGGCATCGTCTGGAGCCGAGCCTTCAAGATTGGCCGTCACACGACCCTGTCCGATGCCCTCGGTGATGGAGCCGCCCGTGATGGTGAGGTCATTGGATTTGACCCAGCCATAAAGCGCGGAGCCTTCCGGATCAGCCAGGACGATACGCGGGGCTGTCTTCCCGGCAGCCTGCGCCTGATCGCGCAGTCCCAGCGCAATTCCGGCCAGCGTGCCGCCGGTGCCGCAGGCGCAGGTGAAGGCATCGACCTTACCGCCCGTCTGCTCCCAGATCTCGCGCGCGGTGGTGGCACGATGGCCTTCTCGGTTGGCGGTGTTGTCGAACTGGTTGGCCCAGAACCCGCCGATCTCTTCGGCCAGGCGGCGCGAGACGTGAACATAGTTGCCCGGATCGCGATACGGCTTGGCTGGCACGAGCCGCAGATCGGCGCCGATCATGCGCAGGAAGTCCAGCTTCTCACGGCTCTGTGTTTCCGGCACGACGATCACGGCCTTGCAGCCGACGGCATGGGCGACCAGTGTGAGGCCGATTCCCGTATTGCCGGCCGTTCCCTCCACGACCGTCCCGCCGGGCTTCAGCGCTCCGCTTTTCAGCGCGTCCTCGATGATTGCCAGGGCAGCACGATCCTTGACGGAGCCGCCCGGGTTCATGAACTCGGCCTTGCCATAGATGTCGCATCCCGTTTCCTCCGAGGCGCGTCTGAGGCGGATGAGGGGGGTGCCCCCGATCGCGGCGGTCATGCCCGGAGAGACGGCCTGCCACCCCTTCGTAGGGAGCTGGGCGCTGGTTTGGTGGTTTGGGGAGATGTCAGTCATAGTTCACTCCTGTGTTGGGTGAATTATAGAACGCGTTTTGGAAGGATGAGGAAGAGCATGAAGGTCCTGACGGCAAGACAGGCATGGGAAATGCTTGAAAAAGACCCTGAAAATGCCACCGGGAATGCTGATGAAGTCGCGCCGCGTCCCGTTCTGGTGGATGTCCGGACACCGCCGGAATGGATGCATGTGGGATTGCCGGATGCCGACGCGATGACCGCACCGCTCCTATGCATCACCTGGCAGCCGGATCGTCAGCAGGAGTTCGTGGAAGCGCTGCTTGAAGCTGTCCCCGATCAGCAGATACCGCTGCTGTTCCTTTGCCGGTCGGGGGTGCGTTCGCATCATGCTTCACTTCTGGCGGAAAATGCCGGTTATGCAGATGTCAGCAATATCGTAGACGGATTCGAAGACCAGCACGGCCCCGGCAAGGGCTGGCGCTCCAGCGGCTTGCCGTCCTCTTACATGCCGCTGTCGGGTTCCTGATCCGCGTCGTAATGAACTTCCAGAACGGCACACCAGGGATAGCGGCTGTCATAGCTGTGGCCTGAGCCATCGGCGATCATGCCGTTGGCATCCGTGGGAACATGGGTGAGGGCCACGGCATCGTCCACATTGCCGCCGACGATGCTCAACTCATGACCAAAGGGTTGGGCGTTCTGGTTCGTCGCTGACACAATGCCGCAATGGGCCGGAAAGCCGTAGCTGGTGGGCAGCATGGAAAAGGTGACGGTCTTGCTGCGGCCTCGGCCGACGCAGATCAGGTCGCCGATCTTCGGGGCATAGGTGCCCGGGTCATGGGCCGTAACACCACTGGACTGCCCGCTGGCAGCGGCGTTGATGTAGGTCGAGTGATTGGGCGAATACGGGAAGCGGCCGTTGGCCCCGGCTACCCGCATCACATAGGAAATGAAAGCTGCGGACCAAGCGTAATGGCCGTCATGTTCGATCTCGAAACGGGTGCCCTGGGAGTCTGTCTTGCCCGTCCAGCCAACTTCCGTCTCGTATGGGTCCTGCCCGATCCACCAGTACTCACCAATGCGCTGCCACAGGCCGGGAAGGCGTTCGGGCTTCAGTGCAGCATCGGTGGGTTCGGGCCTGTCTTCGGGGTTATCGTCCGAAACGGGGGAGCCGAACATCCGCCATTCGCGCAGGGCGATGGCAGCGACGTCCTGCCGGTTGAATGGTTCGAAATTGCGGGTGGCGAAATCCGGGACGTGGCTGTCATAGCCCACCGGACCAGTGGTTCCGTTCGCATACTGGGCGTTCGGCGTGCTGGCCGGGTACGTGCGGACACTCTGCTGGCTGGAACATGCAGCCAGTGCGAGCAGGGCGGCCGTAGCAGCCGCTCGCCTGAAAATATGCGAATCTGGCACTGTCATCCTCGTTGGGGGATCTGTTTCCCAGGCTGAATGAAGGGCCAAGACGACCGGGGCGTCAAGGATGAGCGTTCAGAGGGGCATGGCTGGCCGTATCGGCCACCATGATTTTCGTACAGGCTTTCTCAAGCGGTGCCAGGCCCGATCTCCCGCAGACCGGAACAGTGATGGGTATTGCATAGTCCCGGTCCCGGCAGGAGGGCCTCGTCAGAGGGCTTCTGTCTGCTCGGGAAAGAGGGACTGCAGTCCAGCCTCGGATGCATCACAGCGGCCGCGTTCGGTGATGAGACCCGTCACGAGCCGCGCAGGCGTTACGTCGAAAGCGGGGTTTGCTGCCGGGCTGCCCTGTGGCGCAATCCGCACGCGGCCGGCTTCCCCGTTGCTGTCTAGCCCCGTCATGAACAGGACTTCGTCCGGACTGCGTTCCTCGATGGGGATTTCCTTTACGCCATCGCGGACGCGCCAGTCGATGGTGGAGGACGGCAGGGCCACCCAGAACGGAACATTGTTGTCATGGGCGGCCAGCGCCTTGAGATACGTACCGATCTTGTTGGCGACATCACCCTGGGCGGTCACGCGGTCTGTGCCGACAATGACCATGTCAACACGCCCGGCCTGCATGTAATGGCCGCCTGCATTGTCAGCGATCACGGTATGCGAGACGCCGTGGCTGCCAAGTTCCCATGCGGTCAGGAGGCTACCCTGATTGCGGGGGCGTGTTTCGTCCACCCAGACGTGAACAGGGATACCTTCGTCATGGGCCATGTAAATCGGGGCAAGGGCAGTGCCCCAGTCCACGGTCGCGATCCAGCCGGCATTGCAGTGGGTCAGCAGGTTCACCTGTCCCTGACGGCCTTTGCGCTCCCAGATTTCGCGGATCAGTTCCAGCCCGTGACGGCCGATGGCCTCATTGACCTGCACGTCCTCATCGCAGATTGAATCGGCCTCGACATAACCTGCCGCTACGCGTTCTGTCGGCGGGACGGCTTTGAGGTGCGTCACCATCCGCTCGATGGCCCAGCGCAGGTTGATGGCCGTCGGGCGTGTGGCCACCAGAAAGGCCGCGGCCTTTTCCAGAGCCTCGTCCGACGCATCGTCCTGAAGTGCAAAAACCAGACCATAGGCCGCAACCGCCCCGATCAGCGGCGCGCCACGCACCTGCATGCTGGTGATGGCGTCAGCGACGGCGCCCACATCCCGAAGCTCCAGGAGTTCCACGTTCCAGGGAAAGCGGGTCTGGTCGAAAATTCTGATGCTGCTCGCATCGTCGGAAGGGCGCCAGAGACTGCGATAGGAAATGCCGTTGATTTTCAAGGGAACGCTCCTTGCGGACGGAAAAGGAGGGTGAGTCGCTGAGCGGGCCGCAGCACTAATGGCACGCGTGGCCCGCGACATGCTGGACCAGAGGTTCCTGCATGTGCGTGATCCGCCGCCCTAACTCAAGTCCCTTAGCGTGAAACTTTCACGCGCGGGAAGTTCAGAGAACCCTGTCGAGAATTGCCCTGGCGCTGTCTTTCCAGGGTACAGGCTGGAATTCGGCCCGGACTTTTGCCGTCCACGCCGCCAGTCCCTCAGGATCTTCGATCGTCTCGCGGATCACTGTATAAGCCTCATCAAGGCTGTAAGGGCTGAAATATCGCCCGAGCGGTCCGCCGGCCTCGGGAATGGAGGTCGTGTTGGACACCACGCACGGGCGCCCCATGGAGAGGCTCTCTGTCACGGGCAGCCCCCAGCCCTCAAAGAAGGATGGGAAAACGGAGAAGCTGCAATCCGCATAAAGGCGACGCAGGTCTTCGTCCGTGGGGTTCCGGATGAACCGGATCTTGCCGTTCAGCCAGTTCGCGTTTTCAAGCTGCTGCATGAAATCGGAAACAAGCCAGCCTTCCCGCCCTGCAAAAACAAGGGTCGGTATTCGGTCAGCCGGCATCTCTTCCAGCATCCGCCGCCAGACCCGGAAGAGAAGGGCATGGTTCTTGCGGGCCTCAATGGTCGAAACAAACAGCACATAAGGCTCACGCACCAACGCTTCCGCACTCATGCTTCCATCGGACAGACCAAACCCGGTCCCCAGGGGAATAGGGTGAACAGGAATATTCGTGCCGATGTCCTGTTCCGAAAGATACGTCCGTACGTCTTTTGCCGTGGCATGGCTGATGGCGAAAAGTGTATCCGCGAGAGGCAGGATGTCCTGATGCCAGGCGCGGAACGTCGTGATGATGCCGCGGTTGCACCATTCCGGACAGCGGATGGGAACCAGGTCGTACATGAGTAACGCGTAGGACAGTCGCAGATCATCGCGTAGCCATCTGACGGTCTGGCTGTAACTGGCGTGGTGCCAGGGGGAGCCTAGGGTCAGGAAGACATCGCCGGGGCGAGCGACATCTGCAAGTTGTGTGCCTTCCGAGAAGGTTGTGAGTTTCGGTCGGGCGTGACGCGCGTCGAGGCGGCTCCTGAGAGCTTTCAGACCCAGCCGTACGAATGTGTGGGGAAGGCCGGCGAGACCTTTAAGGATCCGGCTCTCCGTCCGCAGGAAAGCAGAGAGTGTGTCTTCCGGCGCAACCTGTTCGAGTGCCTGGACTGTCAGGGGCGGTGCATTGACCGAGGACGCTCCGGGTTTAACGCTAGTGTTGGTAGCCTCGCGGAACACGGTTTCGACCATGGTCCAGTCGACGGTTCTGAAATCTCGGGCATCGCTGGCACCCGGTCCACGGCGCACGAACTGGACGTCATGGCCGGCAAGATTGCGCAGGGCCGATCCAATTTCGAACACGACGCGCTGGATGCCGCTTGGCCGGCTGTGATGCAGCAGGTGATGCAGCAGATCGTCGATGTCGATCCACAGGGTCATGATGTCTGTCCGTTCATACGGCCCATCAGATGGGCGGAATGGCAGGCGTCCAGGATCGCATCCGCGCTGCGTTCCCAGGGGACGGGTCTGAACTGTTCACGGACTTCGTCCTGCCATTTTTTCAGGCCGGGCCTATCCTCGATTGTTTCCCGGACGACACGATAGGCTTCGTCGAGGTCTTCGGGGTTGAAGTACCGCGTCAGCGGGCCGCCGGCTTCGGGGATGGAGGTCGTGTTCGACGCAATGCAGGGACGTCCGTTGACGAGGCTCTCGGTCACGGGCAGTCCCCAGCCTTCATAAAGGGACGGGAAGATCGTGAACATGCAGCCATCGTACAGGTGGCCCAGTTCCTCATCTGACGGGTCACGGAGAAGACGGATTTTCCCCCGCAACCACTCGGTATTTTCGAGCTGTTGCATGAGGTCGGAGACGAGCCATCCGACCCGGCCCGCAAAGACGAGGGTCGGAACCTGATCCCGCGGCAGGTCCGTTACGAGACGGCGCCAGATGCGGAATGCCAGCATGTGGTTCTTGCGGGCTTCAAGGGTGGACACGAACAGCACATAACTGTCTTTCGCGGGAAGGCCCTTGGGACGTTCGTTTTCGATCCTGCGGGGCGGCCCGAAGCCGCTGCCGATCGGGATGGTCTGTACGGGGGCCAGCAATTTCAGGCGCTGTTTGCGGGCGTAATCTTCTACGGTCTCGGCCGTGGAATGGCTGATCGCCAGAAGGCGACCGCACTGGGGAAGAGTGGTGTCGAGCCAGTGCCGGAAATCCCGTATCAGGGAAATTGCGCACCATTCGGGCCGGACGGCAGGAATGAGATCATAAAGCAGAAGGACAGGCTGGATGCCGTAGGTTTTGCGCATCCGGGCCAGGCGTTCGCCGAAATCGGGCTCCGACCATGCTGCACCGAGGATCAGGAAGATATCACCGGGTTTTGGAGCGTCGGCCGAAGCGGCTGCGGGCGTAGTTGGGGACAGGGGAGCCTGTACTGCGTTGCGCGGCGGGGCGGCCCGCTGGAACTTCGTGCGGGCGTAACGGCGTAAGAGTTGCAGAGCTCTGAGCTGATTGACGGCGAGGTTCAGGAGCGGACGTGCCAGTTCGGGCGGCAGGCTCTCGATGCGCCGGATAATGGCATGACGCAGACGGCGCATCAGAGAGTGGGATGGCGTATGCGCAGCGCTGCGCCCCTCTGTGTGAGTGGGCGTTGCGTCGTCCGTGTGGGTGGAAAAAAGCGTGTTCAGCGCGTCAAAGGAAACAGGAGAAAGGAGAGAACCTGTCTCGGGAATGGCACCTGTGTTCCGACGGGTAAGAACGATACGGCCGATATCCGATTTCGCGGCAGCTTGCTGGCGGATGACGCTGAGTATTTCGAACACAAGACGCTGGATGCCGCTGGGGCGGGTGTTGTTTTCGAAATACCGGAAGATATCTTCGACATCGATCCAGATGGTGTAGTCTTTGGTCATGTGTCAGAACTGGCTTCGCTATTGCCGACGAAATCATCGGTCTTTCAAAGATCTATAATGCGGTATTGTAGAATAATCATCGCCTTGTGGGCAAGGGGTGGGCATAACGTTGCAGGTCAGTGAATAGTTTTCTTAAATATTCGATATGATACATTCCATAAAATTTGCGACATGTTTCCGACATAGTTTGTTTTTTCTGGAAATATATTCAGTCTTCCTAAGAATTTTCTGAGGTATTTGTCTGGAAAAGCTCTTTAGGGCAAAAGATCGGGGCTGATTTTTCGCGGCTCCGTAACCATGGTTCCGTAAGTTTCCGCATTTTGTCCCTCGGGAACATGGTCGTCTTCGAAGCAGGCTCGTTTTTTTTAAAACCGTTCCTTAAGACGGTTAAAAAAAAGAAACGGATGTTTGCCGATGATTGCTGCCTCGTGAAAGCTGCCACAAAGATACGCATCAGTGCGTTCGCAGTCTATTTTGCACTTTCTGCCTTACTGCTCGTCAAAGGGTTTTCCCTGCGTCACCACCTGATTGGTGTGGGGGGCGATGTGGAGTCCTTTGCCTGGATGCTTTACTGGTGGCCCTGGGCTATCGGGCACGGCATCAATCCGTTTGTGACGGATCTGGCGTGGAATGGCCTGGGCTATAACCTGACCTGGGCAACCGCACTGCCGACTTTCGGGCTTCTCCTTGCGCCTCTGACGTGGCTGGGTGGCCCAGTTCTGACGACCAATCTTGTAGCTGTACTGGCCCCCGCCTGTGCGGCTTTCGCGGCATTCGTTTTGCTGCAGTCTGTGACCAGGCGTTGGGGGCCGGCGTTTCTGGGAGGGCTGGTCTTCGGGTTTTCGCCGTATGAGATGGGGCAGTCGCTTGGTCATCTCAATCTGACGAGCATCGCACTGGTGCCGGTCTGTCTGCTTTTGTGCAAAGCCTATCTCGACCGAACGATTACAAGGCTTCGCTTTGTTGCAGCGCTGTCGATGACGGCTTTGCTCCAGCTCGGCATCTCTACGGAAGTTCTGTTTACTTCCGCTGTTATGGGGGGCGTGACCTGGTGCGTGTTTGTGGCGACTGCGTCGGGCAAGGCACGATACATTTATTTTCTTCTGGCGCGTGACGTCGTGCTGGCCGGGATTGTAACGATTACTTTTGCATCGCCTTTTTTATTCTATCTGATCAAAGGCATGAAGGTCGTGCCGGGGCAGCTGAATGATGCAGATTTCTATTCTGCGGACATTCTCAATTTTCTGGTTCCCACGCCGGTGACGCTTCCCGGTGGGACGTTGTTCAGTTCGATCTCCGATCAGTTTACGGGGAATATCAGTGAGCAGGACGCCTACATCGGGTTGCCGTTTTTTCTTTTGGCCGTCTATTTTTCAACCATAGCATTCCGGAGTTCGCTGCTGGTGAAGCGGTGTGTGCTGGTGTTCTGGATTTCCGTTCTTTTCTCGCTGGGCGGTGTTCTCCACGTCGGGAATGACGTTGCCCATGTCCCCTTGCCATGGCGTCTCGTGGATTGTTTGCCAGTTGTGAGTTCGGTGCTGCCCGTCAGATTTGCGATGTTTACCAGTCTGGCTCTGGCTGTCCTGTGTGCAGTGTTTCTCGCGCAACGTGCGACAGTGGGCCGTTATGGCGTTGTTCTATGCGGGCTTCTGTTCCTGCTTCCCGCTCCGGCAGCGCAGGGTTGGGAAGCGACGACGTCCAGTCCGTTTTTCACCGAGGCCAGTATAAAGCGTCATTTCGGCGACGATCCTGTTCTGGTTGTTCTGCCCTTCGGATATCTGGGGCATTCCATGGCTTGGCAACTCCAGTCCGGCTACGCCTTCCGGCAGACTGGCGGATATCTTGGCTATACTCCGACCAGTGAGCGTAACGACGCTGTTCTTTCGGGCTTTCTGAATAACGTCATACCGCCACATTTTGATGAGCAGCTGGGTGTTTACTGCGTCGATCATCATGCGACGGCCATTGTCATCGGGCCCGGTACCAAAGACATATTGAGACGGGCGCTCCTCGAGACACATTGGCCGGCTGAACGGGATGGAGACATGATCATCGTCCGGGTCCCGCCGCGCGAGACGCTGCCGCTCTTTCGCATTTCGGGAGATTACTGGCCAAGCCCCGCTGAAGTGAACTGGATGGGACAGCAGGTCGCGGTCGAGACGGGTGTTGTGCCAGCACGGATCGAAATTGGCCGGCCTTATGCCGTTTCTTCGCCCGGAGTGTCGGTCTCTACAGACAATATTATACGACATATTAGCTTTCAGCCTGGAGAGAAGGCTGTGCTCAATCTCCCTGCGAATAGCAGAACGACCATCCGGGCAGATAAGGTATTTGTTCCCGCAAAGGAGGGAATCAATACGGATCAGCGGGCCCTTTCTCTCCTGATTGGTCGGCGCTGATGCTGCATGAGGGGGCGTTCTGGGATGTCGGGAAGATAGCCGCCGATGAAATCCAGCCTCTGTCTGGGAGCTTTCTTCGGCCGGCAATTTTTCTCGATCGGGATAGGGTCATTAATCGCGACCATGGCTGGGGCGGAATCCGTAAGCGGTTTGAACGGGAAAGCAATGTCGGTGAAACCATCGCCCGTATTGCGGGCCGTGGAATTATATCTTTATCGTAACGAAATAATCCGGGAATATGCGTAATTTTTATTCCAAGTGCGATTTTTATTATCTCATGAACTGGGTATTCTGTAGTATTCGGTAATATTGTGATAATATTTATTTTTGAAAAATACTGACCTATGCGTCATCAGTGATTATCGGAAAATACCGGGGGACGATTATGGATCGCAAACCCGGACTAGGGATGTTTCTTGATTTGATGGAGCGGTGGAAACTATGCCCTGACTGGTGCCTCATGTTCGGGGATCAGTCTTCCGATATAACGGTCGCTCACGCGGCGGGTGTGGAAGGCCTGACTGTGGGGACTGCATCGCCTGCATAACTGATCGCTTCAAGAGAGGGTTTTGGACTGCCTGCGTTCCCTTGAGGATCAGGTTGTCGTCTTCCGCATGCAGTCTTCATAGATATCACGCAGGGTGTCTTCCCATGCGACCTGTCGTTTCCACCCCAAGGTCGAGGTGATGAGTGTCGCATCGCCTCGGGCAACCGGGATATCCGAGGGGCGTAACCTGTCAGGATCCGTGACGATTTCGGCGTTGATGCCGCTGATGGTCAGAAGATCGTCCAGAATTGAGCGAATGGAACGCGTCTCACCAGAGCACACATTCAAGATCGTGCCCGGCGTTAGAGGCTTATTCGCTGTGAAGACATCAAGATAGGCGTTGCACACATCGCGGACATCGAGAAAGTCGCGCTGGGCATCCAGATTGCCGACGCTGATTTCCGGTTTCTGGAGCCCTTTTGCGATACGCGCGATCTGGGATGCAAAGGCTGGAACCACGAAATCGGGCGACTGGCCGGGGCCGGTATGGTTGAACGGACGCATCCGGATGACCCGCAGGCCCTCTTTGGCAATTGCGCCCAGTGCCAGATCGGCAGCAGCCTTGGTCGCGGCATACGTATTGCCCGGGGCGAGGGGCGCACTCTCGGTCAGGGCTGTCCCGCGCTGGAACGTAGTGCCATAAGCTTCTGCCGTAGAGGCGAAAAGGAAGGTGCTGTGTGGAACATGCCGCAGCATGGCGCGTGCGACATTGAGCGTTCCGTGCAAATTGACGTCCCAGGCATGGTCCGGAGATTTCCGGGCCGCACCAATGGTCGAAACGGCGGCGAGATGGATGCAGTGATCCGGTTTTTCGGCTGCAATGACCTTCTCAACAGCCTGCGTATCCCGGATATCCGGGATGGCAGCTAAAATCTCGCTGCCGGGGAAGCGTCTCCGCACCTGGTGTTGCAGATGCTGCCCGACAAAACCCCTTAGCCCCGTTATGAGAAGGCGCATACGACCGTCCGCTTAAAGGCCGCTGCGTTTGCGGTGGCGGGCCAGATCAGCTTCCACCATCTCGGTGATCATCTGTTCCAGCGTGGTTTCCGGCTCCCAGCTGAGAGCTTTTTTCGCTTTGCTGGCATCGCCCAGAAGAACCTCGACTTCTGCTGGCCGCAGGAAGGCCGGGTTGGTGACAACGTGATCTTCGTAATTCAGGCCAGCCGAAGAGAAGGCGATACGGCACAGGTCGCGGATGCTTGTGGTGCGGCCCGTTGCGATGACGTAGTCATCCGGAACATCCTGCTGGAGCATCAGATACATGGCACGGACGTAATCCCGCGCATGTCCCCAGTCCCTGGTAGCATCCAGATTGCCCAGGGCCAGTTCTTTTGCCAAGCCGAGCTTGATACGGGCGACGCCGTCCGTAACCTTGCGGGTTACGAATTCGATGCCCCGCAGCGGGCTTTCATGATTGAACAGGATGCCGGAGGAGGCATGCATCCCGAAGCTCTCGCGGTAATTTACGGTCATCCAGTGCGCGTAAAGCTTGGCGGCGGCATACGGAGAGCGCGGATAGAACGGCGTTTTTTCGTTCTGTACCGGTTCCTGGATCAGGCCATACATTTCAGAGGAAGATGCCTGATAGAAGCGGGCATCGCTTTTGACGATGCGGGCCGCTTCCAGCATGTTGACAGTTCCCATGCCGGTTACATTTCCGGTCAGCAGAGGCTGCTGCCAGGATGCAGCGACAAAGCTCTGGGCAGCAAGATTGTAGATTTCGTCAGGTTTGACGGTTTCCACAATGCGAATGAGCGAGGACAGGTCGGTCATATTGCCGTCAAGCAGCTCAACATCATCAAGAATGCCGAGCCAGCGAAGACGCTCGCCGATGACATCCGCGGAAGCTGAACGGCGCAGGAGGCCTACGACCCGGTAGCCTTTTCCAAGAAGAAGCTGACTGAGATAGGCGCCGTCTTGGCCAGTGATTCCTGTAATGAGAGCTGTAGGCATGCTTTTCCCAGTCCGGCTTGATGACAATCTGTGCCCACCATACGGGCTCGTAGGGTTTCAGGGGTTAACCTTCCGTATCACAGTGGTCAATGTTTGAGTGGGGGCCTGCGGAGACACTCGGTAACAGAAATAGGGACTGTCTTTTGCAAATCACTAAGAGGTGTCTGTGGGGACGGAAATATGCTCACATTGTCGCAGCTAAGGGGCTACTGGAGACCCTCTCGACAGCTCAGAAGTGTCCTGGTTACAGTATGTAGCAAAATATCTGAATGGAAAGATGATGGCATCTTACAGGAAACCTGAGAGGTCTTCGTTTCATATTCCTGCGGAGTCACAGGATGCTCGCTTTTCTGCAGGAGAGGGCAAGTCAGCGCTATCGGCTGTTGAGAAGTATCGCCTGCTGCGTGAAACGCGGCGTGTGCTCAGGCGCGAGCGTCGCGCCGCTGAGAGGAAGGTCGACCTGCGTTAAGAGGCAGATGCCGAGGTGCTGATGCTCGAGCCGGACATGACGGGAATCTCAGTCATTCCAGGATAGGCTGACGACAGCTTGGCGAGGGGGGCAGGGCGCCCCATCAGAAAGCCTTGTGCCGTGCTGCAGGAAGTGTGCCGCAACATGTCGAGTTGGGCAGCGGTTTCGACGCCTTCGGCAATGACTTCCATCGACATGGCGTGCCCTAGTGTCATGATGGCGCTGACGATGCTTTGGGTTTGCGGGTCGTTCAGCATGTCCCGGATGAATGAGCGGTCGATCTTGATCCTGTCGAAGGGGAAGCTGCGCAGGTAATTGAGGCTTGAAAACCCGATACCGAAATCGTCCATGACGATTTTCACGCCGAGAGCACGGATTTTGCTCATGGTTTCCAGATTGCGCTGCACAGCCTCGAGAAAGATGCTTTCCGTCAGTTCGAGTTCGAGCCGCTCTGCCGCCAGTCCTGTCTGGAGCAGGGTCTGGATTACGGCGGCGTACATGTCGTCGTGAAGGAACTGGATGGCGGAAATATTGACGGCAACTCTGACGTGCGAGGGCAGTTTACTGACCTGGGTACAGGCTTCGAGCAGTACCCATCGGCCGATTGAGACGATCAGGCCGCTTTCTTCCGCAACGGGAATGAAATCGTTGGGAGGAATGACACCTCTTATGGGGTGCTGCCAGCGCAGAAGTGCTTCAACGCATTCGATCCGGTTTGTTCTGATGCAGATCAGGGGCTGGAATTCCAGGAAAAACTGGTTTGTCTCAAGTGCTCGTTGCAGATCGTGTTCCAGCTCCGAGCGATGATGGACATCGGCCTGCATGAGGGGGGTGAAGCTGATCCAGTCCGGCGACTGAAGGCGGCGTGCTTCGTTCAGGGCCAGTTCTGCGTAGTGGCAGGCCGTTTCGAAACGATAGGTGTCGAACGGGATGAGGCAGCACCCGATGCTGGCCGTCAGATGTATCCTGTGTCCGTCTATCGAAAGGGTAGCGTGGAAAATATCCCGGACGATCTGAGCCCAGCGCGTTGCCTGGCCCGGGTGTTCGTAAGGGATGGGGCAGAAAATACCGAAATCGTCGTTGCCCAGTTGTGCGACGATGCACTCTTCGGTCAGGAAGGCCCGAAGACGTTTCCCGATTTCGTTGAGAACGTTATCGGCGATGCAGGTGCCATAACGCCCGCTAATGGTGCGGAAACGATTGATGTTGGCTCGCAGGAGGATCCCTGCGGGCTGCCGCGTTGTTTCGTTGCCGAAAAACGCTTTTACGGCTTTCCCGAACTCTTCCTGACCGCATAATCCCGTGTCACTCTCCGCAGACAGGCTGCGGAATGTGGTCAGGAACGGGGGAAACGTAACGGCCAGGGCCAGGCAATCCAGGTCATTGCGTCGCAAGGGTATCAGCCGGAATTCGACCTGGAAACTCCGTCCTTCCAGTGTTCGGAGGGTACCGGGACGGTAACTGTTATCCGGTGGGGCTGTCAGGGCTCCGGGCAGGATATCGCGGATGGAGGGAAAGTTCTGGAGATCGGTTCCGACGCAGGAGAGAAGGGGTCTGTTGGCCTCGATGACCCGGTCCTGGTGGAGGATGGCCAATCCTTCGCTGGAGGCATCGGCGAGATGATGGATAGGAAACAGCGCCGTGATGTTTTCTCGTGATGTGCTGTCCTGTGTCTTTTCCCGGGGCGCAGTCGTCGGAAGGGTGACGTCCGCACGGGGTGGAACTCCTTCCTGGCTGATCCTCTGGGAAATATGCACAATCATTTCGGTCCCTCTGTCTCTCAAGAAGATGGCCCGGCTTCTATTAAGAAACTGGAAATGTCAGACAGTCATAAACTGAGCAAACTGCAACAAAATGTTTCTAAAACGAGGATTCGGCCATCATGCAGCACCCCGTCCTGACCATTCTGCCGCCGCGGGAGCGTTATGAGGCGGGTCATGCGGGGGCGATTTCCCTTCTTGTCAGTCGGAAAGCACAGTTTTCGGATGTGGTGGCAGGGGTTGGACGGATCGGTATGCCTTTGCCCGGCGGGCAATACAGGCCGTTAATTCTGCCCCGGGTTCCGCTCTTGCGGAATTGGCGTCTGCGTCTCGCCTGTGTGGCGATGATGCGGCTGTGTCGTCCTGCTTTGACAGAAATTCACAATCGGCCCGATCTGGCGCGCTTTCTGGCCCGGTTCGGGCCCGTCAGACTGATTCTTCATAACGATCCCTGCACCATGCGCGGTGCACGCTCCGTCCGGCAGAGGGAAGATCTTGCCCGGCATGTTCTGGTCTGCGGCGTTTCGGACTGGGTGACCGGGCGTTTTTGTGAAGGATGCGCGCCGCTCAGGACGGAGGTGCAGCCTAACTGTATCGACCTGTCCGTATTGCCGACGGCCGGTCTGCGGCAGAAGGTGGTGCTGTTCGCGGGGCGGGTTGTGGCTGACAAGGGGGTAGATGCATTTGTCCGAGCATGGGGGGCGATCCGGGCGCAGTATCCGGGATGGCGGGCTGTCATTATGGGGGCCGACCGTTTTGGACCCGATTCACCGGAAACACCATTTCTGGAAAAGCTGCGGCTTCAGGCTGCCGCAGCGGGGGTCATGATGACGGGGTACCGGCCTCATGATGATGTGCTGGAGGCGATGGCCGGGGCGGCTGTCGTGGTGGTGCCCAGTCGCTGGGAAGAGCCTTTTGGCATGACTGCGCTGGAAGCCATGGGGTGCGGCGCGGCAGTTGTTGCGTCACCCGTGGGTGCGCTGCCTGACCTGGTGGGAGATGCGGCCTTGCTCGCAGCGCCGGATGAAGCCGGGGCGCTGGAGCAGGCTTTGAGCCGTCTGATGGACGACGAGGGTTTCAGAACCCGGTTGGGCGAACAGGGGCGCAAACGGGCGGCGCTGTTTGATGTTGCGACTGCCCGTGTCCGGCAGGAAGAACTGCGGCAGGCGGCGATTGCATTCGCGCGTCGCCCACAGCAGCTTTGAGGTCAGTCCCGTGCCGGGGGTGCCATGAAGGTCGGGTCGATGGGGTTGGGGACATGCCGGGCCAGAATATCGTCCACGGCTTTCTTTTCCTCGTCGGTCAGGGACCAGCCGAAGACGTCCTTCACGCCTGAGACCTGACCCGGTTTGCGGGCACCCCACAGGGCGATGATCGGGCCCTGATCGAGAAGCCAGCGAACGGCGAAGGCCATTACCGACTTGCCGCGCTTTTCGGCAAGCTTTTCGAACTCGTCGACGGCTGCGAGGTATTTCTCGAAATTCGGCTTCTGAAACTTCGGATCGTTTGAGCGCAGGTCATCTTTCGGAAAGGTCGTGTCGCGGTTCATCTTGCCTGTCAGCAGGCCGCGGCAGAGGGCGCCGTAAGCGAGAACGACGGCATTGTGCTTTTCGGCGTAGGGAAGGATGTCCTTTTCGATGGTGCGCTCGAAGAGGTTTAGCGGGGGCTGGATCGTGGCGAGAGGAGCGACTTCGCGGAAAATGTCCATCTGTTCGGGCGAAAAATTGCTCACGCCGAGGGCGCGGATCTTGCCTTCCTGATGGAGCTTCTGGAGTTCACGGGCGCTCTCGTCGATCGGTGTCTTGTCGTCGGGCCAGTGGATCTGCTCGAGGTCAATCGTTTCCACGCGCAGACGGCGGAGCGAGTCTTCGACCTCCTTACGAATGCGGGCCGGGCGTGAATCCCGGAAGACCTTCATGTTCTTTTCGTCTTCGCCAACCCAGTGCAGGCCGAGCTTGGTAGCGACATGCGCCTTGTGGGGCTTCTCGGCCAGCGCGCGGCCAACGATTTCCTCGGAATGACCGAAGCCGTAGACCGGGGCAGTGTCGATCAGGTTGATGCCTTCGTCGATGGCAGCATGGATGGTGCGGACACCGTTGTCATCATCGGGGCCGCCCCACATCCAGCCACCGATGGCCCAGGTACCTAGGGCGACGCGGGAGAGAGGCGTATCGATGCCGGGGATGCGGATGGTGTCGGATGCCATGAGTGTCTCCACTTGAAATAGACAGTAACGAAAAAGCGCTTCGGACTGTAAGTGGTTGCATGGCAGCAGGAAACCTTCCATCCACGCCAGATGCGTTTCTCTCCTTCTGTCCTGACCCGGATCGGCCGCTGGGCCGCCGTAGTACTGCCTCTGACCCTGACGCATGTGCGTGTGGCGGGTGAAGCCGATCTTGATCTTCTGGCCGTGCTGCTTCTGCTACATTCGTCTCTGACCGGGCGGCGTCAGGGCGGATGGGACTGGTTCCGGGAGCCTTGGGTTATCGCCACGTTCTGCTGGTGGGGCTGGCAGGTATTGTGCACGCTGTGGGCGTCGCCGGGGCACGGGGCGCTGGTTCAGTCTCTGCTGGCAATCCGGTTCCCGCTTGCCGCCGCTGCTTTGGGCTGCTGGTTGCTGAAGGATGCGCTCTGGCGTCGGCGTGTGTTGTGGCTGACCTGTGCGTGCGCGATCTATATCGCGTTTCAGATGCTGGTCCAGGCTGTGTTCGGGCGCAATCTGTTCGGGATTCCGCGCTTTCATGACGGAACACTGACCGGACCCTATGCGCATCCACGCGCTGCGGCACCTCTGTCCCGGTTGATTTTACCACTGCTGATGGTCGGGTGCGCGGCGGCGGAAGGGGCGCGGAGCCGTCTGATGCGAACATTGGGGCTTTGTGCGGCCACGGTTTTGGCGGTCGGTATCATGGTTCTGGCCGGGCAGCGGATGCCGCTTGCGCTGTCTCTGCTGGGGATTGGTGTCTGTGCGTTGCTGTACCGGCCGATGCGTCCGGCGGCACTGGCTGCGGCCGCGATGCTCCCGGTTTTAGTGCTGGTGGCTCGGGTATTTTCGCCGGGCAGCTTCTTCCATCTCGTGACGCTGGCACGGCAGCAACTCACGCATTTCGGTCAGTCGCCCTATGGTGAAATCTATACCCATGCTGTCGTGATGGCGCAGGCGCACCCTTGGATCGGGCAGGGTTATGATGCCTACCGGCATTACTGTGCTACGCCCTCCACCTTTCATGGAATTGCGGGTCTGTCTGATACCATACCGGGCCAGGGATGGCTGTCCCTTTGTGTGCAGCATCCGCACAACCACTACCTTCAGGCGCTGGTCAATGCAGGAGTGCCGGGGCTTATCCTGTTCGTGTTGATGATTGCGACCTGGTTGAAGGCGATTTGGCCGGGACGGAATGGCGCGGCCATTTCGATCGGCCTGTTTGCCGCGGTGTTCATTCAGGAATGGCCGATCGCGTCCTCGTCGGACTTCCTGAACCTGCCGCTGAGCGGCTGGGGCTTCCTGCTTCTGGGGCTGGCGCTGGCCTATGGGACATTCCGGGGTGGGGACGGGTTTCAAGCGGACAGGGACCGGCCTATATCGTAAGGCAGATTACGGAGGCTTTATGTCCAGCACCCCTGACACCATCCCCCAGACTGCTGCGTCTGACCGGAGCGGCACTGTTCCTGTAACGGTCCTCACGGGCTTTCTCGGCGCCGGCAAGACGACGCTTCTCAATCATATTCTGACGGCCGAGCATGGCCGCAAATATGCGGTTGTCGTGAACGAGTTCGGCGAACTTGGGATCGATAATGACCTTGTCGTGGATGCCGATGAGGAAGTGTTTGAAATGAACAACGGCTGCATCTGCTGCACGGTGCGCGGGGATCTGATCCGCATTCTGGGCAGTCTGCTGCGCCGGCGGAACCGTTTTGATGGTATCATTGTCGAGACCACCGGGCTGGCCGATCCGGCTCCGGTCGCGCAGACGTTCTTCGTGGACGAAAACCTGCGTGAGAAGGCTCGTCTGGATGCGGTCGTGACGGTTGTGGATGCGTTCAACGTCATGGAAACGTTGGACGAAAGCCCCGAAGCGGTGAACCAGATCGCGTTTGCCGATGTGATCGTGCTCAACAAGGTCGATCTTGCGGATGAAGAACGCCGCAAGGAGATCGTGGCCCGTCTACGCAAGATCAATGCGGTGGCGCAGATCCATGAGGCGCAGCATGGCGGCGTGAAGCTGACGGATATTCTGGACCGGGGTGGCTTCGATCTGACTCGTGCGCTCAAGACGATGCCGGACTTTCTCGAGAACGAGCATCACTCGCACGAAGAGGGCATCACCAGCATTTCCCTGAGCATCAAGGACCTGATCGATCAGCGCCGTTTTCAGGCCTGGATCGGAGCAATCCTTCAGGAGCAGGGAGCAGACATCCTGCGGGCCAAGGGCATTCTGCATTTCAAGGGCGAGAAGGACCGCTTTGCGTTCCAGGCTGTGCACATGATGGCGGATGGCGATTTCATTGGTCCGTTCCGCGAGGGCGAGAGCCGGGACTCCCGTCTGGTGTTCATCGGGCGCAATCTCAACCGTCCGCAGCTTCGGCGCGGCTTTGAAAGCTGCATTGCGGAATGATGGGTGATCTTCTGACGGACCGGGGCGGAGAGCGCCGCTTCGAGAGCCCGGTTGTCCAGGTCATCTCCTCGCGGGATGGTCACGGCTTTGCAGCGCTGACGGCGGACGGGGAGCTTGTGCTGATCCCACGGGACCGTCTGCGGGATCCAGAAAGCTGGACGGTTGTCGCAGTGCATGACGGCGGGCTGTGCCTGACGCGGGATTGCGCTCCGGATGCGTTCCTGTCAGGCGGCGAGGACGGAAAGCTTGTCCGGACGTTCGCTGACGGGCGGAGCGAAATCCTGCATGAAGGCCGCCGCTGGATCGACTGCGTGGCGAGCACGCCAGACCATCTGGCGTTCTCGACGGGCAAGCAGGTCGAGGTCCGGAAAGCAGAAGGGCGGGAGACGCTCAAGGTTCTGGAGCATCCTTCGACCGTGACTGGCATCGTTTTCGATGCAAAGGGCAAGCGGATCGCGGCGTCACACTATAATGGCGCGTCGGTTTGGTTCGTGCAGGCGAAGGTCGATACCGTGCGGCCGTTCGAATGGAAGGGCAGCCATATCGCGATTGCCATCCATCCGGGCGGGGAGGCACTGGTGACGTCCATGCAGGAAAATGATCTGCATGGCTGGCGCCTGTCGGACGGGCACAATATGCGTATGAGCGGCTATCCGAAGCAGGTGAAGTCGCTGGCGTTTACGCGCAATGGCCGCTGGCTGGCGACGGCCGGGGCGGATGCGATCATTCTGTGGCCGTTCTTCGGCGGTGGGCCGATGGGCAAGGCTCCGGCCGAACTGGCACGTCTGCCGGGCCTGTTTGTCAGTGCGGTCTGTCCGAATCCGAAAGAGGACATCATCGCCGCGGGCTATGAGGACGGGACGGTCGTTTTGGCGGAAATCGGCGGAGGCGACCAGCGTGTTCTGCCGCTGTGTTCCGGGCAGGACACGAAGCGGGGCAAGGTGACGTCACTGGGTTTCACGCCGCAGGGTGGGGCTTTGGTGTTCGGAACCGAAGAGGGTGTTCTGGCCGCGATTGACCTGTCCAGTGCGGGCTGATGCCTGAAAAGGCCGGCAACTTTTCTGATGAATTGTTGCTGCGCCTGAAACACGGTATGTTCGCTCATGCCCAGCATGGACCCCGCCTCAAAAGCGCCTGTGAAGACCGTGGTTTCACCGGACGCCCTGCGGCTTCCGGCGGAGCGGCCTGATGATCTGAATATGTACGGAGATCTGAGAGCATTTTCAGATCTCGACCTTGATGACATTGCCGTCGCGGCAGCGGCTGTCTGTCGCACGCCGATCGCGCTGGTTAGTATTCTCGACGGGGACCAGCTTTGGTTTTCCGCGCGGGTCGGTACGGATCAGCCGTCTGGGGCCCTGGCCAATTCGGGATGTGCGCCTGTTATCGCGCGCGGGGTTCCGGTGGTAATCCCTGATATGCTGGCCGATCCCGAGACGCGGAAGAACGGTCTCGTCTGTGGGGCACCGGGCCTGCGCTTTTATGCAGGCTATCCGCTGTTCACCGTAGAAGACGAGGTTTTCGGCACGCTGTGCGTTGTGGATCATCAGACACGTCCGCAGGGTCTGTCGCAGGCGGAAAATAGCGGACTGGCGGCTCTGGCGCGTCAGGCCATGCGGCTGATGGAGATGCGTCGGGAAACGGTGGCGCAGGAGCGGCGTCTGACGGCGCAGCAGATTCGTAGGGAGCGGGCCACCAGGCAGGCCAGACAGGCAGAGGCGGAACGTCGGCAAACCCTGGAAAAATACGCTATCCAGCAGGCTGCCGGTGCAGCCGGCGGGGTTGGAATCTATGAATATGATCTGACCAGCGGGGACATCGCCGTTTCCCCGGAAGTCTGCCGCATTATCGGCCTGCCCGTCACGGATGTCATAACGGCGCGACAGTGGGTGGGGCAGGTGCATGAAGACGATAAGCCGCAGATCCCGGTTCTGTCGCAGTTGCTGGACGGATCGGCACCGCTGAAACTTGAATATCGCGTGGTGCGGGCGGATGACCAGCGGGAACGCTGGGTCCTGCGCCAGGGGGTGCTGGACCGTGATGAGGCCGGGCGTCCCGTCCGCCTGATCGGGACAATCCAGGACATCACGCCTGAGCGGAATGCGACCAGCCGTCTGACAACCCTTCTGGCGGTGGGCGATGCCCTGCGTATGGCCACGACGCGCAGAGAGGCGCTGACGAAGTCTGGCCAGCTCCTGGGGCAGCGGCTGGAGGTGCAGCGTGTCGGGTTTGCGACCGTTACGGTGCGTGACGAACTCTTTACCATCGATCAGGGGTGGTGCGCGCCGGGGATGCCGGTGCTTTCGGGAGAACTCTCCTTCAAGGCCTTCCGCCGGACTTCGGATCTCCTGCGTAGTGGCGCCGTCCTTATTCTGGACGACCTCTCCAGTCCATCCTGGATGCGCGAGGAGCGTGAAGCCTGTCGTGCGATGCAGGTCGAGGCGCAGATTATCGTCCCGAAAATTGATCACGGCGAACTGACGGGCTGTCTGTTCGTCCATAGCGCGCTTCCGCGGGAATGGACGCTGGACGAGACATCTTTCATCCGGGCTGCCGCGGACCGGATTTTTGCGGCGCTGGATGAGTGGGATGCCGAGACACGGCAGGAGATCGTCAATCATGAAATCCTGCATCGTCTGAAGAATACGCTGAGCATCGTGCAGAGTCTGGCCCATCAGGGGTTCCGCAGCGTGGATGACCAGGGGCCACTCACGACCTTTACGTCCCGCCTGGTAGCGCTGAGTGCAGCACATGATCTGCTGATGCGCCGGAACTGGCAGTCTACGGATCTGGCGAGCCTGGTTCAGGGTGTGCTGACGCCGCTGGGCGTGGAGAACAGGGTTCAGGTCTCGGGGGCGTTTCTGAAGCTGGGTCCGGATACAGCGACGTCTTTCTCGATGCTGCTGCATGAACTGGCGACGAACGCCATGAAATACGGTGCACTGAGTGTTGCCGAGGGGACGGTGTCCCTGCACTGGACGACGACAGGCACCGGCGAAGGGGCTGTCATGTCATTGCAGTGGCGTGAGGCCGGAGGACCGCAGGTTACGCCACCCGCACGGACCGGCTTTGGCGTGCGCCTTCTGAAGGCTGGACTGGGACGGCACGGGAAAACGGAACTTCACTACGCCCCGACGGGTTTATGTGCAGATCTGACCGCTCCCATCCTGTCGCTTGCGACGGCCTGAGACACACCGGAGACCGTTTTTTATATGCCGGAGGATCCTGACACACGACTCACGATCCTCATCGTCGAAGACATTGTCTTCATCCGTATGATGACGGAGGACTATTTCGCGAATGCCGGTTTCAAGACCCTGAGCGCGCGTACGACGGCAGAGGCTATTGTTCTTCTCGAAACGGACCCGACGATCCGTTACCTGTTCGCGGATATTCATTTGCCAGGCGGTGAAGACGGCCAGAAACTGGCTGACATGGCTCCGAAACGCTGGCCTCTCGTGAAGATCATTCTGACCTCCGCCGACACGCCTGCGGGTCAGGTCCGGCTGCCGGTGCGCGGGTTGTTTGTTTCTAAACCCTACAGTCTGGACCGGGTCAGGCAGGCTTTCGAGACAATGCCCTGATCGGATTGTGCCTCAGCGGTCCGTGTGACCGAGGTCGCGTTCTGGAGCAATGATGTCCCTGACACGCTGTTTCAGTTCTTTGGGGCCGGGGAAGCCGCCGTCGCGTTTGCGTTCCCAGATCAGCGTTTCATTCACATGAATTTCGAATCGGCCGCCCGTATTGGGAATGAGCGCAACTTCGCCCAGGGCCTGACCAAAGGTGGAGAGCAGTTCCTGCGCCATCCAGCCAGAGCGGAGCAGCCAGTTGCATTGCGTGCAGTAGCGGATGGAGACACGGGGTGAATCAGGTGTCATGAAGATCCTGTGGCGACTTTGGGGTGTTTGTTCCGAGACAGTCTCATAAGAGTTTCACACGTAAAAGCCTTCGCGCCCGCAGTAGTGAACGTTAAGGATACGGACTGGTCCCTCATTCCGTTTTCTTGACAGGATTTTCCGGCTTATGCGCCCTGCCTTTCGTCTGCCCGCTGCACTGCTCCTGTGTGCGACTGTTCTTTCCGCCTGCGCACCTGCGGCGCATACGCCCGCTACTGCCCAGAACGGCATTCTGCCTGACAGTGCCGCACCGGACGAACGCCTCGTGTTGGCTCCGCCGCCTGCGCCCGGGAGTGCTGCGCAGGGTGATGATGATCGGGTGTTTCATGTCACGCGTGCGCTGAAGGATACGCCCCGCTGGAAACTGGCGCAGAACGATGCGGATCTGGATCCGGCGCATCTGGTCCGGGATTTCTCCTGTGCTGCAGGTTTCGAGATTGATCTGGCCAAGGCACCGCATCTGGTCCGCGTGCTGGAGCGCATCCGCCATGCCGTCGGGCACCGGACTTCGGACGTGAAGAAATACTGGCACCGTACGCGGCCGTTCGTGGGCACGAACCTGCCGATCTGCACGTCTTCCGAAGGACTTGGACTGAACGCGTCCTATCCGTCAGGTCATACGACGGCGGGATACGGGATGGCGCTGCTTCTGGCGCATCTGATGCCGGAACATGCCTCGGCCATTCTCCAGCGCGGGCGTGTGTTCGGGGAAAGCCGGATCGTCTGCGGGGCGCACTGGAAGTCGGATGTCCAGGCCGGGTACCTGAACGCCTCCTCGCTGATGGACGTGCTGCTGGCGCGGCCGGAACTTCAGGACGATCTGGCGGCGGCGCGGCAGGAACTACTGGTTATGCAGGGAACGGCTCCGGCTCCTGAGGCGGGAATGTGCGCTGTTGAGCATGACGCTGCAACCCATTCCCTACTTAGTGAACCGTAAGTTTGTGACCAGTGTCCTGAGAGATCAGGACACTGGTTTATTGTCTTTCGGCGGCGAATGATTGTGGCGGGTACCACGGTCATTGGCTTCCATGAAGCGGTCGGCCAGGCTGCTATATAGTGAATGCGGACAGATCATTTTCGAGACGCCGAAGGCCAGGAAGGACGTGGCCAGAAGCGCCAGCGTGACCTGCTGGTTGTCGCACATTTCCATGACGATGATCGTTGCTGTCAGCGGCGACTGCGACATGCCACAGAAATACGCCACCGTGCCAAGCAATACGACCGCACCGGGTGTCGTGTGGGGCAGGAACTGTTCCACCCAGCCGCCGATCCCCGCCCCGATGGCGAGTGAGGGCGCGAACATGCCGCCCGGGATGCCCGAGCAATACGAGACGATCATCGCCAGATATTTGAGGATGAAGAACGAGGCCGGGTAGTGCTCGGTCCCGTTGAAAATGGCGCGGGCCTGATCATAGCCCGTGCCATAAGTCGCGCCCTTGGAGACAAGGCCGATCAGGGCCAGAACAAAGCCGCAGGCTGCGGCAAAGGCGATCGGGCGTTTGGCAGCGAACTGCCCGACACGTCCGGGAATGCCGCGAGAGGCCTTGATGAGAAGGGCTGAGAAGCTGCCTCCTGCGAGGCCGCCGAGAATGCCGCAGGTCAGCACCGCGATCCATGCCGTGCCGACCGGCACGTCCACATCTGCATGGCCAAAATAGGTGTAGTTGCCGATTAGCGCGATGGCGGTGACACCGGACAGGACAACGACGGTCAGGGTACGTCCCGAGGCCTTCTGCTCGAAGGAGTGGGACAGTTCTTCGATGGCGAACATGATTCCCGCGAGCGGCGTGTTGAAGGCAGCGGCCATGCCGGCAGCCCCGCCGGCCAGGATCATGCTGCGTCGTGCGGTGATGTTTGATTGTCCGAGCAGACGGGAGAAAGCGTGCATGATGGACGCGCCAACCTGAACGCTTGGGCCTTCACGGCCGATGGAGGCGCCGCAGATTATCCCGAAAGATGTCAGCAGGATCTTGCCAAGAGACGTCTTGAGGGACAGCACGCGGTCCACGACGGTAACGTTCTCGATATGCAGCGTCGCGATTGTCTGTGGAATGCCGGAGCCCTGTGCTCCTTTGAAGATGGTGCGCGTGGCCCAGGTAATAAGGGCGAGTCCTGCGGGAGCTACAACCAGCATGGCGGTGGGGTGCCAGTCCACAATCTGATGGCGCACGCCCGCCGCCCAGTCACCCAGCCGGGCGAACAGGACTGCTATGATGCCGACCAAAACCGCACCCAACCAGTAGACCGCCGTGCGACGCCATTGTTGCGTCGTGACCTTCGCCGAGCGTCGCAGATGCAGGATACGGTCCTTGCGGCGCATGGCGTGCTGCGAGGAGTGGGCTTCCTGGAGCGGAGGTTCGGGCGGGACGGCGGCGACGGGTGAAGGAGGCGGTGTATCAGCCAATATTCGAACGTCCGGGAGGGGCGGGGTGTGGAAGAGACGCCCGGTTCAGGCCCGCGCGCTGATGTTTTGCACCTGCCATTAACATGGGAAAGGGGTCAAGGGTTCTCGGGCGCTGGGGCGTGGACAGCTGAATCTGTCTGTGACTGTGTCATAAACCGCACAATCTGCAGCGGCTTCCCCAAAGGAGTCCCGGCCGTGGCCCCCTTCAGCCTAATTCAGGACGAGCGCGCCGGAATGCTTGGCCTTGTCTTCGGGTTCGACATGGATGTGGATGGAGGCGCGGCCGAGCTCGGAACGGATGGCGGCTTCTATCTGGTCGCAGATCTCATGGGCATCATGGACCGTGAGCATGCTCGGGACCACGAGGTGGAACTCCACGAAAGACAGTGCGCCGACCTTACGGATGCGCAGATCATGGGCCTCAAGCGCACCCGTGGCGCTTTTGGAAATGACAGCTTTGACCGCGTCCATCTGCTCGGGGGAGGGCGCTTCGTCCATCAGCCCGGACAGGGAGTGCTTCATCATGGAGAAGCCCGCGCGCATGACGTTCAGTGCCACCAGTGCGGATAGCACGGCATCAAGGCGGTCCCATTTAAGCAGCGGGATTAGCGAGACGCCGATCACGAGTGCGATCGTTGCCCAGACATCCGACACGACATGCTCGCCCGCGGCCTGAAGGGCCTGTGAGGACTGTTTGCGTCCGACGGTGATCAGGGTGCGACCCCAGGCGAGATTGACCAGCCCGGCCAGTGCATTAAGCGCCACACCCGCGAAAGGCGCGTTGACCGGCTCGGGGTGGCGCCAGTCATGGATGGCTATGACCAGAATGCCGATGGCAGTGAGGACGACCAGCACGCCTTCGATGACGGCGGAGAGATACTCCGCCTTGCCGTGACCATAGGGGTGGTTGTCGTCGGCAGGCATGGCGGCAACGGACATGGCCCAGAGCGTGCCGACGGCCGCGACCACATTCAGGATGGTCTCGATCGCGTCCGAAAGCAGCGCTTCCGAGCCCGAGACCATATAGGCCGCGTATTTGATGGCCAGCACCACCACACTCAGCACGATGGAGGCGCGGGCGACCTTAATGCGGGTGGATGTCATGACAGGTCCTCAGCAGCAGGGCTGGTGCGTGTCGCAGACTGAAGACCGGGTTTCAAGCTGGAAAGTGGGATGGGCGATGTCAAAGCGCGTCCGGACAAGTTCTGCAGCGCGGGCGATGACGAGATCCGGACTGACGGCTTTCGCGGGATCGCAGATCAGATGGACGGTCAGGGCAGTCTCGGTCGTACTCATGGCCCAGATATGCAGGTGATGCAGTCCGGAGACGCCATCAAGCGACAGAAGGGCAGCCTGTACGGCGTCAGGATCGATTCCCGCCGGGACCGCATCGAGTGCCAGGTTCAGCGAACTCCGCAGCAGCGACCATGTCCCGATCACGATGGAAACCGACACGACCAGACTCATGATCGGGTCGATGATCGTGTAGCCCGTGAATGCGATGAACAATCCTGCGATGACGACTGAAAATGCCATGACGGCATCGGCCGCCATGTGCAGGAATGCGCCGCGGACATTGAGATCGTTCGAGGCGCCTTTCATAAAGAGCAGGGCTGTCACAGCATTAACGGCGATTCCAACCAGCGCGACCCAGCTGATGACTTCACCCTGGACATTCTGGTGCGAGAACAGGCGCAGGACGGATTCCCAGACGATGCCACCTGTGACGAGCAGCAGGATCGTGGCGTTCGCGAGGGCCGAAAGGATTGTTGAGCGTCGCAGGCCGTAGGTGAAACGCGTGCTGGAGGGGCGTGTGGCGAGAACCTGTGCCAGCCAGGCTCCGGCGAGACCGAGCACGTCCGACAGGTTGTGTCCCGCATCGGCCAGCAGGGACAGCGAATGCGCCCAGACACCCCACAGGGCCTCCCCCGCGACATAAGCTGTGTTCAGGGTGATACCGACTGCAAACGCCATGCCGAAACTGGCGGGAGCATGGACGTGCTGATGGCCGAATCCGAAACCGTGACTATGTCCGTCGCAATGGTCGTGATCATGGTGATGATCATCATGATCGTGGTCCGCATGATTATGCGCGTGATGCTCATGCGGAAGGGCGGTGTCATGATGATCGTGATCGCAGGCACAGTCGTGATGGGGATCCTGGGTCATGGAGGCCAGTGCTATGAGAATTGAAAGCCGACCTTACTGCATGTTAGGCGGCCGTCCCATATCTATTGCCGAACCATGCATGGCATGGTGTCGTGCCTGATATGAACGGCAGCGCTCCTGATGCGTCAGGACGTGCATAATGAAAAAGGAGAAAGAGACGATGGCTGAAAAGCGTATTCTCATTATCGCAGGTGATTTCGTTGAGGACTATGAAATCATGGTGCCGTTCCAGATGCTGCTTCTTGTCGGGCACAAAGTCGATGTCGTCTCACCGGGCAAGAAGGCCGGAGAGCAGGTCGTCACAGCCATTCATGATTTCGAGGGGCACCAGACCTATACCGAAAAGCGCGGCCATAACTTCACGTTGAACGCGACCTATGCAGGCGTGACGGCAGACGCTTACGACGCGCTGGTCATTCCAGGCGGACGTGCGCCGGAACAGCTCAGCACCGATGAAAGCGTGCTGGATCTGGTCCGCGCTTTTGTCGAGAGCGGCAAGCCGGTTGCCGCAGTCTGTCACGGTCCGCAGCTTCTGGCAGCGGCAGGCGTCATCAAGGGCAAAAAGATTTCGGCCTATCCGGCCTGCCGTGCCGAAGTGCTGCTCGCCGGGGCCGAGTACCAGTCCCTCCCGATGGATGGTGCCGTGACGGACGGGCAGTTCGTGACGGGGCCGGCATGGCCTGCGCATCCGGCGTGGATCGGGCAGTTCCTCAAGGTTCTGGGTACGCAGATCACACCGTAAGGGATTCATCGGCGGCGTTCACAACACTGTGGCGAAACGCGGCCTGAAATCGTAGAGAGGAAGCATGACGACTTCCTCTCCTTCTCCTGATCCGCAGTCCACCAGACGCACCGGCAGCTTCGGCCGTGCCGAAGGTTTCATGGAGCGCGCCTTCTTTGCAACGCGCTGGATCGCCGCACCGCTCTATTTCGGTCTGACGATCGGGTTGCTGCTGGTGGCGTTCAAGTTCTTCCAGCAGTTGGTTGGACTGGTGCTGAAGGCGACGGGGCTGGATTTCGACGATGTATTCGTCGGCGTGCTGGACCTGATCGATCTGGTCCTGCTGGCCAATCTGCTGCTGATCGTCATGTTCTCAGGCTACGAGAACTTCGTTTCGCGGCTCGATATCCGCAGTCATGAGGATTATCCGAGCTGGATCGGGCATGTCACGTTCGGGGACATCAAGATCAAGCTCATGGCCTCGATCGTGGCGATGTCCGCGATCCATGTGTTGGCGGATTTCATCCGCGTGGATGAGACCTCGACGCGCGCTCTGGAATGGAGCGTGGGCATTCATCTCGCTTTCGTGGTTTCGGGCGTGCTGATGGCCATCATGGACCGCATCATGGAAGGCTCACCGGATACGCATCATGCCGATCCTGCGCCGCAGGTTGCAGGAAAAGCGGGCAATGATTCGGGGAACGGGCACCACTGATGATCCGAATAACTGAACTGCGCCTCCCGCTCGACCATCCGACGGAGGCGCTGCGCGACGCCGTGCTTTCGCGTCTGAACATCGCGTCCGAAAACCTGAAGAGCCTGACTGTGGCGCGTCGCGGATATGATGCCCGCAAACGCGGCCATATCGTGCTTGTCTATAATGTGGACTGTGATGTCTCGGACGAGGCTGCGGTTCTGGCCGCCCATGCGGGCGATCAGCATATCCGCCCCACACCGGACACGACCTACCATCTGCCTGAGGCGACGCTGCCCGAGGGAATGCCACGTCCCGTCGTGATCGGGGCCGGCCCCTGCGGGATCATGGCGGCGCTGACGCTGGCGCAGGCCGGTCTGAAACCCATCATCATCGAGCGTGGCAAGGATGTGAAGGCGCGGACGGTCGATACGTTCGCCCTGTGGCGTAAATCCGTCCTGACGCCTGAAAGTAACGTGCAGTTCGGTGAAGGCGGAGCCGGGACCTTCTCGGACGGGAAACTCTATTCCGGCGTATCGGATTCCCGACATCTGGGGCGGCATGTTCTGGAAGAATTCGTCCGTGCGGGTGCGCCGGAAGAAATCCTGACCATTTCCAAGCCCCATATCGGCACCTTCCGTCTGGTCACGATGGTCATGTTCATTCGCGCTGAAATCGAGCGTCTGGGCGGCGAGTACCGTTTCGAGACGCGCGTCGAAGGGCTCGAGACTGAAGGTGAGGGCACCGGGCGTCGCCTTCGGGGCCTGAAACTTTCAACAGGTGAGATTCTTCCAGCAGAACGCGTGATCATGGCCGTGGGACATTCAGCGCGTGACACGTTCGAAATGCTGCGGGACGCGCAGGTGGAGATGGACGCCAAGCCGTTCTCCATTGGCGTACGCATCGAACACCCCCAGTCCGTGATCGATGTGGCCCGTTTCGGGGCCAGTGCCGGTCACGAGATGCTGGGGGCTGCGGATTACAAACTCGTCCATCATGCCTCGAATGGCCGCGCGGTCTATTCGTTCTGTATGTGCCCCGGCGGTCAGGTCGTGGCGGCCACATCCGAGGAGGGGCAGGTCGTTACAAACGGGATGAGTCAGTATTCCCGGGCCGAGCGGAATGCCAATAGCGGCATCGTCGTTGAAGTGAAGCCGGAACTGGACTTTCCGGACGATGTTCTGGGCGGAATGGCCTTCCAGCGCATCTGGGAAAAAGCGGCGTTCGTCGCAGGTGGCAGCAATTATAATGCGCCTGCCCAGCGGGTTGGAGACTTTCTGGCCGGGCGTGCTTCCAGCTCGCTGGGGGACGTCGTGCCATCCTACCAACCGGGCGTAACCCCGACAGACCTGACGCTCTGTCTGCCGTCCTTTGTGACGGATGCCATCCGTGAGGCCCTGCCGCAGTTCGAACGGAAGCTCCGTGGTTTCTCCATGGACGATGCGGTCATGACAGGCGTGGAAACGCGGACCTCATCCCCGATCCGCGTGCGTCGTGACCATGAAGGGCAGAGCCCCACACTGCGCGGCCTGTTCCCGGCTGGCGAGGGCGCGGGCTATGCCGGGGGAATCCTCTCCGCAGGAATTGATGGCATCCGCGCCGCGGAGTGGCTCGCGGCCTCTCTTTAAGAGGCCGTTTCGTCGCCTTCCATGTGCTCGCCGGGAAGTTCTTTCGGACGGATCAACGCGATCGCACCGGTCACCACACTCGTCGTCAGCACGAAAATCTCCGCTGACAGTGGCAGGGTCAGGGCCGTGGGGCCGAACATGGGAACGAATTTCTGCGCCATGCCCTGGCCGATGGAGCCAAGGGCGTAGCCCAGTCCCATGCCGAAACTCCGTGTGTCGGACGGGAAACGCTGTGCCAGATAATGCGGGACCAGTGCGAAGATGCCCGATGCAGCACCTCCCATAACAAAGGCGGCGATCAGCAGTGTGTTCCATCCCGGCGCACTCAGGAACGGCCAGATCGTCAGCATCACGACAATAAGTGCGCTCAGCATGACCCGGACTTCCCCAAACCGTTCGGCAAGCCATCCGCACAGGACCTTTCCGCCAAAGGATCCGGCGCAGTAGAGCGTGACGGGCCAGAAAACGGCCTGTTGGGACAGATGGTGGCTGCCGCGAAGGATGGTCGGATAATAGGTATAGATCGCGGCTTTCTGGAACTCGAGAAAACCCATGAAGGCAATGGCCTGAAAGGCCGCGCCCGTCAGCTTGAACCTGGGACGCAGTTTGGCTGGAGCGCGGGGCTCGTGTCGCTGAGCCAGACGCGCTTCACGGTTTCGAAGCCAGACCGGGCTTTCCGGCACCCCGATCCGGATGAAAAGAGCCAGAAGTGTCGGGGCCAGACCGATGAAAAACAGCACCCTCCAGCCGTAATGCGGAAGAACGAGCGCCTGCACACCCGCCGCTGCGAAATAGCCGACCTCATAGCCGGACATCATGAGCGAAGACGCCATCGGGCGCGTCCAGGCCGGAACGCTTTCCATCAGAAGTGCGGCAGAGGCCGTCCATTCGCCACCAAAACCGATTCCGAACATGAACTGGATTGCCATCAGCACATAAAAGTGATGTGTCAGGCCCGTCATGGCGGAAAAGACAGCGAACCACACGACACCAAGCATGAAAGCAGGCTTGCGCCCATAACGGTCAGCCAGCCATCCCCAGCCCGTATTGCCCAAGGCCCGTCCGATGGACTGGCCCATCAGCACGGCGCCCAGATCCGCAATGGTGCATCCGAGATCATGAGCGATGTCGGGCAGCGTGAACATCAGCGTGGTCTGGTCGAACGCGTCGAGAAACCAGCCAAGAAAAGACGCAAAAGTGACCTGCCAGTAGGGCAGGAGGGCCCTCAGGGAGCCTTGGGAAGAAGATGTTACGGCGGAGCGGGTGGTAGCATCCGTCATGCAGAATGGGTCCTGTTCCGGCATCGGAGATGAAGCCGTTCCGAAGGGGTGTCACAGACCCGGAAGTACGTCCGGGCGGGAAACCGTAACAGCTTTGTCCGAATTGATCGAACGAAGAGTTCACTTCTTCAGAGAATGAATAGGTCGGGAGGGTAGGAGAGGGCGATGTGTGTCAGGAGCGTGCCATAAAAACCCATTCTATTAAGGAAAAATTAGGCTCTTGAGCGGCATTGTCCCCGACATGAAGAACGGAGGTGTCCGCATTGGATGATCTAGGACAGGGAGCAACTTTGGTGCCGGTAGCCCCTCAGGACCTGCATGCCGGCCGGACAGTCATGGCAGAGGAACTGTCCGAACTGCCGAAAGGCAAGACCGGCCATGCCTTACCGATGACTGCGTCCAACGCAGGGATGTTTGCAACGACGTTAAGGAGCCGCAGAGCACGCCAGAAAAGTGCGCTGCCCCCTCTGCGATGGTTGCCGCGCTTTGTGGTGGGACGTAGTGGAGCAGACAAGGTGATCGGGGCGCAGGTGGACATGAGCCAACTCTGGCTTTCCGTTCCGCGCCGGACCCTACGCAAGAGTCGGCGCAAGAGTCTGGGCCAGCAGCAGCGGGAATTTGACACCGATCTGCTGGGGAATGCCTGTGCACAGGCTGCGACATGGCCGGAAGGTATGCGGTTGATGGTTTCGCTGGAAGACGATCAGGCACCGGACGGAGATTTCAACAACCGGCTGAATACCGTTCTTCAGGATAGTGGTTTTCCGGTCAGCCGGCTTGATCTCGTGTTTCAGGAAAGCGGTCTGGCGCAGGACAACAAGGAAACCTGTTACGCGCTCTCAGCACTGCGCGATCAGGGATGCCAGATTTTTCTGGGCGGTTTTGGCAGCGCGCCTTCCAGTCTGAGTCTTTTGCGGGAACGCGCGATGGGAGGGTTGCTGGACGGGGTCCAGTTCGATGCGTCTATGCTCGTACCCTCCGGCTTGACCTGGCGTCAGTCCGGCGATGCTCCGCAGCTGGATGAATCCGCCACGGTTTTTTACCGCGCAGCTCTTGAGGCCGTGAAGGCACTGGGTTTGAAGGTCCGCAGTATCGGCGTGGATCTTCCGGATCTTCTGGCTTTCATACAGAAAGTCGGATGTGTCGAAGCATCTGGAACGATGCTGGCTGCACCGGAAACGACGGTACAGATCAGCGAGCGCTTTGAGGAAACGGCGGGGCGTCCGCGCCGTCGTCGTATGGCAAGAACGGCGGAAGGTCTCTGAGGAGATTTTCCGCCGTATTGGCCGGAAAGGAGCAGGACCGCCTGCAGGATGGGGGAGGATCGTTCAGTTGATCCTACACTGGTAACTGAAGAGGCGTTCCGGATTTTCCCGAAGCATTGTGGCTAGCATCGGCAGTACTTCGGTCAGTGCCGTTTCAACAGCTTTCGGTGACTGACCGGTCTGGTCACAGATATGGTTCAGCCGCTTTTCTCCCATGAGATCCTCGACCTGTTCAGGAGACAGGGGCGTTGAAGGAGGAAGCCGGATTTCGCTGATGGTAGTGGCGAACTGGCAGTCTTCCTTCATCATCTTGATGGTAACTTCCGTCAGGCCGGAACGATCCGTGCTTGCGCCGCTCAGCCAGTCACCGAAACGGGTGAACACGGATGTTGCGGCCTGGGCTTCCGTCTGGCCTTTGCCGGATACCGAGGGCTTGTTTGTGAATGTGTTCTGAACGGTCATTGTCAGGCTCCTTCATCTCAGAAGAAAATGGGCCTTTGCCGGGCTGGTGGCCCTGCGATGACAACGCCCTTCAGGGCTGAAGGCTGCGCAGCCGGGACAACACCTTTCTGTGTGATCCGTCACAGAGAATTCGGGTGTTGCCACGATCTGCCGCCTGGCCTTTTTCAGCTAAGCGCCGCGCTTTCCACGAGAACGATTTCCGCATCTTCCAGCGCGGTGATTGTGAAGCGTTCCACGTCATGAAGTGCCGCGCCGTCGCGGTGTCCGACGGTCTCGCCGTCGATTTCCACGCTGCCGCTTGCAGGGACCAGATAGGAAAACATGCTGCGATCCGTCTCGTAGGTCAGTGTCTCCCCTGCCTTGAGGGTTGCACCGAGAACCCGTCCACGGGTTCTGATGGGGAGGGCATTGTCTTCCGGGAAACCGGATGCGAGAGGAACGAACCGCCCATTGCGTTCATGCCGTGGGAAAGGGCGTGTGCCCCAGGACGGTGTGCCGCCTGTTTCATCCGGGATCAGCCAGATCTGAAACAGGGTCGTGGCCTCGTCATCCCGGTTGAATTCGGAATGAATGATACCGCTTCCGGCTGACATGACCTGCACATCGCCTGCTTCGGTACGACCCCGATTACCGAGGCTGTCTTCATGCGTGATAACGCCGGTCCGGACATAGGTGATGATTTCCATGTCGCGATGGGGGTGCGCGCCAAAACCGTTATGCGGTGCGATGCGATCATCATTCCAGACACGCAGCCGCCCCCAGTGCATGCGGTTGCGGTCCTGATAGTCCGAGAAGGAAAAATGATAGTGGGCGTCGAGCCAGCCATGATTGGCGTGACCGAGGGTCTTGAAAGGTCTGATGTTCAGCATGGGGTCATGCTCCTGAGTGGATGTCGTGCTGTAGATAATGGGATATTGAGAGGATGAAGAAAACGGAAAGGATGGAAATGTTAAGTTTCCAAAAATGACATCACAGACCTGCCTGACCTTGGGGGCTGGGCCATTTTCGCGCGGGCTGCGGCAAGCGGGTCTCTTGCGGTGGCCTCGCGCTCCCTGTGGCGCTACCCAGGTATTACGCTGGATCTGGATGATGGAGTTGTGAATCTGTTGGGCGGCGGGTGCGGCACGACTGAGGGTTCTGCTGGCTCATCTGGAGAGAGAGCTTGGCGAGATCGTGTCACAGGATTACAGTGCCGGGCAGGAGAAAACGCGATGAACTATGATGCGATGTTTCAGTCCGCCCTTGACGGTCTGCATGCGGATGGGAGCTACCGTTACTTTGCGGATCTCGAACGCCGGGCCGGAAATTTCCCCAAGGCATTCCATCATGGCCTGGGCCGTGATGTCACGGTCTGGTGCTCCAACGACTATCTCGGCATGGGGCAGCACCCTGAAGTCCTGAAAGCCATGCACAAGGCGCTGGACGAAACGGGCGCCGGCGCAGGCGGAACCCGCAATATTTCCGGCACCAACCATTATCATGTGGAACTGGAAAAAGAACTCGCTTCCCTGCATGGCAAGGAAAGCGCTCTGCTTTTCAACTCCGGCTATCTCTCGAATTGGGTGACGCTTGGCACCATCGCCGGGCGGCTGCGTAACTGCGTGGTTCTGTCCGATGAACTCAATCATGCGTCCATGATCGAAGGTATTCGTCATTCCCGCGCCGAGAAGCAGATCTTCCGTCACAATGACGTCGAGGATCTGGAGCGCCGCCTGAAGGAACTTCCGGCGGATGTTCCGAAAATTATCGCTTTCGAGTCGGTTTACTCGATGGATGGCGATATTGCCCCGATCGAGGCCTTCTGTGATCTCGCCGACAAATACGGTGCTATGACGTATCTCGACGAGGTTCATGCGGTTGGCATGTATGGTGATCACGGTGCGGGCGTGGCTGAGAAGCTTGGTCTGTCCCATCGCCTGACGGTCATCGAAGGAACGCTCGGCAAGGGCTATGGCGTCGTGGGCGGTTATATCGCCGCCTCTGCCGCGCTGTGCGATTTCGTCCGTTCCTTCGGGTCTGGCTTCATCTTTTCAACAGCTCTTCCGCCGATGATCGCGGCCGGCGCTCTCGCCAGTGTGCGTTATTTGCGCAGCAGCAGTGCGGAGCGGGAAGGCCAGCAGCGGGCCGTTGCCTATCTGCGTCAGGCGCTGGACAAGGCTGGCCTTCCTCATCTCATGAACTCGAGCCATATCGTGCCGGTAATGGTGGGTGAGGCCGAATTGTGCCGCAGCCTGTCGGATGAACTGCTGAACCGCTTTGGCAACTACATCCAGCCGATCAACTTCCCGACTGTTCCGCGCGGAACGGAGCGTCTGCGGATTACGGCGACGCCGCTGCATACGAACGAGATGATCGATGAACTGGTCGAGGCGCTTGCGACATTGTGGCAGGAGCGTCAGCTCAAGACTTTCAAGTCCGTCGCAGCCTGAAGCGAACAAAAGAGAAGTTTTCGGACAAGCTTCTCTTTATCTTTCCGTGAACCGTTAGAAAAAAGGCAGCCCTTGGAAGGGGCTGCCTTTTTTGTGTCAGGTCATCGCCGGGATGAGGTTCAGGCTGCGACTGCAGTCTGGGCCTGGACACCATGTGCGATGATCTGGAGGCTGAGAATGCCACCGGACATTTTCAGCGTCTGGCCGAAATCCAGACGGGCATTGCCACCGGTCCAGCGTGCATGGCTGGTTTCGATGCTTCACCAGCCATCGGCATAGGGGTCCGAAAGGTGGTTGGAGAGTCGGTGCGTCTGTTCGGCGCTCCAGATCGTGACTTCGCCTACGAGAACGCCGAGTGTGCGACGGTCATCGACGAAGGGGCCGATATGGTCAGCCGGGCGTGCGGCTGGACTGATGATGCGTGCAGTCTGGCAGCCTTCGGGCAGCATGAAAACAAACTGTTCACCACGGGTCCGGATCGGATACAGGACTGTTTCGTCCTGCAGAATCAGATGGATCTGGTTCGTTTCATCCTTAGACGGTGCGGCCTGCGGAGCGGTGTAACCCAGTGTCTTTGCGCGCAGGGCAAGTGCTGCGAACAGGGGTTCGACGCGGGCACGGTCCGTAATAAGCGGCAGTGCGGCATCCTTCTCCCAGCTCAGTGCATGCAGACGGGTCAGGGTGTTCCCCTGCATGAGTGCATCAGGGCGATGACCGACATCCAGGAAGCTTTCCGACAGCGCGCCATTGGCGATCAGCACCGAATGCTGTTCGGTTTCGACATGGTAGTAGTCGTATTCCGTGATGGCATGGTCATAGGCAATGCTCATACCATTGACGAGCATCCGCACCGGAATGAAACCACCTTCGAGCATCATGCAGTGTTCAGGCGTGACCAGCAGATCCCGGCTCGGGACGCCGTCAGCCAGAGCACCGGCACGGACGCGCACGGGGACGCCATCCAGGTCAGCATGTCCCGTGGAACCGTTCTTCGCATGGGCACGGCCGACGCGCAGGACCGTCTGTGTGAGGGTCGTCCCGTTCTTGTAGATCGTGATCTGATCACCAGCCTCAAGGGTCTCGATGGCCCGCTCGCCCTGGGGCGTCAGGAGCATGGTGCCGGCGAGGTAGCAGACCTGCTTTGAAGCGTTGACGATCTTTGAACCGTTGACGATGCTCCAGCTTCCGTCAGCATTTTGAATGACGGTCGGTGTGCCGGCTTCATAACCTGCGGCGAACGAGATGTTCGAAAGCGTGATCGTGCTGCCTGCTGGATTGGTGCTGGTTGTTAGTGTGTAAGTGCCGTCGGCATTCTTGGTAAAAGCGGCTTTGGCAGCGGCATATGACCCTTTTGCGATCGTGATGACGGAGGTCGCATCGTAGCCCGTGATGGGCGTGGTCACCGTTTGTTTGTTATCCGTCAGGAGAAGCTGGTTGGGCTTGCCGTTCGTCGCGTCACTGCCAAAAGTGATCGCTTTGCCGGCAACAGCATTGTTGACGTAAAGGGAAGCCCCGTTCTGCAGCACTGTCGTGAGCGACGAGTCCATCTGGAACCAGTTATTCGTGCTGCCCAGTGTTGATCCGTCGAGGATCAGGGGTCCGGAGCCTGTGACGTTGTCGCTGCTGGTCAAAATGGTCGGGTTGTCGCTGATTTTCAGGGTGCCATTTACGAGCGTATTGCTGCCAAGATTTACGGTGTTGGACGTGGCGATATTCATCGTCCCGCCCTGGTTGACCGTCAGCTGGTTGGTATTGAAGACCGTGGTGCTGGCATCAGAGGATGTTGCCGTGACGTTGAGTGTCGCGTTGGTGGCGACCGTCAGCGTACCGAAGTTTGTTGAATTCGCCTGTGCAGCATTGATCGTGACCGTCGCATTATCGGACGTGCCAGCTACGACGCTGTCCCATCCGTAATCCTGCGGGACTTTGCCTTCACTCCAGTTTGCTGCGACGAACCAGTTTCCGGTTGCGCCACCCTTCCAATAGTTTGTCATTTTTTAACGCCCTGATGGGGCCGGAATGGGCGCGCCGAAAACGACATCACCCTCAAACCTGACTCGCTATGTGTTGTTCTGCGCGGGGTGTTAACTATTAGATAACAAAACGACAAGATTACATATGTTTTAAAAATAGAAACAGCGATGACAAATTATGAAAATCATATTTTTCGATAGCCTGTAGAGCACCCTACAACTGCATCATTCTGTGTCAAAGCGTGCTGGAGTATCTCTTTTTCGAGTAGGTCCGGGCGACGTCCTGGCAGGAAAAAATGGCGAACGGGTTGCCTGTCTCCGGTGTTCCGCTCATCATGCCGTGATGGTGTCACAGGAAAAATCGACTCCCTTCCGTAAGAATCGGAAAGTAACGAAGCTTTCCCAAAGAATGGGAATTGCGGGAGCCTCCTGTGTACTGGATGTCATGGTCAATGACCGGTCTGCTCTGGTCCGGGACAGCGCGGCTTTCATTGCGATTCTGGAAAAAATCTGGAAAGCGCGTGATGTCGATGCGAGCCTGGTCTGGTCGGAGCTCGACGAGCGGATCCGTCTGGCGGATGAGTTGCGTGCGAGTGGGATCCGTCCCTACAAGGGGGGCCGTTTCCGCTCGACGAAGCTGCCGTGACATGCCGCCCCTGCCAGACCTGTCCCATATCAACCCTGACGATCTGACCCGTCTCGACATCGTTGCCCTCATTATCATGGCGCTTTCGGCGTTATGGGGGCTGACGCGGGGTTTTGCGACCGAACTGGCCGGGCTTCTGGCCTGGGTAGGCGCGATTGTCCTGACCTATCGGTTCCACGGGATGCTCGAGCCTTATCTGGAACCCTATCTGCATCAGGCGGCACTGGCCGGAAGCGCGAGTACGGCAATTCTTTTTGTTGTCGTGCTGCTGGTCTTCACCATGCTGGGCGCGCGGGGCGGTTCGGTGGCGCGGGGCGTTTTGTCTGGTGGCGTGGACCGTATTCTGGGTGCCGTATTCGGTGTGGCGCGGGGTTATGTGGCCCTGATTGTGCTTTATCTATTGGCGGGGTCTTTTTTCGGCTCGTGGATGTCCTATGTGATGCAGGGAAGCCTCATCGGCCCTTACATTGCCGCTGGAGCCACCCATCTGACAGGTTATCTGCCTCATTTCCTGCAACCGCATCTTGCGTCTCCGTTCACAAGCGGCCATGAGGCGTCCTTGTGAAACCAGTCCGGAAAGGCCGCGCCGCATGACCCAGTCCGACAGTCTCAACCGCCCCTACGAAGAATGCGGGGTTTTTGGCGTCTGGGGTGTGCCTGATGCGTCCGCCCTGACGGCTCTGGGGCTGCATGCCCTGCAGCATCGCGGCCAGGAAGCCGCCGGTATCGTCAGTTTCGATGGCGAACGGTTCCACCAGCACAAGGGACTGGGGCTGGTTGGCGATGTGTTCGGTGACAGCCACGTCATGGCGACGCTACCCGGTACGGTGGCCATCGGTCACAACCGCTATGCGACAACGGGCGGAACCCATGTCCGCAACGTGCAGCCGCTTTATGCCGATTATGAGTTTGGTGGTCTGGCTGTCGCGCATAACGGCAATCTGACCAATTCTGCGACCCTCAAGCAGGCGCTGGTCAAGCGTGGATGCATCTTCCATTCCTCGACGGATACGGAAGTCTTCATCCACCTGATCGCTATTTCGCTTTATACGACCGTGCTCGACCGCTTCATCGATGCCGTCAAGCAGGTGAAGGGTGCGTACTCGCTCATCACGTTAACGCCGGATGACGGTCTGATTGGCATGCGCGATCCGCTCGGTGTGCGTCCGCTCGTTCTCGGCCGGATGCCTGGCTATGAGCAGGGTAATGGTGGCTGGGTACTGGCGAGCGAGACCTGTGCTCTGGACATCATTGGTGCGGATTATGTCCGGGATATTGAGCCCGGCGAGATCGTCGTCATCAATAATGAAGGTCTGCGTTCCCTTCGGCCTTTCGGGGACAAGGGCGGGCGCTTCTGTGTCTTTGAATATATTTACTTCGCACGGCCTGACTCCGTGCTCGAAGGGCAACCGGTCTATGAAGCGCGGCGGCAGATCGGCTGCGAACTGGCGCGGGAGAGCGCGGTTGAGGCGGATGTCGTGGTGCCAGTGCCGGATTCCGGCGTGCCGTCCGCGATCGGCTATGCGGCAGAGAGCGGTATCCCGTTCGAGCTTGGCATTATCCGTAACCATTATGTAGGCCGGACTTTCATCGAGCCGACGGATCAGATCCGTAATCTCGGCGTGAAAATGAAGCACTCTGCCAACCGGCCGGTTCTGGCCGGCAAGCGCGTCATTCTGGTGGATGACTCGATCGTCCGTGGCACGACGTCGCGCAAGATCGTGGACATGGTGCGTGCGGCCGGTGCGACGGAAGTGCACATGCGCATCACGTCTCCGCCGACGAAGCATGCGTGTTTCTACGGGATTGATACGCCTGAAGAGAGCAAGCTGATGGCAGCGACGCACACGCTAGATGAGATGGCACAGGCGATCGGTGCAGACAGTCTGGCTTTTGTCACCTTCGACGGGCTTTACCGGGCGCTGGGTCATGCCAACCGGGCCGAGGGCGCGCGCCGTTACTGCGATGCGTGCTTCACCGGGGATTATCCGATTGAGCTGGTGGACAAGGAAGGCAATCTGGTCGCGTAAGATCAGATTTTCCTTGAGAACACAAAAAAGGCGCCGGACCACAAGTCTGGCGCCTTTTTTTTATGCCTGAATGCGGGGAAGGCTCAGGGAGATGGGTAGGGGGGATGAGACAGGGCAGCCTTGGTGCCGGTATCCGCTTCCGAAGGCAGAACAGTGTCCAGCGGCAGGGTCATGACGGCTTCCAGGCCCGGGGTGAGCGTGGTGTAGGTCAGTGTGCCCGAGAGGCTGCTGACGACGGCATTCATCATGCGCGTTCCGAAACCTGTTCCTTTGAGCTGAGGAGTGCATTCGCCCTGATCAGAGACGGTCAGCACCAGACGGTCGCTGGTTTGAGCTAGGCCGACATACAGTGGGCCAGCCTTGCCATCATAAGCGTATTTGCTGGCGTTGATGACCAGTTCGGTCAGGATCAGGCCGATATTGATGGCGCGATCGGCCGAAATCATGATCGGGAAGAGGGAGAGGTGTAACTGTTCCTGCCAGTCTCCGCCCAGTGCCGAGCACAGCTCTTCCATCAGTTCTTCAAGATAGCGGCCGAGGTCCACGATGCCGAAATGTTCGTCCCGGTACAGGCGTCGATGAACGAGGCCGATGGCAGAGATACGGTGCTGCGCTTCGGTCAGGGCGGTTGTGGTGTCCTCGTTTGAGGCGCTGCGGGCCTGGAGTTTGAGGAAGGAGGCAACCATCTGAAGGGAGTTCTGTACGCGGTGGTTTACTTCCTGGATTAAGAAGTCCTTCTGGCGGAGCAGGCTTTCACGCTCTTTCAGTGTGGCGGCGAGGGTCGCGTTGAGCTCGCGGAGTTGCTGGGTCTGGTAATCCGCGATCAGAACGCGGCGCAGGCGGCGGGCGGTCTGTTTCTGTTCGCTGGTCCAGCGTGTGCTGTGACCGCGGATTGTCTGTTCCCAGGTTCTGAAGGAGGCGCGGGGGCGTAGGACGTCGCTGCCTTCCGCCGTCTCCTTATGCGGGTTTCCGGCCCATTCGATGGTCTGGATGATTTCGACGCGGCTCCAGATCAGGCAGGTCGGCGTCCGGAACGGGAGTGTGATGGCCATGAGGCCGGCCGAACGTTCGGGCCACTCGGCTGCGGGAGGATAATCCTTGCCCAGCATGGTGCTGACGAAAATTCCGCCGTTTGTGCCCAGTCTCAGCCAGTCATGCAGTCGGTGCAGGTTGTCCGCATCGGGCAGTACGCCGCTCCCGGTAATGGTCCGGTCACTGATGACGGCAAAGCCATTGCACGGGAAGAGGGACTGCAGTTCGCTCATGAAGCTGCGCAGGTTACTTTCGATGGGATGGTGCACGTCGAAATGGGACGTCACAAATTCCATCGCGTTGCGCAGGCGCAGACGCTCCTGATAGGTGACCAGTTCTTCCTTGTTCCGCAACTGCCGCGACATGACACCTGCCAGCGTCCGGCAGGCGGCGCGGATGTCTTCGGACAGACAGCGCGGTGTCGCATTGTGGCAGGCGATCAGGCCCCACAAAACGCCGTCCACGACCAACGAGATGGAGGCCGATGCCCGTGCGCCCATATTGGTCATGTACAGAAGATGGATCGGTGAGACGCTTCGGAGCTGGATATCGCTGAGATCGAGCCCTGTTAGTCCGGCCTCTCTGGGGCGGATGGGGGCGGCTTCGTATGTGACGTCGGGGATCACACGGATGCGGTTGCGCAGATAGAGCGCCCGGGCCTGCGCGGGGATATCGCTGGCCGGAAAATGGTGATGCATCAGGGAGGGGAAGGCCTCGTTCCGGCTTTCGCCGACAACGCGACCCGTACCGTCTTCCAAGAAGTGGTAGACCAGAACGCGGTCAAAGCCCGTGAGGCGCTGGAAGACCTCAGCGCCTTGACGACAGACGGATATCGTATCCGGACAGCGCTCGAAGCGGTCCGCCGCTCTGTCGATTTCCCCGAAAATATCCCAGGTCAGCAGGTTGTGCGCTTCGACTGGTTCAAGCTCAATGAGGAGACGGGTGTCCTGAACGTGGCGCAGGATGCTGAAGGTTTCGTCTTTCAGCCCTGCAACGCGCAGATCGGACAGGGAAGACCGCTCTTCATCGTGAAGACGGCTTTCCGGGATTTTCAGCACATCCGCCAGGGGGTGTCCGAGCCAGTCGGAAGCGAGACGCCCTTCGATGTCGCCTGCGCCACCGATGAGTTTCAGGTTCGTGCTATCGGCGACGAGCAGCAGCCCATAGGGCTGGATGGCGTCCGGTCGATGGATCGGCTCGCGGTCGCACGAGGTCATGATGGCATGTTCCAGCGTACAGCCCTGTTCGGGGGCGAGGGGGCGCTGGACTGTCAAATGGAGATCCACCCGAAAGAGGAAGAGAGCGCCCGAAGCCCCTGAAAGAGAGCAGATATGAAAGGTCCAGAAGTCATCGCTTCCATTATCTGCTCCTTCATCAGGACTCTCTATTTATGACATCATGCTTCAAAGATGGCTGTTTTAGGGCTGGCGCCCGTCGGCCTGGATCCAGGAGGCGACGTCTGCCGAGAGGGCATGACGGCTAGCCGGGCGTGTGTAGAGCATGTGGCCGCCCTGATAGAGATGCAGGGACACGCGATCCGCACCCACTGTCAGATGATCCTTCATCCAGTGTGCGGTGCCGAACGGGCAGGCCACGTCGTAATAGCCATTGGCCACGAAAACGCGCAGGCCCGGATCGAGCGCCAGCAGGCGGTTGAGGACTGGGATCTGGTGGATCGGCGCGGGACCGCCCGAACTCCACTTCCAGCTTCCGTTCACTTTGAGGGAAAGCAGGTCGTAAGTCAGCGGGGTCTTGAAGCCGAGCTCATTGGCCGCATAGCCCGAGAAGGCGTTTCCATAAGCACGGCCGAAGCCGAACAGCGTCGGATCGGGGCTTTCGTCCAGACCGTCGGCTGCGGGGTCGGCGATGGACTGTGTAAAGTCGTACAGCCCATACAGGCGGCCGTTACGGGACATAATGTCATGCGAGCCGATGGCCGGGATACCGTGCTGACGCGCGATCACATCCTGCGGCAGGCCGGTGCGCTGGGCGATCTCGGCATACAGCGCCTGACCTTCGCTGCCAGACGGGAGCTTGCCGGCGATTTTCGGCAGATAGGTGTTCAGGGACCACTGATAGGCGTCTTCGGCGGTCTTTTCCGTCACGTTCGGGCTCTGATGCGATGTGATCAGGCTGGGCATCATGAGGGCGGCGGAAAGCGGGTTCTCGTCTGAATCCAGCAGGGGCATTTCGATGGCCGGGGAGATCATGACGATGCCGTTGAGCAGGATACCCTGTTCCATCTGGAGTGCATTTGCGACCTGAATGGAGCGGATGCCGCCATAGCTTTCACCCACGAGGTAGTGCGGGGAGGCTTGGCGACCGTTGGCCGACGTCCAGAGACCGATGGCCTTGGCGAAGGCGCTGGCGTCCTGCTTGACGCCGTAGAACTGGTCTCCGGCCTTTGCCGTATCGGTGGGGCGGGAATAGCCCGTGCCTACGGCGTCGATGAAGACCATGTCCGTGACGGGGAGCCAGCTGTCGGGATTGTCACCCATTGTGGCATGTGTGCCGTCCGTCGGATCTTTGGCAGGCATGGTCAGGGCCTTGGGGCCTGCGGCGCCCAGGTTCAGATAGGCCGTAGCTGCGCCCGGACCGCCATTGAAGAAATACGAGACCGGGCGTGTGCCAGCCGGGACGCCGTCCTTTGTGTAGGAGACGTAGAACATGCGGGCGGTCGGTTTACCGTCATGGTCGCGCAGGATGAGCGTGCCAGCATGGGCGGTATAGGCGATGCCGTTCAGATGATGCTGGGTGATGGAATCTGCCGGAAGCAGGGCTGCTTCGCCGGTGAAGGCGTCGGTGGCCTTGCCGGATTCGACTTTTGTCGTGTCGGTTTTGGGAGCCTCGGCCGCCGCGGCCGTACAGACGGGGGATAGGAGCGTTAAAGCGAGCAGGGCTGCGCGGCGGGTCATCATCTGACGGGCATCTCCGATAAAAAAGCAGGAATATTCCGCCGTATCAGTCCTGAGGCGGAACGGCTACCGCTGCCGCATGAAGTTTTCGTCATGCGGCAGGGTGAGGGGCCCGGATCTGTTCAGGCTTTGGGCGGTGTAATGTTGGGACGCAGCATCAGGCGCGGGTCGGCGAAGCGGTCATACTCTTCTGATGTCATGAACCCGAGTTCCAGCGCGGCTTCGCGCGGGCTCAGTCCCTTCTCCATGGCGTGATGGGCGACTTGCGAGGCGCGATCATAACCAATGGCGGGGGAGAGCGCCGTAACGAGGACGAGCGAACGCTCCAGATCCTGCTTCAGCTTCTTCGTATTGGCTTTCGTGCCTTCGACGAGGAAGCGGCGGAAGTTTTCCGACCCATCATGCAGAAGGGTGATGCCCTGCATGATGTTGTGGATCATGAGCGGTTTGTAGACATTCATGTCCAGCATGCCCGCAGCCCCGCCAAGGCCGACGGCAACATCATTGCTCATGACCTGAAGGGCGAGCATGGCCAGCGCCTCGGCCTGCGTCGGGTTGATCTTGCCCGGCATGATCGACGATCCCGGCTCGTTCTCCGGCAGGTGCAGTTCACCCAGACCGGCTCGCGGGCCGCAGGCGAGCAGGCGAATGTCGTTGGCGATCTTGAACAGGCTGCCCGCTGTCGTGCGCAATGCGCCGGACAGATGCACGAGCGCGTCATGCGCGCCCTGAAGTGCGAACTTGTTCTCACTTGCCGTGAAGCCGAGGCCCGTCAGGCGTGCGATTTCCGTACACGCGCGACGGTCAAAGCCTTCATCCGTGCTAACGCCCGTGCCCAGCGCCGTGCCGCCAAGGGCAAGCGGGAACAGACCATCGCGGGCCTGTTCCAGACGGGCGATATTGTCCGTCAGCATCCCGGCATAACCATGCCATTCCTGACCCAGCGTGATGGGCACGGCGTCCTGAAGATGGGTGCGACCAACCTTCACCAGATCGCGCCATTCTTCGGCCTTGGCGGCCATGGCGTCACGCAGGCGCGTCAGGGCCGGGATCAGGCGACGATGCGTGCCGAGGACGGCCGCGATATGCATGGCGGTCGGGAAGTTGCAGTTGGTGGACTGCGACATGTTGACGTGATCGTTCGGATGCAGGGGCGTCTTGCTGCCGAGCGGATTGCCGGTGATCTGGCAGCCGCGGTTCGCGATGACCTCGTTGACGTTCATGTTGAACTGCGTGCCTGAGCCCGTCATCCAGACATGGAGCGGGAACATCCGGTCATGCTCGCCCTTCGTGATTTCGTCACAGACCGTGTGGATCAGATCTGCACGCTCCTGAGACAGACGTCCACTTGCAGCATTGGCCGTGGCACAGGCACGCTTCATGATCGCATAGGCCTCGATCATCTCACGCGGCATCAGTTCGCGACCGATGCTGAAATATTTCAGGGAGCGCTGGGTCTGCGCGCCCCACAGCACATCGTCAGCAACTTCGATCGGGCCCATGCCATCGGTTTCGGTACGGCTCATTGTCTGTTTTCGGCTTTCCTGCGGGTGATCCGGCTCATTTCACGAGGGAAATTATCGCACAATCGCCGCAGGACAAAGGAAGACAGCCATAGAAAATCAGGATGCCGTCACAGCGAAGAAGCAGCTTCAGGATTCCACGATCTGGGCAACCGGGTGGCGACCATAGGTATTGGTCAGGATCACGCCGGCCATCACGACGGCTCCTCCGATTAGGGTGCGCAGAGAGGGGACCTCCTTGGTGAGGATATAGGCCAGAACCATCGTGACGGGGGGCAGAAGATAAAGTAGCGCGGCGCCCCGGGACGCGCCGAGATGGCCGATCACGAAACCCCAAGCCGCATAGCCGAACGCTGCCGGGAAAATGCCGAGTTCCAGCACCGCGGCCTGTCCCTGCCATGAGGCGTGGGAGAAGCTTGTGAGGCCCTGAGGCAGCCAGGGCGTCAGGAAAATCGCACCAGAAATCAGGACATAAGCGATCGTCGGCAGGGCGCCGTAGCGGCGGATCAGGCCCTTCTGAAGGATCGTGTAAAACGCCGCGCAGACAGCCGCGCCGAACACCAGTGTCGCACCGGAACCAAAGGAGAGGCCGCCGCTTTGTCCGTTGGCGATCATGGCCACGCCGCTGAAACTCAGAATCGATCCTGCCCAACCCCAGCGGGACATGCGCTCACCGAGGAACACCATGGCCAGAAGGCCTGCCATCAGTGGGGCAGCACTGATCAGAAGGCTGGCCGCGCCGGATGAGACGGTCATTTCGCCGCAGTTGAACATGATATTGTAGACCGTAATCCCGATGACCCCGCAGGCCAGGATCTGCGGAATATCCGTCAGTTCCGGGCGGCGGGGACGCTTCCACAGCAGCCACAGGGCGGCCATGACGGCCGCAACGGCGTAGCGCAATGCGGCCAGAGGCACGGGGGCAAAGTCATGCAGGGCAATCCGGACGACGGGATAGGCGCTCGCCCATGACAGGATGGCCACGGCGACGAAGAACGGCATGAAACGCCCGGAAGAATCTGTCATCACTGTCCATTATCAGGAATATTTCCCGAACGGGAGACGGACTTTACGCGAGGCTTCAGAATGTATGCTCGAAGGTCAGTGTTCCGATGACCTGACGGGCTGTATCGCAGCCTGAGAGTGGCAGTCCGGTGCCCCCGAGAATGGAGGTTCTGGCGTTCTTGCACATGGGAATCGCTGGAGCAGTCCCGGATCAGGTCCTCGTCCAGGACCTGTCGGTATATTATTTCAGCCAGCGATCACCGCTGAAACGGTTGTGGGAGAAGAGAAAACCGGCCACCAGCCCGATAGCGGCGAACATGATCGTCCACAGCGAGATTGGCAGCAGCAGAGTCGAGAGCGCCGCGAGCAGGACCATTCCGGCGAAGGCGCAGACGGCGGATTCGAGGATGCGCGGACCGTAATGGCGTTCAGCCCCGCAGCTGGGGCATTTTTCCGAGGTCGGGCGCATGGGCTGGCGGCAGACGGGGCACAGCGCGATGGCGTTGGCTTCGGGTTTTCTCACTGACCGTTATTCTCCTGATGTTCGCCGACCGCGATACGCGCTTCCACGGCCATACGCCAGGGCGCATCGGCCGGTGCCGCTGCCAGGGCGCGGCGATAGAGGTCAAGGCTCTCACCAGAGATATGGCTGCCATTGCGACTTTCAAGCTCGGCGAGGCGGATGGCAAGCTCGGGCTCGAAATGCGCATTCAGGGCGACTTTCCAGTCCCGGATTGCGTCATCCGTCAGGCCTGACCTAGCTTCGACCTGCCCCAACATGAAGTGTCCGGTCGCATAAGTCGAGGACGTGGCAGGGATCGTGGCGACTTCAGCCTGAAGTTTATGAATTGTTTCCAGACCTTTCGCGTCTGGCCCCGTCTGACGTCCACTCAGCGGTTGAGGCGGAAGGGATGGGTGCCCGTTGACGATATAGAGCGCGAAAGCAAGCACAGGGATGCCGATCCCGACGGCGACAACCGGCAGGGTACGGCTGCGTTTTGCAGGCTCGGCGTTCAGGTCCTCAACGGCGGCTTCGCCATCCGTGGCCAGAAGGCGACGCTGAACCTCCAGACGGGCGGCCTGGTATTCCTCATCATTGATAAGGGCAAGAGCATGGTCGCGCTCCAGATCGCCAAGCTGTCCGCGATAGAGGGTGAGAGCAGAGTCACGCGCGTTGACGCGCCGGCGCAGGGTTCGCAGCCCCAGAAATGCGGGGCACAGGGCCACCGCCGCGATTATCAGGATTCCCAACCAGAACAAAAAGATTACTCCCGGCCCGACAGGGCATCCAGACGCGCGCGCTCATCATCCGTGAGCGGCGCAGGCGTGACGACGGTGCGGCGTCTGGTCGCACGCCACGCAATGACAAGTCCGGCCACCAGCGCGAGCGCCGGCATCAGCCAGAGCAGGGCGGTGGACCATGAAAACTGTGGGGCCAGACGGATGAACTCGCCATAGCGCTCGGTCATCCAGTCCATGATCTGCTGATCAGATTTCCCAGCCGAGACCTGCTCGCGCACGACCTTGCGCAGATCGCGGGCGAGGGGCGCGCTACTGTCCTCGATGCTCTCATTCTGACAGACAAGGCAGCGCAGATGCGCTCCAATGGCTTCGGCCCGCTTTTCCTGCGCCGGGTTGGGCAGCATTTCGGACGGATCATCCACGGCGAGTGCTACACCACCACCAATCAGAGCAACTGCGAGCAGCAGGGCCGGAAAGCGTTTGAAGGTCTTCATAGTCCAGCCAGCCTTGGGCGGATTTCCGCCTCGTAGATCTGTGGATCGAGGGCTGCGCTTCCGTGCCAGATGATGCGGCCTCCCGGTGCGACCAGAAAACTCTCGGGCACGCCTGTCACGCCCCAGTCTATGGCGACGCGGCCATGACGGTCTGACGCAACGCGCGCATAGGGGGAGCCGTCACGCTGGACGAAGCCGGCAGCGTTCTCGGGCTTGTCCTCATAGGCGATGCCCCAGATCGGCATATTGCGCGAGATAGCGCGCAGGCCGGGCATTTCTGCCACGCAGGGAATGCACCATGAAGCAAAGAAATTGACCAGAACCGGGCGGTGCTGGGCTTTGAGTTCCGCATCGGTGAAGCCATCGCCAAGGCCTGGGAGGCCCGGCATGGCGAAGCTCGGAATGGGTTTGCCGACATTGGGGTTCTTGATGGCGCGCGGGTCGAAGGCGCCGCTGCGCATGTCGCTCAATATCCGCCAGAAGCCGACGCCGAGGACACCTGCACCAATGATCGGAGCGGCCGTGAGGATGCCGCGTCGTGTTGCGTTCATGTCTCTCTCCCCTCAGGCGCGGGCCATGTTGCGGGCGGACGCGCGCTTGGGGGCGCCGATCCGCATGCGGCGGTCAGACAGCGAGAATGCGCCGCCAATGGCCATGACCAGCCCGCCCAGCCACATCCAGGGTGCGAGCGGATTGCGGTGCAGTCGCAGAACATAGGTCGTGTCCTGGCCGGTGCCGTGCCGGTCACCGATCACACCGTACAGGTCGGTGATGAAGTTGGTGTGGATGGCGACTTCGGTCGTGGTCTGGCTCTGCGTCGTGAAGTCGCGCTTTTCAGGATGCAGGATGGTCACGAGCTTTCCGTTATGGCGGATGGCGATGTCGGCCTGCATGGCCTTGTAGTTCGGGCCGATATAGTCGTGCACGTCGAGAAGCGTCCAGTCGTCTCCGGCCAGAGAGCGTGTCTCGCCGATATGGACTTCAACGATGGCATGTTCGGCCTGAGACATGCCGCACAGCCCAAGGATAGTGATACCCGCGCCGATATGGGCCAGCGCTGCTCCCCAGCTCGAACGCGGCAGGTTCTTCATCCGCTCCCACACGCCCTGCACGGAGGTATGGCCGATGCCGATCCGGCGCAACACGTCGGAGACGGACGCCGCGATCACCCAGACGGCCAGCGCGCCGCAGGCGATGGGCAGGATGCCGGAGAGCTTCCAGAAGCACAGGACCAGCCCGATCGCCGCAATCCCGGCTGCGGCATAAAGATGCGAGAAGGTCCGGGCGAGCTGTGCGCGCTTCCACGGCAGCGCGGTGCCGACGCCCATGGCCAGCAGGAGCGGCAGGGTCAGCGGGATCGTGGCGGCGTCGAAGAACGGCTTGCCCACGGAAATCGTCCGTCCGGCCAGAAGCTGCATGAAGGGCGGGTACATCGTGCCTGTGACGACGACGGCGCAGATCGAGCACAGCAGGATGTTGTTCAGGACCAGCGAGCCTTCACGCGAAACGGGCGAGAACAGACCGGTCGAGGTGAGGGAGGGTGCGCGCCACGCAAACAGTGTAAGCGAGCCGCCGATAACGATGGCCAGCAAGGCAAGGATGAACACGCCACGAGCGGGATCGTTGGCGAAGGCATGGACCGAGTTCAGGATCCCCGAGCGGACGAGGAACGTGCCGGACAGGGAGAACGAGAAAGTCGCAATGGCCAGAAGGACCGTCCAGATTTTCAGGCCTTCGCGCTTTTCCACGACAATGGCGGAATGCACGAGTGCTGTCCCCGTGAGCCATGGAATGAGGGAGGCGTTTTCCACCGGATCCCAGAACCAGTAACCGCCCCAGCCCAGCACATAATAGGACCACCAGGAGCCCAGCGCGATACCACAGGTCAGAAAGCACCAGGCCGCCACGGCCCAGGGACGAACCCAGCGGCCCCATGCGGCATCAACGCGGCCCTCAATCAGGGCGGCGACCGCGAAGGCGAAGGGGACGGCGAAACCGACATAGCCGGTGTAGAGAATGGGAGGGTGGAAGGCGAGGCCGGGATCCTGAAGGAGCGGATTCATGCCCTGACCATCCATCGGTGCCGGGAACACACGGTCGAACGGATCGGAGGTCAGAAGGCAGAACATCTGGAACCCGGCGGAGACACCGCCGAGGATGGCCAGAACGCGTCCGCGCAGGATGTCCGGCAGGTTGCGGCCAAATAGTGAGACTGCGCCGCCGCAGACAGCGAGGATCAGCGTCCAGAGCAGGACGGAGCCTTCATGGTTGCCCCAGACGCCCGTGATTTTATACAGCAGCGGCTTGGAGACGGCGGAATTCGCCGCAACGTTCTGGACAGAGAAATCGTCGCTGACGGCGCACATCACGAGGCATAGGAACGAATAGCCCAGCGCGATAAGCTGCGAGACCGCGAGATAGGGCGCAAGCCCTACGAGGCGCGCATCGCGGCGGCTGGCGCCCCAGAGCGGGACGGCGAACTGCACGAGGGCGAGCACGCAGGCGAGGGCCAGGGCGAAATGGCCCTGTTCTGGTCCGAACATCAGGCGATCAGCCCCCTGCTTTCTTTGCGGTCATGGTGTCCCAACTTGAGGCGTCCGGCGCTTTGCCAAAGCGCGGGTCCCATTTGCCAGTCCGTTTGAGTTCGTCCGCGACTTCCTTGGGCATGTAGGTCTCGTCATGCTTGGCGAGGACTTCGCTGGCTGTGAAGCCACCATCCTTCTGCACGGTGCCGAGGGCCACGACGCTCTGTCCTTCGCGGAACAGGTCGGGGAGAATGCCCGTGTAATGGACCTCGACGGCGGCCTGTCCGTCTGTAACTTCGAAGGCGTTCACGGGAGTACCGTTCTCGTTGATGCGGTGCAGGCTGCCGGCCATGACCATGCCGCCGAGGCGGATGGTTCGGTCAGGCGACGGCGGATTGGCCTTCACCTGCGAGGGCGCCATGAAGAAGACGATGTTGGACGAGAACGCCCGCAGGGTCAGGGCTGCGGCGGAGCCAACACAGGCCAGACAGGCGATGACGATCCAGAGGCGACGGGTCTTGCGGGTCATGATGCTGACCTTTCACGGCGGCGGGCATGGCCCTCAACGGCGGCCAGACGGGCTTTGGATTTCCGCAGGCGCAGGGCAGCACCGACACCGAGGACGAGCGAACAACCCAGCGTCAGGGCATAGGAGGCCGCGATATACGGCCAGTGGTTCGGGAGATGCATCATGCTGCTTGACTGTCCCTGCGATCGAGACGCGAACGGGCCATCATCTGGCGCGCACGGCTTTCATGGATGGCGGCGCTGAGCCGGGTGAAAATGACGGCCGCAACACCCAGCGTAAAGCCGATCGTGCAGATCAGCAGCGGCCAGAGCATCATCATGGACATGGTGGGTGCGCCGGTCAGGGTGATGCTGTCGGGCTGGTGCAGGGTGTTCCACCACTGGACGCTGAACTTGATGATCGGAAGGTCGATGACGCCAGCCAGTGCGAGGATCGCGGCGGCGCGCTGGCCGCGGGCCGGTTCATCGAAGGCGCGGATGAGGGCGATATGGCCGAGATACAAAAAGAACAGCACCAGCATCGAGGTCAGGCGTGCATCCCACACCCACCATGTGCCCCACATCGGCTCACCCCAGAGCGACCCCGTAATCAGGCACAAAGCAGCGGCGCAGGCGCCGACCGGGCCGATTTCGATGGCAGCGAGATCGGCCAGCGGATGCCGCCAGACCAGCGAGAGCACGCTGCAGATCGCAAGCCCGAGGTAGCAGGACGAAGCCAGCCAGGCCATCGGGACATGTACGTACATGATGCGCACGGTGTCACCCTGCTGCCAGTCAGCCGGGGCGACGAACAGGCCCCAGATCACGCCGACTACGAGAAACACGATCGCACCACCGGTCAGCCAGGGCAGCAGAGTGCGCGCCAGACGTAGAAACTGCCCCGGATTGGCATAGCGATGGAGCAGGTTGGGGGTAGGGCGCACTGGGACACGGACCTCGGCAGAGTGGCAACGCGGCGATGGGTTCCCCGCGACAAGTTCCCCATTGAAATAGTCCGAAGCAATCATATTCGGAAGAGGTGCGTTGTCCCATTGTTCCGATCACTGTTATCACGTTTCACGGAATTGAGCGGCAAATGCTCTAATAAATGCCCTTGCGGCGGGAGTGAGACGTGGCTTTCTGGCTGGTGAAATCGGAACCTGAGGCGTTCTCGTGGGCACAGCAGGTCCATAACGGCGTCGAGCCGTGGACGGGAGTGCGCAACTATCAGGCGCGCAACAACCTCTCGGCCATGAAAAACGGCGATCTGGCGTTTTTCTATCATTCCGTCAGCGAAAAACGCATTGTCGGCGTGGTTGAGATTGTACGGGAGGCTTATCCGGACCCGACAGCAGAAGATCCGCGCTGGGTCTGTGTGGATGTGAAGGCGATGGGGGCTTTTGCCCATCCAGTGAGTCTTGCCGACATCAAGGCGGATCCTGCCCTGGCGGAGATGGCACTGCTGAAACAGTCCAGACTGTCAGTTGCGCCGGTGACGGAGGCGGAGTTCCGTCACCTGACGCAGATCGGGGGGTGGACGCGTCCCTGAGAGGTGCGGTTTTAGTGAATGGGGGAGGAGTCGCCGTTCACGAGGATGTTCGTCTGGCCGTTGACCGGATGGCCGGCGTAGCTCGTCGGGGAGTCTTCATCTTCATAAGATGACTGAACGGGCGCGTTGAACTTCACCGGCATGCCGAACAGCGTGAAATGGGATGGCAGGTTGTTGGTGCCATTGGTCTTCTGCTGGGCGTTCGGGCCGGGCATGCCGACCGGAAGATGGGTGCGGACGCGATCGCTGTAGCTGGCAAGCACGGTCTCCGAGTCTTCCACTTCTGCATAGCCATGTGGCGGCGGCGGCGCGCCTTCATCGGGCAGGGCGGACTGCTGGGCCGGAGTCAGAGGTTTGGCCGGTGCGCCGACGATCTGGCCGGCTGTCGGGCCCATCTGCGGAAGATTGGCCGTGCCGTGTACGGCATGGTGACGGGTGTGAGTTGTGGCGGCATGGGCCGAAAAACCGGCCGGGATGAGGAGGCTGGCTGCCAGCGGAGCAGATAGGATCCAGCGCGATAATACGGTCATTGTTGTAATTCTCCTCACCCCGCCGGGGGCGTCCCGGGTAGCGTCACAGGGCCGATATCCCCATGATGGCGCCATGTTAGGATATGAAACCTGCTATCCGGTAAACGGTTTCGGGTCTTACGAACAGGAGTTTTGATCGTCATGACCGTAGTGAATGACACGCAGCTTCCAACCAGCGAATTCGCTTCGATGGCGCTGGACGGGGATTCGCTTGCCCAGCTTCAGTCGGTTCTCGAAAAGGTGGAACAGGGTCGCGGGGTTCTCGTGCGTCTTGCAGACCTGATGGGGGGGGCGGTCGGACAGGCGACGCGACTCGGTATGCAGGGACTTGGCCTGGCGCCGGCAGTGCAGGAAAAATTCCACAACGCGGCTGAGATCGCCATCGAGCGTGCGTTCAAGGTCGCCATACTTGGGATCGATAACGAGGCTCCTGCCGTTCGTGAGCCCTGGCGCGAAAATGTGGGACAGGCCGCCGTGGCTGTTTCGGGCGCGCTGGGTGGTTTCGGCGGAATCTTCGGTCTTGCACCGGATGTGGGTTTCACGACGCTGACCATCATGCGCGAGATCGCGCGTATCGCCCGCGAGGAAGGCGAGGACCTGCGTAATGAAGACACGCGCCGGGCCTGTCTCGAAGTGTTCGCCCTGCGCAGTTTTCCGGCACGACAGGCCGAAGATGAGAGCGAACTCGGGTTCTTCTCGGCGCGGGCGTTGCTGCGCGGACGGCCGATCGTCATGCTGATGGCGGAAGTGGCGTCGCATTACGGAATTGGCCTGTCGCGCAAATTCGCGTTGCAGATGGTGCCCGTGGCGGGCGCGCTGTGTGGGGCATCGCTCAATGCGGCATTTCTCGCGCATTACCGCGCGCTGGCCCGGGCCCATTTCACGATCCGCCGTCTGGAACGGACGCATGGGCTGGCCGTTAAGGAAGCAGCTGCCGACCTGCGCGCAGGGGGAACCGGCGCATCTGAAACATTCTCCTGATTTTCGGGAGTTTCCGGGGAAACCCCATGCCGATCAGTCCTGTCTGGCTTGGATAGACATTGTTGCTGGCGGTCGTAAGCTTTTCCTCACCGCCGCCGCGTGCCGTCAGCAGGACGGTCTGCACTGGGCGAGCAGCAACCGCGACGGTGATCCGCCTTGTTATACGGGGATGGCGGGAAGGCTGAATCGGGCGCAGGCCAATCTGGCGTAGACGCTGCCGATCTCTATTGGGGCAGTGCGCAGTCTGATCTGAGGTATCTCGATGGCCGGTCTGATCCTGATGTTGATCAGTCTGCTGTGAAGGACGCCTCGGTCATGGACGGGGGTTCGACACCTTCGCGCATCATCCACAGATCCATGAGCGCGGAGATGACCAGGCAGAAGACGTTGACCTTGGCGAGGGTCATCAGCAGGCCGTGCGCTTCAGGCATTGCAAGACGCAGCGCGCCGAGAATGACGAGAATGATGGCATAGACGAAGGCAAGCGGCACTGGAGGTCTCCCTGACGATGGAACACCCTTACCATGCCCGCTGCCGGCACGGCCATGTTTTCCCGTGATGACCGGATCATGACACGAGTAGAGACTGTATCCTCATGGACGACATAACGCCGGATCTTCTGTTGCGGGCCTATGCCTCGGGGATCTTTCCCATGGCGCCCGACGCCGGAAGCACGGAACTCTCATGGTACCTGCCCGAAGAGCGCGGGATCATGCCGTTGAACGGGATGCACGTCCCCAAGAAGCTTATGCGACTGGTGATGTCCGGCAAAATGACGGTGACGGCTGACCGGGCTTTCGATGCGGTCATGCTGGCCTGCGCAGAGCCTGCGCCAGGGCGGGAGACGACCTGGATCAGCGGGCGTATCCGCGCTCTTTACGGTACACTGCACAGGCAGGGAAACGCCCATTCCATCGAGGTCTGGGACGGTGAAAAGCTGGTGGGTGGCCTGTATGGCGTGTCGCTGCATGGGGCTTTTTTCGGCGAGAGCATGTTTTCGCGCGAACGTGATGCTTCTAAGGTGGCTCTGGTTCATCTTGTCGCAGGGTTGCGCAAGGGGCGGTTCACGCTGCTGGATACACAATACACCACGCCTCATCTGACGGGGCTTGGCGGTATCGGAATTCCAGCGGCGGATTATCAGTCCCTGCTTCATCAGGCGCTGACCGTGTGTGCGGTCTGGCCTGACGATTTCAGCCTTCAGGCCCTGCGGGAATCCATTGCGTCCCTGCGTGTGCCTGCCGGGTACGCGCCTGCCGGAGATCCGCCATGATTGTTTTCACGCGCCCCGCCCTCATGTCTGCCGCGCCCTTGGGAGTGCTGGCTGTCGGCCTGTGTCTGGTGACGCCGGCCCGTGCGGAGGACCATCCCCGCCTGACGCCGACGCGCGATGTCACGGTTGTCTATGAACTCACCACGCCGTCTTCGCCTGCCAAAGCTGGGCCCAATACCGTCAAGGTGGCGTTCTCGGGGGCGGGCGATCTGCTGCGGATTGATTCGCAGGACGGCAATGGCGTGACGATTCTCGACCGGCCGGCGCAGCAGGTGACGCTCGTGATGATGAAGCAGCAGGTCTATACGCGTCTGCATCCCAGCCATGGCCTGCATAATCCGTTCATGCTCGATATGGACATGCAGTATACGCCGGCGGGACATGAAACCGTGGCGGGCGTGGCCTGTGAGCGCTGGGACATCCAGAGCAGCCATGGCAAGGCCAGCGCCTGCGTGACGGAAGACGGCGTCATTCTTACTGAGAATGGCGTGGATGCGGATGGGGTGGAAGGATCGATCAAGGCCCTTTCGGTGTCCTATCATGATATTCCTTCCTCGACGTTCGAGCCGCCGGCGGGATTCCATATTCTCGAGCCGAAGGCCCGGCCAGCCCATCAGAGCCAGGCCGGAAGTGCGACACCGTCTCCCGTGCCGGAAGCCTCAGGCAGCGACATGAAGACGACAATGCCTGAGGCAGCGCGCCCCGAGACGTCCGATTCCGACAGCCCCGTGATTGGAAGCCAGGACAGTCCGGCCCCGGCGGCGACAACACCTGGCCCTGAGGCACAGTTGCCGGGGCAGTCGTCCCAGACTGATACGACCCAGCCTTCCGTTTCCAATGATTCTTCGGGGGATGGCTCGGTGTCCGCTCCGGATCAGCCGCCCAGCGGTCCTGCTGATGGAAATCAAAAATGAGGCTGACGTTCTGGCACGGCGCATGCGGCGCGGCCTGTATTCTGATGGCGGCAGTATGCGCTTTCCCGGCAAGGGCAAATGTGCCGTCTGCTCCGGTTCCGGCACCCTCGCCAGAGTTGGGTTCGGCCCCGCTGGTAACGCCGCTGCATGACGCCGATATCGATTATGTCCTGACCGGCCCGTCCGGGCAGCGCATGCACCAGCGCATGCGCTGGACGTCCGCGCTGTGGCGGCAGCGGGTCGAGCCGGAAGGCTCTGCTACGATCATGCTGACGGATTACCGTACGCATACGCTGATGGTGCTGGATGGCACGAACCGTACGGCGACTGTCATGTCTGCGCCGGGGCAGGGTTTTTCCGCGCCTGGGACACCAGCATCCGGATCATGGCGCAGACTGGGGCAGGGCAGGATCGCGGGTGAAGCCTGCACGATCTGGGAAAGCGCGGACAGCGATCATCACCCAACCACATTCTGTTACACTGATGACGGTCTGATGCTCGGGGCGGTCCATGATGGCAAGCCGGTCGTGGAGGCAGTTTCCGTCAGCCACGCCCCGCAGCCTGTCGAGATTTTCGACCCGCCGCCGGGCTATCACCGCGTCGATCCCGCGCACTGAGATCGTAGGGCCTGAGCGGCCCGGCGCTGTTACAATTCGTCCGGCTTCTGCCATGATTGGCGCCTCTTGCTGCCATTTTCAGCGGTCATGATCTTTCTCATGGACGGAAAAAGACCCCCTTCATCCGGGGATTTCCGGTCCACGTGTTTCGAGGAGAAAGATGCCATGCGTCGCATCACACGTGCAGTTCTTATGGCCGCTCCCCTGCTGATCGGCTCTGCCATTGTCCCGAATGTTCTGGTGCCGCAGGCTCAGGCTCACTGGCATGGTGGCGGCCCTGGCCCGGGCTATGGATATGGTGGCCCGCGCGGTGGCTGGCATGGTGGCTATCACGATCATTCTGGCGCTATCGTAGGCGGGATTCTGGGTGGTCTGGCGCTGGGTGCCGTGGGTGGTGCGCTTCTGGCGCAGCCTTATGCGCCTCCGCCGCCCCCGCCTCAGGTGGTCTATGCCCCGCCACCGGTCGTTTATGCACCGCCGCCGCAGGTCGTTTACGGACCGCCGCCGGCAGTGGTCTATCCAGGGATGTATCGGGGTTACTGATCAAGGCAAACTGAACACTCTGTGTCCACTTTGCCTTGATCGGAGCGGAAGGGTGAGGCAATCATGCCTGTCATGACAGCTTCTCTCTCCATAACGGACCTTCAGCCGGGTGACCGTGCGCCGGATTTCACGCTTTCCGCCTCGGGTGGACGCACGGTTGGCAGTGCAGAGCTGAAAGGGAAGCCCTATCTGCTCTATTTCTATCCGAAGGCCGATACACCGGGCTGCACGACGCAGGCCTGTGGGCTTCAGGAAGTTCTGCCGAAGTTTGAGGCTGATGGCCTGACCATCATTGGCGTCAGCCCCGATCCGGTGGCGAAAATTGAAAAATTCGCCACCAAATACGGGCTTCAGTTTCCCTTGGCTTCGGATGAGGATCATGCCGTCGCCGAGGCTTATGGAACATGGGTTGAGAAATCCATGTATGGCCGGACCTATATGGGAATGGAGCGCAGCTCCTTCCTGGTGGACGGGCAGGGCATCATCCGGAATGTGTGGCGCAAGGTGAAGCCTGCGACCCACGCAGCTCTGGTGTCTGAAGCATTCCGGAATCTCTCTTTGGGAGCCTGAGGGCTTCCCGCACGAACTTTTTTACGAGGGAGACAGGCCGGAAACGCGCCGATGACCGTCTATGGCCGTCCCCGACTTCCCGCGCTCTCCCCGCAGGCGTTTCCATCCTTTCTGTCCAGGGCCACATTTCCCCCGGCATCTGCATATTGCGCGCTGGGCAGCGCTGGTCTGTATCACGCCCATCGCGCTCGTCGCTGCCGCGGGAAGTGTCTTCCTGTGGGAGCTGGCGCATGGTCCGGTGGACATCACGCGCATCTCGCATCTTGTGGAGCCAGTTTCCATCGCGGCAGGCAAGCGCCCGGGACATCCGGCCGGCCGTCTGAGCTGGGATACGCTGCACATCCAGTGGCAGCCTGCGGCGGGTGGCGTTCCCGCCGGACTGGTGCTGATGGCGCGCGGACTGAAAGTCACCCGCTTCGATGATCTGATCGCCGAACGTGCCGAAGAGGCTGATGCCGTTCTGTCGCTGAGCGCGCTGTTTGAGGGCGTGATCGCGCCCAGAACCCTGCGGCTTGAGAACGCCACGCTGGCCCTTCGCCGTCTGCCCGGTGGCGATGTGGACATGGATCTGCCTAACCAGAAACGGGGTGGCCGGGGCGTGCCGACGCGGCTGGACAGGTTGCGGGCAATTGATGTCCACAATGTTTCCGTCACTCTCGCCGGATTGCCGCAGGGCCGGACCGCCGTGATCGGACCGGTCGAGATGCAGGGGCGCCGCATCCGGGTGGCGCACCATTCGCCGAATTTCGTCTGGACGGGAACTGCCCGGACGATGGTCATGCTCGACGGGTTCCGCACGACCCTGACGGCGCAGGCCAGGCAGGTTGGGAATACGGGCAGGCTCCATTTGGGCAGCACGCCGTTTGAACCTGCGAAGCTTGGTATTTTCAGCCCGCTGGTGGCGGACTGGCATGTTCCGGTATCGGTCGGCGCGGATGCAGTTTTTGTGCCGCATGGCATGGACGAGCAGCCTTCGGAACTGACGCTGAACCTGTCGCTGGGCGATGGACAGGTGTTCCAGAAAACGGCTGATCCGATTCATCTCCATGCCGGACAGGCGAGTGTGCATCTGCAGATGGATCGCCTGGGCCTGAATGGGGGTGCTACGGTTTCGGTGCCGTCTGTCGGGCTGGATGTGGCGGATAATACGGGTGCGCTGACACATGTGCATGCCTCGGCCAGTTTGAGGCTGGACAGTCTGCGTCAGCCACGGGTGATGGACGGGGACGTCGAGGCCGGGCTGGACGGGGTGCGCTTTGCGACGCTGGGCTCCATCTGGCCGGCCAGCATCATCAAGGGCGGCCGGCGCTGGATTTCCAGAAACATCACCGACGGCACGGGGCGGGACCTTGAGGTTAAAGCCCATCTGCACGGCGATCATGGGCCGGCCAGCATTCTGCCAGTCTCGGTTCAGGGGCAGTTGACGGGGCGCGGTCTGACGGTGAACTGGCTGCGGCCGGTTCCGCCCGCGACGGGCCTGGATGCGTCCCTGCATTTCGACGGGCCGGAGACGCTCGTGATTGATCTGAGCCGAGGTGTCCAGCCTACAGGCGTGAAGGAAAATGTGCTGCTTCCGGACGGGGAGATCCGGATTGGCGATCTGTATGCAAAGGATCAGACCGGGGATATTTCCACGCATCTGACGGGGTCTCTGGCAGGCTTCATGTCCGCGCTGGCGCATCCGCGGCTGCATCTTCTGGCGCGACATCCGCTGCCGTTCACGAATCCGGATGGAATGGTGGATGCGCATGTGCGGATGACGCTGCCGCTTGTCGCGCATATTCCGGACGGGGCGCTGCATGTCTGGACGCAGGCCACGTTCTCCGGCGTGCATCTGGGCAATGTCCTGCTGGGGCAGCCGGTGGACGGGGCGTCTGGAAAGATGTCTGCGACCGAGGCTGCGCTGGACCTGACGGGAGACGGACGGCTTGCGGGGATTCCCACGCATGTCGTGCTGCATGAGAATTTTCAGGGCGGGGCGCCGTCTCGGGTGTTGCAGACGATCGATGCACGTTCGGTTCTGGACCCGCAGTCCGCCGCGAAGGCTCGGATCGCGCCGGGAGGGCTGTTTGATGGGCATGCGGTTCTGAATGCGCATTTCGTGCAGCAGGCCAATGAGATGTCCGATCTGAAGCTGTCGTTGGACATGGCGCAGGCGGCCCTGACAGTGCCGATCTGGGCCAAGCCGATGGGTGAGCCTGCGACGGCCATGGTGCATATCGGGTTCCAGAACGGACGCATGTCGGTTCTGGACGGATTGCAGGCGCATGGGACCGGGCTTTCAGTTGCGGGGCGCGGTGTGACCCGTGCAGGCAAGCTGACGGAGATCGTGCTTGAGGGCTTCCGGATCGGCCGGACGGAGGGTGATGCGCGTATTGCCCTGCCGCAGGCCGCGGGTCAGCCCATTGGCGTGACGGTCGATGCGGATCCGCTGGATCTGGCGCCGATGTTCGCGCCCCATCTGCCGACGGCGCCGGCTGCTGCGCCGCGGAGTGGGGCAGGCGAAAAGAACGTGTCCATGGGGGACAGCTGGTCCATCAGCCTGAATGCGCCGCATGTCTATTATGGGCCCAGGGCGCAGGTCGGCGGTGTTGTCTCGCAGATTGAGCTGCGGAACGGGCATTTGGTCTCGGGGCGATTTGCGCTCGATGCGCCGACGCGGGTGCGGGCGGTGCTGGGCGATACGGGGCGTGAGCATCCGTTTGTGCTAGATATTGATAATCTGGGAACGCTGCTTGAAGGTCTGGGCCTGTATGACCGTATCCGGGGCGGTCAGACGCATCTGGACGGGGTATTCACGCCGGACGAGACGACAGTGCGGAAGGTGCCGGAAGGGCAGAATACGAAATCGGCCGGACTGTGGGGAGGTCTGCCTCCTTTCCGGGGGCATGTGGAAATGGGACCGTCACAGTTCCTGCGGCCGCCTTTGACGCTGACTGCGGTATCGGACCTGTCTCCGCTGCATTGGCTGACCAATCATCTGGACCGGTTCGAGATCAGCCATCTGGCGACGCGTCTGAGCCTGGCGGGGAACCTGCTGGTGCTGCATGATGGCGTGATCGGTAATCAGGCGCTTGGGGCTACGATGGAAGGGCCGATCGACCTGACGACGGCTAAACTGAGCCTGAACGGGACAATCGTCCCGCTGTTCGGGCTTAATGCGCTGCCCGGACGGCTGCCGGTTTTGGGGCATCTGCTGTCTCCAGAGAAGGGCGGCGGGCTGCTCGCGGCGACGTTCGATCTGCATGGAACGGTCGAGAAGCCGGATCTGTCAGTTAATCCGTTGTCGATGCTGCTGCCAGGCGCGATGCGGCGCATTCTTCATTAAGTCGGCGACCGGGGTTATGCTTCGGTAATGTGAGGCCGGGGATTTTCCTGACCGGCCGGGCTCCCCATATCCGGGGAGCAGACCTTCTGATGGGGTTTCGGGGAGCGGGAGACGCCAGTGACCGACATGACAGATCTTTTCGGCGGCGCTCCGGACGCGAACCGTGCTCCGGGACATCCTTTGGGCCGTACGCCCTCCCGCGTACCGGAGAACATGCGGCAGCAGCGCCCTATCGAAGCGCCTCAGGTGCAGCGTCGTCCGCCGTCCCGGACGCAGCCTCTGGCAGACCGGCTGCGGCCGAAGAGGCTGGAAGATGTGCGGGGGCAGGATCATCTGCTCGGGCCTGAGGGGACACTCACGCGGATGTTGGCGCGCGGGACGCTGTCCAGCCTGATCCTGTGGGGCGGTCCGGGATGTGGCAAGACGACGATTGCGCGCCTGCTCGCAGGACGTGCCGGGCTGTTTTATTCCCAGATTTCTGCCGTATTTTCCGGCGTGGCGGATCTGCGTCGGGCGTTTGAGGAGGCGGATCAGAAACAGGCGGCGACGGGTAAGGGCACGCTGCTGTTCGTGGATGAAATTCATCGTTTCAATCGCGCGCAGCAGGACGGGTTTCTGCCGTATGTCGAGCGCGGGACAGTGGTTCTGGTGGGAGCGACCACCGAAAATCCGTCCTTTGCGCTGAATGCGGCGCTGCTCTCGCGGTGTCAGGTTCTGGTGCTGAACCGGCTGGATGATGCGAGCCTTGAGAGCCTGCTGGAACATGCGGAAGAGGAAGTCGGTCGTCCTCTCCCGCTTGATCCGGAAGCGCGGGCCAGTCTGCGCGCCATGGCGGATGGGGACGGGCGGTATCTGCTGAATATGGTCGAGCAGCTTGTGGCGCTTGATCCGTCGCAGGTGCTGACGCCGCGCGATCTGGCGGCGATCCTGTCCCGCCGGGCCATCCTGTATGACCGGGACCGGGAAGAGCATTACAACCTCATTTCCGCCCTGCACAAATCGCTGCGGGGCAGCGATCCGGATGCGGCTTTGTACTGGTTCGCGCGCATGCTGGAGGGCGGGGAGGATCCGCGCTACATCGCCCGGCGTCTGACGCGGTTCGCGGCCGAGGATGTGGGGCAGGCCGATCCCTCCGCGCTGCCGATGGCCGTGGCGGGGTGGCAGACCTATGAGCGGCTGGGTTCGCCGGAAGGAGAACTGGCGCTGGCGCAGGTTGTGGTGCATCTGGCGACCGCCCCGAAATCCAATGCGGTCTATACGGCTTACAAGGCAGCCCGTGCTCTGGCGCGGGATACCGGCAGTCTGATGCCGCCGTCGCATATCCTGAATGCGCCGACGTCCCTGATGAAGGATATCGGGTACGGCAAAGGCTATGAATATGACCACGACAGCGAGGATGCGTTTTCGGGTCAAAACTACTTCCCGGAAGGGATGCCCAGGGCGTCCCTTTACCATCCCACGGACCGCGGACATGAGGGGCGTATCAGAAAACTTCTGGACATGCGGGCCGCCAAGAGGGCATCCCGCGAACCATGACAGTTACCAACCGCATCGTGACCGAGGATGAGGCCGATATTCGCCTCGACCGCTGGTTCAGACGTCACTACCCCAATCTGACGCAGGGCGCGCTCCAGAAACTGTGCCGCAAGGGACAGATCCGCGTGGAGGGAGGCCGTGTTCAGACCAATACGCGCCTGATCCCCGGACAGAGCGTCCGCATCCCGCCGCTGCCCGACGTGGACAAGCCCGCGCCGCTGCCACCGCCGGATCCGATGCTGGAGCGTGAGATTCGGAAGATGGTGATTTACGAGGACGAGCATCTGCTGGTTCTCGACAAGCCGTCCGGTCTTGCGACGCAGGGCGGGCCTGGCATTACGAAGCATGTGGACATGATGCTTGACGGCCTGCGGTCCGAGGGCGGAGACCGGCCGCGTCTGGTGCACCGCATCGACCGTGATACGTCCGGCATCCTGCTGATTGCCCGTACGCCGGGTGTGGCGGCGAAGCTTGCGGCGGCGTTCCGCGGCCGCGATGTGGAAAAGACGTACTGGGCCGTGGTGGTTGGGCGCCCTTCGCCGGAATCCGGCATCATCGACCAGCCTCTGGCCAAGATTGGCGCGGGTGGCGCGGCGCTGGTGATTGCGGCGTCACGCGATGAGGAAGACGCAGCGTCGGCCAAGACGGATTATGCGACGCTCGATGCGGCCGGAAAGAAGCTGAGCTGGCTGAAGCTGTCTCCGCTGACCGGGCGGACGCATCAGCTTCGCGTGCATACCGAATCCATCGGTACGCCGATCCTTGGTGATCCGCGCTATGGCGGAAAGGCTGCGCATCCGGAAGGGTTCATCGACCGGCTGCATTTGCATGCGCGCCAGCTTGATATTCCTCATCCCGCCGGTGGGCGCCTGATCGTGACGGCCCCTCTGCCGCCGCATATGCGCGAGACTTTCCGCACGCTGGGCTTCGTGCCGGGTGAGACGCCTGCGCCCAAACGCGTTCGTGGAGGCAGCAGCAAGGGCCGGGGGCCTGCGAAATGAAGAAGCTCACCGGCGGTCTGATTGCCGTCATCGTTGCTTTTGTTGGTGTAAGCGTGGCCACGCATGTCCTGATCGATCAGGACGCGCTGCGCGAGCGCGTGGCCGTGGCGCTTCGGCACCAGACCGGGCTTACGATGCGGGTCCGTCATTCGTCGGTGCAATTTCTGCCCTGGCCGGCCTTTGAGGCATCTGATGTTGTGCTTACGCGCGATGGACAGTCGCCGCTTCTCAAGGCCCATACAGTTCATGCCGGGATCGCCGTTTTTGCCTTGCTACATCGGGAAGTACGCTTTCAGGATTTCGTGCTCGAAGGCGCGACAGTCAATCTTGTGCGGGGACTGGACGGGCAGGCGAACTGGTCTCTGACGCCGGATCGTGAGAACGAGGATGCGTCTCTGCCGGTGCATGGTCGGAGCGGGCAGCGGATTCAGGCGCACTGGGATCTGTCTCTGGATGGGTTGCATGTCGCGCAGGCTGCGGTGATCTGGAACGATCGTCTGACACACACAAGCGGTTCGTTCGGTCTGGATAAGCTGGATCTGGCAGGGCTGCGCAGTTCCAGCCCATGGATCAGCCTGCAGGGACATCATGCGGGTACGCCGTTCGCGCTCAAGGGACATGTCGGCAATTTGTCGCAGATCCGGGGCACGCAACCTTGGGCGTTCAGCATCGGGACGACGCTGGGTGAGGGGGATAAGCGCGACTGGCTGAATCTGGACGGTCGGATCGGTAATCCGTCGCGGATGGAAAACGTAGTTCTGACGGCGCAGGGCGAATGGCTCAATCTTCAGGATGCGCATCGTCTGTTCCCGCATGCCAATCTTCCGAATGTGCCGGCCCTTGGCGGAGATGTTGCGGTGCAGGGCAGTCCCGGTCAGCTGACGGATCTGGATGGGGAGGCGTTGCTGCATCAGGTTCTTGGCGGGATGACGCCGACGCGCGTGCATTTGCATGCTGGTTATGTCGCACTGCGGCAGGGCGTGCTGCGGAACCTGCATGTCGACTCCGCAGGGCCGGATGCGGCGTTGACTGTCGCAGCAGATACGCAGTGGCGGGATACGGCCTGGCATGTCGAAGGTGGGGCGGGGACGATGCAGCAGGCGCTTGCGGCCTGGCGCGACGGGTTAAAGACCGCTGTGCCGCTGACGGTGCAGCTGCGGAGCCAGGCGACGCTTCTGTCTGGTGCGCCTTCGCTCAATGCGCAGGATAATGCCCGTTTTGCCCTTTCGGGCACGATCGGTGTGGAAAATGGACATCTTGTGGCAGAAGGAAGCAGCAAGATGCTCCATCTGCCAGGTGCTGTCCTGCATGATGTCAGTCTGCATGGCACGCTGGACGGGCTAGACCGTGAGAACCTGTCGTTCGATGGGCTGGCCTTTGGTAGTCAGGAACTGTCTGTGGACGGGGCGCTCAAGCTGGTTCTGGGGCATGACGTTCCGCCGGTCGTGAGCGGAAACCTGCATGCCACGAAAATGGATCTGGATGTGCTCAAGAGGCTGTGGCTCCAGCCTGCGCAACCGGCTGCACCGGCTGTTACGCCCGCTGTTCCGGCTGTGCCCGCACCGAAGCCTGTGGCATCGCTGAATGATGGCCCGGCTCCGGCTGTGAGCGATCAGCCTTCGGTTGAGACGGCCGCTATGGACCAGACACCGTCCTGGGTGAAGCGGTTGCGGGCGCAGGATGTGAACCTGCATCTGACGGCGGATCATGTCGTATTTGCGGGGCGTGACTATACCGATTTGGCGACGCGCCTGACGCTGTCGGGCGGCCATCTGCGTCTGGATCCGATTTCTGGTCAGGCGCAGGGACTGCCGCTGTCCGGAATGGCGGAACTGGATGCCGCTGCGCTTCCGGTGACGGCTAGCGTGACGTTCCAGCCGCTGATGCTTCCGGCTGGTCTGCTGGAGACGCAGCTTGGGATACCGCTTCTGCTTCAGGGGCCGGTGCAAGTCGTGGGGCAGCTTTCGGCGAAGGGCAACAATGCGCAGGAACTGCGACAGTCGCTGGACGGGCATCTGGGCATTTCCATGGTGGATGGCCAGGTGCAGAGCGAGCTTCTGGGGCAGATGGCAGGGTCTGCGGCCAGTTTGGTGCTCGGGAAAGGGGGGCGTTCGCTCCGCTGCCTGGGGGTGCATATGAGCATTGCGAACGACGTTGCCCATATCGACACACTGGGGCTTCAGTCCGGGCGGTTCTCGACGTCGGGCAGCGGGACTGTTGGGCTTGGGACGCAGGCGCTGGATCTGCGCCTTCTGCCGGTTGTGGATTTTGAAGGCGCAGGTGCGTCCACACCGGTTGTGCTGACCGGAACGTTAGCGGCCCCACATGTCGCGCAGGATCGGGATGCGGGTGGTAATTTCCATGTGACGGTCGGCGGGGACAGCAATACAGCTGATCCCTGCACGGCACCGCTGGCGGCAGCGCGGGAGGGGCAGGCTGGTCCGGCTCCTTCGGCGGTTAAGGCGCATCATTCAAAGGCCGGGGACATCCTGCGGGCTCTGGGAGTTCTGCATTGAGCGGGCACAAGCGTTTCTGGAAAGATGTTACGGTCGTATCGGATGACGGGCTGTTTCAGCCGCGTCTGGATGGCCGGCCGATCCGCCTGCCGCAGGGTCATGTTCTGGCTGTTCGTTCGTCCGCGCTTGCCGAAGCCATTGCCGGGGAGTGGGGCCAGATTGCAGAAGGCACAGCTTTCACGCCGGATTTCCTGCCTCTGACTCGGATGGCCGGGACGATGATCGAGCGGATTGCGCCCGCTCCGCAGGCTGCGCGGGACATGTTGCTCGGACTCGGGGTGGATGACGGACTTTGCTATTGTGCAGACGGGGTCGGGCCTGTTGCGGTGCAGGTTTTCGCCTGGCTTTCGGGTTACGGGGTCCATCCGAGTGTAACCGATGGTCTCATGCCGGTTGTGCAGCCCGAAGGGTACCGGGAGGCCTTGGCGAGGCTTCTGGCGGCACGGGATGATTTGGAACTTGCGGTTCTGGGTGTTCTGGCGCAGGCAACGGGCAGTCTGCTTCTGTCGCTTGCGGTCGTGGGTGGTGCTGTCAGCCTCGTGGATGCGGTGCTGTGGGCCAATAATGATGAAAAATCCCAGCTTGCGACCTGGGGGCAGGATGATGAACTCATCCGCACGATGGAAAACCGCGAGAAGGACATTCTTGACGCAGGCATGTTTCTAACGCTCGGACGGCAGGTTTCGATCTGAGAAGAAAATGCCCTGAATGGGGCACGATCTTGCCATATTCGGGGATCATTGAAGCTCCAGCCATGAGACAGAACGAGATGATTGGTGACTCGCCCCGCCGGGGATCGGGCGCTATCTCCGGATCTGTCGAACACTGTGAGATTCGAGGAAGATATGTCCGTATCCGTTCGTAGGCCCCTGCTGCGCCACATGGGTACCCATGTCGTGAAAACCTGCTCCATCGGAGCATGGGTCTTTCTGGCCGCGACACCATTGATCGTGGTGGTCTGTGCCATTCACGGCTGAGCCGCTGCATAATCAGGCATGAAAAAAGCCCGGCCTCCTTTTGGGAGGGCTGGGCTTTTTGTATGGGACGTCTGTCTACCGCCCGCGTTTGAGCGGTGGCTCAGGAAGAAGTGGTGGCGTGCTGTCCGGAAATGTCAGCCAATTATACCAGATCTCGTAGGTTCTGCCCTCAGTCAATCGCGTCGCGCAGATCAGTTCCATGGTGCCTCTGATCGTTCCATCAGACCATGCACTGTAAACGGCGTTGCATTCCTCTTGGCGGAATTGCTTCCATTCGGCTTGCGCCTGATGGAAATGGGCGAGTGTCTGGGTTGGTGCAGTGCCTGCCTGCATTTTGTGGATGGCGGCCTCAGTATATCGATCGAGTTCTGCCTCAGCCTGTGACAGGTGCAGGCGCTCGCAGGCTTTGCCATCGGGCGTACTGGTTCCATCGCAGGGGGAGGCCGCCAGAGCCGGATGAAGCAGCAATGCCGCTGTGATGCAGCAGCCGGAAAAATAGCAAAACTTCATCAACGGTCTCCGGCGTGTGCGGGCACGAGGAAGGGTCAGGCTTCCCCGTTATCCGGGACCATGATGCTGACGGTAGCGGTGGCGGCAATCCCTTCTTCGCGGCCCGTGAAGCCCAGACGCTCGGAGGTCGTGGCTTTGACCGAGATGCGGCTGACGTTGACCTTGAGAAGGTCGGCGAGGCGGTTACGCATGGCTTCGGCGTGCGGACCGATCTTGGGGCGTTCGCAGATCAGCGTGACGTCGGCGTTCACGAGGAAGCCGCCGCGCTCACGGATGCGCTCGCCGGCATGGATCAGGAAGCGGGCCGAATCCATGTCCTTCCATTCGTTGTCGGATGGCGGGAAATGGCGGCCGATATCACCTTCAGCCAGTGCGCCGTAGATGGCGTCACACAGCGTGTGGATGCCGACATCGGCGTCGGAATGTCCGGCGAGGCCCTTTGTATGGGGCACCTCAATGCCACACAGGATCAGCTTGCGGCCTTCCTCGAAGGCATGGACGTCATAGCCCAGTCCGACGCGGGGCAGCAGGTTTCGGTCAATCACACCTTCAAGACGCATCAGGTCCTCCGCAACAGTCAGTTTGATATTGTCTTCCGAGCCTTGAACGATCGCCACCGGATGGCCAGCCTGTTCGAGCAGGGCGGCGTCGTCGGTACGGGCATCGCGCAGGGTACGGTTAAGTTCGAGCAGGGTGCCAAAGCGGAAACCCTGTGGGGTCTGGGCGCGCCACAGCCCGTCTCGCGGGACGGTATCGATGATGATGCCGTCGGCAGCTTTCTTGATCGTGTCGATGACGGCGACGGCCGGGATCACGCCCTCATGGGTTTTCAGTGCCTCGATCACGTTCTGCACGACTTCCGCCGGGACGCAGGGACGGGCCCCGTCATGAACCAGCACTAAATCGGGCGGCTCGGGGAGGGCAGCAAGGGCTTCGAGGCCGTTACGCACGCTGTCATGACGTTCCGCGCCGCCGCTGACGGGGGGCAGGACGTTCAGTCCGGCGAGGCTGTCGGCCAGCAGGGGGTCGTCGCCCACGGGCAGGAGCATGTCCACATGCGGCAGGAGGGCTTCGGCGGCTCTACGGATGACGGGTTTGCCCCGCAGTATCCGGAACTGCTTGGAAGAATTTTCCCCGTTCTGTGAGGAGGCGTCAAAGCGCCGGCCACGACCGGCGGCGAGAAGGAGGGCAGCGATACGCATGGGGGAGGAATGGGCCGGGACGGCGGGAACGTCAAGCTTGTGTGACTGTTCCTCTGCCTGTCTGTGTGGCCCACTCACGGCCGGTCAGTGCACCAGTGTGCTGTCGTGAGGGCTGTCGAGGCTGAAAACGGGAATACTGACGTCAAAGCGATGGCCCGAGCGGGGCTCCACCATGTGATAGGTGCCGCGCATGAAGCCGGTCGGTGTCGTGAGCATGGCGCCGGACGTATAGTCGAACTGTTCCTGCGGGCCGATCACCGGTTGCTCTCCAACAACGCCATCACCATGGACATGTTCTTTCCGTCCAAGCCCGTCCACGATTTCCCAGCTACGGGAGAGGAGTTGGAACGTGTCTTTGCGCTCGTTCTCGATGCTGATGTGATAGGCCCAGGCGTATTGATGGTCTTCGGGATGGGACTGGTCGTCCAGCCAGAAGGTCCGGACCGTGACCGTCACGTCGTCCGTTGTTTCGCTGAAGCGGGGGGCGCTTTCCATGGCTTCGGCGAGTGCCGTCTCGGGATCGGCGTGCAGATGGGGGTGGGATGACTTGTCAGGCATGACGCCATTGTAAAGCCATCCCGGGGATTTGTCAGGAAAACTTATGCAAGTGCCGCAACGGCCGCCGCCCCGCGCTTGAGGTCATCGATCAGGTCTGCCGGATCTTCCAGACCGACGGAAAGGCGAATGGCGCCATCGGTGATGCCGAGACGGGCACGCTCATCTTCACTGACGCGCATATGCGTCGTCGTGGCGGGGTGGGTCGCGAGACTCCGGGCATCGCCGAGATTGTTTGAAATCGCGATGATCTTGAAGGCGTTCATGAAGGCGAATGCGCCCTCACGGCCCTTGTCCACTACGAAGGCAACCATGGAGCCGCCATTGCTCATCTGGGCTTTGGCGAGTTCATGTTGCGGGTGGTCGGCGCGACCTGGATAGCGGACCTGAACGACACCGGGAAGTTCGGCCAGTGCATCGGCGACGGCGGCGGCATTGCGCGCCATGGCGTCCGTGCGGAGCTGAAGCGTTTCCAGACCCTTGAGGAGAACCCAGGCGTTGAATGGTGAGAGCGCATTGCCCGTATTGCGGGTGTAGGGCTGAAGCGTCTCGTTGATCCATGCGCTGGAACCGAGCACTGCGCCGCCAAGGACGCGGCCCTGACCGTCGATATGTTTCGTACAGGAATAGACGATCACATCCGCGCCCAGCTTGAGCGGGGACTGTCCGAGCGGGGTTGCGAACACGTTGTCCACGATCAGCAGACCGCCTGCCTTGTGCGTCAGCTCGGCAACGCGGGCGATGTCGAGGACATCGAGCATCGGGTTGGACGGGCTTTCGATCAGCACGGCGGCTGTCGGCTTTGACAGTGCGCGTTCCCAGGCGTCGTAATCCGTTCCGTCCACCAGTTCGGTCTCGATGCCGTAGCGGGGGAGGAGGTTGGTCACGATCCAGTAGCAGGAGCCGAAAATGGCACGGGAAGCCACGACGCGGTCTCCGGCCTTCACATGCGACAGGATGGCCGAGGAGACGGCGCCCATGCCGGTGGATGTGGCGACGCAGGCTTCTGCACCCTCGAGGAGGGCCAGACGCTCCTGAAGCGTATCCACGGTTGGGTTGCCGAAGCGGGAATACTGGAAGTGCTGGACGTCGCCTGTGAAGGTCGCAGCGGCCTGTTCGGCGCTGTCATAAACGAAGCCGGAAGTCAGAAAGAGCGCCTCGGACGTTTCGCCGAACTCGGTGCGGTTCGGAGCTTCGTGTAGGAGACGGGTGGCTGTGCGCCAGTTTTCTGAAGACATGATGTCCCTCCATAAGACGCCCTGTCGGTGTAGGGCGCATGTGGTGGGCCGTGGAAGTCCTGGAAATCGTTCGATAACGACGCAGGGCCTCTTTAGCGCAATTCTTTAACCTCGCCGCAAGCCGGCCGCTCAAATCACGAGGGTCAGTCACGTTGGAGCGTTTCTGACAACGGGACTATGGGCCGTATTTCGGTTTTGCGTCAACACCTTGAAGGCGGATTGCGGAGGGATCGCAGAGCGGTTATGATCGCAACCGTAAGCGGGCGTAGTTCAATGGTAGAACGGCAGCTTCCCAAGCTGCATACGGGGGTTCGATTCCCCTCGCCCGCTCCAGACTTCCCGAAAAACAGTGGTTATTTAGGTGCCGGCGGTGCGCTGAGGGTGTCCTGATATTCCTTGCCGTTCCAGATCCAGCGGTCATTCGGGCTGACCAGCAGATCATGCATGCCCTTGTGTCGGGTGGGGAGGACGGAAATATCGCCGTTGACGGAGTCCAGAACCGTGTTCCACGTGTCGTTGTGCTTTAGATAGACGGACGTTGTGCAGCCTGCGGAACCGCAGAGGCGCGCGGACTGGAGCTGTACGAACAGGGCTTCGTCATTTTTGCCTGAAGAGAGCGGGGCGGAGCCGACGAGCACGACCGGCTGGTCATGGTGCTTGGCCGCGTCCTGAAGATCGTCCTCGTTCAGTTTGCGGGCATCTTCATCCAGCTTCGTGCCCGGATGGGCCGTTAGGATGACGGGGGCGGCACCGGCAATGGCCGACTGCGCTGCATGCCGTGTGTGATGGCGGGTCTTGCCTGTCGCGGCATCCGCACAGGACAGGGATCCGGAGAGCATGAAGGACAGGGCCAGAACCGCCGCAGGGCGGGAAAAAATCTGCTGGATCGACATGAGACCTGTCATAACACGAAATTGAAGAAGAACATTGGTGAAGCTTCGGATGTCATTCGTGACGCAACGTCACCACCAGCACGTCCCGGTAAGCCGGTTGTGACGGATCAACGGGCTGGACAGCCGTGACACCGTGATAGACGCGGTGATCGTCCACGATGGCAGCGTCCAGCGGGTTGGTCAGAGTAAAGGAGCCAAGTGGCTCTTTGCGCATGTCATGGATCGTGGTGACGCCCTGTTCCACGTTGTGACGGGCAACCATCAGCACCAGAACCCAGTCCACGCCATCGCGGTGCAGGCCTTCGGGCGTGGGGTGGCCTTCATTGCCTGGACGGGCCTCGATGCGGAACTGATGGACTTCGACATGCCAGACCGGCGGCTTTTCCGTCGGCGGTGTCAGGGAATCCGCGATACGGCTGATTGTGTGGATTGCGGCTGTCATGGCGGGATGGGTGGCAATGGTGTCCGCTACGGCGGGAAACCAGCGTTCGACCCCGCCATTGAGCAGGTTGTAGTCCCGGCTCTGATAATGGGGCTGGTGTTTTTTCCGGGTGATGGTGTCGCGCGAGACGGAGAAGGTCGCATAACGGCGTCGGCGGTAACGGCCACCATCCGCCATGTAGCGGTCAAGACCCAGATGATTCCAGCTCTCGGCAAATCCCTGCCAGTCCGTTAGGCCTTCATGCTCAAACAGAGGGCGTGTGACGTCGGCCTGCAGGAAGGAAAAGCCTTTTTCCAGCAGTGTATCTTCGATGCCGGTCAGAACCCTGTCAAAGGGCGGAGAGAGATCGGTAGGGTTCATGAGTTCTCGGACCAAGGGACGCAGGGTTAGGTGAGGCTGCGTCCCACATTCCCTCTTTGACAGGCTTCTGAAAAGGGATTTCAGGCGCCCAGATCAGGTTTGACCGGCGAAAGATGTTCGCGGACCGTGCTGCAGGCTGTGGGGGCCAAACCGAGGATGCCTGCGAGGTGCTGGCGGTACAGTCCCTCATGGATCAGACGCGCAGCCAGACCTGACAGCAGGCCGCCGCCGAAGCTGCGTTTGGTGTCCAGCATTCCCCAGCCGTTGTAGTCTCCCAGGGCCACAACGGCACCGCGGTCGTTATAGACGAAGGGAGCAGGGTCCCTGCCGGCGATGATTTCCGGTAGGGCGCGGCCAAGATACTGGCCTTCCTGGCGGGCGGCCTGAGCCGTCGGCGCGATCGGGGCTGAATCGATGCGGGAGCAGTCACCGATGGCGAAAACGGCCGGGTCCTGCGTGGTCTGAAGCGTGGTGGTCACGCCGAGCTGGCCCGAGCGTCCGCGTTCTAGGCCTTCGAGAAGGCTCGTGGCATCCGAGGCGCGCACGCCGGCAGCCCAGATGCGGAGGCTTGCGGGGATGTGCTCGCCGGATTTGAGGCTGAAACCGGTCTCGTCCGCGCCTACCACCATGGCTTCAGTCCGCACCGATATCCCGAGCTTTTCAAGCTGCTGCGTGGCGGCGGTGGAGACGGCCTCTGGAAAGGCTGGCAGGATGCGGGGGCCAGTCTCGATCAAGACGGCGTTCAGCAGGGATTTGCGAACGGCTGCTCCCAAACCGCGGGCGTCATCGATGGATTTGCACAGTTCAGCAATCAGCTGGACGCCGGTTGCGCCACCGCCGACGATGCCGATGGAGAGCTTCTCGCCAGCGGCACGGGCTTTCTGTACGGCTTCACGGAAGGTGGTGAAGAGTGCGTCAGCGTCGTTCAGGCTGTCGATGAACATACAGTGATCGACAATGCCGGGAATGCCGAAGTCATTCGCGCGCGAGCCGAGAGCGATCACAAGATAATCGTAAGGCAGTGTCGCACCGGTATCAAGTGAGACGGTCTTGTTTTCGCGATTGACGGCGACGGGGCTGCCCTGGACGAAGGTGAAGCCGAACTTTGTGGCCGTTTCCTTGAAGGGGATGCAGTTCCCCTGATGCTGCATGGTGCCCGCAGCGAATTCGTGCAGAGCCGGCTTCCAGTAATGGACGGGGCTGCGGTCAATGAGTGTCAGAGAGATGTTCTGGCGACGGCCCAGCGCTGCAGCGGCTTCAAGCCCCCCAACGCCACCGCCAAGAACAAGCACGCGAGCTCCAGCAGACATGGATTTTTCCTCATATCAAGTACGAAACGGCACCCGGATTTTGCTAATGGCCGAGGCGGGGCTGCACAAGCCCCGCTCTCGCTGACGTGTTGGGGTGGTCAGCTGCGGTAGGAGCCGTTGATGTCGATGTAGCCATGCGTCAGATCGCAGGTCCAGACGCGGGCTTCTCCGTCGCCCAGGCCGAGATCGACGGCAATTTCGATCTCCTGACCCTTCATGTGGGCAACGACCGGGGCTTCATCGTAATTCTCTACGACGCCGCCATCTTTTGCGATCCACGTACCGCCGATGGCGACGGAGAGACGGTCGCGGTCTGCGGGTTCTCCGCTTTTTCCCACTGCCATGACCACGCGGCCCCAGTTGGCGTCTTCGCCCGCAATGGCGGTTTTAACGAGGGGGGAATTGGCGATGCACAGTGCGATGCGGTGGGCGGAGAGATTGGAGTCCGCTCCGGTGACGGCGATACGGACAAGCTTTGTTGCGCCTTCGCCATCGCGGACCACCATCAGCGCGAGCTCCAGCAGGAGATCGTTCAGCGCAAGGGTAAACTCGGCGAGAGCAGGGTCATTAACGTCGTCGACTTCGGGATTGTCGGCCAGTCCGGTCGCGAAAATCATCAGCATGTCCGAAGTGGACGTGTCCGAATCGACGGTAATCGAATTGAAGCTCTGGGCGCAGCCGGAGGCCAGCAGGGACTGCAGCACGTTCTGCGGCAGTTTGGCATCGGTTGCGACATAGGCCAGCATCGTGGCCATGTCGGGGGCAACCATGCCCGATCCCTTGGCAATGCCCTGGATGCGGACGGGGGTGCCGTTGATTTTCACATCGCGACGTGCGGCCTTGGGGAAGGTGTCCGTCGTCATGATGGCGCGGGCGGCATCGGCCCAGCCATTATCTTCCAGCTCGGCCTTGGCGGCGGGAAGGGCGGCGATGATGCGGTCCTGCGGCAGTTTTTCGCCGATTACGCCTGTAGAGGCGAGAAAGACGTCCTGCGGGGGGCAGTCGAGAAGTTGTGCGGTGGCGTCCGCGCAGTCTTCGCAGGCCTGGATTCCGGCGCGGCCGGTAAAGACGTTCGCATTGCCTGCATTGACGAGCAGGGCCCGGGCATAAGGAGTCGTCAGAGCCTCACGGCACCACAGGACAGGGGCGCCGGGGCAGGCGTTCTTTGTATAGACGCCTGCCGCCACCGTGCCGGGAACGAATTCCGCGAGCATCAGGTCCGTACGGCCCTGATAGCGTACGCCCGCGGCGACGGCGGAAAGCCGCACGCCCGCAATCGTTGCAAGGTCCGGCAGCGGACGAGCGAGCGGAGAGACGGGGAGCGGCTTTGCCATGGTCTTACTTCTTTGCAGGTGCGGCAGCCGGGGCTGCATTCGGGATCACCTTGCCCTGTGCGTCGTAGTGAACGACCTTCACCTGGGATTCAGCGGCCTGAACGATGTCACGCACCTTGTCGCGGATCAGCTCCTGACGGACCTGGTCGTGGACCTGGTCGAAGGTCGGGATCGGGGCCGTGCGGGTCGCGAGAACCTGGATCACGTGCCAGCCGTACTGGGTGTGAACAGGCGTCTGGGTGATCGTGTTCGGCTTCATGGCGAAGGCGGCGGCAGAGAAGGCAGGCAACATGTCAGCCTTCTTGAACCAGCCGAGATCGCCGCCATTTGCGCCAGCCGACCCTTTGTCCTTGGAGAGCTGCGCGGCGAGCTTACCGAAGTCAGCCCCTTTGTCGAGCTGGGCGATGATGTCCTTGGCCTGCGCCTCGCTGTCCACGAGGATGTGGCGGGCGTGGATTTCTTCTTCCGGCTTCTTGTTCGCATAATGCGTCTGATAGAAGTCGTGCAGAGTGGCATCGGTGACCAGCGGGCTGACTTTTTCTTCGAGATAGGCGTTCTGGAGCGCATTCGCGGCAGCGGCATCCATGGCAGCCTTCACGTCCGGCTTGCGGGTCAGGCCTTCCTTTTCAGCGGCGAACTGCACGGCCTTCTGGTCAACGAGTTGGTTGACGATGAGCGGGACCAGAACGGACGGCTGGATCTGGCGGGCCTGCGGCGGAAGATTGCCCGCTGCCCGCTGCACGTCGCCCAGCGTGATCTTCGCACCATTGACGGTGGCGATCAGCATGTCGGGGTTGGGGGCGGCGGCCGGAGCGGCGGCTGGTGCTGCGGCAGCGGGGGCTGCTGCGGGAGCGGCGAAAACCGTCGATGCTGCGACCGACGTACCGGCCAGAAGGGCGGCGAGAGCGAAAGTGGAGCGGGAAAGCCGCATGTGGGGACTACCTCGGATGTAACCTAGAAAAGGATGGTCTGCACCATGACAAAGGCTGGTCCGCCCTGCAAGGGTGCGGTCCGTTACCATTCCTTCACGCACAATGCAGGCGGGTGTCGTGCGAGGTGCGCAGCCGGTCAGAGATGTGACACTGTGATGACAATGGGAACATTTCATCGGAGTTCTGGGCGGGCTCTCCATTGACCCTTTGCGGCCCGGGTCCTATCTCCAGCAGACGTGAAAATCCTGACGGCACGATGTGACGGCTCTTTTCGGTAGTGGAAAGAGCTGGCGCTCCGGGCCTTCGGCATCTCAAGGTTCAGCATGTTCGCACGCCTCGCCCGCGCCCTTTTCGGTTCTGCCAACGATCGCACGCTCAAGGCGTATCAGCGCCGTGTGCCCGAGATCAATGCACTGGAGCCTGCGGTTCAGGCCCTGTCTGACGAGCAGCTTCGGCACAAGACGGTAGAGTTCAAGGAGCGCCTGGAAAAGGGCGACACCCTTGATAGTCTGCTGCCTGAAGCCTTTGCGGTTTGCCGCGAGGCATCGCGCCGTGTTCTGGGGAAGCGTCACTTTGATGTGCAGATGATCGGCGGTATGGTGCTGCATGCGGGCCGCATTGCCGAAATGCGAACCGGCGAAGGCAAGACCCTTGTGGCGACTCTGGCGGTCTATCTGAACGCGCTGAGCGGCAAGGGTGTGCATGTCGTCACAGTGAACGACTATCTTGCGCGGCGTGACGCGGAAGAGATGTCTGTTCTCTATAGCTTCCTCGGGCTGACGACGGGTGTGATCGTGCCGAACCTGTCAGACGGGGAGCGTCGCGAGGCTTATGCCGCGGACATAACCTATGGCACAAATAACGAGTTCGGCTTCGACTACCTGCGCGACAACATGAAATATTCGCTCGCCGACATGGTGCAGCGTCCTTTCAACCATGCGATCGTGGATGAGGTGGACAGCATCCTGATCGACGAGGCGCGGACGCCGCTCATCATTTCCGGTCCTGCGGATGACAGCTCCGACCTCTATCGCTCTGTCGATGATGTGGTCGTGAAGCTCGTTCAGGAGCCGGATGTTTACGATAAGGATGAGAAGCTACGTTCCGTCACGCTGACCGAACATGGTTCACATCGGGTTGAAGAGCTACTTGCTGAAGCAGGCGTGCTTCAGGACGGCGGCCTATACGACATTCATAACGTCGCGGTGGTCCATCACGTCCAGCAGTCCCTGCGGGCGCATACGCTGTTTACGCGGGATGTGGATTACATCGTGCGTGACGGCAAGGTCGTTATTATCGACGAGTTCACCGGCCGTATGATGGACGGACGCCGCTATTCGGATGGTCTGCATCAGGCGCTGGAAGCCAAGGAGCATGTGGAGATCCAGCAGGAGAACCAGACGCTCGCTTCCATCACGTTCCAGAATTATTTCCGGCTCTATCCGAAGCTGTCCGGCATGACCGGTACGGCTATGACTGAGGCCGATGAGTTCGCGGAAATCTATCACCTCGACGTGGTGGAAATCCCGACGAACCTGCCGGTCCAGCGGATCGATACGGATGACGAGGTCTATCTGACGGCTGCGGAAAAGTTCAATGCCGTGGCGGACCTGATCCGCGATATCCACAAAACGGGTCAGCCCATTCTCGTGGGCACGACGTCCATCGAGAAGAGCGAATATCTCTCCCATATCCTGACGCAGCGCGGTATTCCGCATAACGTGCTCAACGCCCGGCAGCATGAAAAGGAAGCCATTATCGTCGCGCAGGCGGGTGCGCCGGGTGCGATCACGATTGCGACCAATATGGCGGGCCGCGGAACCGACATCAAACTGGGTGGCAATATCGAGATGCTGGTGAAGGCCAGTATCGAGAACGTCGAAGATGAGGCGCAGCGCGAGGCCGTTGAGCAGGACATCCGGGCGAGCGTCGAGGAGCATCACGAGGAAGTTCACAAGGCTGGTGGTCTGTATGTGATTGGCACGGAACGCCATGAAAGCCGCCGCGTGGACAACCAGCTGCGCGGCCGTTCGGGTCGTCAGGGTGATCCAGGTAATTCGCGCTTCTTCCTGTCGCTTGAAGACGATCTGATCCGTATTTTCGCCAGCGACCGTATGGGCACGATGATGCAGAAGATGGGCCTCAAGGAAGGCGAGGCGATCGTGCATCCCTGGCTGAACAAGGCCTTGGAAAAGGCGCAGAAGCGGGTTGAGGCGCGCAATTTCGACATGCGCAAGAACACGCTCAAATATGACGACGTCATGAATGATCAGCGCAAGGAGGTTTATGCCCAGCGCCGCGAATACATGGCGACGGAAGACCTGTCGGGCGTGATTGCCGAGCTGCGCGAACATACGATCGAAGATCTGGTTCATGCCCATATTCCCGAAAAATCCTTCGCTGAAGCTTGGGATACGGAAGGGCTGATCCGCGAGGTTTCCCGTGTTCTGAACCTGGATCTGCCGATCGCAGACTGGGCGAAGGAAGACGGCATGGATTCCGAAGGCGTGATCGAGCGCATTCAGGCCGAAGCCGCGAAGGCGCAGGCTGCACGGACGGCCAATATGGGCCCCGAACTGATGCGTCTGATCGAAAAACAGGTCGTGCTGACGACGTTCGATGCGGTCTGGAAAGAGCATCTGCACGGGCTGGACCAGCTTCGTCAGGGGATTGGTCTGCGGGCGTATGGTCAGCGTGATCCGCTGAACGAGTACAAGCAGGAAGCCTTCCAGATGTTCACGGCGATGCTGGATGACATGCGGGTCCGCGTAACGGAGACGATGTGCCGCATTCAGGCTGTCTCCGAGCCGCCGCCGTTCCCGGTTATCAACACTGAAACGTCCGGTCCGTCTGAAGAGCCTGCAGGGCTGTTCGTGCAGGGAACGACGGGTGGTGATATTCCGGCGCCGCAGCCTGTGGTGGGTTTCCCGTCTGCGGCTCCGATGCAGCCCCGCTCGCAGCCCGTCCCAATGGGGGCGGAGCCTGATGCGGAGACGCTTCAGCGCTGGAATGCGGAAACGCCGCGTAATGCCCTTTGCCCGTGTGGATCGGGTCTGAAGTTCAAACACTGTCATGGCAGGCTCGCCTGAGCCTCTGACACGAAGATAGAAGAAGGAGCGACCGATGGCCGGTCATTCACAGTTTAAAAACATTATGCACCGCAAGGGTGCGCAGGATGCTAAGCGCGCCAAGCAGTTTGCTAAGGTTCTGCGTGAAATTACGGTTGCGGTGCGCTCGGGTCTGCCCGAAGCTGCGTCCAACCCGCGTCTGCGTGCGGCGCTGTCCATGGCGCGTGAAGTCAACATGCCCAAGGACAATGTCGAGCGCGCCATCAAGAAGGCGTCTGGCACCGCAGGTGGCGATGATTACGTTGAAGTCCGTTACGAGGGCTATGGCCCGGCTGGCGTTGCGATCATCGTGGAGGGTCTGACGGACAACCGCAACCGGACGGCCGGCGAAGTGCGTGCTGCGTTCTCCAAGCATGGCGGTTCGATGGGTGAGACGAACTCGGTTTCTTTCATGTTCCAGCGTCTGGGTGCCATTAGCTATCCGCTGGATGTCGCCTCCGAAGACGAAATGCTGGAAGCGGCGATCGAGGCAGGTGCAGATAATGCCGTGACCACCGAACAGGGTCACGAAGTGACCTGCGAGATGGAGAATTTCTTCGCCGTACGGGACGCTCTTGAAGCCCGTTTTGGTGAGCCGCAGTCGTCCAAGCTCGATTGGCGCCCGGAAAACAGCGTGACGCTGGATGAGGACAAGGCGCGGTCGGTCATGAAGCTGATCGACGTGCTTGAAGACAATGACGACGTTCAGGCCGTCTACGCTAATTTCGACATTCCTGACGACGTGGCCGAGGCGCTGGCTGCTTGATCCGTCTGATGGGCATTGACCCCGGCCTGCGTTTTATGGGCTGGGGCATCATCGACGTGGACGGCAATCACCTGAAGCATGTGGCATCCGGGGTGATCGGGACCGATGGATCCGAATCCGTGCCACTGCGCCTGTGCGAGCTGCATGGCGCACTTAAAAAGCTGATTCGCGAATATGCTCCGGCCGAGGCAGCTGTTGAGGAGACCTACGTGAACCGTAATGGCTCTTCGACTCTCAAGCTTGGCTATGCGCGTGGGGTTGCCCTGCTGACACCCGCCTATGAAGGGCTGCCGGTTGCGGAATACGGGGCGATGACAGTTAAGAAATCTGTGGTTGGGACCGGGTCTGCGACCAAGGAGCAGGTGACGATGATGGTGAAGCGGCTTTTGCCTGGGGCAGAGATCCGCAAGGCTGATGCGTCCGATGCGCTCGCGGTTGCGATCTGTCATGCGCATCACCGTGCGAGTGCGGCGCATGTCGTGGCCGGAAAGCGCATGGCATGATCGGGCAACTGACTGGACTTGTCGGGCAGATCGAGGGCGAGCGTTGCATCGTTGATGTCAATGGCGTGGGCTATGTGGTTTCGGCCTCGACCCGCACGCTGGCGACATTGCCGCAGCCGCCTTCTGTGGCGCGCGTGTTGATCGAGACGATCGTGCGCGAGGATGCGATCCAGTTGTTTGGTTTTGCGACGACGGATGAGCGGGACTGGTTCCGTCTGCTGACGACCGTACAGGGTGTGGGCGCGAAAGTGGCGCTGGCGATCCTTTCGGCGAATAGTCCGGGTGAGCTTCTGCTGGCGATCAATGCCGGGGACAAAGGTTCGCTGACGCGGGCTGCGGGCGTAGGGCCGCGTCTGGCGGATCGTATTCTGAGCGAATTGCGCAACAAGGTTGCGAAAATGCCGGGCGGTGGCGGGACCGTATCCGCGCCAGGGATCGTCTCGGGTCCGAGTGTCGAGAATGATGCGTTGCTGGCACTGGCGGGGCTTGGGTTCCGTCGGGCTGAGGCATGGCCGGTTCTGAGTAAAGTTCTGGCAGAGAACGAGAATGCGACGCTTGATCTGGCGATCCGTCTGAGCCTGAAGGATCTTGCGCGATGAGTGATACCTATCGCGAAACCGATCCGGCCCGTCAGCCAGAGGATACGGGCGAGGGCAGTCTGCGGCCTGAAACGCTTGCCGATTTTACGGGCCAGAAAGCAAGCCGCGAGAACCTGGCGATCTTCATCGAGGCCGCACGGGCGCGGGGCGAGGCACTGGATCATGTTCTGCTGCACGGGCCTCCGGGTCTGGGCAAGACGACGCTGGCGCAGATTGTGGCGCGGGAACTGGGAGTCGGGTTTCGGGCAACGTCTGGGCCGGTCATCCAGCGGGCGGGTGATCTGGCGGCGATCCTGACGAATCTCCAGCCGCGTGATGTGCTGTTTATTGACGAAATCCATCGTCTCCAGCCAGCGATCGAGGAAGTGCTCTATCCCGCGATGGAGGATTTCCAGCTCGATCTGATCATTGGCGAAGGGCCTGCGGCCCGGTCTGTGCGGATTGATCTGGCGCCGTTTACGCTTGTCGCGGCTACTACGCGGGCGGGTCTGCTGGCAACGCCTCTGCGGGACCGGTTCGGGATCCCGCTGCGACTGGTATTTTATACGCCGGAAGAACTGCGGGCGATTGTTTCGCGCGGGGCTCTGAAGCTCGGGATGCGCTTGACGGACGATGGGGCGGAAGAAATCGCCCGTCGTTCGCGCGGCACGCCCCGGATTGCCGGGCGTCTGCTGCGCCGCGTGCGGGATTTCGCGCTGGTGTCTAAGCATGCGGTCGTGGATCGGGCGCTGGCGGATGCGGCTCTGGGACGACTTGAGGTCGATAACCGCGGTTTGGATGCGATGGACAGGCGCTATCTCAAGCGGATTGCCGAGCATCACCATGGTGGTCCAGTTGGAGTGGAAACGCTGGCGGCAGGACTTGCCGAAGCGCGCGATACGCTGGAAGACGTGATCGAGCCCTACCTGATCCAGGAAGGGCTGGTTCTGAGAACGGCCCGCGGGCGGATGCTGGGTGAGGCGGGATGGCGCCATCTCGGCCTGACGCCGCCGGCGAGTCAGGTGGATCTGCTCTCCTCGCTGGAGCAGGACGACTCCGCGCCCTGAAAGATCCTGAACGCGGTTCGGGGGGTGGCGCACCATGTCTGGAGAGACAGTATGGCTACGCACAAGATCAGGTTTCGGGTTTATTACGAAGACACCGACGCCGGCGGCATCGTCTATCACGCGCGCTATCTGGGTTTTGCCGAACGTGCGCGGAGCGAGGCGATGCGGGATGCAGATGCGTCCGTAACGGAGCTTCTGAACGATTTTGGACTGGTCTTCGTCGTGCGTCAGGCGGCGATCCGGTATCGCTCGCCACTCCGACTCGATGATGAAATGGAAATTGAGACGGCGCTGGACGCCATGACTCCGACGCGACTTAAACTTTGTCAGACTGTCCGGAATTATTCCGGGGATGGCGAAATCGCTACGGTTATCGATGTGGAACTGGCCTGTCTGAGTGCAGCTGACATGAAACCTGCCAAAATTCCGCCTCGGTGGCGTGATGCAGTGAGAAAACTGGAGGCAGGAGAGGTCTGACCCACTTTCCTGTTTCGTCATGAAGTGCAATGGAGAGTCCTGACCCGCAAGGGACAGGATCTGTACAGGAGAGAACAGTGGATCATGAGGTAAGTTCGAGTGCGCTTGGGGCGGTCGGTGCGGCCGGTCTTTCGCCTCTGGACCTGTTCCTGCACGCCTCCATCGTTGTAAAGCTGGTGATGCTGGGGCTGCTGCTGTGCAGCGCTGGCGTATGGGCGATCATTGCGGAAAAAATCATTCTCATCCGTCGCGTTAATCGTGAAGCGACCGAGTTCGAGGACCGTTTTTGGTCAGGCGGATCACTCGATGACCTTTACGAATCTGATGGCGCACGTCCCACGCATCCGATGGCAGCTGTGTTCGGTGCAGCCATGGGTGAGTGGCGCCGCTCCGCGCGGATCGGCGGGATCGACCTGTCGCGGGGTGGTGTGCGTGAACGCGTAGATCGCGCCATCGACATCACCGTCATGCGTGAAAACGACCGCCTGACGCGCCGTCTGATCTTCCTGGCGACGATTGGCCCGGTGGCGCCGTTCGTCGGTCTGTTCGGAACAGTCTGGGGCATCATGCATTCCTTCGCGTCCATCGCGCAGATGCACAACACAAATCTTTCGGTCGTGGCGCCTGGTATTTCCGAAGCCCTGTTCGCCACGGCGATTGGCCTCGTAACGGCTATTCCGGCCTATATCGCCTATAATGGTCTGAGCAATTCCTTCGAGAAGTTTGCTGACCGTATGGAAGCCTTCGGTACGGAGTTCGCCGCCATCCTGTCACGTCAGTCCGAGGAACGTGCGGACGATACGACCGGCGGAAAGGCCTGAGCCATGGGAATGTCTGCGGGAGGACGGGCTGGAGGTGGCGGACGCCGTAAGCGTCGCCCCGCGTCGGAAATTAACGTCACGCCGCTGGTGGACGTCATGCTGGTGCTGCTCATTATCTTCATGGTGACGGCGCCGATGCTGACCAGTGGTGTCAATGTGGATCTGCCGAAGACGGATGCAAGCCCGGTCAATTCGGATACCAAGCCGATCACCGTCTCCCTGAAGACGGATGGGTCGCTCTATCTGGGGGACCAGCAGGTGACGTCGGACCAGCTGATCGACCAGCTCAAGGCACAGTCGCAGAATGATCCGACCCATCGTATTTTTGTTCGGGCCGATGCGCATATCGACTATGGGCAGGTGATGCAGGTCATGGGTCAGATCACGGCGGGTGGCTTCACGCATGTTGCGCTTCTCGCGCAGCAGCCCCAGAGCGGCCAGTAAGAGGCTTCTGCCGTGGTCCGTCCACGCCGCTCTGATAACAGGCGCTTTCGTCATGCGCTTTACGGATCAGCCGCCATTCATCTGGGGCTGATCGCGTATCTGCTTGTGCAGATTCCCCCCGAAAAACCACCCGAGCCGCCCGAGCCGCCCACGGTTCAGATGGAGTTCGAGCAGGCAGGGCCGCCGACCCATCCGGTCAAGGGCGATCATCCGGCGCCTGCGCCCGCTCCGGCCCCCGCACCTGTGAAAAACGAGGCACCTCCTGCCCCGACGCCGCCTTTGAAGGCGCCGACGGAAGAGCCGCCGCCGCCGCCGCCGCCGCCTCAACCCGTGCCGCCACCGCCGGAGACGCCGCCGCAAAAGCTGCCGGACATCAAGCTGCCGCCGAAGGTGACGGATGAGTCGCCCGAGCCTGTGCCAGCGTCGCCGCCCAAACCTTCACCGCCGTCCAAATCGACGATGGTCGCGCCGCCAAGTCCGCAGACGCAGAAGGCCGATAAGCTGCCGGATATGCCGAAATTCTCGCATATGACGCAGCCAAATGCGGCAAAGAAAACGGAAGCCGACAGCCATTCGCTGCTGGCGACGCTGGATAATTTCCGCGCCGATCAGAAGCAGACCCATGCGCCCACTGCAAAAGCGAATCCGCCGCAGGGCGGTGCGCCGAACGGGGGCGGTGTGCCGAACGGCGACATCACCAAGTCGCTCTCCATGGCGGATCAGAAAGCCATCGGTGGTTCCGTGCGTCGTTGCTACACGGAAGATACTGAGGCACGGAATTATGCGAGCTTTGTCGCGCATATGGTCGTGACCGTCGATGCGACCGGTGAGGCGCGGATTGTCAAATTTGCGCCTGATACGGCTGCGAAAATGGCCTCCGACCCGTCTTACCGCGTTCTGGCGGAGCGGGCGCGGGATGCGGTGCTGAGCCCCACCTGTGCTCATCTGCCCATTCCCTCCAAGATGCTTGGTCAGACGCATGAACTGCGTTTTGTCTTCAGGCCGTAATCCACGAGGAAGTCTCATGTCCTTCATTCCCGATACCGACGCCGAGGCCCTGAGCGCGCTGTTTTCGCGCCGCTCCGTTCTGGGAGCCACCGCTGCTGGTGGTCTTCTGGCGACGCCTCTGGCGGCTTTTGCGCAGTCCGCTGGGGCTTCTGGCCCCGGTGAAGCTGAAATCACCGTCGATCAGGCCCGTCAGGAGCCGATCCCCATCGTCATCCCGAATTTCGGGGCGGGTCTGGGTGAGCAGATTTCCGGTGTCATCACGTCCGATCTGAATGGCACCGGCCTGTTCAAGGTCATGAGCGGCAACGTGCCGCCCGGCTCTACACCGGATTTCAGCGCGCTCAAGGCACAGGGGGCCCGTGCTGCCGTGGCCGGTCAGGCGATCGGTTCAGGCAGCGTGCGCGTCGAGATGCGTCTGTGGGATGTGCTTTCCGGCCAGCAGCTTCAGGGCACGGCCTATACGGCTTCGACGTCCAACTGGCGCCGGATCGCGCATATCATTGCTGATGTGATTTATGAGCGGATGCTGGGTGAGAAGGGTTATTTTGATACCCGCATTGCCTATATTGCTCGCACCGGTCCCCGGCATCACCAGATCACCCGTCTGGCTCTGATGGATCAGGATGGCGCCAACGAGCGCATGCTGACAAACGGCGAGTGGCTGACGCTGACTCCGCGTTTCAATCCGGTGCGCGACCAGATCGCGTTCATGTCCTACGCCAACAACCGTCCTCGCGTGTATCTGTTCGACCTGGCTTCTGGCCGTCAGCAGATTTTGGGTGAGTTTGCGGGCATATCTTTTGCGCCGCGCTTCTCGCCGACGGGTGGATCGGTCGTATTGTCCGCCACGCGCGGCGGTGGGTCTGACATCTTTGTGGTTGATCTGGCGTCCCGTGCGAAGCGGCAGATCACCAATTCCAATGGCGCGATCGACACCAGTCCCTGCTTCAGCCCGGATGGCAGCCAGATTGTGTTTAACTCCGATCGTGGTGGCAGCCCGCAGCTCTATATCATGAGTGCGTCCGGCGGAGCGGCAAAGCGGATTTCCTACGGTAATGGTCAGTATGGTTCGCCGGTCTGGTCTCCTCGTGGAGACCTGATCGCCTTTACCAGGATTGGCAGCGGCGGCTTCTCGCTCGGTGTTATGAACCCTGATGGTACGGGTGAACGTATCCTAACGCAGGGCTTTACGGTGGATGGGGCCACGTTCTGCCCGAATGGTCGTGTTCTTGCGTTCTGTCGTCAGAGCGCGTCCGGGGCAGGCGGTGCGGGCTTCGCGTCCGGTATTGGTACGATCGATATTACGGGCTTTAACGAGCGTCCGATCCGGATCTCGACGGGTGCGTCCGACCCGGCCTGGTCGCCGCGCAACGGCTGAGGTTAGGCTCCGCGCTTTCGGTTTGAAAGCGCGGATTTTCAGGGGTGGAAAAACCCGTTTCATAGAGTCCCATTGCTGTGTTGATTCGGTCTGTAGCCGTCGGGGCTATGTAGATCGGTTCTCGATGCTACGCCTGTAGCGCTTGGCTGCCACGCGGACAGTGCATGTATTCAAACTGTAAAACTTCAATTGTGAGACGAGTATGGCGAAATTCTGCCATATTCGTCAGATCCGGTGTGACATTTCTGCCGAGTTTTCTGGTTCCGAAACTGAATCGAACTTTCCGGCCCTGGCCAACGTTAACACGACACTTGACCCATGATTTGAGTCATGAGTATGGGCGCTTATGGCCACTGATTTTCAGGTGCGGCACGCAGGGATCGGAACCGAATCCTGCATGTTCCGGTCTGGAAAAAAGTGGTCCGGAATAACGCGGCATTTTCCGCATCCGGTTCCTGAAATGGGGCCGTTCTCAGGATTGAGACACATGAAGTTCAAGGTATTTGGCGCGCTCGGTCTGGCGCTTGTTCTCGCAGCCTGTTCCAACGGCAACACCAACAAGGGTGACAGCAACGGTGCTGGCGCCGTCGCTCAGGAAGCCGGCCCGATCCCCGGCAGCGAAGCCGATCTGGTTGCCAACGTTGGCGACCGCGTTTTCTATGAGCTGAATCAGTCGCAGCTCAGTGAAGAAGCCCGCGCAACGCTGGACAAGCAGGTTGCATGGCTCGCCAAGTACCCGCAGGTTAGCATTCAGGTTGCTGGTAACTGCGATGACCGCGGCACGGAAGAGTACAACATTGCTCTCGGCCAGCGTCGTGCAAACGCAGCACGCGATTATCTGGTCGCCAAGGGCGTGAGCGCTTCGCGCATCACCACGATTTCCTACGGTAAGGACCGTCCGACTGCCGATGGTGATGACGAGCAGTCCTGGGCCCAGAACCGTAACGCCATTACGTCTGTTCGCTGAACCGACGTTTCAGGCCTGACGGACTGGGATGATGAGCGGCCGGGGGATTATCCCCCGGCCGTTTCTGTTTTATGACTGGGCCATGTCGCACGCGAGACCTGCCTGCGTGCTCGTGACCGTGAGTTTGTCTCAGGAGATCCGTTATGGTGCTGTCCCGTTCCCTACGTGCCGTCTTTCTGGGCACGGCTCTTTCCGTCCTGTCGCCCGTCGTCGCGGCGCTGGCTCAGGATGCTCCTGACAGCGGGGAAATTTCTTCACGCGAAGCCATTGCCCTTCAGGATCAGATTGCATCCCTGCGGCAGCAACTCTCTCAGGTTCAGAACGGTGGGGGGCTCGCTGCGCCAAGTGCGACGGCGGCTCCGCAGGCTTCGAGCGCAGATGGTAATCTGACGGCGCAGCTTTTAGAGCGTGTTTCGGCTCTGGAAGAGCAGAACCGCCAGATGCGGGGCGAACTGGATCAGCTCAGCAATTCCGTCCGGGACAATCAGGCCAGCGTGTCCAAGCAGATTTCGGACATGCAGTTCGCGTCCCAGAATGGCGGGGGATCACCGGCCTCGGCTCCTGTTAAAGCCGCCACCGAGGAAAAGGCATCTGCCCCTGCTGCAGAGGCCGCCGAGCAGCCGAAGACGGCTCTGGATGCCCTGAAGGTCGGAAACGCTTCTCTGCATTCGGGCAATTACACGGATGCGGAAAGCAATGCCCGCTTCGCCATCAAGACGGCGCACAGCGTGGCCGGCAAGATGGATGCTCAGTTTCTGTTGGCTCAGTCCCTGGCCGGGCAGAAGCAGTACCGTCAGTCTGCCGTTGCCTATTACGACGCTTATACCAAGGCGCCTAAGTCCCTGAAGGCCCAGGACTCTTTGCTCGGCGTAGCGGCATCGATGCTGGCGCTCGGGGATAAGGGATCGGCCTGTCAGGCGCTGGATAAGCTCAAGACCGAGTTCCCCGTCCCCGCGCCGCGTGTGAAGACGGCCGAGACGACATTCCGGAGCCGTGCCGCCTGTCACTGAGCGATGTCTTGCTGAGCTCGGGGATGGAGCATCCGGTCGGGGAGCAGGAGTTTGCCGATCGAATGGCCCGGTTTGGTCCGTGGCCACCCGATATCGATGATGCGCCGGTCGGACTGGCTGTCTCGGGGGGCGCCGATTCCATGGCGCTCGCGTTTCTGGCCCGTCGCTGGCGGCGAAATGTCGTGGCGTTCGTTGTGGACCATGCTTTGCGCCCTGAGTCCGCTACCGAAGCGCAGCTGACGGTTCATCGTCTTGCCACGATGAACGTGAAGGCACGGCTTCTGACGCTTGCGCCGTTTCCGAAAGGCCGAATGCAGGAGCGCGCACGCCGAGCCCGGTTCGAAGCTCTTGAGGCGGCCTGTGTTCTGGAAGGCTGTCTGGATCTGCTGGTTGCGCATCATGCTGGTGATCAGGACGAAACGGTGTGGATGCGGCATCTGCGGGCGAGTGGCCCCCTGGGGCTGAGCGGCATACAGCCTGTTTCTGTTCGCGGACGCGTCCGGCTCGTCCGGCCGCTTCTTACGTTTCCCACAACGCGTTTGCGCCTGACGCTGCAAGCAGAAAACCTGCCTTGGATCGAGGATCCATCGAACGCCAACCGGCGTTTCGAGCGTGTTCGTCTGCGACAGGACCTGACGCCTGAGCAGAGACAGGAAGCTCGCGCTTTGCAACAGGTTGCCCTGCAGGAGCGTCAGTGCCTTGAGACGGAGCTGGTGGGGCAGCTTGGGCGCCATGCTGTCTGGCATGCGCAGGGCTGGGTCTTCCTTGGGCAGCAGGGAGTGGATGAAGAGGCCCTGTCTGTTTTGATCCGGCTGGTTTCAGGGAGTGCTTATCGTCCGGGGCGTGAGGCTGTGCAGACCCTGATGACGCACGGATATGGAACACTGTCAGGGGTTCAGGTCCGGCCGGCGGGGCGCTTTGGGAACGGGATCATTCTGGTGCGGGAGGAAAGAGCGCTTGGTCCGTCCGTCCCTGCGAATGCCGGCGCGGTGTGGGATGGACGCTGGCGCCTTCTGTCCTGCGATGTTCCACAGGGGAGTCTGATCGGGCCTCTGGGGGACGCGGTTCATGTGCTGGATCTGCGCAGGCTGGGCGTGCCGTATGCGGTTGCCCGCTGCCTTCCGGGCGTATGGCATGAGGGGCGACTGGTTTTTGGACCGCGTCTTGGGGAGATGGCTTGGGGCGGATTTGCCGGTGAGGCGGATTTTGTCTGGGCGTCCGGTGTTCCTGCGACAGGAGAAAATCATTTCAGGACGTAAAAAGATCTTCAAAAACGCAAGAAATGCGTTTTCCTGCCCCCGATGGGGTAGGATCGTGGACGCGGAGGCTTATGTTATGAAGTCAACGCAGAATGTGACCGGTCGGCCAGTTGTGACGGGGGTTCCCGAGCCGCATCTGACGGAACAGTCTGAAGGACGACAGAGAGCGAGATGAACAATTTAGGCCGTAACGTCGCGATCTGGGTGGTCATCATCGTGGTCGGAATGGCAGTGCTGACAGCCTTCCAGCCCGGTGGCGGCCAGCATGCAGCCCAGCAGATCGCCTATTCCGATTTCATCCATGATGTGGACCAGCATCAGGTCCGTTCCGTTGTGATTCAGGAGCAGAATGTCTCCGGGACACTGACGAACGGAACGTCTTTCGAGACCTACGCCCCGCTTGATCCGAGCCTTCCGGCTCGTCTGACTGCTGCGAACGTCGAAGTGACGGCCAAGCCGATGGAAAGCGGCGAAAGCCCGATCCTGCGTTATGCGAGCGCCTACTTGCCGGTTCTGCTGTTGCTTGGACTATGCTTCATGGTTTTCCGTCAAATGCAGGGGGGCGGCGGCCGGGCCATGGGCTTTGGCAAGTCCCGCGCCAAGCTGCTGACGGAGAAGACCGGTCGTGTGACGTTTGAAGATGTCGCCGGTATCGATGAGGCGAAATCCGAGCTTCAGGAAATCGTCGACTTTCTGCGTGACCCGCAGAAATTTACACGCTTGGGCGGCAAGATCCCCAAGGGGGCACTGCTGGTCGGACCTCCGGGTACCGGTAAGACGCTGCTGGCACGTGCCATTGCGGGTGAGGCCAACGTGCCGTTCTTCACGATTTCCGGTTCGGACTTCGTGGAAATGTTCGTCGGTGTTGGTGCATCTCGTGTGCGTGACATGTTTGAGCAGGGTAAGAAGTCCGCGCCCTGCATTATCTTCATCGACGAAATCGATGCCGTGGGCCGTCATCGTGGCGCCGGTCTCGGTGGTGGCAATGACGAGCGTGAGCAGACTCTCAACCAGATGCTGGTCGAGATGGATGGTTTTGAAAGCAATGAGGGCGTGATCCTGATTGCCGCAACCAACCGGCCGGATGTTCTTGATCCGGCCCTGCTGCGCCCTGGTCGCTTCGACCGTCAGGTCGTCGTGCCGAACCCGGATGTTGCCGGCCGTGAGAAGATCCTGCGCGTTCACATGCGCAAGGTTCCGCTGTCGTCGGATGTTGATCCGAAGGTTATTGCACGTGGTACGCCGGGCTTTTCGGGTGCAGATCTGTCCAATCTCGTGAACGAAGCTGCGCTGATGGCAGCGCGTCAGGGACGGCGGACTGTTGGTATGGCACAGTTCGAAGAGGCCAAGGACAAGGTCATGATGGGGGCGGAGCGTCGTTCCATGGTCATGACCGAGGACGAAAAGCGCTCAACGGCTTATCACGAATCCGGGCATGCCATCTGCGCGATTTTCACGCCGGGTAGCGATCCGATCCATAAGGCAACCATTGTGCCGCGTGGCCGGGCGCTGGGTCTGGTTATGACCCTGCCGGAGAAGGACAATATTTCCTACAGCCGCAAATGGTGCCTGGCTCGTCTGGTGATTGCCATGGGTGGTCGTGTGGCTGAGGAAATCATCTTCGGACGCGAGGAAGTCAGCGCAGGTGCTTCGGGCGATATCAAGAGCGCGACCGATCTTGCCCGCCGCATGGTCACCGAATGGGGGATGAGCGATACGCTGGGTATGATTGCCTATGGTGATAACGGGCAGGAAGTGTTCCTTGGTCATTCCGTGACCCAGAGCAAGAATATTTCGGAAGAGACAGCCCGGGAGATCGACAAGGAGGTCAAGATCCTAATCGACACGGCTTACAAGCAGGCCCACGATCTGCTTACGACCCGTATCGATGACCTGCATCGCCTGACCGCGGCGCTTCTGGAATATGAAACGCTGACGGGTGAAGACATTGGGCGTATCATGCGCGGTGAGGCGATCGAGCGTACATCGGATGATGAACAGGTTCCCGATAACCGTCGTGCATCTGTTCCGACCACACGTCCCAACGCGTTTGATCCGGCGCCTCAGGCGGGGTAATCAGGCAGCCAAACGCACCAACGGGCGCGTCATCGGGAGCTTTCCCGGTGCCGCGCCTTTTTCATTTCTGGCATACAGGCAGGATTCTTCATTATGGCCACCAAAAGGTCTCTGTTCGGTACTGATGGCATCCGGGGCACGGCCAATACCGCGCCCATGACGGTCGAGATCGCACAGAAACTGGGGCAGGCGGCCGGCCTGTATTTCATGCGCAGCCAGAACCGCCGGCATAGCGTCGTGCTGGGCAAGGATACGCGCCTTTCAGGCTACATGCTGGAATGTGCTCTGGTGGCGGGCTTTCTGTCGGCGGGGATGGATGTCATTCTGGTCGGACCGCTACCCACACCTGCCATTGCCATGCTGACGCGTTCCCTCCGGGCGGATCTGGGTGTGATGGTCTCGGCATCGCACAACCCCTTTACCGACAACGGTATCAAACTGTTCGGACCAGATGGTTTCAAGCTTTCTGACGAGGTGGAAGGCGAAATCGAGGATCTGATGTCGCAGGATCTGTCCGCGCGGCTGGCGTCTCCGGCGCAGATTGGCCGGGCGTCGCGCCTGACCGATGCGGCCGGGCGGTATATCGAGAATGCGAAGGCCTCTTTCCCGCGTGGTTTGCGTCTGGATGGCCTGAAGATTGTCATCGACTGCGCCAATGGCTCGGCGTATCGCGTGGCACCTAAGGCTCTGTGGGAGCTTGGTGCTGAAGTCATCAAGATCGGCTGTTCGCCGGATGGTCTCAACATCAATGATGGCGTGGGATCCACGCATCCTGAAACGCTGTGTGCAGCTGTCAGAGAGCATGGTGCGGATTTTGGTATTGCGCTGGACGGTGATGCGGATCGTGTCCTGATTGCGGATGAGAACGGCAATCTTGTGGATGGGGACCAGATTATCGGCCTGATCGCAGCCTTCTGGAAGCAGCATGGCCGGTTGCGGGGCAATACGGTAGTGACGACCGTCATGTCCAATATAGGACTGGAAAAGGCCCTGGCGGAGAATGGTCTCGAACTTCAGCGTACGGCGGTTGGTGATCGTTATGTTGTTGAGCGGATGCGAGAAATCGGGGCCAATCTGGGCGGCGAGCAGTCCGGCCACATGGTCCTGTCGGACTATGCTACCACCGGCGATGGTCTAATTGCTGCATTGCAGGTGCTTGCTGTGTCGGTCGAGACTAAGCGGCCAGCCAGTGAGATCTGCCGTTTCTTTACGCCCTATCCGCAGCTTCTGAAAAATGTCCGTTATTCAGGGACCAGCCCGATGAGTAGCCCTGATCTCGCAGCGGCCAAGGCCTGGGCAGATGAGCGGCTGGCCGGAAGTGGCCGTCTTGTCCTGAGGGCAAGTGGGACTGAACCGCTGATCCGTGTCATGGCCGAGGCGCAGGATGAGGCGCTGGTGCATGAAGTTGTGGACCATGTCTGTGATATCATCCGCGCGATTGCGCACGTCTGATCCCGAAGGCGCTCAGACGGCCGCGGCTGCCGCAGGAACGCTGTTTCTGGACGTGGCGTCTGTCGTGACGGGGATTTCTGCGGTGTCGTCTTCACGCAGGATGTAACCGCGTCCCCAGACGGTCGCGATCAGGTTTCCGGCGCCGACATTCTGCAGTTTACGACGTAGCTTGCAGATGAAGACGTCAATGATCTTCATTTCCGGCTCGTCAATGCCGCCATAGAGGTGGTTGAGAAATGCGTCCTTGGTCAGGACCGAGCCTTTGCGGATGACCAGTAGTTCCAGAATGGCATATTCCTTGCCCGTCAGGTGCAGCGGAGCGCCTTCGACCGTGACGTTTTTGCCATTCAGATCCAGTTCCAGATTGCCGACGCGAAGCCTCGGCTCAGCAAAGCCACGGGAGCGCCGCATGACGGCCTGCAGGCGGGCGACCAGTTCGCCTGCGTCGTAAGGCTTGGTCATATAGTCGTCCGCGCCCATGGAAAAGGCCCGGATTTTCGCTTGGGGACGCAGCAGGGCGGACAGGACAAGGATGGGCGTCGTGATACGCGCGGCCCTAGCGCGGCGGATGACTTCGTAGCCTTCAAGGTCGTTCAGCATCAGTTCGAGCACCACAACATCATAGTCGTAGTGGCGAAGCATTTCGATGGCCTCTTCGCCAGACGGCGTATGGTCCACGGTGAAAGACGCGGTCCGCAGGATCTGGGATAGCGTGGCGGCGGCTGACCGATCGCTGTCGACAAGAAGGATACGCATGTTCTCAACTCCCGGCTTGGTGAAATAATGGTTACTACTCAAGGTTGTGTATGTCGATGAACATGGATCAAAAATCGTAAAATTGTCATTATTTTTCCCGTTATGGGGGAATGTTAGGGTTCTCTTAAGGGTATGGTTGTAGAGTTTGAGGATCGGAACAACCTGCGAAAAACGCTCAGAAACTGCCACTATGGTCGACTACGACAGACTGCTTGAAAGGCTTTCGAACCTCACCTGCGACTGGGTTCTAGGAAGCGTTAAAGACGTTATCGGTCTCTGCCTGACTGTTATTGGACTCGAAGGCTTCATTGCGATTGGAGACCGAGTCGCGGTGAAAGCGCGTGATGGGCGGATTGTACAATCAGAGGTTGTGGGATTTCAGGGTGATGTCGCGCGCCTCATGTCCTTCGGGTCTCTGGACGGAATTGGTCCGGGCTGTGAGGCTAGGATTCCGCTGAACCGCCATGATGACGGCCTTGGCGTCAACGAAGGCTGGCTGGGTCGTGTGCTGGATCCGCTGGGACAGCCGATCGACGGGAAGGGGCCTTTATTTCCATCGTTTGAGCGGCAACCGGTCCAGTGTCCTCCGCCCAATGCCGCAAGCCGAGCACGGCTTGGCGAGCGTATTGATCTCGGGGTTCGAGCGCTTGATACTTTCGCGACGTGCCGGCGCGGGCAGAGGCTCGGGCTTTTCGCGGGGTCGGGTGTCGGGAAATCCACATTGTTGTCCATGCTGGCAAGGGGGGCGGACTGTGATGTCGCCGTGATCTCGCTGGTGGGTGAGCGTGGGCGTGAGGTGCGGGAATTCCTCGAGGATGATCTCGGGCCGGAAGGGTTGGCGCGGAGCGTGCTGGTGATCGCGACTTCGGATTCTCCGCCACTGATGCGCCGCGAAGCCGCCCTGTCCGCCATGGCCATCGCGGAATATTTTCGAAACCAGGGCAAATCGGTCCTGCTGTTGATGGATAGCGTGACGCGCTTCTGTATGGCACTGCGGGAAATCGGTCTGTCGGCCGGAGAGCCACCTGCGACGCGGGGTTATCCGCCTTCGGTTTTTGCAGAGCTGCCTCGTCTTCTGGAGAGGGCAGGACCGGGTTATGCCGATCAGGGCATGATCACGGCGCTTTTCACGGTCCTTGTGGAAGGGGATGACCAGAATGAGCCGGTTGCGGATGCCGTGCGTGGCATTCTGGACGGGCATGTCATTCTTGACCGCAAAATCGGCGAGCAGGGACGTTATCCTGCCGTTGATGTTCTGCGCTCTCTGTCGCGTGCGGTTCCGGGATGTAATTCGCCTGAGGAAAACGCTCTGACGCAACGCGCGCGGGTCGTGATGGCGACCTATCAGCGGATGGCGGACATGATCCGGCTGGGAGCGTACAAGCCCGGAACGGATCGTGAGGTGGATGAAGCCATCGCCCTGATACCGAAGCTGAACGAGTTCCTGTCTCAGGGGCGGAACGAACGGACTACGCGCGCCGAGGCCTTTGAACAGCTGGCGCAGATCATGCAGATGCCGCTGAAAAATCTGCCCCTGAATAAATTGTAAAGGACCTCACAATGGAACCCTCACCTCTCGAGACACTGATTGCCCTGCGGGAGCAGGAACTTGATCTTGTAGAACGCAGCTTTGCAGAGGCCGTAGCGCGGGAAGTGGCTGCGGAAGAAAAACTGACTGTGGCGCAGGCGGAGATCTTGAACGAACAGCGGATCGCATCCAGCCCTACGGCGGATGACGGCGCAGTGGAGGCATTCAGCCGGTGGCTTCCCGTGGGGCGGCAGGTGGTCCTGGAAGCGAGGGAGCGCTGTCGGGAAGCGGCGATGGATCGCGAGGCTGTACGCTCAGCCCTGATCGCTGCCCGAGCAGCGATGGAGGCCGTCAAGACCTTGTGGGAAGAGCAGAAGGAAGAAGAGCGGCAGACTGACCTTAGAAAGGAGCAGAACGTCTTGGATGAACTAGCTGTCCGTCAGTTCGGCAGGTCGTGAGAGGAGGCATGCCCGCGCAAGGCCGCCTCGATCTGGGTAGCAGTGCCAATCAGGGCGCAGGCGACCGGATGGGTGCTGTCGCGGACGAAGGTCAGGACGAGGTCGGAATCGCTGGGAAAGAGGTCGCTTTGCAGCGTGATGACCGGTGTCATTTCGCCGTTACGGGATGCCCCTTCAGCCGCATGTGAGAGAAGGCGTGCAACCGCTTTTTCCAAGGCGGGAAGAAGTATGGTGTGAGGGGCATCATGATGTGCTGCATGGGTCCCAATCAGCTCGTCCCAGCCGCTACGGGTTACGAAAGCGGGGATGCCGTCAGGGGGCGTGTCGCGCTCGGCGCGCAGAAGGGCGCCGGACTGAGCCATGCCGAGGATATCCAGGGCAGGAAGAATAGTTGGGTCGAGTTTGATGGGCATTTGTCTTTGGTTCGCAGGTGGAAGAGGCCGGCTTGCTCCGCGGAAGGCGCGGCCTCTGTGCCGTTGTTAGTGCGGCGGGTTGCCCATGGCCTGCATCAGGGCCGTAACCTGCTCGGGCTGGGCTTTGAAGAGGGCGACATTGGACGGGTTGGGGCTGGGCATTCCTGTCGGAAGCTGTCCATTGCTGGCGGCCAGAGTCATGCCGAATGTGGTCATGCCCATCACAAAGCTCTCGGGTGTGAAACCGTGGCTTTGCAGGACGGGTGTCAGTCCCGGAACCTGACTGATCTGCCGGATCGTTTCTGAAAGACCCGTGCCATGAGAGTTGGGAGGCTGAATATTGCGGGCCTGAAGTTCAGCGATCGTTGCTGCAGCGCGGGTCATGAAATCAGGCGGCAGCGGATAATGCATGGCCCGCTCGGTATCTGCGCGGACCTGAGGAGGGATCTGTTGGGTCTGCTGCGGCGTGCCCTGAAGGGGGGGGCTTCCGTCAATCTGCGTCTGACTCTGAGCACCGCCCTGATAGGCAGAGGGCGGGTAGGACTGTGCCTGTGCGGTCAGTGGCAGTATCGCAGCGGAAACGAGGAGCGCGGAGAGCCCTGTCATGCGGGGAAATATCATGCCTGCACCCATTCGCCAGCGCGCATCAGAGGTACGCGGTTGCCATTCTTGAGACCATCGAGGTCGATTTTGTCCGAACCGATCATCCAGTCAATGTGGATAAGAGAGGCATTGACGCCTCGTTCCAGCAGTTCTTCCGGCGTCAGGCCTTCGATATCGACCATGCATTTCGTATAGGCCTGGCCAAGAGCGATATGGCTGGACGCGTTTTCGTCGAACAGCGTGTTGCGATACAGGATTTTACTGGCCGAGATGGGCGAGGAGTGCGGTACGAGGGCCACTTCACCAATCCGGGCTGCGCCCTCATCGGTGCTGAGGATTCGCTTGAGCACGTCTTCGCCCTGGCTGGCTGTCGCTTCGACGATCCGCCCGTTTTCAAAGCGCACAGCGATGTTGTCGATCAGCGTGCCCTGATGGAACAGCGGCTTGGTGCTGCTGACGCGCCCGTCCACTTTGCTGCGATGGGGCGTCGTGAAGATTTCTTCTGTCGGGATATTCGGATTGCAGACAATACCATTCCCCGACTTTTCCGAGCCGCCGGCCCAAAGATGACCATCAGCGAGTCCGACCATCAGGTCGGTGCCGGGGCCGCTGAAATGCAGGGCGTCAAAGCGGCTGTCATTCATGTATTTTGCCCGGGCATGCAGACGGGCATTATGGGCTTTCCACTCGGCGACCGGGTCGGCCACATCGACACGGGACGCCTTGAAGATTCCGTCCCACAGGGCAGTGAGGGCGTCGTCGGCCGGAAGCTCCGGGAAGACCTGTGCGGCCCAGGCCGGGGTGGCGCAAGCGACGATGTTCCAGTTCACGGCGAACTGCGTGATGATTTCCATTGCCGGGCGGTTGGCTTTGGAGTTGGCGCGGTTGGCCCGGGAAATGCGCTCGGGATCCTGGCCCTTCAGAAGGGTCGGGTTGGCACCCGTGATGGCCATGCGGGCTGCACCTTCACGGAAGGCGCGTGCCATGCCGTCAGCCAGCCATGTCGGGGCAACGTCAAAGGCGTCGTCAGGAGCGTGAATGAAGCGGGCGAGCGTGGTCTCGTCATCCGCGTACAGCGTCGTTACGAGAGATGCGCCGGCCTTGTAGGCGTGTTCTGTTACGCGGCGGACCAGCGGGGCGGCGTCCAGTGGGGCGGTAATGAGCAGTTGCTGGCCGGGCGTAATGTTCAGGCCAACGCGGACGGCAACCTCGCCCAGGCGGTCGAGCAGCTGTTCGTGCGAAAAGGAGGAAGAAGCGGACACGTTGGACTCTTTCGCAGTGATCATTCTGTTCGTTATGGTGTGCTCTGGAGCGCCGAAGTGCAAGAGAGCAGCGCGGGGTGTGGCGTGACAGTGCTGTAGGGGCGCAGTATCGTTTCCGCCATGAAACCCGGACTTCACATTTTCGCCGATACCGGCGAGCCAGACCAGCGGCCGTTCGATGTCGCGGTCGTCATGCCGAGCCTGTTGCGGCCGAGTATTGTGCGGGCACTTCAGTCTATTTTCGAGCAGAAGGGCGGATTGCGGGTCCAGATCATGATCGGGGTGGATCGGGCGCCAGAAGAGGGTGCGGGCGAACTGCTGCGGCGTGCAGTCGAGGGACGGCCGCCGGGCTGGGCTGTTGAAGTCCTGTGGCCCGGCTATTCCACGTCCCAGAGGCATGGCGGATTTGGTCGCGCAAAGGATGGAGGCGTATTGCGTAGTGTGCTCAGTCAGCTCTCGAATGCGCCGCGAATTGCTTATCTTGATGACGACAACTGGTGGGCGCCGGAGCATTTGTCCTCCCTGCTGACGGCGGTCGAGGGGCAGGACTGGGCCTGGGCCGGGCGCTGGTTTGTACATCCGCGAACGCTGATACCTATCTGCGAGGATCAGTGGGAGTCGGTCGGGATTGGCGGCGGTATTTTCCGGGAAAGCTATGGGGGGTTTGTTGATCCGAACTGTCTGATGATCGACCGGACGCGGGTGCCGGAAGCTCTGGACATGTGGAACCAGCCCTTGGTCGGAGACGGGACGCAGATGACGGCGGACCGAAATGTTTTCAGACTGCTAAAGGACAGGCCAGGCAGGCCGACCGGCGAATATACGGCATATTATGTCCTGACCGAAACCGATGGACTTCATCCAGCACGGCTGCGGCTGATGGGGTCGGCGGCCTGGGATGCGGCGTCCCGGAAAACGATCGCTCAGGACGCCTGATGCTAAACGGCCGGTGCAGAGAGGAATTCTGTACCGGCCGTTTAGGCCTCTATTACATGGAGCGGATCGTGTTGCGACGCGGCGGGCGGCGCTGGCGGTCGGACTGGGTGTCCGGGTTGGCGGCTTTGGCAGCTTTTTCACGCGCGATGGTGCGCAGTTCGACCTCCAGTTCGCGGATGCGGCGCTGGATGCTCTCCTTCAGCGTCGGAGAGGTGTGGGACTTCATGGACGCGATCGTCTCCTTGAGGTCCCGGAGCTGTTTTTCCTTTTCGGCCTGATTGCGGCGAATAGGCTGGTTGTCGGACATCTGTCCCTGAAATGCACGCATGTGTTCGTCTTTCCGCATGAAGCATTCATGGACCGCCTGCTCATCCGGAGATGGCGGGATGGAACACGCAAAAGCGTGCCCTGCTGGCCCTGTCTGGCTCATGATTATGGGGGACGGAGTATTGCCGTCCGGTTAATTCAGGATCGGGGAGAAAGGATGTCCCGCAAAGCGTCTGTCAGGCGTATGCAGGCTTCGTCCGTTCCGATCGAGATGCGCAGCCAGTCCTGGATGCGCGGGGTTGAGAGATGCCGGACAAGGATCGCCCGCTCGCGCAGAGCGGTGGCGATAGCTCCGGCTTTGTGCGCCGGGTGGTGCACGAGAACGAAGTTGGCACAGGATGGCAGGACTTGGAAGCCAAGATTTTGCAGTTCCGGGACCAGCCTGTCACGGCTGGCAATGACGCGCGCCGTGATGTCCGCAAGCCAGTCGGTATCCTGGATCGCGGCGATGGACCCGGCCTGTGCCGGACGGGAGAGGGGATAGGAATTGAAGCTGTCCTTGACCCGAATGAGACCTTCGATCAGTTCCGGGGAGCCGATCGCAAAACCCACACGCAATCCTGCCAGAGCGTAGGACTTGGACAGCGTCTGAACCACCAGAAGATTGTCATACCGGTGTGTCAGTTCAATGGCGGACTGCGCCCCGAAATCGACATAGGCCTCGTCGATGATGACGGTCCGGTCCGGATGACGCTTCAGGAGCGTCTCAATATGCTCCAGCGGCAGGGCGATACCCGTATTCGCATTGGGATTGGCGACGATGATCCCGCCGCAGTCGCCGGTATAGGCGTCGATGTCGATCGCAAAACCGTCATTGAGTGGGATGTGGTGGAACGGTTGTTCGAACAGGCCGCAATAGACCGGATAGAAGCCGTAGGTCACATCTGAGAACAGGACTGGCGCATCATCGTGGAACAGGGCACGGAAGGCATGGGCCAGTACTTCGTCCGAGCCGTTGCCGACGAAAACGCGGTCTGCCGTTGTGCCGAAGCGAGCGGCAATGGTGTCGCGTAAAACTGCTGCAGTCGGGTCGGGATACAGGCGTAGATCGTCAGATGCGGCGTCCCGGATTGCGTCGACAACCTTTGGACTTGGACCATAGGGAGATTCGTTGGTGTTGAGCTTCAGCAGGTCCGCGACTTTGGGCTGCTCGCCCGGGATATACGGGTGCAGGTCACGGACGCGGCGGTTCCAGAAACGGCTCATGCGGGCGTTCCGGTGAACAGGTCGGTCATGAGCTGACGTTCGGCGAGGTCGCGGGCGGAGACGCCGTCCGCATCTTTCAGGTCTGGGTTCGCTCCGGCGGCGAGGAGCTTCTTCGCCATGTCTTCGCGGTTAAACATGATGGAAAACATCAGCGGCGTACGTCCGGCATGATTGGCATGATCCACCTGCGCGCCATGATCAAGCAGAAGTGTTGCGATGTTGGTCAGGCCTTTGAAGGCCACGCCGGACAGGGCGGTGGCACCCTTGAGATCGGTTGCTTCCGTATCAGCGCTCCGGTCCAGCAGCAGGCGCGTGGCGTCTGCGTGGCCGTTATAGGTGGCGACGATCAGCGCGGTGTAGCCGCGGCTATCAGGCGTATCGATGGCCATGCCGGCGTCCAGAAACTGGGTCAGGAGGTCGGTATCGCCTTCACGGGCCGCGTCGATGAACAGGGCAGTAATCTGGTCTGACGTGAAAGTGACGTTCTGGGCGTTCATGACGGTTTCCACATGGCGGTGTCCCGCAGAGAGGGGATGTTGGAAGGAGTTTAGCTTTTTGTGTCAGCTGGCGGAAGGGTGAGGCTCTCGCCATTCTCCAGTGCTGCGAAAGGGCGATTACCGGGGCGGCTTGCGAATTCCAAGCGCGTGGGGGGCTCCAGAATGGCTTCGTCGGTGAGCTGGAAGGTCCCGAAATGGATGGGCAGCCCCTGTTTTGCCCTGAGTGTATCAAAGGCCATGAGAGCTTCTTCAGGCGACATGTGGACGCGGCGCATCAGGTCGCGCGGGTCGTAGGCGCCGATGGGCAGGATGGCGAGGTCGATCTCCGGCCAGCGACGATGAATCGCGTCGAAATGCTTTCCCCAGGCCGTATCGCCCGCGAAAAAGACCGTGTGACCATCGGCTTCGATCGTGAACCCGCCCCACAGTGCACGGTTGGAATCGAAGGGTGTGCGCGCGCTTCCGTGAAGGGCTGGCGTGGATGTGATGCGGGCGCCGTCATCGGTTGTGCTCTCCCACCAGTCCAGCTCGACGATGCGGGGCAGGGCGGCCTTTTCCAGATGGCGGCGGTTGCCTGGCAGCGAGAGGCAGAGCGGGTCATCGCGCTCTGCCAGGGCACGCAGGCTTGGGAGGTCCATATGGTCGTAATGGCAGTGTGAGACGAGGATGATGTCGATGCGGGGCAGGGCGTTGAGGGTGATTCCGGGTGGCCTCACGCGACGGGGACCGAAACTGCGGAAGGGGGAGCAGCGTTCGGAGAATACCGGGTCAGTGATGATCCGCAGAGGCGCGCGTCCTGTGCGGCCAAACTGGAGCAGAACGGTCGCATGACCGATAAATGTCACGCAGCACTCTCCCGGAGCGGGTGTACCCTGCGGCCAGGTTTTCTGGGGGGGGAGAGCGTCCGGCCAGCGGGGGCGCAGCCCCATTTGCCAGCGAAAGATATTCCCGATCCGCTGGGACGTCGTGCGGGCCGTGCGTGGTTCGTCCGGGCGCCAGACTTCTGGGTTTTTGTAATGGCGCCCGTCGAAATGTGGCGGGTTGTCATTAAGCACAAGAGCGTGTTTCACAATATGGTTTACCAATCAGCCATTGCGTCCGGCGCGACTTCGCGTCATGCCGTGGCAGCAGAATGTACGGGAGATAACGTTGCGTTTCTTCCCGTCAGTCACAAGCCGGAGACCCCATTCCGATGAGTACGCTTCCCCAACTCGCCATCAATACGATCCGTACCCTTTCGATGGAAGGTGTTGAGCGCGCCAATTCCGGCCATCCCGGCACGGCTATGGCCCTCGCCCCTGCGATGTATGCCGTTTGGCAGCATGATCTGAAATACGATCCGGCCGATCCGTGCTGGCCGGCGCGTGACCGTTTCGTCCTTTCGGTCGGCCATGCATCGATGTTGCTGTACTCCACCCTGTTCCTGACAGGCGTGAAGGATATCCGGGATGGCAAAGTCGTTGATGCACCGTCGCTCACTGTCGAGGATCTCTCGCAGTTCCGTCAGCTGAATTCCAAGACGCCGGGCCATCCGGAATACCACTTTACCGCTGGTGTAGAAACCACGACTGGCCCGCTCGGGCAGGGTTGTGGCAATTCCGTCGGTATGGCGATTGCACAGAAATGGATGTCCGCGCGCTATGATCGCCCGGGCTTCAAGCTGTTCGATTATCACGTGACGGTGTTCTGTGGCGATGGCGACATGATGGAAGGCGTGGCCTCCGAAGCTGCTTCTACCGCTGGCCATCTGGCACTGGGTAATCTGACCTGGATCTATGATTCAAACCAGATTTCCATCGAGGGTTCGACAGATCTGGCCTTTACGGAAAATGTCGGCAAGCGCTTCGATGCCTATGGCTGGCATGTGCAGACACTGACGGACGGCAATGACGTCGATGCTATTCTGGCAGCGCTGAAGGCTGCACGCGCGGTGACGGATCGTCCGAGCCTGATCGTTCTTAAGACGGTCATCGGCTATGGTGCGCCCAAAAAGGCCGGTACAGCGTCGGCGCATGGTGAGCCGCTGGGTGCGGAAGAGATCAAAGGCGCAAAGGCCGCTTATGGTTGGCCTGAAGACGCTCCGGACTTCTATGTCCCGGACGGGGTGAAGGAGCATTTCGCCGAAGGTCTCGGCAAGCGCGGCGCGAAGGCCAGTGCGGAATGGCGTGAGCTGTTCTCGGCCTATCGTGAGGCACATCCGGAACTCGCGGCTGAAATCGACTGCATCATCGAGCATCGTTTGCCGGAAGGCTGGGACAAGGATATCCCGACCTTTGAGGCCGATGCCAAGGGTGTCGCGTCCCGGGCAAGCTCGGGTCAGGTCCTGAATGCGGTTGCGAAGAACCTTCCCTGGATGATCGGCGGTTCCGCCGACCTGACGCCCTCCACCAAGACGGACATCAAGGGCGGTGGCTCTTTCCAGCCGGAAAAATGGAATGGCACCTATGGCGGCCGGAACATCCATTTCGGTGTGCGCGAACATGCGATGGGTTCCATCTGCAACGGCATCGCGTTGTCGGGTATCCGGGCTTACGGGTCGGGCTTCCTGATCTTCTCCGACTACATGAAGGCGCCGATCCGTCTGTCGGCCATCATGGACCTGCCGGTTCTGTACATCTTCACGCATGACTCCATCGGCGTGGGTGAAGACGGACCGACGCATCAGCCGATCGAGCAACTTGCCCAGCTGCGCGCAACGCCGGGCATCATGACGATCCGTCCGTCCGACGCCAACGAAGTGGCCGAAGCCTGGCGTACGCTAATCCCGATGACGCACAAGCCGGCCGTGCTCGCACTCAGCCGTCAAAACCTGCCGACGATCGACCGCACGAAATATGCTTCCGCTGCCGGTCTGGCGAAGGGTGCCTATGTGCTGGCGAGCTGTGAAGGTAAGCCGGACGTGATCCTGATCGCTTCGGGTTCGGAAGTCAGCCTTGTGGTTGGGGCTTACGAAAAGCTGATCGCGGAAGGCATCAAGGCGCGTGTCGTTTCCATGCCGAGCTTTGACTTGTTCGAAGAGCAGAGCCAAGAATACCGTGATTCCGTGCTCCCGCCTGACGTAATCGGTCGCGTTGCAGTCGAGCAGGCCGCAGCCTTTGGCTGGGACCGGTATGTCGGTATCGGTGGTGCAATCATTGCCATGAATACGTTCGGCGCGTCGGCTCCGGCTTCCGCCCTTCTCACGAAATTCGGTTTCACGCCGGAAGCAGTCTTTGACGCAGCAAAGCGTCAGGCCCTGCGCGGCAAGTAAGGAGAAATCCTGTGGCAGACACAATCTCCAATACCGCTCTGAACACCGTCAACAACGCCTTGTGCGACCTTGAGAAATACGGCCAGTCCCCCTGGCTGGATTTCATCCAGCGTAGCTTCACGGAGGACGGAAGCCTCCGCAAGCTGGTGGACGAAGACGGGCTGCGGGGCGTCACGTCCAACCCGGCCATCTTTGAGAAGGCCATCGGGCACGGCACCGAATACGATCCGCAGATCCGCAAGCTGCTGGAAGGCGAGGGCCTGCCGCCCGGCGAACTGTACGAGCACCTGGCGATTGACGACATCCGTTCCGCCTGTGCGGTTCTGTATCCGGTGTTCGAAAAGACCAAGGGGCTGGACGGTTACGTCAGCCTCGAGGTTTCGCCCTATTTGGCGTTCGACCCACACGGAACGATCACGGAAGCCCGCCGTCTGTGGAAAGCAGTCGCGCGCGAAAATCTGATGATCAAGATCCCCGGAACTTCTGAAGGTACGGGCGCCATCCGCGAAGCCATCGCTGACGGCATCAATGTCAACGTGACGTTGCTGTTCTCGTTGGATGCCTACAAAGCGGTCCTGGAAGCCTATATTTCCGGCCTTGAAGCTCGTGCATCCCGCGGCGAAGACCTTTCGCGCATCTCCAGCGTGGCTTCCTTCTTCGTCAGCCGTATTGACGCCAAGATTGACGGCGAAATCGACCGTCGTATTGCCGCTGGCGACGCGGACGCCGAGGCGCTGAAGGCTGTTCGTGGCAAGGTCGCGATCGCCAATGCAAAAATGGCTTATCAGTATTACCTCGAAGTCCGTAACAGCCCGCGCTGGAAGGCGCTTGCCGAGAAGGGCGCCAACCCGCAACGCCTGCTGTGGGCCAGCACCGGCGTCAAGGACAAAGCCTATTCGGACGTTCTGTATGTTGAGGAACTGATCGGCCCCGAGACGGTCAACACCATTCCGCCCGCAACGTTCGATGCGTTCCGCGATCACGGCAAGGCACGTGCCAGCCTCACGGAAAATGTCGAGGAAGCCCGCCATGTGATGGCTGAGGCCGAGCGCCTCAAGCTGGATCTGAATGGTGTGACGACGAAGCTCGTCAAAGATGGCTGTGCGGCGTTCAGCGTTTCGTTCGACACCCTGCTGACGGCTGTGGCAACCAAACGTGAGGCCGTTCTCGGCCAGCGTCTGCTGCGTGTCAGCGCCGACCTGCCGCCGGAACTGCGCGACGATGTCGCCGGTGCGGAGAAGGACTGGAGCCAGAGCGGTGGTCTCCGTCGGATCTGGCAAAAAGACCCGTCGGTCTGGACGAATGGCCCGGAAGCCGATTGGCTGAACTGGCTGACGATTGTGCAGGACCGTCTGTGGAACGTCGAAGAGCTTGAAGTTCTGGCCCGCGATGTTCGCAGTCGTGGCTTCAAGGATATCCTGCTTCTGGGTATGGGCGGTTCGAGCCTTGGCCCGGAGGTTCTGGCCGAGACATTCGGACAGCATGAAGGCTGGCCGAAGCTGCATGTGCTAGACAGTACGGACCCGCAGCAGGTTACGGCGTTCGAGAAGGCCATCGATCCGAAGAACACGCTGTTCATCGTGGCCAGTAAATCCGGCGGAACGCTGGAGCCGAACATCCTGTTCGCGCATTTCTGGCAGGTGGCTGGTCAGGCTCTGGGCAAGAAGCCGGGTGACAGCTTCATCGCCATCACCGATCCCGGCTCACACATGCAGAAAGTGGCAGAGGAAAACGGCTTCTGGCGCGTGTTCTACGGTGATCCGAAAATTGGTGGCCGGTATTCGGTTCTGTCCAATTTCGGTCTCGTCCCGGCAGCGGCAAGCGGCATTGACGTTCGCAAGCTGCTGACGGTCACGCGTCTGATGGTGGAATCCTGTGACGGAAGCGCGCCTCCGACAGCCAATCCGGGTGCGGTGCTTGGCCTGATCTTGGGTCATGCCGCGCACTGTTTTGGCCGTGACAAGGTGACGATCCTCGCTTCTGACGGCATTGCCTCGCTGGGTGCATGGCTGGAGCAGCTTATTGCCGAAAGCACGGGCAAGAAGGGCCTTGGCCTCATCCCCATTGATGAGGAAGAGCTTGGAACGCCGGATGTCTACGGCACGGACCGCGTCTTCGTGGATCTGCTGCTCGGCGATGATGTTCCTGACAGTCGTCTTGGCGCCCTGCGCGCCGCCGGTGCGCCGGTGGTCACTATCCGTCTGGCGGACAAGACCCAGATCGGGCAGGCGTTCTTCCTGTTCGAGTTTGCTACAGCCGTGGCTGGTGCGGTTCTCGGCATTGACCCGTTCGATCAGCCGGATGTGGAGTTCAGCAAGCTCGAGACGCGCAAGCTGACCTCGGCTTATGCCGAGACGGGTTCGCTGCCGCCGGAAACGCCTTTCGCCAAGGATGGTCTGCTGTCTTTCTATGCGGATGCGAAGAACACGGAAGCCTCTGGAAACAAAGGCGATGCCGTCTCCATCCTCAAGGCGCTCTTTGATCGTGTGAAGCCGGGTGACTATGTCGGTCTGCTCGCTTATATCCGTCGCGACCAGCAGACGCGCGACTGGGCACAGTCCGTTCGTATGGAGCTTCGGGATACGCTGAAGGTGGCAACAGCCGCCGAATTTGGCCCTCGGTTCCTGCATTCGACGGGCCAGGCCTACAAGGGTGGGCCCGATAGCGGCGTGTTCCTGCAGGTTACGGCAACGGATGCGGCAGATGTGCCAGTTCCGGGTCATGGCTTCAGCTTCAGTGTCGTGAAAGCGGCACAGGCGCGAGGCGATTTCGAAGTGCTCGCGGCCCGTGGTCGTCGTGCCCTTCGCGTTCATATCGATGGACCGCTGGAAGAGGGGCTGAAGGCTCTGGAAACGGCGATCCACAAAGCACTGGCAGGAGCATAAGTCATGCGGATCGGAATCATTGGACTGGGACGGATGGGCGGCAATATTGCCGTTCGTCTGACGCGCCACGGACATGATGTCGTCGTGCACGACCGTACGCCGGAAGTGACGGCTTCGGTCGCTGGACGCTGTGAAGCGGGGCGCGCGACCTCAGCCAGTTCTGTGGCTGAAATGGTGAAGCTGCTCGAAGGCGACGAGCACCGCGTGGTGTGGGTCATGCTCCCGGCAGGGGCCATTACCGAGGCCTGCGTTCAGGAACTCGGCGGTCTTCTGGGACGTGGGGACGTCATCATTGATGGTGGCAATACCTATTACAAGGACGATGTCCGCCGTTCGGCCGAATTGGCTGAAAAGGGCATTTCCTATGTCGATGTCGGGACTTCAGGCGGTGTCTGGGGCCTGGAACGCGGCTATTGCATGATGTTCGGCGGCACGAAAGAGACCGCTGAATACATCGATCCGATCCTCAGCGCGCTTGCGCCGGGCATCGGGGATGTGCCGCGCACACCGGGCCGTGACGAAGCGGGTCATGATCCGCGCGCCGAGCAGGGCTATCTGCACTGTGGTCCCGCCGGTTCGGGCCACTTTGTGAAGATGGTCCATAACGGCATCGAATACGGCATGATGCAGGCCTTCGCCGAAGGCTTCGATATCATGAAGAGCAAGAACTCCCCGATCCTCGCGGAAAAGGATCGGTTCGAGCTCAATATGGGCGACATCGCGGAAGTCTGGCGTCGTGGCAGTGTCGTGTCGTCTTGGCTTCTCGATCTGACGGCCGAGGCCCTGACCCGCTCGGAGACACTCAATGAGTTCTCTGGCGAAGTTGCGGACTCTGGTGAGGGTCGCTGGACGATCGAGGCAGCCATCGAAGAAGACGTGCCAGCTCCGGTCATGACGGCCGCACTGTTCACGCGCTTCCGTTCGCGGACGGGCAACAACTTTGCCGAGAAAGTTCTCTCGGCACAGCGTTTCGGTTTCGGCGGGCACGTCGAAAAGAAATAAGCCTGCCTCCCTCATGGGCAAGGACTGGCTGGCAGGGTATGGTTTTGCCATCAATGACCAGCCAGCCCCCGCAAAGACTCTGACGGGGGTTTTTACAGGGGCTCTTATGTCAGTTGACCTCGATGCCATCCATGCGGCTCTGCCGCCGCTGCCGCAGACCATCCGGATGGTCGTGTCCGATATGGATGGAACCCTCCTGACGCCAGACAAGACTATCGCGCCTTCGACGCTGGCCATGGTCAGGGTGCTGCAGGAGCGGGGAATTCCCCTTTGTCTGGCCAGTGCGCGGCCGCCAGCCGCCATGCTCCCTTATATCGAGCAGCTCGGCCTGACTGGGCAGAATGCCGGCTTCAATGGCGGTATTATCTTCAAGCCTGACGGGACTACGTCCGTTAGCCGTGTTCTGTCACAGGATGTGCTATCGATCGTGCATGACATGCTGCACCTGCACGGGATCGAGACCTGGTTCCTGCGGCAGTCCTACTGGATGGTGCAGGACGCTTATACGCCCTTCGTGCAGCACGAACAGGGCATCACCGGCCTGACGCCGCATCAGGTTCCCGACCTTCGCAAAGAGTTCGAGGGCATTGGCAAGGTCATGGGCGTGAGCAGCGATACCAGCCTGCTTCAGGACGTCGAGACTGAACTTGGCGCCATGCTTCACGGTGATGCAAGTGTGCGCCGATCTTCCGATATTCTTCTGGACGTGACGCCGGCCCTGGCCAACAAGGGCGAGGCTGTTTGCGAGCTGGCGCGTGCCCACGGTATTGCGCCGCATGAGGTGGCCTGTCTTGGTGATGCCCATAACGATCTGCCGATGTTTTCGGTGGCGGGACTGGGCATTGCGATGGGGCAGGCCGAAGACGATGTGAAAGCCGCCGCGCAGGTTCTCACAGACACCAACGAGCGCGATGGCTGGGCCAAGGCCGTCGAGCGCTACATCCTGCCGAGAGTTTTCAATCCATGATCACCGACATTCGTGCCGCCACGCTGGAAACCCTTCCTGATTCTGAAGCCGTCGCCCTGCGGATGGCCGACCTTCTCGTCGAAGGGATCCTGGCCAAGACGGATGGCCTGTTCCGGGTCGCTCTCTCTGGCGGCTCTACGCCCAAGCGCCTGTTCGAGATCCTGGCTACGCCGTCGCGTGCGAAGCTGATCCCATGGGAGCGCGTCGAGATTTTCTACGGTGATGAGAGGCATGTTTCGGAAGGCCATGCCGACAGCAATCACACGGTTGGCCAGTCTGTTTTGCTCTCCCGTGTTCCGGTGCCAGCGCAGAACATCCACGCCATTCCAACTGGGGCCACAGTGGAAGAGGATGCGAAGGCCTACGAAAAGACTCTTCAGGCGGCCTATGGCGCAACGACGCTCGATCCGGAGCGCCCGCTGTTTGATTTGGTCATGCTGGGTCTGGGCACCGACGGTCACACGGCCTCGCTGTTTCCGGGCCAGCCAGTTCTGAAGGAGCGAACGGCCTGGGTTGGGACGGCTGCACCGTCCACAGCACCTTACGAGCGCATCACGCTCACTTATCCCGCTATCCAGTCCAGCGCGCTGGTCGTGTTCCTCGTGACGGGGGCTTCCAAGGTCGAGATGCTGGAGCGCCTGGTCGAAGGTGACAGTTCCCTCCCGTCTGCACGGGTGACGAGCGAAGGACGGATCATCATTCTGGCAGATCGCGCTGCGGTGGGAGAAGACGCATGAGCGGCACGGATATGAACGTTCACAAACGTACGGCTGCCCGTGAAGCTGCGGATATGGTCAAAAGCGGTATGGTCGTGGGGCTCGGCACGGGCAGCACGGCGGCCTACATGATCGAGCGTCTGGGTGAGCGCGTTGCGGAAGGGCTGGAGATCTTTGGTATTCCGACTTCGGATGACAGCGAAGACAAGGCCCGCAAGGCCGGGATCCCGCTAACGGATTTCAGCGCGCATCGCCGCATTGATATTGCCATCGATGGTGCGGATGAGGTCCAGCGTGGTTCGCTCAATCTTATCAAGGGACTGGGCGGGGCATTGCTGCGTGAGAAGATCGTTGCGCAGGCCGCCAAGCGGTTTGTGGTGATCGTCGATGGCACCAAGCCTGTGGACCTGCTGGGCGAGCGTGCACCGGTGCCGGTGGAAGTTATTTCCTTCGGCTGGGAATGCACGGCGGAACGTCTGGCGGCCTGTGGCGCACGCGGCGTGAAGCCGAGGACGGACCGGGCCGGGTCGCTGTTTGTGACTGATACCGGAAACATGATCCTGGACTGCCATTTCGGGCCGATCGAAAAGCCCGAGGAGTTGGCAAAGAAAATCGACCAGATTGTGGGCGTTGTGGAACACGGCATGTTCCTTAATATGGCGTCTGAGGTCCTTGTGGCGATGCCGGACGGGGTGGAGCACTGGGAACCATGAAAATGACGGAAAATGAAACACAGATGGGTATGAAACCGCGTTTCCTCGTGGTCATGGGCGTGTCCGGGACAGGCAAGACGACGGTTGCAACAGGATTGGCCACGCGTCTGGGGTGGCATTTTCAGGAAGGCGACGCACTTCACCCGCCAACCAATGTCGAGAAAATGAGCACAGGTCAGCCGCTGACCGATGCGGATCGGGCTCCTTGGCTTGCGCTCTGTCATGACTGGCTGCGCGAGCAGGTGGAGGCTAGGCATGGTGCCGTCCTGACCTGTTCCGCGCTCAAGCGTTCCTATCGTGAGCAGCTTCGCGGTGAGGACCTGCCCATTGAGTTTGTGCATATCGATACATCTGCCAGGGAACTCGCTGACCGGTTGCAGCGTCGGGAAGGGCATTTCATGCCGGCGAGTCTGCTGCCCAGTCAGCTGGCGACGCTTGAAGTGCCTGGTGACGACGAGCCGGTGATCCGGGTCTCGGGCGAGAAGCATCCTGATGTGGTGCTGGAGGAACTGATCCGTCATTTTCAGGCGGAGGACTGATTCATGGCCGAGACCACCCGGCTTCTGGTGGATGCGGATGCGTGCCCGGTCAAAGATGAGATTTACCGAGTCGGGGCACGCTACGGCCTGAAAACAATTATTGTCGCCAATAGCTGGATGAATATTCCACAGTCTCCGCTTATTGAGCGCGTCGTGGTCCCGGAAGGGCCAGATGTGGCCGATGACTGGATTGCGGAAAAGGTGACGCCTGCGGATATCGTCATCACCAGCGATATTCCGCTCGCGGTGCGTTGTCTGGCGAAACAGGCTTCTGTACTGCGCCCGAATGGCGAGGAAATTGACGAACGTTCCGTTGGCATGGTCTCGGCCATGCGCGATCTGATGCAAGGTCTGCGCGAAACGGGGGCAGTCACGACCTATAATCCGTCCTTTGGCAAAGCCGACCGGAGCCGGTTTTTATCCGCACTGGATACACTCATCGTGCGACTCCGCAGGAAAGCGGCCCTCGCGCGATCGGTCCCCAGTTCTTCAGAAACAATCCACAGGCCCTTCCCCGGAGATGTTCCCTGATTCTGGGGATATCTTCTGCCGGGGGATAATGCCGTCCCGATGAGGATCTTTCCCCATGAATCCGCTCCGTCTTGCCCAGATTGAGATGTTCTGTGCAGTTGTGGAGGAGGAAACGGTCGTTGCGGCATCCCGTCGCCTAAACTGTGTGGCATCCAATGTGACGGCGCGTTTGAAGGAACTGGAACTGCTGCTTGGGCAGGAACTGTTTCTGCGTGAGAGGGGGCGTCTGACGCTCACTCCTGAAGGTCGCCTGTTCTATCAGCAGGCTATGCCGGTCGTGGCTGGCGCACGGAGCCTGACGGATTTGTTTTCCGAAGGTATTCCGCGCGGCGTCTTGAATATTGGAGCGCTGGATGTCGCGCTTGAGGGCTATCTGCCGCGGATCGTGCCGGAGTTCCTCAAAGCCTGTCCGGGTGTGGAACTGAAGATGTTCCTGCGCCCGACCTATACGCTGGAGCGGATGTTGGCGGATGGGGAAATTGATCTGGCGTTGACGGACGGGCCGATCGTTCATCCCTTGATGGAAAGTCGTTTTGCTTTTCGCGAGAAACTGGCGCTCGCCATACCGGAAGGGCAGAAAGGCGCGTGGGACGGGCAGCATGTGTTTCTGTTCAATACCGACTGCTTCTACCGCCGGTATTTTGAGATCTGGCTTGAGCGGCATGGTGTTTCGAACGCGATTATCCACACGGTTGAATCCTATGACGTCATTCTTGCCTGTGTTCAGGCGGGATTGGGCATTTCCTGTGTCCCACACAGTATCGTTTCGCAGGTCAAAAGACGGCGTCGTGAAGGAATTTCGTTTACGTATCCCGAAGATCTAAAAGGGAGCGAAGTCTATTTTATCTGGCGTGAGCCGGGATTGAATGATCTGGGGCGGAGATTTCTGGATTATGCGCCCACGCATCCGGGCGCTTATGAAAAGTGAACCCATAACTCACAAATCATCACTTTTTATTATGAATGAATGCCTGCACCTTACAGTCATTAAATGAACTGCTGGTTGGCTGATGCGTCTGTTTCACTACGGAGCGCATGATCGCCACACAGAAAATCCAGGAAATTTCATGACTGAGAAAAATAATCTTTTCATTAATGGAAGCTGGGTCGCACCGAAGGGTGGCGAGTGGATCACCGTTGAAAACCCGGCCACAAAAGTCATTGTGGGCGAAGTGGCCAAGGGCACGCAGACCGATGTGGATGCGGCGGTCTCGGCTGCGAAATCGGCCTTCATCGGCTGGAGCCGCCGTACGGCGACCGAGCGGGCCGATTACATTCACGTGCTCAAGGATCTGGTGAAGCGCGACAAGGAAAAGCTTGCCGCCATCATCACATCAGAAATGGGCAAGCCGCTGAAGGAAGCCCGGATCGAGGTGGATTTCGCCATTGGTCTGCTGCGGTTTGCAGCCGAGAATGTGCTGCGGCTTCAGGGGGAGATTATTCCGGGCAGTTCCCCGGAAGAGAAGATCTTGATTGATCGTGTGCCGCTGGGTGTTATCGGTGCGATCACGGCTTGGAACTTCCCGTTGGCGCTTTGTGCTCGCAAGATAGGTCCGGCTGTGGCCGCAGGTAATACGATTGTCGTCAAGCCGCATGAGCTGACGCCGCTGGCCTGCCTTCATCTGGCAAAGCTGGTTGAGGAAGCCAAAATTCCGCACGGTGTCATCAATGTCGTGACGGGCGACGGAAAGGATGTCGGTGTGCCCCTGGTGGCGCATAAGGACATTAAGCTTATCACGATGACGGGCTCCACGCCGGCCGGTAAGAAGATCATGGCTGCTGCGTCCGAGACGCTGAAGGAGGTCCGGCTTGAACTGGGTGGCAAAGCGCCGTTCATGGTCATGGAAGATGCCGATCTGGACAAGGCTGCAGATGCGGCGGTGGCGTCGCGCTTCGGTAATGCCGGTCAGGTCTGCACCTGCAATGAACGCACCTATATCCACGAGGCCGTCTATGACAGGTTCGTCCAGAAGGTCCGTGAGAAGATCGAGGCTCTGAAGGTCGGCTTGCCGACAGATCCGTCCACGGATATGGGGCCGAAGGTGAGCGAGGACGAGCTCAACAAGGTCCATGAAATGGTCGAACATGCTGTCCGTCAGGGCGCACGTCTCGCTATTGGTGGCAAGCGTCTGACAGGCGACGTGTATGATAAGGGCTATTTTTACGCCCCGACGCTCCTGACCGATGTCACGCAGGATATGGACATCGTGCATAACGAGGTGTTCGGTCCGGTCATGTCGCTGATCCGCGTGAAGGACTTCGACCAAGCGATCGCATGGGCCAATGATTGCCGCTACGGCCTGTCAGCCTATCTCTTCACAAACGATCTCGGCAGGATTCTGCGTATGACCCGCGATCTGGAATTTGGTGAGGTTTATGTGAACCGTCCGGGCGGTGAAGCGCCACAGGGCTTCCATCATGGCTACAAGGAAAGTGGCCTTGGAGGCGAAGACGGGCAGCACGGCATGGAAGCCTATGTCCAGACGAAGACCATTTACCTCAACGCGTAATGGACGAACGGGCGACAGCATGGCGGTCGCCCGTCTTTTTCTGAAAGGATCAGCGTCATGGTAAAAGTCCTTGGACTTGGCCATCGCTGGCCTCGAAAAAATTGAACTGACGGGACCGCCGGACGCGCTCGAAAAAGCCGGTGCGACCTGGGTGGATAATGAGGTCGTCATTGACGGGACTTGTGTTTTCTCATGCTGTCCGGATGATATTCCGGCCTTTAACAAGGTTGTCGGCAGGCATTCCAGGCTCGGTTGAGATTTTTATCAGTGCATAAAAAAAGGAGGCCTCCCAAGCCGGGAGAGCCTCCTTTTTTTTATAGGGTAATACGGATCAGATGGTCCCATCCACTGCTATGCGCCCGAGTGCGGGGTCGTCCGTGAAAAAGCCGTCGATCCCCATGTCCAGATAGCGGCGGAGTTCCGCGATCATGCCTTTGGGGTTGCGGGCGGTGTCTCCGGCATCGTTACGAAGCTGGGCCGGGAGGAAGTAGTTTTCTGGCCGTGCCGTATAGGAATGAACCAGAAGCCCGGCCTTATGGGCATCCGTTACGAGCGTAGAGGGTTCAAGCCAGGCGCCCTTGCTGTCCCGCGGGATCAGGTCCGTATTGGACGGGCCGATCACGTCAGCATAGCGGCGAACCTCCTTGAGGCCATCGGGCGACATGAGATCCCCGAAGGTCGTGGTCTTGCCAGCTGCCAGAAGATCCGGCGGAACATCCTTGCGCTCCCCCATAAGGAACATCAGACGCGCCTGCGGGTTGATGGACAGGACGTCGGTCCGGATACGCCCCAGGTTGCCCGTCTCAAAAGACTGGAGTTCCAGCGGGGCCTGCCGGGTGTACTCGTGGGCAGAGATGGTTCGTAGGAAAGCGGCTTCGGGGTTCAGGCCGAGGCTGTTAAAATGGGTGGAGTGCTTGATTTCCGGAACAAGGCCGAAAACCTTACCTGTTGCCGCGGACTGGGCCGCGACCTGTTCGATGACTTCTTCGAAGGTCGGGATTTCGAAATGGTCGTCATAGCGGGTGTTGTGGACCCGGATCGTTGAGAGACGTTCACGTGCGCGAAGGGTTTTGAGCTCGGCGAGTGTGAAGTCTGTGGTGAACCAGCCGGTTTCCGCGCGTCCGTCGATTTTGAGCGTGCGATGACGGGAGGCGAATTCCGGATGATCTGCCACGTCCGTTGTGCCGGCGATGTTGCTTTCATGGCGGACGACCAGATGGCCGTCCTTTGTCATGACGAGATCGGGCTCGATGAAGTCTGCACCATCCATCATGGCGCGGGCATAGGAGGCCAGTGTGTGTTCCGGACGCAGGGCCGAGGCCCCGCGATGGGCGAACACGAGAGGCTTCGGCGCCAGTGAGGGCGCGGCTTTCGCCCGCAGGTGCAGGGCGGGAAGCCCGGCTGCGAGCAGGCCGAGGCTCTGGCGACGTGTCAGCATGGGGCAGTATTCCTTACAGGGCTGCGCTGAGGCTCAGGAAGAACATGCGCGGCGCGATGGGGTAAGCCGAGAACTGACCCGAAGTCTGGGTCGCGTTGATCGTGGACCATCCCTTGGTGTTTGTCAGGTTGGTAATGTTGCCCTGAACCTTCAGGGAGGCCAGATGCGGAATGTTGTGGAAGGTATAGCCCGCATTCAGGTTGAACTGCGCATAGGGTGCCGCCCACATGTCATTGGTATAAGTCGCATAACGTTTGCCAATGACGTCACCGGTGAACTGGCCGTAGGCGTTGCCCCAGTTGGTGGTGAAGACGAACTTCTCGGACCAGTCCGGCATACCGACGACGTTCTTGCCCGCCGTGTGAATGATGCTCGAACCCGTGCTGTAGTTATCGTTATAGGTGGATTTGTTGTAGGACAGCGCGTTGTAAAGCGAGAAATGTGGACCGAAATGGGTGGTGAAGGAGAAGTCCATACCATCCGTCGTGACCGAACCCACGTTTGCGAGCGTTGTGGCCGAGCCGATGATGGACGACAGGGTCTGCGTCGTTGCTACGGCCAGAAGACGGTTTGAGAAGTGGACGTGATAGTATTCGACCTGACCTTCAATCGCCGTCAGCGGGCCGAGATGGACTTGGCGATGTTCACGCAGACCGGTCTCATACGTCCATGATGTCTCGGGCTTGCCGTTTTTCTTGAACTCCTCGAAAGCGGCCTGACTGGTAGCGCCCCAGGGTGTGGCGTTGCCGTAACCTGCGTCCTGATAGGAACGCATGTTTTCCTGGATGTTGGCGAACCACTGCTCGTGCTTCGTGATGTCCCAGACTGCGCCGAAAGCGGGGAGGAACGGCTTGGCTGCATCGATCTCGCCACCCGGAGCCGTTACGGCATAGGACGGGGAGAGCGAACCGGCCTTTGCAGCGACCGGTAGGGTGCCATTCGTATAGACCAGCTCGGACTTGAAGCCCGCCATCAGGGAGAAGTTCTTCGAAATCTGCCAGTTGTCCTGCAGATGCGTGACGAATGTGTTGGTATAGAAATTGTTGGTGTACTGGTCGATCAGGGCGTTCTGCTGGCGCTCATAAGGCGTCGTCGGGTTGGTGGCGCTCAGCGGATACCAGCGACGGGCCTGTGTGTTGTTGTTGCGCTCATACCAGCCACCGAGTTCGATCGAATGCTTGCCTAGATGGTAGCGCAGCGTAGACATCAGGCCGCCGCGATTGTCCCAGTATTCGGTCGTCCGCGTTGCATAGCCTGAGCCGCCGAAGACGCTGTTCAGGTCCTGCCCCGGATAATAGGCGGCAAAAAGTGTCGGCAGACCGGCTGCCGAGATCGGACCGGCGACGACACCTTCACCCATATCATGGTGATAATATATGCTGTTGTCCCAGTGCAGGTTTTCACTGAAATCATGTGTCCATTTCGAATAGGCGAGGAAGTCCTCTCGCTGGGCCGCGGAGTAATAGTTGCGGTAGTTCAGGCCTGCATTTTTGTAGGTTGCTGAATTGATATAGGATTTTGCGTAGTTGAAATTCGGATAGGTGAACGGCCGAACATAGATGCCGTATCCCTGTGGCAGTGTGATGCTGTCCTCGTTGGGTTCGACTTTCTGGGACCAGTCGAAGAAAGTCGAGAAATGGTCGTGTTCGCTGTTGTGCACGAACTTTGCATTGACCTGATAGCCGCCCTGATGTCCGGCAAAGTCCCAGGCGCGTGCGTCCTGACGTGAGAAGGAGACATAGGCCGAGTTGCCGTTGCCGAACTCACCCGTATCGATCCGGGCGAAGGTGCGGAACGTGGACCAGCTTCCGAAAACCTGTTCAATCTGCGCGCCGCGCTTCTTCAGCGGGTCCTGCGTCGTGAACTGGAGTGTTCCGCCAAGGTTGGACGTGGACGCCGTACCAAGCGCACCGGCACCTGAGGAGACTGACGCCGAGCCGATGTTTTCGCTGATGGCTGCACGCTGTGGGGACAGGCCGTTATAGTTACCATAGGCCTGATCGCCGAGGGGGATGCCGTCAAGCGTGTAGCCAAGCTGGTTCTGGTTGAAGCCGTGGACATAGAGCGAGGAGTTCTGCTCGTTATTGCCCCAGGGGTCGGCATTGTTGAACACGACGCCCGGCAGCATCTCAAGCGCCTTGACCGGGTTGATGCCCGGAAGAATGCGCTGGATCTGCACATGGCTCAGCCCTTGTTCAGACCGCGTGCGGCGTGCCGTGATGACGAGCTGTTCCGTACCACCCGCCAGGGCATCCACCTTGGCTTTGTGCCTGGCGTTGCTTTTCGCAGCATGTTTGGCTGGTGTGGCTTTTCTGGTTTCGGCCGCAGCGGCACTGGCAGAGTGCGGAAGGGCGGCAGCCAGCGCAAATGGCGAGCAGAAAACAGTCAGGAACAGGCGGGAACGCAGCAGGTTGCGCGGCATCTAAGATCTTTCCGGAGCAAAAAGGGATCGGACGCGGCGGACCCTAATCTTTCCTTAAAGAACTGCGTGTGAAGCTCCTGTGAACGTGTAATGACAGAATTATGACAGTCAGGCTGTCTGCCAGCCCAGTCCGACGATCGCCACCCGGCGCCCCAGCGGCGTGTCCTGAAGGACGATGACTTCGCGCTCCTCCAGATAGTTCAGCTGCCGCCGCGCGCGACCAAGAGAGTGCGTGCCATAGGCGCGGGCCAGGGCCTCGTCGCCCGGGCAGGTTTCGCCGTCCAACGCCGTGCGGGCGAGAAGCAGGAAGACGCCCTGCACGTCTTCGGGCAGGGTCGCGGCGATGGCCTGGGCCTGTTTCCAGTCCTCGCTTTCCGAACGTTCCCGGTCCATCCCGGCGCGGATCGTGGCCAGCATGCGGTTGAAAGACCCCAGTTCCAGCACATTGCGCGACAGGCCCTGAATACGTGCCCTGAGCTGGAAGTCCTGATACAGGGTCGCCAGGGGTTTATAGTCCGAGCCTTCACCGGCCACGACTTCGGCCACCAGCGACCAGAGCTGGTCGGGATTGGCTTCGACGGCGACGGCTGCCGGAGCGGGTTCTTCGGCCTCGCGTTCGGCTCCGTAAGCATCGAGTTGTGCCAGAAGGTCCGGCGGGGGAGGGCGGGACTCCCGGCGGGGACGGGGCGTGAATTCGTGGACCGGTTCAAGAATGATATCTCGCAAGTCTTCAGCCGAGACGGGTTCGAGTGGCACGAGAACCGGCCCCGTGGCGTGGCTCGCGGTCGTGACGGGCCCAATCGCCACAAGTTTCGGGCGGCGGCTCAGGGCAGGGCCAAGTGCCATGAACTGCCCGCGTGCCAGATCCCGGAACGATTCCGCCGCCCGGCGTTCCATGCCCAGAAGATCGGCGGCGCGGGCCATGTCGATATCAAGGAAAGTCCGGCCCATCAGGAAGTTGGACGCTTCCGCCGCAACGTTTTTCGCCAGTTTTGCTAGACGTTGGGTTGCGATCACGCCTGCCAGACCGCGCTTTCGGCCACGGCACATCAGGTTCGTCATGGCTCCGAGTGACAGGCGACGGGCTTCATCAGACGTGTCGCCACCCGTGACGGGCGCGAAAAGCTGGGCTTCGTCCACCACCACGAGCGCCGGATACCAGTGTGAGCGGGGTGCCTCGAACATGCCGTTAAGAAACGCGCCCGCAGCCCGAAGCTGCATTTCGGCTTCGACCTGCTCAAGGTTCAGCACCACGGATGCGCGATGGGCGCGCACGCGCTCGCCTGCTGCGCGCAGGCTGGCTTCGGACTGGTCTTCGACGTCAATCACCAGATGGCCGTAATGGTCGGCCAGGGTGACGAAATCGCCTTCCGGATCGATCATAACCTGCTGGACGAGGGTAGAGGTCTGCTCCAGCAGGCGTCGCAGGAGATGCGATTTTCCCGAGCCGGAATTGCCCTGGACCAGCAGGCGCGTGGCCAGGAGTTCCGGCAGATCAATGCAGGTGTCGGAGCCGTCGCGGCCCTGTCCGAGAACGATGGATGTCATGGCGTCAGGCGATAGCGGAATTGGACGATTCTAGCCACCCAAGGACGCCATTTGCCGCAGCATGAGCAGTGGAAAAACATCCCTGAAGCAGATACCCGCCCGTCGGTGCCTCCCAGTCCAGCATTTCACCGGCCACGAAAACACCCGGGCGGGATTTGAGCATGAACTGCTCGTCCACAGCAGCCTGATGTACGCCGCCTGCCGTGGAAATGGCGCGATCAAGAGCTTCCATGCCGATCAGTGGCAGAGGAACGGCTTTGATTGTTTGGGCAAGTTGAAGCGGCGTGGCATCTTTAGGGATGGCTGACTTTAGAAGGTCGCGAGATGGTACATCCAGCGACAGTGCCTTGCGCAGCCGGTTGCTCTGGCTTTCCCGCTCCCGCTGCGCCAGCAGGCGTTTGAGGATATCATCCACTGAAAGCGTGGGACGCAGGTCGAGTGTAAGGACTGCGCGTTTTTCGGACGTGATGTTGTCCCGCAGATCCGTCGAGAGCGCGTAGAGCGCGGAGCCTTCCAGCCCGCGAGCTGTGATGGTCAGGTCACCACGTGTCTGCTGCCCTCCGAAGGTCAGGCCAACGGAATGAAGCACGCTGCCTTCGTGGCGCGCTGTGAAATCGGAGGGCCAGTCGGGCAGGAAACCACAATTTGCCGGGGCGAAAGGCTTTATCTCATCCGTCAGGAGATCCGCCCAGCGTCCATCCGATCCCAGTCGCGACCAGCTTGCGCCTCCCATTGACAGAACGGTCGCATCGGCCCTGATGGATGCCTGACCGTCGGCCGTCTCAAACAGCAAACTTGCACCGTCCCAGCCCATAAAGCGATGCCGGGTTCGGATCTGAACGCCCTGTTCTGTCAGACGCTGGAGCCAGGCACGCAGTAGGGGAGAGGCTTTCATCGCGGTGGGAAAGACGCGTCCGGAGGAGCCGGAAAAGCAGGTCTGTCCCAGTCCTTCAGCCCATTGCGTTAACGCCGATGGTGGAAATGTGCGAATGGCCGGTTCCAGCCAGTTGTGTGCTTTGCCGTAGCGGCACAGAAAACGTTTTAGAGGCTCTGAATGTGTCAGGTTCAGGCCGCTGCGACCGGCCATGAGCAGCTTGCGTCCTACGCTCGGCATCCGGTCGAAAACCTGCACCCTGCATCCCTTTGCGGACAGGATTTCTGCCGCGAACAGTCCGGCGGGACCTGCTCCGATAATGGCGATGGATGGGGAAGGGGGTGCAGCATTCATAAGCGCCTGATTGCCATGTGGAGCAGGGTTTGTCAGTCTCCGCGCCCCCAGTTCTGGTGGGAAAGGAACATGACATGCAGATTTTTGAAACAATCGGGGCGCTTCGTGCAGCACGGACGGCTTATCCAGCTCTCGGTTTCGTTCCGACCATGGGGTTTCTGCATGAAGGCCATCTCGGGCTGGTCCGGCGGGCTAAGGCGGAAAATGGCGCGGTGGCCGTCAGTATTTTCGTTAATCCGACGCAGTTCGGCCCGAACGAGGATTATGCCTCCTATCCGCGCGATCCCGAGCGCGATCTGGCGCTTTTGAAAGAGGCTGGGGCCGATCTGGTGTTTCTGCCAACGCCCGATGTGCTCTACCCGCCAGGTTCTGCCACCCGGATTGACGTTGGCGGCGTCGCGGAAGAACTCGAAGGTCAGTCCCGTCCCGGACATTTCTCCGGTGTGGCGACGGTGGTGACCAAACTGTTCAATATCGTTCAGCCGCAGCGGGCTTATTTCGGCCAGAAGGATGCCCAGCAATGTGCGGTGGTCCGGCGCTTCGTGGCAGATCTGGATATTCCGGTTGAAATCGTGGTCTGCGATATTGCGCGTGAATCGGACGGTCTGGCCCGCTCCAGCCGTAATGTGCGTCTGACATCTGGAAGCCGTCAGAAAGCGCCAGCGCTGTTTCAGGCTTTGCAGGGAGCTGCGCGGCTGTTCCGTAATGGCGAGCGTGATGTGGAGATTCTGGAAAATGCGATGCGCGCGGTCCTGATCGAAGCCGGGCTTCCGGATATCGATTATGCGACAGTTGTGAACGCAGACACGTTCTGCCGCGAACAGCCCTGTTCTAACAACGCGCTGGCGCTTCTGGCTGTGCGGGCCGGGGAGGTCCGGCTGATCGACAACATGCCTCTTTGAGTTGCTCACCCTTCATGCGGTATAAGCATGCACTGCTGACGTACGGAGGATTTCAGACATGCAGAAAACCATCATGCGTCGCGTGGCCCAGGGGCAGGGCCACGAACCCGCCGATCTGGTCATCCGCAATGTTCGGCTGCTCGATCTGGTCACGGGTGATCTTATTCCGACTGATATCGCTATCTGCGGCGACCGGATCGTCGGGACTTACGGTGAATACGAAGGTGTCCGGACGATCGATGGTGCAGGCCGGATCGCCGTGCCGGGCTTTATCGATACCCATCTACACGTCGAATCCTCTCTGGTGACACCGTTCGAGTTCGATCGTTGCGTTCTGCCGCATGGTGTGACGACGGCCATCTGCGATCCGCATGAAATGGCCAATGTGTTGGGGCGTGCGGCGTTCGACTACTTTTTGGCCGCTGCCGAGCGGACCATCATGGATCTGCGCGTCAACCTGTCGAGCTGTGTTCCAGCCACGTCCATGGAGACATCGGGCGCGGTTCTGAACGTGGATGATCTGGTGGCCTATCGGGACCATCCGAAAGTGATCGGTCTGGCCGAGTTCATGAACATTCCGGGCGTTTTGAATGGCGATCCCGGATGTGTGGACAAGCTGGCGGCTTTTGCAGGCGGTCATATTGACGGTCATGCACCACTCATGCGGGGCAAGCCCCTGAACGGCTATCTGGCAGCCGGTATTTCAACCGACCACGAAGCCACGGCTGCTGACGAAGCACTGGAAAAAGTTCGTAAGGGTATGACGGTCCTGATCCGGGAAGGATCGGTCTGCAAGGATCTTGAGGCGTTGGTACCGCTTCTGAACGTCGCGACTTCGCCGTTCTTTGCGTTCTGCACTGATGACCGCAATCCGCTCGAAATCGCCCATGAAGGCCATCTGGATTTCCTGATCCGCCGTGCCATTGAACTGGGTGTGGAGCCGCTGGCCGCATATCGGGCGGCCTCATTGTCTGCTGCCACAGCTTTTGGCCTAAAGGATCGTGGACAGATCGCGCCGGGCAAGCGTGCGGATATCGTCCTGCTTGATGATCTGGAGCGCTGTCAGGTTTCAGACGTCATTGCCGCCGGGCGCCTCGTGAATGATGCCTTGTTCGCAAGCCGCGAAATTGTGCCTCCGGTCGGATTGGAAAGCGTGAAGCTCTCCCGCCCCGTAACGGTGCAGGACATGGCTGTTGAAGGCAGCGGCAGAAACCGTGCTGTTATGGGGGTTATTCCTGGTCAGATCATCACGGATTTTTTGCGTCTGGACCTGCCTGAAGGCCATGGCCACGTTCCGCCTGATCCGGAACAGGATGTTGCCAAAGTCTGCGTCGTAGCGAGGCATGGGCATAACGACAATATCGGGCGTGGTTTCGTGCGGGGTTTTGGCCTGAAGGAAGGCGCGCTGGCGTCGTCTGTCGGGCATGACAGCCATAATATCTGCGTTGTTGGAACCAGCGACGCCGACATGGCCTGTGCGGTGAACCATCTGGAAAAAACCGGCGGTGGTTTTGTGGCGGTCCGTAATGGACAGGTGCTCGCAGATCTACGCCTCCCGGTCGCAGGCTTGATGAGCGATGCGCCTTACGAACAGGTCCGGGATGATCTGATTGTCCTGCGTAAGGCGGCGAGGACGATGGGTGTTGTTCTGGAAGAGCCGTTTCTGCAACTGGCCTTCCTGCCCCTACCCGTGATTCCTCATCTCAAGATCACGGATTTCGGGATGATTGATGTCAGGACGATGAGCTTCGTTTGAAGAATGGCTGCCTGAGGGCAGCCATTCACAAAGATAATACAGGTGAGACGTCTTAGGCGCGTATGGCTTGGGCGGATGTCTCATCTGCGTCTAGCAGACAGGGGGCCGTGTTGACGATCTGAACGTCGTTTCCGGTTGGTTCGTTATCACCTGGCGGCAGAGGGCGCAGAACTATTGGTCCATCGCAGGCTTGGGTGTTCCCGCTAATACTCGCCGGGCAGGTCCGTGTTCAGATGGGGGAAACGCCCCCCTCTCAGGTTGCGTGGGTAATAAGGTGACCGTAACAGCCGCGATTGTTTCAAGGCTGCCTGTTGGGAGCATCATTGCCCGAACCGGATCGCAATGGCGCCATCTGCTTGATGACTAGGGCAAGCGGAACAGCGTGTTCTGACACTATTGACGTTGGATAATGACGGGCGTGTTCGATGCAATGCCTCAAACCCTGGCTGACAAGATCGACAGTATGATGGTTCGGGCACATCATTTCGAGCGGCCCCTTCAATAAACTCAGGAACTGGCGGCGCATCGCCACCCTATATGACAAAGCCAAGGGATCATATTCTGGCTTCGTCAATCTCGCCTCAACGCTCCAGTAGATACCCTTTGTCCACGAAATCTAAGGATCGACATGGGAGGGGCAAAAGTGACGGTATCCATTCGTGGACGAATGACGAGAACGTCCGAAATGAAGCGCGCTGGCCGACTGGCATGCGGTAACGTCCGGCACTGGCCTTGCTGTTCCATACAGGTCAACGTCGAAGCAATTTTGTGAAAGTGGGGCCAAGTTCCGTAAGTGCGAGCGGTATCCATCTCCGTCAGCAGAAAACAGGCGCCGAGTTGGATCAGTGGAAGCCGAACAGGGCGGGGAGGTTCCTGACGATTGAGAAAGGCCGCGGCCCGAAGGCTCGCAGAAGCCGGTTGCACAACTCATCAGACCGACGCCATCACAGGTCATCGGAGCCTCAGAGAAGTTGCCTGCTACGTCCGTGTCGCCGTGCAGATGGAATTGGCACGTTCGGCGATGTTAAGGCTAAGACCCGCCCGTCAAACCTGTTCAGGAAGGTGTCAAAGACGCAGAGTAATTGGCGGAATATAGCGATTTCTGAGATCAGTGGTGGACCTGACGCGATTCGAACGCGTGACCTTTGCCTTCGGAGGGCAACGCTCTATCCAGCTGAGCTACAGGTCCATGCGCCTTCAGATAACTGCTTCGGCGACAGATTGCCAGCCCTCTTTTTTGAAAGTTCTGTCGTTCGGACATACGGCTGGCAGAAGGTCACGGAAAAGTCTGCGTCTGGGCGGTGGCCTGCCATGCGCTGGCAGCGATATCACCGCCTGATGGCAGGAAGTGGTCGGGGTCTGTTAACCATGAGACGGCATCCTGTGCCGCCCCCCGGTGGTCCCGGCTGAGAAGGTGGTGTGCGTCGGGTAGTTCGTCGATCCGGGTGTCGGGGGGCAGTTTGCGCAGCAGGCGTGCAGTGAAGGGTGGCAGGACGAACTGGTCACGGCCACCAAAAATGATGAGCAGCGGGGTCCGGGCCTGGGGCGCGGCTTTGTAGGCAGTCTGCATCAGCAGGGTTAAGCCATAGAGCGGATGGATTGTTGAACTGTGCAAGGTGAGGGGATCGAAATACATCCGCCGCAGGGCCTTGATGTTGTCGCTTGCAACCCGGTGACCAGGAACGGCCGAACCGTCCAGCTTCCAGTTTGGGGCCAGGAGATCAAGAGTGCCCAGAATGCTCTCCCAGGGCTGGCCGATATCGAGCGCCGCAGGGGCAAGCAGGATCGTGCTGTTGATATGGGGCGTGTCTGTCGCGGCCAGCAGCAGGGCTATGGCGCCGCCCATGCTTTCTCCCATGATGTGAATGGGTGTGTCGGGATAGCGAGTGTGCAGCCAGAGCACCTGTTCGCGAGCGTCCTGCACCAGTCTTGCCGTGCTGCTCCATTCACCCCGGTCGGCAGTTTCTCCAAAGCCGCGGATGTCCGGCGCGACGAGTGTAAAGCCCTGGGCTGTGAAGACCGGTGCGGCGAACTCCCAGGCATCCCGGCTGTCGCCGTAACCGTGCAGGGCCAGGATGATGCCACGGAGGCTGGGTGTGAGGGCCGGATACAGTCGGAGGGGAATATGGGCGCCATCCGACATGTCGAGTGTGAGTGTCGGGGAGATGAGAGCCGTTTCCTGTGCTGTCGGATGCAGGTCTGGAATATGAGGTGCCGTGCAGCCCTGTAGCGCTAGCGGAGACATCAGGCAGAGCAGTCCGAAGGAAAGACGTCTGAGGCGGTTTGAAACGGAGGGGAATGAGCCTATCATCACGAATGATTTTAGAACGTCCGCTCCTTCGGGGCGAGAAGGGAGACATTCGTGCAGCCAGAAAAGTCTGATCTGGGAAAGCCTGTTTCGGGAAAGCCCCATCTGGTCCTGATCGACGGATCTGGTTTCATCTTCCGCGCCTTCCATGCTCTGCCGCCGATGAGCAGCCCGCAGGGCGTTCCGGTCAATGCGGTGTATGGCTTTACGAATATGCTCACGCGTCTGCTGCGGGATCATGTGGGCACGCATCTGGCCGTGATTTTCGACGCCGGCCGTGTGACGTTCCGCAACGAGATCTATCCACAGTATAAGGCGCACCGTCCGGAAGCACCGGAGGACCTGCGCCCGCAGTTCGGTTTGATCCGTGATGCCACGGCCGCCTTTAATGTACCGTCGATCGAGCTTGAGGGCTGGGAGGCAGATGATCTGCTCGCCGCCTATGCCAAGGCGGTCGTTGAGGAGGGCGGATGTTGCACCATCATTTCGTCAGATAAGGACCTGATGCAACTCGTGCGTCCCGGCGTTGAGTTGATGGACCCTATGAAGCAGAAGTCGATCCGCGAAGCCGAGGTCGAGGCCAAGTTCGGTGTCCGTCCCGATCAGGTCGTGGATGTGCAGGCGCTGATGGGGGATTCGACGGACAATGTCCCCGGCGTGCCCGGTATCGGTCCAAAGGGCGCGGCACAGCTCGTGAATGAGTACGGCACGCTGGAGCAGATTCTCGCTGCCGCACCGGGCATGAAAGCGTCCAAACGGCGCGACAACCTGATCGAACATGCCGATGCCGCGCGTATGTCACGCAAGCTGGTGCTGCTGGACGACAACGCGCCGATGCCGCAGCCGATCAGCGAACTCGCTTGCCGTGAGCCCGTACGCGAGACCCTGCGGGACTGGCTGGAAGAAATGGGATTCCATTCCACCATCCAGCGGATGGGGCTGGGTCTGGCCGCAAAGCCGCGTTCGTTCACGCGCCAGATCGTCCGGCCTGACGACAAGGCAGCGGAACGGGACGACGCTGCGACAATCGCGATCCCTGATGCACCTTATGGTCCCTACGAGACCGTGACGGATATTGACACGCTGGACCGCTGGATTGCGGATGCGCGGGCCGCAGGCGTGGTGGCCGTCGATACCGAGACGGATAGTCTCAACGCGCGGCAGGCCAATATGGTTGGGCTGTCGCTGTCGGTCGCGCCGGGGAAGGCGTGTTATGTGCCGTTCCTGCATGAAGTGACGCGTGATCTGCTGGAAGAGGCTCCGGCAGATGAGCCCGTCAGTTGCCAGCTTGATCGTGCTGAGGCGCTGGAGCATCTGGGGCCGCTGCTGCGTGATGCGTCCGTCCTGAAAGTGTTTCAGAATGCGAAATACGATCTGACCGTTTTTCGCGGCGCAGGCATCTCCGAGATCACGCCCATCGATGACACGATGCTGATTTCCTACGCCCAGTCGGCCGGTGAGCACGGGCAGGGGATGGACGAACTTTCCGAACTGCATCTGGGTCACACGCCCATCACTTATGATTCTGTAACGGGAACGGGCCGCAAGCGCATTCCCTTCGCACAGGTCGCGATTGACGCGGCGACGGCTTATGCCGCCGAGGATGCGGATGTCACGTTGCGTCTGTGGCAGGTGCTGCACCCGCAGTTGCGGACCCGTCAGGCACTGGCGCTGTATGAAGAAATCGAACGTCCGCTTATCCAGATCCTGACAGATATGGAAGATGCCGGCATCAAGGTGGACGCCACAGAACTGCGCCGCATGTCCGTCGATTTTGCCGAACGCATGGGAGCGATCGAGCAGGAGATCCATGAACAGGTTGGGCGAAGCTTCAATGTCGGTTCTCCCAAGCAGCTTGGTGAAATCCTGTTCGACGAAATGGGTCTTCCTGGCGGAAAGCGGACGAAAAGCGGAAGCTGGGGTACGGATTCCGGGGTTCTGGAATCACTGGCCGAGCAGGGGCATGACCTGCCGCGCAAAATTCTGGAGTGGCGCCAACTCGCTAAGCTGAAATCGACCTATGCCGATGCGCTGGTCCAGCAGATGGATCAGGACACGCAGCGGGTCCACACGTCCTTCCAGATGGCGATCACTACGACGGGCCGTCTGTCGTCCAACGAGCCGAATCTTCAGAACATCCCCATCCGTACAGAAGAAGGTGCACGCATCCGTAAGGCGTTCGTTGCCGCTCCCGGTTGCGTTCTGCTGTCGGCGGATTACAGCCAGATCGAATTGCGCCTTCTGGCTCATGTTGCACAGATCGAACCGCTGCTCGAAGCGTTCCGTCTGGGTCAGGACATTCATGCCCGTACGGCGTCCGAAGTGTTCGGTATTCCGCTCGAAGGCATGGACCCGCTGACCCGTCGCCGGGCCAAGGCCATCAATTTCGGCATTATTTACGGCATTTCGGCCTTCGGTCTGGCGCAGCAACTCCAGATTTCTCCGGGTGAAGCACGCTCCTATATCGATGCCTATTTCGCTCGCTATCCCGGCATCCGTGCCTATATGGAGCGGACCAAGGAAGAGGCGAAGAAGCACGGCTATGTCACCACGCCGTTTGGGCGTCGTTGCTATGTGCCAGGCATTGCCGAAAAGAACGGTGCCCGTCGCGCCTATGCGGAGCGTCAGGCCATCAATGCCCCGCTTCAGGGCGGTGCGGCGGATATTATCAAGCGTGCCATGGTCCATTTGGCGCGGCGTTTGCCCGAAACGGGGCTGAAAGCGAAAATGGTTCTTCAGGTGCACGATGAACTGCTCTTCGAAGTTGAAGAGCAGGATGCGAAGGCACTGGCGGAGTTTGTCCGCACAGAAATGGAAGGGGCCGCCAAACTCGACGTGGCCCTTGAAGTAGAAACCGGTATCGGCCCCAGCTGGGCTGACGCACATTAAAGACAGGAAGGTCATGCAGACCAATCATGAACGCCGCAAGAAGGTCGGCAATCGCATCATCTGGGGCGTTCTCGCCGTGGCGGTCGTTCTGGGATATGTCGGCTTCCATCTGGCGTCTAACGGTGGGCCGGGTCTGCTGGTCCAGTCCAACGGTAACGAGGTGGGCGGCAGCTTCCGTCTTGATTCGCTCGGCGAGAGCACCGTCACCGAAGGCGATTTCCATAACAGCTGGATGCTGGTCTGGTTCTTCGACGCCAACTGCCCCGAGGAAAAGTGCAAGCCCGTGTTGAAGAGCATGGAACAGGCGCTGGTCACGCTCCGGGCCGAGGGTATCCATGTCTCGCCGCTGGCTGTCTCCCTCAATCCGTTCGACGAGGCTGACCCGCTCAAGGAATATGTCCTGCCCGTCGCACCCCACGTCATGCCGTTCACGGCTACGCCGAATATGATCAAGGCCATGACGGCCGAATATCATGCGCCGCTCCAGAAGGAGGGGGACCATTTCGTTCCTGCGCCGCAGATCGTCATTATGGACCCGAATGCGCGTTATGCCGGCACTATTCCAGCTGATGGCAACGCAGATGCTCTGATTGCGCGTCTGCGTGAACTGGCGAAACGCTGAATGAAGCGGGGGGCTGCGCTTCTCGCGGCGGGGTTGTTTCTGGGACTGGGGGCTTTTCCGGCACTTGCCGAAGAGCAGACATCGCCTGACTGGAATGGCATCACGCTTGGCAGTCCTCATCGCGGAGGCACGCTGCATCTGACGGCTGATGGTCCGGGCGGGACGCTGGATCCGCAGATAAATTACGGCACCCAGTACATGCAGGTGTTCGTCAACATGTACGATCCGCTGCTGACCTTTCGTCTGGCGCGGGGAACAGCGGGGCTGGAGGTCGTGCCGGATCTAGCCGACGCCATGCCGCAGATCAGTCCGGATGGCCTGACATGGCGCCTGCATCTGCGGCCGGGACTGCATTTTTCCGATGGTGCGCCCGTGCGAGTGGAAGACGTGGTGGCGTCTTTTCGACGGATCTATCGCGCCGGAAGCCCAACTGCCGCCTCATTCTATGGCGGTATCGCAGGTGCTGCCGACTGTCTGGAAAAGCCTGACCGCTGCATGCTACCTGGCGTTGAGGGGCATCCGGAAACCGGCGAGATCGTCTTTCATCTGACAAAGCCGGACGGCGAATTCCTCTACAAACTGGCATTCCCTCATGCGGTGATCCTGCCCGCCGCAACGCCTGCACACGACATGGGTGGAACGACCGTCCCCGGAACCGGGCCGTATCGCATCACGCAGTACGATCCGGGACACGGGATGGTTCTGGAGCGCAATTCGTACTTCCACGTCTGGAACCCCCAGGCCCAGACGGACGGTTTTGTGGACCGGATTGAATATGATTTCGGGCTGTCGGACGAGGCACAGGTTACAGCGGTTGAGCAGGGGCGGTATGATTGGATGCTGGACGCCAAGCCTGCCGATCGGCTGGGAGAGCTAGGCGCGAATTACACGTCCCAGGTCCATATCGAGCAGCTTCTGGGCTTGTATTATCTGGCGATGAATACACGTGAAAAACCCTTCACGGACGTGCGTGTGCGCCGGGCGGTCAGCATGGCTGTCAACCGCCATGCTATGACGATCCTGTTCGGGGGCAGCGCGATTTCCGAACCTTTGTGCCAGATGGTGCCGCATGGAATTCCGGGTGCCGATCTGGGACTGGACTGTCCGCAGGATCTGGAGGGCGCACGTCGTCTGATCCATGAAGCTGGAGCGGACGGTGCCTCCGTCACGCTGGTCGTTCCCAACCGGGCTATGGAGCTCGGGATGGGCACGTATTTACGCAATGCCCTGCAAGCCGCAGGGCTGAACGCCCAGCTTCGCCCGATCACGGCGGGTCTTGCAGAATCCTACGAGCAGAATACCGCCAATCATGTCCAGATCGCGCTGTCCTACTGGTTCGCGGATTACCCGTCTGCCTCAACTTTTCTGGACGATCTGTTCGGTTGCGACAATTATCACCCCAACGCCGCCGTCTCCCCGAACTTCACGGGGTTCTGCGACCAGCACGTCCAGTCCCTGTTCGATCTGGCCAAGGTTCAGACAGATCCGACCAAAGCAGCCCCGATCTGGCAGGAGGCCGGACGCGCCATCATGGAACAGATGCCCGGCGCTCCTATGATCCAGATGCGCACCGTCGATTTCGTCTCGAAACGGCTGGGAAATTACTATTCAACGCTTCTGAATCACATGCTGTTTTCACATGTCTGGGTGCAGTGATGCTGTGAAAGATAAGGATATCAATGATGTCATGGCGATTATTCAGGACATTGTCATGGATGAGAAGGCTACACCCAATGCGGAAACGGCTTTCGATGAGTATTTTCCAATCATCATTGGCATAATGACTTTCGTTGCCATGCTGCTCATGGCTCTTGCCCGCTCTTTTCCATCGTCCGGACTTACGGCCATTCTAGGATGGACTGCGCTGCTGATTTTACTGCTCGCGGTTTTTGTGGTCGGAATCATGCTGCTCCGACTTGTCAGAGCGACCCTGGAGATGGAGCGGAATTATGGGGCGAAGGTCTGGGAAACTGTCAGACAGCGCAGTCAGTCGGATCAGGACTATCTGCGCCGTATGCTCCGGTGTGCCCCCGATGCTGTGCGTTTCTGCGCAGATTTATGGGCGCGCGAGCAGTCCGCACGCAAGGAACGCAGAGCCATGCTCGTAGGAGAAGTCCGAAAAAGAGGTCTGGCTCCATTGTGGCTGTCTGCAATGGCGGCTGGTATTACCATCTTTAGATTTGTTGAGATGCCATACCGTTTCTGGGTGCTGATTGTTCCGGTCAGTCTCGCTATCTGGTCGTTTATGGAAGCCGTTGTCAGCGCCCGGGAAGCGGGGATCGAGCGTGCTGTAGGGCTTTTGGCGCTTGCGCGGGACATGCAGGAGGACTGAGCCTCCTGCCACGAAATTACAGCCCGATATCGCTGCGGAAGATCTTGTCCGCCCACTGGATCGCAGACGCGCCTTCATAGGCCAGCTTCCGGGCTTCTTCCGGCGTCACGGCCTTCGCGCAGACCGTCAGCACACGTCCGCCATCGGCGACCAGAACACCATCGACCAGCTTCGTCCCAGCATGGAAAACCGAGACGCCTGGAACAGCCTCTGCGCGTTCGATCCCACTGATGCGGCCACCCTTTTTCGGGGTGTCCGGATAGCCGTCCGCTGCCAACACCAGTGAGATTGAATGTTCGTCCGAAAACTCTGCGGCGGCGTTTTCCAGATTGCCCTTCGCCAGTGCTGCTAGGATTGGCAGCAGGTCCGATTTCAGTCGGATGAGCAGGGCCTGCGCTTCCGGGTCTCCGAAGCGGACATTGTATTCGATCAGCTTCGGCCCTTCGGCCGTCAGCATCAACCCGGCGAAGATAACGCCACGGAACGGCGTGCCGCGTCGGAGCATCTCGGCCAGCATTGGGCGGACCATGATGTCGAGGGCTTTTTCCTGCATCTCACGCCCGAAAGCGGGGGGCGGGGAAATCGCTCCCATGCCGCCCGTGTTCGGGCCGGTATCGCCATCGCCGAGGCGTTTGTGATCGCGTGCGGCACCGATGAGTACGGCCTTGTCGTCCGAGCAGAACGCGAAGAGCGAGACTTCCTCGCCGACCAGGCACTCCTCGATCACGAGCGGCATGCCGAGCCTGCGAATGGCGTCTTCAGCCTCTTCAACGCTCTGGGCGACGACCACGCCCTTGCCGCCAGCCAGACCATCCGCCTTGATGACGATCGGTGCGCCACGACGACGAACGAACTCGATAGCCGGCGCTTCGTCTTCAAACTGCTCCCAGCGTGCGGTTGGAATGCCGGCTGCGTCTGCCACGTCCTTTGTAAACGCCTTGCTGCCTTCCAGTAGGGCCGCGGCCTTCGTCGGACCCGCGCACGGAATGCCAGCCTCGGCGCAGGCATCCGCCAAGCCGGCGACCAATGGCGCTTCCGGACCGGGTACGATCAGATCGATCTGCTGTTCCTGTGCGAACTGCACCAGCCCTGCGACATCGTCGGCCTTCAGCGGAACGAGCGTTGCAACAGATGCCATGCCAGGATTGCCCGGTGCCGCATACAGGGCAGTCAGGCCCGGTGAGCGCGCAAGACATGTAGCGAGGGCATGTTCACGCCCTCCGGATCCGACTAGCAAAACGCGCATTCCGCTTATCCTTTATTATGCAATCGTGGGCTTCGTTTGACGGCGTGCGTAGCATAGACTGGCGGCATGATGGAGAGTGATGGCGCATCGATCCGCGGGAATGTTCCGCAATATTCGGTTTCCGAGATTTCCGGGGCGATCAAACGCACGCTGGAGAGCGGATTCGGGCGCGTGCGCGTGCGTGGCGAGATCACGGAGCTTAAGCGCTATCCGTCCGGGCATATTTATCTTTCGCTCAAGGATGAAGGTGGCAAGATTGCGGGTGTGATCTGGCGCGGGAGTGTCTCGCGCCTCGGCATGGCGCCAGAGAATGGCAATGAGGTCATCGCGACCGGCCGTGTCTCGGCCTATGGCGAGCGCTCCAGCTATCAGCTTGTCATTGACCGTATGGAGTTCGCGGGCGAGGGCGCACTTCTCGCCAATATCGAGCGCCTGCGTCGCAAGTTGCTCGAAGAGGGTCTCTTCGATCCCGAGCGCAAGAAAGCCATTCCGTTTCTGCCGTCTCTGGTGGGTGTCATCACGTCGCGTTCCGGCGCAGTGCTGCATGATATCATGACGACAATCAGTCGTCGTTTTCCGCGTGACGTTCTGCTCTGGCCGGTGCCGGTACAGGGAGAAGGCGCGGCAGCCCAGATTGCTGCCGCCATCGAAGGCATGTCCGTCCGACGTCCCCGCACGCCGGATGTTTTGATCGTCGCGCGTGGCGGTGGGTCTCTTGAAGACCTGATGGCTTTTAATGACGAACGCGTCCTTCGCGCTGTTGCTGCCTGTCCTGTGCCGGTCATTTCCGCAGTCGGGCATGAAACTGATACGACGTTGATCGATCTCGTGTCGGACCGTCGCGCGCCCACTCCAACCGCCGCCGCTGAAATGGCCGTGCCCCTGCGCTCGGAAATGGTCGCGGACATGGCGCATCGTAATGCGCGTCTGACGGGTGCGCTCACCCGGGTTATCCAGACGGCCCGCGCGCGACTGGATCAGGCCGCTGCCCGTCTGCCTGATCTGCCCGGCCTGCTGGATTCCGCACGGATGCGTCTGGATGATCGTGGCCAGCGGCTCGATCTGGCGCTTCCGTCCTTTGTGATGCGCATCCGCAACCGGCTGGATGCGCCGGGGATGCATCTGCCATCGCCGGAGCTTCTGATCGGACGCAGCCATACGCGGTTGCAGGCTTTGCGTTTGCCTGCGCCCGAAGTTCTCGTCAGCCGTGCCCGTGCGCGCCTGACGGCACCCGCGACGCATCTTCCCAGTCCACAACTCCTGATCGAACGCCGCCGCGCTGCCCTTTGGAGCGTGTCGGGTGGACTGGATACGGCCTGGCAGCGTTCGCTCCAGAATTTTCAGCTCCGAACCGAGCGCCAACGCCTGTCGCCGGACGTTCTTAGGAGTGCCATTCGTCTCCAGCTGGCTCGGATTCAGGGACTGGGCAGCCATCTTGAGGCAGTCTCACCTCGAGCTATTCTCAGCCGGGGCTACGTCCTCGTGCAGGATGTGAACGGACAACCCGTCACCAGTGCGGAGGCCCGTCCTGTTGCGGATCGCGTCGTTCTGTCTTTCGCTGATGGTGATCGTGGGGCAAGACTGGACAGTCTGTCGCCGCAGGGCGATCTTGGACTGTAAATCTTCCATCCACCCGATCTGTGATCCGGAGTCTGCATGCGTTCGTTCTGGTTGAGTCTTGTTGCCCTGCCGCTGCTTGCAGCCTGTGCCCAGCAGCCGACGGCGCCAGCGCGTCCTGCGGGCTCGTCTCCGACGCAGGCCAAAATCCCGCCGCAGGACTTTGCGCCGGGCCTGGCCGAGGAGACGTCTGAAGACGGCAAGAAGAAGCTGTTCAATGATCCTTCAGCCCCGTTGGATACGCCGCTCTGTGGCACGGCGCTGCAGGAGCAGGCGCAGGCGGGGGCAGCGATCTATCCTCAGAGTGTGGCGAGCACGAGTTCCTGCCCGCGCAATGCCTGTTTCCAGCCGCTAACCGGGACTTATATTGCTGCAACCGGCGCACAGAGCGTCTGCCGCTAAAGCAGGCTTTAGGGTTTATTAGGGACAAAAGAAAAAAGGCCGGTGGGGATATCCCTACCGGCCTTTTTTTGTTCGCGGAACGCGCTGACGGATCAGCGCTTCCACCAGCCGGCACGACGCTTCGTCGGCGCGACTTCATCGATGTTCACCGGCTGAAGGATATTCCCTTCCTCGGTGGTTTGGGTTTCAACGGGCTTGGCCTTCGGTGTACGACGGGCGCGGGTGCGCTTCGGCTTGGCGGCTTCTTCAGAAACAGTCTCTGCGGAAGTCGCAGCGGCGTCCGCGGTGGGCTCAGCCGGGGCTTCAGCCTCGACGGGCTGAGCCTTCGGCGTCCGGCGTGTCCGGGTCCGACGCGGCTTGGGAGCCTCTTCGGCCACAGGCTCTTCTGAAGTCAAAGCGGTTTCTGTCGCCGGGGCTTCTTCCGTAACGGTCTCGGCCGGAGTGGCTTCCACAGCCTTGGCGCGGGTCGGACGACGTCCGCGGCCACGACGGGGCTTGGCGGTTTCCTCGACTGCTGGTTCTTCCACGACGATGGGCGTTGCAGCAGCCGGGACATGCTCGATCACGATTTCCGTGGGCGTGCTGATCCCAGTCTGAAGGGCTTCGGTCGTCCCTTCAAGTTCGGCCTGCTCGATCACGTCGAAGATGTCGAAGCTGCCACCGAACGGATCGGCAGGCGTCGGACCCGTATAGCGACGCGGTGCCGGACGTTCCTCGCGCTCTTCACGACGATGCTGGGTACGGGCCGGGGCAGGTGCGCTCGAACGGTTGGTTACTGCCTGGCGTGTCGGGGCGACGTCACGGACCTCGGATACGGGCTGTGCAGCCGTATCGTCAGAGCCTTCAGTGTCCTTGAGGACACGCTTGAAGCGGGTACGGCGACGGCCCGGGATAATACCGTTTTCGTCAGCGGCTTCGGGAGCGGGGATCTCGCGCGTTTCAGCCTTGGGAACATCCTGCTCCTGGCTGTATTCCGCTGCCGGGACGTCACCGTTCTGCTCGCGACGGCCCCCACGACGGCGGCGGCGGCGGCGGCGGCGGCCTCCGTTGCTTTCCTCCTCGCTCTCGGATGTCGTTACGTCTTTGATGATCTCGGCGTCGACAACAGGCGTTTCCGTCCGCACGACGACAGGCGCTTCTTCTTCGATGATCTCGATCGTACGGACATGCTCCGGTGCGCGTTCCGGCGCACGGATCTGGGCGGGAGCCGGGGTCTGGGCCTGAAGGCGCTCGATGCGCATATCAGCCGCAGCCAGGTTCTCCTCCGTGCAGAAAATCACCTGCATGCGGTGATGGCGCTCGATATCCGCCAGCCAAGAGCGCTTGTGATTGAGAATGTAAAGCGCGATGTCCGAGCCTACATGCACCTCGATTTCGGACGAACGCTGGCGTGCGCCTTCCTCGTCAATGGCGCGCAGGACGTGTAGGGCCGAGCTCTCGGTGCCACGGATGAAGCCGGTGCCCTGACAGTGCGGGCAGGGTGTCAGTACAGATTCCGCAATGGACGGACGCAGGCGCTGACGGGACATTTCGAGCAGGCCGAAATGGGAGATATGCCCGACCTGAATGCGTGCGCGATCGGAGCGCAGAGCCTCCTTGAGGCGCTTCTCAACCTGCGCGTTGTGGCGGCGGCTTTCCATGTCGATGAAATCGATCACGACCAGACCGGCCAGATCGCGCAGGCGCAGCTGACGGGCGACTTCCTCGGCTGCTTCGAGGTTCGTGCGCAGTGCCGTTTCCTCGATGTTGCGCTGGGAGGTGGATTTGCCGGAGTTTACGTCGATGGCGACGAGGGCTTCGGTCTGGTTAATGACCAGATAGCCACCCGACGGCAGACGCGCCGTCGGCGAGAACATCGCGTCCAGATGGCCTTCGACATTGTAGCGTGCGAACAGGCTCTGGCCGCGGTTCTGCCAGAGCTTCACTTTGTTGGCATTGCTCGGCATCAACAGGCGCATGAACTCGCGTGCGCTTTTCCAGGCTGCTTCGCCATCCACGAGGATGTCTTCGATGTCCTTGGAAAACAGATCACGGATAACGCGCTTGATGAGGCTTGCCTCCTCATAGACCAGCGTCGGCGCGACTGAAGATAGCGCGTGGGAGCGGATGTCGTCCCAGAGCTGAAGCAGATATTCGCAGTCGCGCGTCACTTCCTGCGCCGGGCGTCCGGCGCCAGCGGTGCGGACGATCATTGCCATGGACTTTGGCAGGTCCAGCTCTGCAATCACGTCCCGCAGACGGCGGCGATCAGCATCGGATGTAATCTTGCGTGAGACGCCACCGCCACGCAGGGCGTTCGGCATCAGGACACAATAGCGACCGGCAAGGGAGATGTAGGTGGTCAGGGCCGCGCCCTTGTTGCCGCGCTCTTCCTTGACGACCTGCACCAGAAGCACCTGACGGCGGCGGATGACTTCCTGAATCTTGTAGTTGCGCAGGAAACGGGCCGTGCGGCGCGATGCTACGCTTTCCTCGCCCGTATCGTGCTCGCCCCCGACAGTCTCGGGAGCACGACGGTCCTGATTGTCGCCGTCTTCGCTGTCCGTGGCCTCTTCGGTAACCGTTTCGGTCTCGCCATCATCGGAAGACTCGCCGCGTTCGGCAATTTCTTCTTCCTGGAGCGCGATGAGCTTCTCGCGATCTGCGACAGGAATTTGGAAATAGTCGGGGTGGATTTCGCTGAAGGCGAGGAAGCCGTGGCGGTTGCCGCCGTATTCGACGAAAGCAGCCTGAAGGCTCGGCTCTACGCGAATGACCTTGGCAAGATAGATATTGCCCTTGAGCTGCTTCTTGGTCGATGTCTCGACGTCGTAATCTTCGACGCGGTCACCATCCATGACCACAACACGCGTTTCTTCCGCGTGCGTGGTGTCGATGAGCATACGCTTGGTCATGGAAAACTGAACTCCATGACGCTCCACAATGGCTGCCTTGGCCGGGCGGAGAGTCAGATTGTGTGAGGTTGTGGGAACGGCGCAGCCCGAACGCACAGCGGCGGGACACGTTGGGTCCCGTTCCGGTGAGGTCGTTTGCTGCAAGCACGTTGAGTGACATTCGTCCCCTGAACAGACGGCCGGTCCAGAGGCTGGAGCCGGATGAAAAACCTGATCCGGACGGGCAGCTGGCCAGTACCGAGATCCATAAGATCGCCAGTTCGATCCGGTCAGGACAGGGTACGGAGGGCTAGTCGCGCATCTGTCAAACGACGGGACGTCGTGGCGGGGACAAGAAAAGGCGGGAGCGGTACGGGAAGGCGTGATCCCGTGTCCGGTCGGACCGCACTTTACAGGCCCCTGTCACGCAGGATGACTGAAACAGCCTTCCGTGGCAAGCGTGGCGTTTTTCATTTGTCCGTGCGCTGTTTTCCGGGCGCTTTCTGCCATGTTCCTGACAGGGTTTAGTGTTGTATAATCGCCCCGTCATTCACCGCTGGACACTGGGAGCAAGGGATGCTGACGCGACGCGCACTGGTAAGTGGTCTCTCAGGGCTACCGTTGCTGACGCCTGTCGCGGCATTCGGACGCCATTCGCTGCATAGGAAACTGCCTGCTCCCGCCGTGCATCGCGGTGCCGCACCTCCGAAACCGCTCGTCATGCTGGATCCCGGTCACGGCGGAAAAGACCCCGGCGCTATTGGAGTTTCCGGTACTTATGAAAAGCATATCGCCGAAGCTGCAGCCTCCGAACTGAGTCGCCAGCTTCTGGCTTCGGGCCAGTATCGCGTTGCTATGACCCGTTCCGAAGACCGCTTCATTCCGCTTGAAGGACGTGTCGAACTGGCGCAGCGCCATCAGGCACATCTCTTTATTTCCATGCATGCCGATGCCCTGCATGACAGGGATGTGCGTGGTGCGAGTGTCTACACACTGTCCAGCGGGGCCTCGGATGCGCAGACTGCCTCTCTGGCGCGGACGGAAAACAGTGCGGATCGCTTCGCCGGTCCGGCCTTTCACGGTATGTCGCCGGATGTCCAGCAGATCCTGGCCAGCCTTGTTTCCGAAGAGACGCGTCGGGGATCGGCTCATATGGCGGCCAGTGTGGTCAATTCGTTCCGAAACAGGATCGGCCTCCTGACCCATCCGTCACGTCATGCGGCGTTCGTAGTTTTGAAATCATCCGAAATTCCATCGGTGCTGGTCGAGATGGGGTTCATGTCCAACCGGCTGGATGAAGCGGCGCTGCGTCAGGCCGTGCACCGCACGCAGGTAGCCAGTGCCATGAAAACTGCTATAGACCGTTATTTCGCAACGCATTCCGGCATTATGACCGGCTGACCCGTTTTGTGCGCGGGGGAGACTTTATGATCATGCGGGTTGCGCATGGCGCAAGAATCGGTCATTTAACGCAACCATGACGTTTCTTTCGATCCTCTCGCTTCGACTTATCGGCCCCTGAACGCCTTATTCTAGGCGGACAGCGCTCCGTTGCGTTCAGGGGATAACAGACCGAAAGCCACCCTGAACCAGACGAGACGATCTCCATCATGACTTTCCATCACCCGTCCTTCGGCACCATCGCCGACAACCGCGTCATTATTTTCGACACTACGCTGCGTGACGGCGAACAGTCTCCCGGCTTTTCGATGAACCTCGAAGAGAAGCTCCGTATGGCCCATGCGCTGAGCGCTCTGGGCGTGGATGTGATTGAAGCCGGGTTTCCCGTGGCGTCTGAAGGTGATTTCGAGAGTGTGCGCCGGATTGCCGAAGATGTCCGTGGATCGGTGATCTGCGGTCTGGCTCGCAGTGGTGGCAAGCGCGATATCGAATCTTGTGGCGAGGCCCTGAAAAAAGCCGAGCGACCGCGGATTCACAACTTCATTTCCACGTCTCCGCTGCACATGAAATACAAGCTGCGTATGGAGCCGGAAACCGTTCTGGAAATCATCGCGTCCGGTAATCAGAAGGCACGTCAGTATACGGATGACGTGGAATGGTCGGCCGAGGACGGTTCGCGGACTGATCCGGACTTCCTGTGCCGCTGCGTGGAAGTGGCGATCCGTAACGGCGCCAACACGATCAATATCCCCGATACGGTCGGTTTCGCCACGCCTGAAGAAATGCGCGCAATCTTCACTATGCTGCGCGAGCGTGTGCCGGGTGCGGATCAGGTGATTTTCTCCGCACATAACCATAACGACCTGGGTCTCGGCGTCGCGAATACGCTGGCGTCCGTCGAAGGTGGGGCACGCCAGATTGAATGCACCATCAACGGCATCGGCGAGCGTGCAGGCAATGCAGCGCTTGAAGAAATCGTCATGGCGCTGCGCACGCGTCACGACCAGTATGGCAAGACGACCGGTATTGAGACGACGAAGCTGCTGGGTATGTCTCGTATGCTGGCTACGATCACGGGCTTTGACGTACAACCGAACAAGGCGATCGTCGGTCGCAATGCTTTCGCACATGAAAGCGGCATCCATCAGGACGGTATTCTGAAAAACGCCGCGACCTACGAGATCATGACGCCGGAGAGCGTGGGCTGGAACAAGACATCACTTGTCATGGGCAAGCATTCCGGCCGTGCGGCCTTCCGAGATAAGCTGGCGCAGCTCGGCTATCCGCCTCTGGAAGATGAGGCCCTGAATGCCGCATTCGCGCGCTTTAAGGATCTGGCCGACAGCAAGAAGGTCATATTCGATGATGATATCCGTGCGCTCGTCGATGACGAGAGCCGCGATCACGAGCGCGTCCATCTGATTTCGCTGGAACTGGCGTCCGGCACGAAGCAGAAATCCCATGCCAAGCTTGAAATCAGTGTCGATGGCGCCATCCAGTATGCGGCTGTAAGCGGCAACGGACCGGTCGATGCAGCCTTCCGCGCTATTGGGGAAGCATTCCCGCATACGGCCGAACTGGCACTGTTTTCGGTCGCTAACGTTACCGAAGGCACCGATGCGCAGGCTCGCACCACGGTGCGCCTGCAGGAAAACGGTAAGCTCGTGGACGGGCAGGGCGCCGATGCCGATACGGTGGTGTCCGCCGTTCGCGCCTATATCCATGCGCTGAACAAGCTGTTGACCAAGCGTGAGCGGACGGAGCCGGAAGCGCTGTCCTGATTCACGGGAGCAGGGTGTTTCACGAAACAGGTATGCAGCGAGACTTGCATACCTGTTTTTTTTGTCACGGATAAAAACAACTAAAACTAATAGTTTATATAAGAAGTAGACAAATATAGCACTATCTGTATTGTTATCTTGTCTGTAGAATAAGGGACCGTAATGCCGCATTCATGGCTCTATACGCTTTCAGGACTGCTGGTCGGTTTTCTGGTGGGAATGACCGGTGTAGGTGGCGGTTCTCTGATGACGCCGCTGCTAATCCTGCTTTTCGGCGTCAAACCGCAATCGGCCGTGGGGACGGATCTTCTCTATGCCGCCATCACCAAGATTTTTGGAACGGTCCTTAATCGTCATCATGGTGTTGTACGTTGGAGAATAGTGTTTCTGCAGATGGTCGGCAGCCTTCCTGCAGGCCTCCTGTGTCTGATTTTCCTGCGTCACTTCGGCCCGAGTCCGTTTGTCTCGAAGCTGATTACCGAAGTCCTGGGCGTGGCTCTCCTGCTGACGGTTCCTGCCATCCTGTTCAAACCATGGTTGCAGAAATGGTCCATTGGTGCGGGAACGCTACGCCCCAAGACAGTGGATGTGTTGACGGTTTTTCTTGGTGTCGTGCTGGGCACGCTGGTGACGCTGTCGTCGGTAGGGGCAGGAGCCATCGGCATGGCGGCACTGACAGTGCTTTATCCACGGGTCAGCACGCGGGAACTCGTGGCGACGGATATAGCCCATGCTGTTCCGCTTGCGCTTCTGGCTGGTGGCGGGCACTGGCTTCAGGGCGCGGTTGATAGCGTTGTGCTGGTGGAGCTGCTCATAGGGTCCATTCCAGGCATCCTGCTTGGGACGCTGCTGGCTGGACGGCTGCCGGAGGGTGCGCAGAGATGGTTTCTGGGCATCCTCCTGGCGATCATCGGTCTGAGAATGATCTGAGGCCGATGATTTCAGGCGTCAGATCTCAGTAACCGTAACCGCCCTGATAGTTCTGGGCCGGCTGCTGCTGATAACCACCTTGCTGTGAGTATCCGCTGTTGGTCGGATACTGGCAGTTTGTGTTAGGTGGGCACTGGTACTGTGGCTGCATGTACTGGCCCCGCTGCTGCGGATAGGCGCCCTGCTGGCCGTTGTAATACCCCTGCTGCTGGCCATTGGCATAGCCGCTCTGATAGCTGGGGCGGTTGGGCGTGGTGACCGCACCTGCACCGGCGCCCAGAACGCCGCCAGCCAGTGCGCCGATCGCCGCACCGCGGCCACCGCCAGCGAGAGCGCCGATCGCAGCGCCCGCTCCGCCGCCCAGAAGGCCGCCCCCCAGTGCGCGTGAGCCAGGATCATAGTTTCCCTGACATCCACCCAGAGCCATGACTGTGGCGAATGCTCCGACCAGCGCTGTACCGCGCAGGGCGGAGTGGGAAAAAGCGGTCCTCATAGTCCGAATCCTTGATCGTCTCTAACGGAATGAGTGATGCTTATAGCTCAATATCCGTTGCGCGGGCGATTGGGCGTTGTCGCCGCACCTACTGCAGCCCCCGTGCCGCCTCCGGCAAGGGCGCCGATGAGGGCGCCGCGTCCGCCGCCAGCAAGCGCCCCGATTGCTGCGCCGCCGCCTGCACCAATAAGGGCGCCCGAGCCTGCGCGGGCCCCGCTGTCATAAGGGTTGCCACAGCCGGTGAGGGCAACGCCGCAAAGGGCAAGAGCCGCCAGAAAGCGGGGTGTTGTGAAAGTCTTCATGACAAATATCCTCATTTGACATTCCGGTCCGCGTGCCAGTGACCGGTGCGCGGACCGGTTTTGCGGATCTAGACACACAGAACGTGACGGAAGGGTGGCAGGATCAGGGCGCACGATTATTTTTTTCGATGTCTCCTGATGGGATCTGTACGATCCATTAAGATCGGTCGCATTATATTGCGTCTTCGGGCCTTGCTGAACCTGCGTCGTCTGGTTAAGTCCACCCGCGGGGAACCGCCCCGCAATCACGATCCGCCATCTGTCCCCCGCACAGAGCCGCGTCAGGAGTTTTGGATGTTTTCTCGTCTGCTGGGTCTCATGTCTGCCGACATGGCCATCGACCTCGGCACTGCCAATACGCTCGTTTATGTCAAGGGTCGCGGCATTGTTCTCGATGAGCCCTCCGTTGTGGCAATCGCCGAGGTTCGGGGTAAGAAACAGGTGCTTGCGGTTGGTAATGAAGCCAAGCAGATGGTAGGCCGTACGCCGGGAAACATCTCGGCCATCCGCCCGCTTCGTGACGGCGTGATCGCAGATTTCGAAGTTGCGGAAGAAATGATCAAACATTTCATCCGCAAGGTTCACAACCGCCGTGCGTTTGCCAGTCCGCAGATCATCATCTGCGTGCCCTCGGGTGCCACGGCCGTCGAGCGCCGCGCCATTCAGGAAAGTGCGGAGAGCGCGGGCGCGCGCAAGGTGATGCTCATTGAGGAGCCAATGGCGGCAGCCATTGGTGCGGGCCTGCCGGTCACGGAGCCTTCGGGCAGCATGATCGTGGATATTGGCGGTGGTACGACCGAAGTTGCGGTCATTTCCCTCGGCGGCATCGTCTATGCCCGTTCGGCGCGCGTGGGCGGAGACAAGATGGACGAAGCCATCATCTCCTATATCCGCAAGACCTATAATCTTCTGGTTGGCGAAAGCTCGGCCGAGCGGATCAAGATCGAACTCGGTTCCGCCATGATGCCGGACGATCCTGCCAACCCGGACGGTCCGCTGACAGAGATCAAGGGCCGCGACCTTATCAATGGTGTGCCGCGTGAAGTGGTCGTCAGCCAGGCTCAGATCGCCGAGAGTCTGGCCGAACCCGTGATGCAGATCGTTGATGCCGTGACGACCGCGCTTGAAAACACGCCGCCCGAACTGGCCGCCGATATTGTGGACAAGGGCATCGTTCTTTCCGGTGGCGGTGCGCTTCTGTATCGTCTGGACGAGGTGCTGCGTCTCTATACCGGCCTGCCCGTGACGGTTGCGGAAAACGCGCTGTCGTGTGTCGCGCTCGGAACTGGGCGGGCGCTTGAGGAAATGCGTCGTCTGCGAAGTGTTTTGAGCAGCATGTACTGAGGACTGTCTGACGCCGGATGCTGTCCATCCATGCCCGGCAGGTGCTTGCAAAGGCCGTCCTGCCTATCCTGATCCTGCTGGCGGTGGGGCTCGTCCTTCTCGGACTGGTTCGTCGTCCAGCCGTTGATGGAGTGCGTCTGATGGCGACGGATTTCATGGCGCCAGCCTATCATGGTCTGGTCTGGCCACAGGAGCGGGTTAAGGTCTGGCTGATGGATCTGCGCGGTGCGACGGATCTGGCGAAGGAAAATGCCCGTCTGCGGGACGAAAACCGTGCCCTGCGCCACTGGTATGATGTTGCCGTGGCACTTGCAGCAGAAAATGGCCGCCTCAAGAAAAGCCTGCACTGGATCCCGGAGACGGTGCCCCAATATGTGACCGGTCGGGTAACGCGCGATGATGGCGGACCGTATTCCCGCGCGGTCCTGCTGGATGTCGGAAGCGGTCATGACGTGCGGATCGGGGATGTCGCGCTGGATGCCGCCGGGCTGCTGGGGCGCGTCACGGAAGTCGGACCTCATACGGTCCGCGTCCTGATGATCAATGACGATGCGAGCCGCATTCCCGTGACGCTCGGGAGTTCGCATCGCGATGCGATCATGGCTGGTGATGACACGGCGTCCCCACGCCTGATCTTCTATCCGCAGGATCATCATCCCGTTGAAGGTGAGCGTGTCGAGACCCGTGGCCAGAGTACGATGCCGGCTGGACTGCCGGTGGGCACGGTCCATTACAGCGCGCCTAACCGGCCGGTGGTGGTGCCGGATGCGGATCTGGACCGGCTGGATATCGTTCGCGTGTTCGATTACGGCGATGACGACTCGCAGGCTCCGGATGCTCCTGGTCGTGTGCGCGTGAAGAAGCTGCCGCAAAATCCGCTGACCGGTCCTCTGCCGTTCTCATGGCTGCCCAACCTGCCTGACATGCCGGGTAGGGGAGGCCAGTAACGCCATGGTTGCCGAGAACTCCACGCCGCATCTGCATTCTGCCGTCGAGCCGAAACAGACCTTCCGCCGTGCGCTCGATATGGCTGCGCGGGCGGCCATGCCGTCCCTGTTCATCATATTTTCTGCGATCCTGCTTTCGGCGCCGTTCGGCATTCCCGGACAGGCGCAGCTTCAGTTTGGAATTGCGATGTGCACGGTCTGGTTCTGGGCGTATAGTCGTCCGCGCTCCATGCCGGCTCTTGCTGTTTTCCTGTGTGGGCTGGTTGTGGAGATCTTCAGCTTCGGGCCACCGGGAACCGTGCTGCTGTCCCTGCTGGTGATTTATGGTGTGGCCCATCACTGGCGCTATGGTCTGTCGCGTCTGGGCTTCATCGTGGGATGGCTGATTTTTAGTATTTTTGCTGTTCTAGCCTCCTTCTTCCAGTGGGCGCTCGTGTGTCTGCATGCGGTGGCACTCCTTTCTCCTGCGCCTGGCCTCTTTCAGGCCGCGCTGACAATCGGTATCTATCCCAGCCTGACAGCGCTGTTTGTCTGGGGACGCCGCACATTTGCCAATCCCGATCAGGCCTGACAGCGTCTTCTGCGTGTCGCGTGGAAGTTTGCTTTCTTTTCCGGATTCTGAATTTCTGCCCTGATGTTTTCCAGAAACACCCCCTTCCGGTCACGGATACGCCAGAAGCATCAGGCCGAGCCTGTGCGTTCGGGGCGTGGCGTCTTTGCGCGCCGGGCACTACTTGTAATGGCAGTCCAGGCGGGGGTGCTCGGCGTGTTAGGGCGAAGGCTCTATAATCTTCAGGTCGTAGACGGAGAGCATCTGCGCCAACTTGCCGAACGGAACCGGACCAGCAAACGCTTACTTGCTCCCGCGCGTGGCACGATCCATGACCGGTTCGGCATAGCGCTGGCGGACAACAAGGTCAGTTGGCGCGCGCTTTTGATGCCTGAAGAGACGACCGATATTCCGGCAGTCATCGAGCGCTTTTCTCAGATCGTTCCGCTGGACGAGCATGATCGCGCCCGTATCGAACGCGATCTGCGGCATGTCCATAAATATGTTCCCGTGACATTACATGAGTTCCTGTCCTGGGACGACATGGCGCGTATTGAACTCAATGCGCCGTCACTGCCGGGTGTGTTGGTCGATGTGGGATCGACGCGGCTTTATCCGTTCAAGGACCTGACGGCCCATATCGTAGGCTATGTCGCACCTCCTAACGAAGAGGACGTAGCCAAGGACACTACGCTTTCCCTGCCGGGCATGCGCGTCGGGCGCGCCGGAATTGAGCAGACGCAGGAAGCCTCCCTGCGGGGCAAGCCGGGCTCCGTGGAAATGGAAGTCAATGCGGTCGGGCGTGTCATCGGCGAGATCGACCGCGTGGAAGGTCAGCAGGGAGAGGATGTCCGCCTGACGCTGGATTCCGTGCTCCAACAGCAGGTGCTCAGCCATCTAGAAGACCGTGTCGCCAGCGCGGTAGTCATGGATTGTCGTAATGGCGAGGTGATGGCGATGGTCAGCACACCGTCCTTCGATCCATCGCTGTTTGATTCCGGTGTCAGCCACGCGCAGTGGAATGAATGGGCGAATGATCCGCGTACGCCACTGGTGGACAAGGCTGTGTCCGGTCTCTACCCACCCGGCTCCACGTTCAAGCCCGCAGTGGCGCTTGCGGCCCTGAAAGCCGGTTCCGTTACGGCTCAGGACCGTTTCAACTGTCCGGGATATTATGATCTCGGCGGCGTACGCTTCCATTGCTGGAACCGCTGGGGGCATGGCCTCATCAATATGCGCGAAGGCCTGAAATATTCTTGCGACGTCTATTTCTATGAAGTGGCGCGCCGTTGCGGCATGGACCCGATTCAGGCGGTCGGTAACGCTATGGGGCTGGGCGTGAAGCTGGGGATCGAGCTTCCGCATGTGCATTCCGGCGTCATTCCCACGCCGGAATGGCGGCAGAAGCATGGCTTCCACTGGAACGGTGGTGATACGGTCAATGCAGGCATTGGTCAGGGTTTCGTGCAGGTGACACCGCTTGCACTGGCGACTTATGTGTCGCGGATTGCATCGGGGCGGGATGTCCAGCCCCATCTTTTGCGGGCGGCCAGAGATCAGCTTTCGGCGATGGCCTCTGTAGACGACGTAGGCAAGGTTGATCTGTCGCCAGAATATCTGGACGTCGTGCGCGGCGGTATGTTTGCCGTCGTTAATGAGCCGCATGGGTCGGCCCCCAAGGCGCGGCTTGATCTTCCGGGCATCCAGATGGCGGGCAAGACTGGCTCGGCGCAGGTGCGGCATGTGTCACGTGCGCTGCGTGAGTCCGGGCATTTCAATTCCATGAATCTGCCCTGGGAATACCGCCCACACGCGCTGTTCATCTGTTTTGCGCCGTACGACAATCCGAAATATGCGGTTTCGGTCGTCGTGGAGCACGGAAACGCGGGTGCGGATGAGGCGGCCCCGTTAGCCAAACTCATCATGACCGACACCTTGCTACGCGATCCGGCCAGTGATGTTCGTCCTCCTGCGCCGAGCGTTGTGCCGCCCCCTTCACCAGTCGCAGAGGGAACGATGCCTTCGCAGACGGCTCCTGCTCAAGCCGCACCTCCGGAACAGACGGGCCCGGGAGTAGCACAATGAGACGGAACGGCATGAACACGTTCGGTTTTCTCAAATCCGACCGGCGCCTTCTGCGGGCCGAACCTGATTTTCGCCCGATGGCGCGTTTGCTTCAGGTCAACTGGTTGTATGTCCTGCTGGTCTGTGTACTGGCAGGCGTGGGTTACATTGCGTTGTATTCGGCAGGGGGCGGGTCAGCCAAGCCGTTTGCAGGACCGCAAATGGTGCGGTTCGGCTTCGGGCTGGTGATGATGATTGCCGTCTCGCTCGTCAGTCCGCGCATCCTGCGCATGGCATCCATGCCGATCTACCTGCTTTCCGTCACGCTGCTCGCGCTTGTGCTGCGCATGGGGCATGTGGGGAAGGGGGCGGAACGCTGGATCAATCTGGCGGGTATGCAGTTCCAGCCGTCCGAATTCGCCAAAATCGGCCTCGTGCTGATGCTGGCAACATGGTTTCACCGCATTGGCAACGAGCGGATGGGTAATCCGCTGCGCCTGGTCCTGCCCGCACTTCTGACGTTGTTGCCGGTCCTGCTGGTGCTGAAGGAGCCCAATCTCGGGACTGCGACAATCATCGGTCTCATCGGGGCAACGCTGTTCTTCGCGGCAGGAATGCGATTGTGGCAGATCGTGCTGCTCGCCGCGCCGCTGCCTTTCATGGGCAAGCTGATTTACAGCCATCTGCACGACTACCAGAAGGCCCGGATCGACACGTTCCTGCACCCTGAACATGATCCTCTGGGCGCAGGCTACAACATCATCCAGTCCAAAATCGCCCTTGGTTCAGGAGGCATGTGGGGTGAGGGATATTTGCATGGTAGTCAGGGACAACTGAACTTCCTGCCGGAAAAACAGACGGACTTCATCTTCACCATGATCGGTGAGGAATGGGGTTTTGTCGGCGGGATTGCTGTCATTACCCTTCTTGGAACGCTCGTCATGGGCGGAATGCTCATTGCCATTCGCAGTCGCAACCAGTTCGGGCGGCTTCTGGGTCTGGGCATTGCCATGGATTTCTTCCTGTACTGCGCCGTGAACCTGTCGATGGTCATGGGCGTCATCCCGGTGGGCGGCGTGCCGTTGCCGCTCATTTCCTACGGTGGTTCAGCCATGCTGACGATGATGTTTGGCTTTGGTCTGCTTATGTCCGCCTGGGTGCATCGCAACGAGCGTGATCCCGGCACGGAAGATGATGACGACGACTAGTCCTGAAGCAGGTCTGCCAGATCGTTCTGTAAAGTGAAGGCCTGGGCAGGGGCCGCAGGCTCCAGAAGGAGCACGCCGCACGTCATCAGAAAATTCGCAATCCGGTCCAGTGTCTCCGGATCGCGCGTTGGATCATCCGCGCTGCCCTGTGGCACCCAGATCAGCGTCTCGTAACGTGCCCGCGTCAGAAGAACGCGATAGGTGTTCAGCCGCCACAGCGTCGCCTCTGCTGTGCTGACATTGATCCATTTCGTGCCCGAAAAGCGGCGAGGCTGCCAGCGATTGCCAGAAGGCACGCGGATCAGATCGCCGTCCCAGCACAGCCCCACAAAATCCAGTTCCAGTCCCTGAATGGCAAACTCCGTAGCACACGTTTCGAGCGCGTCGGAGGCCCGGATATCTCGATCCGGAAGCCAGCGGTTCAGAAACCACTGGGAGACGGCCTTTTCGTCCATATGCGGGACTTCACAGCCAAGCCCTTCGGCTCGCAGCCGCTTGGCCTTTGAACTCGCAACCAGCCCGCAGCGATAGGCCAGTCGTGAACGGTGACGCAGCCCAGCCCGCAGATCGTCCAGACTGCGCGTGAGACGAAACGGCAGATCCGTTTGTGCGGCTAGGTAGCGGGCCGCCTCGACGTCTCCGTTCAGGACGGCGTTGACCCAACGTGGTGCGGTTTCTTCACGCAGAGAGCGGATAGCCACACCGAGATGCAAAAAGCGCTGCCGCCCGGCTTCAAGTGTTGCGGGTAGATGCGTCAGATCCCCGGTTCCGATTACGTCCGGAGCCGCTTCAACGCGCCAGGCTGGGCGGCTCAAAAGGGCTTCGCCCCAGCAGGCCAGACCTCCTTCACCGTCATTGATTTCCTGCCCATGCCCGATCAGGCACAGAATGGCCGCGAAACCGTCATGCCGACCCATGATGTCCAACAGATGCGCAGGCTCGGAGTCTGTCAGCTTCACATGTCGCGATGCACTCTTGCGCACAGCTTGAGCCTGCGTCCAGCAGCGCTGGGCCTCGTCGATGACCATGATCTGTTCAGGCGGACATTCTTTTGGGCACCCGACATAGTGATCACGGAATTTCGTCAGGGACTGAATGGTAGATTCCATCCGCTGCTCGACGAGCGGGCGCTTTTGTCCACGACTGACGGTATCGCGCGTGAGGGCTTCCCGTAGAACCGAAACAAGGGTCGGATTTCCCGTCAGGAACGTGGCGTCCGTTGCGTCGCCGTCATCCGTAAAAGCTACTTTCAGGCCACATAAGGTTTTGCCCGCGCCCGGAATGCCCGAGACGAACACAATCACTTTGCGTCCTTCCGTTCGAGCTTTTTGCAGAATGTTGGCGATGCAGGCAGAGGTCTGTGTCAGGTTCGTTGCATCGGCACGGGCGGTGTGGATGTCGGCAACGCTATGTGTGGCGTAAATCTGCCGTGCCGCTTCTACGATGCTTGGGACCGGATCGTAGGGAGCATGCTCCCATTGTGCGGGGACCAGCGGATGATCGGTATGAGCCGTCTGTGCCGCCAGCGTGGTCAGGAGCGTTTTCAGTCCCGCTGCATTGACGCACTGAACCTCTGTGACGCCCAAGGGGAGCAGAAGCGGCGTTGTTTGGGCTCGGGACGGCGCATCCGTGGCGACCAGAACGGGAACGAGCGGGTGTTTCCGACTTGCGGCATGAAAATCCAGCAGGTCGAGCGCATAGCCTTCCGTCTGGGAGAGAGCGGCCGCGTCGAAGCTGGACGAGCCAATTTTGAATTCCAGTACATAAATCGCGCCGGGCGAGACCAGAACCGTGTCGATCCGGCCGCCAAGCCGCGGGATCGGAAACTCGAACAGAACCTGCCAGTCCTGTGCGTTGGGAAGTGTGGAGAGAATTTCATGCAGAAGATCGATCTGCGCTTCCCAGGCGCGAGCCTGCTGCGGCTCGCCCTGAAAACGGTTCTGCACCACCTGATGGGACAGGGCGGCGCAGAGCTGGTCCGGAGGCGTGTGAAGGAACGTGGTGACGGATCCGGACCACCACGCTCCCATGGCCTCAGCCCTCGATCTGGCCGAAATCGGCGATCAGGGCCGTTGTCTCGCGGAAGAGGGACAGCAGTTTGAGGCGGTTGGCGCGTACTTTCGGTTCCGGCGCATTGACCGTCACGGCCTCGAAGAAGCGATCCAGCGTAGGGCGCAGGGCTGCAATGGCCTGCATCGCATCGGTGAAGCGCTCTTCTTTGAGAGCTGTTTCAATCGTGGGAACAGCCTGATCCAGACCGGCAGCCAGCGCGCGCTCTTCGTCCTGCGTATAGAGGAGCGGATCGGGAGCGCCCGTATGCGGGCCGTCCTTCTTGTCCTCAATGCGCAGAATGTTGGCGGCGCGCTTGGCGGCAGCAAGCAGGTTGCGGCCGTCTTCCGTCTGGATCATCTCCGACAGCGCCGAGGTCCGGGCCAGAAGCCGGACCAGATCGCCGTCCAGCCCGCGCGTCAGAATGGCCGCAAGAACGTCATGCCGCTCGCCCTCGCTGCGAAGCTGCACGCGCAGGCGCTCGGCCATGAAGTCTGGCAGCTTGGCCAGTTCGCCGCCTGTCCGGCCATTTGCGGCCTGCGCGAACAGCGCTGTCAGGTCCAGACGCAGCCCGTTGTCACGGATTGTGCGGATGATGCCCAGGGCCGCACGACGCAGCGCATACGGATCGCCCGAACCACTCGGCAGTTCACCGATGGCGAAGAACCCGGCCAGCAGGTCCAGCCGGTCCGCGAGTGTCACAGCGACCGAAACCGGCGCCTTTGCAGTCTCATCGGACTGACCGCGCGGCAGGTAATGCTCGGCCACGGCGCGGGAGACCGCTTCGTTTTCGCCAGCATGCGCCGCGTAATAGCCGCCCATGACGCCCTGAAGTTCCGGGAACTCGCCGACCATGCCGGTCGTCAGATCCGCCTTGGCCAGCAGACCCGCGCGCTCGGCCTGTGCGATCTGCGCGCCATCAAGCCCCATGGCCTGCGCCACGGTGCCCGCAAGCTTCGAGATCCGCTCGGCGCGCTCGGCCTGCGTACCCAGCTTGGCATGGAACGTCACCGCCGCCAGCGCCGGAACGCGGTCAGCCAGTTTGGTCTTGCGGTCCAGATCCCAGAAGTGCCGGGCATCGGCAAAACGGGCGCGGAGCACGCGCTCATTGCCCGCCGTGGTCAGCTTGCCGCCGTCTTTGAACGGCAGGTTGCCGATGAAGGCGAAATAGGGTGCAGCCGAGCCGTCCGGGTTCCTGAGTGCGAAATAGCGCTGGTTGATCCGCATGGAGACCTGCATCACTTCGGCAGGCAGATCCATGAAGGCAGCGTCGATCTGGCCCAGAAGCGGGACCGGATATTCGACCAGACCACAGACTTCATCGACCAGCCCGTCATCCTGCACGACCGTAATGTCATGCTGCTCTGCCAGACGCGCCACGCCGGTGCGGACCATGTCGCGGCGGCTGTCCATGTCCACGATGACCGAGCGGGTTTCAAGCTCGTCCTGCCACTGCTGGCCCGACAGCACTTCGAATGCGCCCGGAGCAAGGAAGCGATGGCCTTCAGAGAGGTTGGATGCCTTCAGCCCATGCGCATCATCCCCGTCGCGGGCGAGAGCGAACGGCACGACATGCCCGTCCAGCAGGCAGGTGATCCGGCGCAGAGGGCGGACCCAGGTAAAGTTCGATCCCGCACCCCAGCGCATGGATTTCGGCCATGGGAACTTCCACAGCAGATCCGGCACGGCCTCGGACACGCGGCTTTCCGCGCTCACCGGATCGAGCGACTTGTTCAGAACCCAGAAGCCATTCTCCAGCGTCAGATCCGCCGGTGTGACGCCATGCTTGCGCGTGAAGCCTTCCAGAGCCTTTTCCGGCGCACCCTCGCGCGGGCCGCGTTCGGACACGCTGCGGGCCGGGATTTCAGCATCGATGTTCAGCACCGCCGCGATGCGTCGGGCCCCGAAGAACGTCCGCAGATCGCGCGGATTCAGGCCATCAAGCGCCTTGGTCAGCAACGAACCCAAATCGTCCGCCGCACGGGCCTGCATGCCGGAGGGGATTTCCTCGCTGAACAGTTCGAGAAAGAGTTCAGCCATGGGACGTCTCCTCACCGGCGAGCCAGGCGTCGCAGGCGGCTTTGGCAAGCGCACGGACGCGCCCGATATAGGAGGCGCGCTCGGATACGGAAATCACGCCCCGCGCATCCAGAAGATTGAACAGATGGGAGGCCTTGAGGCACTGGTCGTAGGCGGGCTGGGCCACGCCGGCCTCGGACAGCCGGATGGACTCCCGCTCGGCATCGTTGAAATGGGTCAGCAGCATCTGCGTGTCGGCGAGCTCGAAATTATGGCGTGAATAATCCTGCTCGGCCCGCAGGAATACATCGCCATAGGTCAGGCCTTTTCCGTTGAAATCGAGGTCGTAAACGTTCTCGACGCCCTGCACATACATCGCCAGACGCTCGAGCCCGTAGGTCAGCTCCGTCGACGGCATGACGGTCGGAATGCCGCCAACCTGCTGAAAATACGTGAACTGCGAGACTTCCATACCGTCACACCAGACTTCCCAGCCCAGTCCCCAGGCACCGATGGTCGGGTTTTCCCAGTCATCCTCGACGAATCGGATATCGTGCAGTTCTGGATCGATCCCGATGGCGCGGTAGCTGTCGAGCAGCAGCTGCTGGCTGTCTTCCGGCGTCGGCTTGAGCAGCACCTGGTACTGGTAATAGTGCTGAAGGCGGTTCGGGTTCTCGCCATAACGTCCATCCGATGGACGGCGGCAGGGCTGCACATAGGCGGCGGCCCAAGGCTTGGGGCCGAGCGCGCGGAGCGTGGTGTGCGGGGAGAGAGTGCCCGCTCCGAGTTCGGTATCGTAGGGCTGCAAAATAGCGCAGCCCTTCTCGGACCAGAATTGATGAAGGCGCAGGATCAGGTCCTGAAAACAGAGCGGCCGGGTCGCAGACAATTCTATAGGCTCCGGTTGGCAGAAATCGGGCGTCACCTTACAGGCACAGGCCCTGAACCGGAAGGGAGCCTCCTGCTGTTGATCTTGTAGACTGGTCGTGGGTGCATCATATGATGGAGGCTCAGCAATTTCTTCATCTGGAAGGATGATGACGATGAACAACGAAGAACGCGATCTGATCGCCCGTTTCGTCGCCCGTGTCGGGGGAGGGCCGCAGGTCACGGGACCAGGCCAGCCACCGGCCGCCCCTCTGCCGCCGATCGATCCTGAGGCGGACCGCTTCATTGCCGACAACTTCCAGAAATACCCGGAAGCCCGTTATCGCGTCACGCAGATGGCCGTGGTGCAGGAGGCTGCTCTGGCACAGGCGCAGAACCGCATCCGCCAGCTCGAGTTCCAGCTTCAGCAGGCCCAGCAGCAGCTCGCACAGGTGCAGCAGTCTGGCGCATCCAAGCCTGGCCTGTTTGGTGGCCTGTTTGGTGGAGGCAACCGTCCGCAACAGTCTGCGCCCCCGCCGGGCTGGGGTGCACAGGCCGCTCCGCCGCCGAATTTCGCGCCGCAGCAGCAGTACGGTTATCCGCCGGGTTATCAGCCGGGCATGTTCCAGCGCGGCGGTTCGGGCTTTCTCGGCTCGGCCCTGACAACAGCGGCTGGTGTGGCTGGCGGTATGATGGCCGCCAATGCGCTTGAAGGCCTGTTTTCCGATCATCATAGTGCGGGTGGTGATGCGGCTGGTGGCTGGGGTGCGGGTGGCGACACCATCATCAACAACTACGGCAGTGATGCTTCGGCCTTCGATCCCTTCGGCGGCGCCGGGACCGATGCCGGCAGCTTCTCCGATTCCGACTTTGGCGGCGGCGGTGATGTTGGTGGTGGCGGAGATTTCGGTGGCGGTGACGGCGGCGGATTCGACAACATGTTCTGAGCCTGCCTTTTTCAGGTCGGCATCATTCAAAACCCGTCCGGACCTGATGTCCGGACGGGTTTTTTGATGTTTGCCAACCGGGCAGCTTATGCTGCGTTCGCTTTCGTGACTGTCCCCATTTCCCAGCCGGGAGGCCATACTCGATGTCCCAATCCGACCTGACTGCCGATTTCCGCGATCTCTGTGCGTTTGATGCGCTCGAAGACGAGAAAATTACGCCGTTTTCCCTGGACGGCACGCCGGTGGTTCTCATTCGGGACGGGGAGAATGTGCATGGTTTCGCCGGTAAATGCCCCCACAAGGAGGCACCGTTGGAGCAGGGGGCTTTTTGCAAGACGGAAAAAGGAAGTGTGCTGGTCTGCCCTTGGCACAAGGCGGTTTTTGATGCGACGGATGGCAGTCTCGTCGAACCACTGGCACTCGATCCTCTGTCACAGTACCCGGTGCAGGTTGTTGATGGCCGTGTGCTGGTCGGATTGAAGCCGAAGCAACGTCAGGCTTCGGAAAAACGACAGGAAAACGAAAGTGTTCTGCTTCTCGGCGCCGGGGCTGCCGCTGTCAGCGCTGCGGTGACGCTCCGGGCGGAAGGTTTTGCGGGCACCATCACGATGGTCAGTGAGGAAAAAGATCTTCCTTACGATCGTACCGCCCTGAGCAAGACCGTCCTTGTCAGCGAGTCTGAAAAAGCCCATGCGCCCCTGCTTCGGGAAGAGGAATTTTATACTCAACGCGGCATTACCCGCGTCTGCGGCCATGTGGCGCAGTTCGATCCGCAGACCCGCACGGCCAGACTGGAGGACGGGATGGAGTTGACGGCGGATCACGTCCTGATCGCGACGGGGGCCGTAACCAGAAAGCCGGATATTCCGGGCGTGGACATGAAGGGCGTCTATACGCTGCATCGTGGGGTGGATGCGGAGCGGATCGCCGCCATTCTGGATCCCGATCTGGCGGTAACGATCGTGGGGTCAGGATTTATCGGGCTTGAGGCGGCCTCGTCCCTACGGCAGCGTGGGGTCGGGGTGACTGTTATTTCCGATACCGAAATCCCGATGGAAAAGCAGTTTGGCCGCGAAATCGGTATTCGTCTGCGCCAGTTGCATGAAGAAAACGGCGTGGCATTCGTCTCGGATGCTCGGGTCACGAAGATCTATGCCGAGGACGGCAAGAACGGAACGGCTTCAGGTGTGGAACTCGACGACGGCACCCGTCTGCCTGCCGCGTTCGTACTGCTTGGTGTGGGTGTGATGCCCGTCACGGATTACGTGTCCGGTCTGGAGCGTGATGAGAGCGGTGCGATCGTCGTGAACGGTCAGATGCGCGTGACTAGAGGTGGTGAGGCCGGATGCGTCCCCGGCGTCTACGCAGCCGGGGACGCATCCGCGGTTTTTCATGACGGAGCACCACGGCGAATCGAGCATTGGCGCCATGCCGAAGTGCAAGGACGGATCGCGGCTCTTGCGATGATGGGGCATGACACGCCCAACGTACCGCTGCCGTGGTTCTGGACACAGCAGTTCGGCAAGAAAATTGAACTTCTGGGCTGGGGCGAAAGCTTCGACAACGTGGCGCTGGAAGGGGATATCCGGGGTTTCAGGTTCCTTGCGACTTATCTCAAGGATGGAAAGCCTATCGCACTGGCCGGGTCGGGGCATGCGGCAGAGATGGCTCTGGCGGCGATCGATTTCGATGGTTTTATGCAGGAAAAGGCCGGAGAGGCCCTCTGAAGTCGCAGAAAACTTGACATGAGAGGGCCGTCCCGGCTTCCTGCGCCCACTTATCCGCACAGGACGTTGAAGAGGCCCGATATGCATCCATACCGCACCCATGACTGTAGCGCTCTGCGTGAGGAGAATGCCGGGCAGATTGTCCGTCTTTCCGGCTGGGTCCACAGCAAGCGCGATCATGGCGGCCTGCTGTTCATCGACCTGCGCGATCACTACGGTGTGACGCAGATCGTCATCCCTGCTGGTACGGACCTGCTGGAAAAAGCCGAGCGTCTGCGCGTGGAAAGCGTCATCACAGTGACCGGGAAAGTCGTGGTCCGTCATGGGTCGCAGCGCAACCCGAACCTGCCGACCGGTGATGTGGAAGTTCTGGCCGAAGCTCTGGAAATCCGTTCCAGCGCCGAGGTCCTGCCATTCCAGGTGGCGGGCAACGAGAACTACCCCGAAGACCTGCGTCTGAAGTATCGTTACATCGACCTGCGCCGCGACAAGATGCACCAGAACATCCTGCTCCGCAGCAAGGTCATCACGAGCCTGCGTCAGCGTATGATCGCGCAGGGCTTCACCGAGTTCCAGACACCGATCCTGACGGCCTCGTCTCCCGAAGGCGCGCGTGACTTCCTTGTCCCGGCCCGTCTGCATCCGGGTAAGTTCTATGCCCTGCCGCAGGCTCCGCAGCAGTTCAAGCAGCTTGCGATGGTTGCCGGTTTCGACCGCTACTTCCAGATCGCACCCTGCTTCCGTGACGAAGCCTCCCGCGCTGACCGCAGCCCCGGTGAGTTCTATCAGCTCGATTTCGAGATGTCGTTCGTCACGCAGGAAGACGTCTTCACGGTGCTCGAACCCGTCCTCGCAGGCGTGTTCAACGAGTTTACGCCCGAAGGCTGGAAAATCACGGACGGCGCATTCCCGCGCATTCCGTATGCCGATTCCATGCGCGACTACGGTTCCGACAAGCCGGATCTGCGCAACCCGCTGATTATCAAGGACGTGACGGAAGCGTTCCGCGATTCCGGTTTTGGTCTGTTCGCCAAGATCGCAGCGTCCGGTGGCCAGATCCGTGCGATCCCGGCTCCGGGTGCTGGGGATCGTCCGCGCGGCTTTTTCGACAAGCTCAACACTTGGGCGCGTGAAAGCGGTGCCGGTGGTCTGGGCTACATCATTTTCGAGGCAGAAGGCGGCAAGGGCCCGATTGCCAAGAATCTTGAAGCCGAGCGCGTTGAGAGCATTCGTGAAGCCTGTGGCCTCAAGGCCGGAGACGCCGTGTTCTTCGCCGCTGGCAAGGGTGATGAGGTCGCCAAGTTCTCTGGCGTCGTCCGCACCAAGGTCGCAACCGAACTGGACCTGATCGAGAAGAATGCGTTCCGCTTCTGCTGGGTCGTGGACTTCCCGATGTTTGAGCTGAACGAGGAAACCGGGAAGGTCGACTTCTCGCACAACCCGTTCTCCATGCCTCAGGGGGGGCTCGATGCTCTGAACACGCAGGACCCGCTGACGATCAACGCCTATCAGTACGATATCGTCTGTAACGGCGTGGAACTGTCCTCTGGCGCCATCCGGAACCATCTGCCGGAAGTCATGCTGCGTGCCTTCGAGATTGCAGGCTATGGCCCCGAAGTCGTGGAAGAGCGTTTCGGCGGCATGCTGAACGCCTTCCGTTACGGCGCTCCGCCGCATGGTGGCGCCGCACCGGGCGTGGACCGTATCGTGATGCTGCTGGCCGATGAGCCGAACATTCGCGAGGTCATCCTTTTCCCGCTTAACCAGAGCGGCGAGGACCTGATGATGGAAGCGCCGGCCCCGGTCGAGCCGGCCCGTCTGAAGGAGCTTCATCTTGCGCTCGATCTGCCGAAGCCCAAGCCGACCGCCAGCAAGTAAACCTTAAGCAGCCTCGCTTGCTGTTGCAGAACCGGCATCTTCCATTCGGGAGATGCCGGTTTTTTTATGCTGCCTGTTCTGCTTCGTTATTTCCAAGTGTGGTCTGCGCGGAACTACCAGTGGACCCGAATGCCCGCCGTCACAGCTGCACTGCCGCCTGCGGCACCCTGGATGGTATCGCGGTGTCCTCCGAAGAAGCTCGCCGTCAGGTCCACGCCCGGAAGTGATTTTAGCGGATAGGCAAAAGTCGTCGTCACGCCTTTTTCTTCCATTAACGGCGATTGTGCTGCCCGTTCGACGTCCAGAGGGCCAATTTTTAAGAGATTCGACAGATCCAGCTTCATCCACTCCCGTCGCACCACGGGGGACGTTCCTGTCTGGTCAAAACTTAATCCGCCTGACCCGGATCGGCCTGTCATGCTGTCTAGCAGCGCAGGATCCCGCAGGGCATCCGAACGGGGTATTCGTGTGCGGGCGGTATGATGTGCGGGCATGAAATAGGCGGGGGCCTGGGCGCGAAGCGGGAAGGCCCAGACGCTGCCGAGAATACAGGCCGCAATCCGCCAGTCTGTGTACATGATAAAACCCCCAACGAAAAAACGAAATGAGGGTCTGCGGTAATGGCGTGCGAACCGGATGTGCAAGATGTAGGCACACACTACGTACTGCGTCAAAAATGATACAGTCAATATAAAATATTCAAATTCAAAGGCTGGAAATAAATTTAACTCTAAATTTGTATCTCAAAAGACACGAATCAACTTCTGTATCTTTCCGTTACAGGCGTAGGGGAGGGCGTCATGCATGTAACACAAAATCATGATCTGCCCGGATTCCGCCATAGATGCGCCTCAGCTACGCCAAGACGCGCCCGTCATCATCTTTCCGTGACAAGGCGTCATGAGAAGGAGAGCATTAATGCTGAAACATCTGTCAGGGATTTTGGCTGTTTCCGCCCTGTTTGCAGGTACGATGGCGATTGCGCCGATGTCGGGAACAGCCCATGCCCAGTTTGTGCCCTATAGCGGCCCATACCGTCAGCCGCCTCCGCCTCCACATACGCTACCGGAGACCATCCCGTCCCATCGCGGAGACCTGCGCTGGGTACCGGGCTACTGGCGCTGGAGCGGCAACGGGTATCAGTGGCAGTCGGGCCATCTGAGTAGAAAACCTAATCTGCGACACGCATGAGGGGATGCAAGGGGAACAACGTATTCCCCTTGTATGTTCAGACTGTAACGAGAACTGGGACGTGATCGGAGGCCTTTTCCTTCGCCCGCTCGTCCCGGTCGATCACGAAAGCTGTCAGGCGTTCGGTCAGGCGAGGCGACAGAAGTGCATGATCGATCCTCAAGCCCGAATTTCGCTGGAATGCCGCCGCCTGATAATCCCAGAACGTGTAATGCCGGCCTGCAGGGTAGAGCGTGCGCAGGGCATCCGTCAGCCCCATCCATTTTAACTTGCGGAATGCTGCGCGCGTTTCAGGGCGTACCAGTGCGTCGTTAGGTGACAGCGCGCCGGGCGCGAGATCTTCGTCCGTCGGGCAGACATTGAAGTCCCCGATGAACGCAAACGGTTTCTCCGCCTCCAGCAGAACACGCGCCCGTTCCGCTAAAGCGTCGAAAAACGCCAGCTTGGTCGCGTAACCGTCCTCACCGCCGGAATTGCCGTTGGGCAGATACAGATTGCCGATCGTGATGCCGTCGAGTTCCGCCTCGATATAACGGGCAGACGGATGATCGAATCCCGGAAGCGTATGGTGCGTCACCGTGAAGGGGCGGCGTCCAATCAGGGCCACGCCGTTATAGGCTTTCTGACCAGAGGTCGCGACATGCAGTCCGGCTTCTGCGAACATGGCCGGAAACTGGCTGTCCTCGCATTTGATTTCCTGAAGGCACAGCAGATCGCAGTCCGGATGGCGTTCCAGCCAGTCCTGAACGTGATGGGCGCGGGCGCGGATGGAGTTGATGTTCCAGCTTGCAAAGGTGAATGGCGTCGTGGTCATCGGATCAGGCCAGGGAGAAGCTGGTGCCGCAGCCGCATGATGAAGCTGCATTCGGGTTCGTGACCGTGAAATGCGCGCCCATCAGTTTGTCCACGAATTCCAGTTCCGCGTTTTCCAGCAGGTCGAGGCTGGTCGTATCTACGAACACGCGCGCGCCGTCACGCTCGATGACGACATCATCCGCGGCCTGATCGCGCTCCAGTTTGAACTGGTACTGAAACCCGTTGCATCCTCCGGCCAGAACCGCCACGCGCAGCGCCAGCCCCTCAGGTTCTGGCTGGGCTGCGATGATCTCCTGGATGCGGGCGGCCGCACTAGCGGAAACGCTGAAAGGCACGGTGTCGGACATGGGTTCTGGTTCCCGGACTCTTCTGAAAAGACAACTGCGGTCCTGATTATATGGTCAGAGCTCCCCCCAGAGCAAAGGGGAGGGCGGGAGGGCCATGCTTGCGCGGGCACAATGCTGGCGTAGAATGGTCCCGTGGGCCGCCCGAAACGGCGCTCTCTCGGCCCGACGGCTCACGCAGGACATGTCTTGATGGTAGCGATCTACGCGGTACAGGATTCCGGCTCCCCTACGGATTTCAGGGGCCGACTCTACCCCGAAGTGGAAAGCCCGGTCCGCTCGCCCTGGCAGCGGGACCGTGACCGCGTGCTGCATTCCGCGGGGTTCCGGACCCTGCAATACAAGACGCAGGTCTTCATCAATCACGAAGGCGATTTTTTCCGCACGCGCCTGACACATTCGCTCGAAGTCGCGCAGATCGCCCGCTCCATCGCCCGCAATCTGGACCTTAATGAGGATCTGACCGAAACCGTGGCGCTTGCTCACGATCTCGGTCACACGCCGTTCGGCCATGCCGGGGAAGACGCCCTCGCACTTGCGATGAAGGACTGGGGTGGCTTCGATCACAACACCCAGTCCCTGCGGCTCGTGACAGCGCTCGAAGCCCGCTACCACGCCTTTGATGGCCTGAACCTGACATGGGAAGCACTGGAGGGCCTCGCCAAACATAACGGCCCGGTCAAACGCCCGACGCCCTATTTCGCGGAATACGACGCAAAACATCATCTCGACCTGCAAAGCCATGCTTCGGCGGAAGCGCAGGTGGCCGCCATGTCGGACGATATCGCCTATCACGGCCACGATCTCGATGACGGTCTGCGCGCCGGGCTGCTGTCTTTTGAGGATATTGAAGACCTGCCGCTGGTCGGAGACGCTTTGCGCCGGTCCCGCGAGATGGAGCGTCAGATCGGGCGTGAGGCGTCCGATCAGGCCCAGCGCGTGCGTCATGAAACCATCCGCGTCGTCATCAACCAGCTCGCCACCGACCTGACGGACCAGACGCGCCGGAACCTCGAAGCGCTCAACCCGCAATCAGCCGATGATATCCGTCATGCCGGTTATCCCGTGGTGGCGTTCAGCCCGGAAATGCGGGAGGCCAACAAGGCCATCCGCAAGTTTCTCTATGCCAACATGTACCGCCACTGGCGCGTCAACCGCATGGCGCGGAAGGCCAAGATCGCCGTGCGCGAAATTTTCGACATCCTGTCCGAAGATCCCGGCCTTCTGCCCGATCCGCTGCGGGGCCGTGCCAAAGCCGCCGATGACGTACAGCGCAGGCGTCTGGTGGCCGATTATATTGCCGGAATGACCGATCGTTTCGCGATGGAAGAACATCGACGGTTGACGGACCTCTCCGTGCTGGGCTGATAGAGCCTCTGATTTGAAGACGCGTTACAGGAATCGAGCTGAAATGGCCGCTGACACCACGACCCTTACGACTGACTGTCTCTTTGCCCGCACCCGGGTTCAGGTGTGCGATGCTCTGCGATCGGTCGTCCCCGGCCTGCCGGAAGAGGTGGTGCAGCGCGTCGATCTGACCCCTACCCGTGATCCGTCCCACGGTGATATGGCGACAAACGCCGCCATGCTGGCCGCCAAGCCCGCGCGTCGCAAGCCTGCCGATATTGCCGCCGAACTGGTCGCGAAGCTCTCCGAACTTCCGGAGATCGCGAAGGCCGAAGCCGCCGGTCCGGGCTTCGTGAACCTGACACTCAGGCCCGAAGTCCTGCAGGGCGTGGCCGTCTCGGTTCTCAAAGCTGGCGAGCGTTATGGCCGCTCCACAATGGGGCAGGGGACGCGCGTGAACGTGGAATACGTCTCCGCCAACCCGACCGGCCCGATGCATGTCGGTCACTGTCGCGGCGCGGTGGTCGGTGACGCGCTGGCAAACCTGCTCGAAGCCGCAGGCAGCCCGGTGACGCGCGAATATTACATCAACGACGCCGGAACGCAGGTCGTCGCTCTGACCTGGGCCACATACTGGCGCTATCTTCAGGCCATCGGCACGGAGATTTCCGCAGACGATTTCAGCCCGCTGACGCCGAATGGCCTGCAATATCAAGGCGAGTACCTGATCCCTGTTGCCGAGAGCATTGTTAAGACGCATGGTCGCGCGCTCGCCAATGCCGAAGGTGGTCCCGCCGATCCGTCCGTCTGGTTCGAGACGGTGCGCCGTGAAGCCCTGACGCAGATGATGGCGGCCATCCGCGAGGATCTGGAAGCGCTGGGCATTTCGCACGAAGTCTTCGCCAGCGAAGCCGAAACGCTGGCCAGCGGACGCGTCGATGCCGCGATCGCCAAGCTCGACAGCAAGGGCCTGCTCTATGAAGGCGTGCTGGAGCCGCCCAAGGGCAAGATGCCGGAAGACTGGGAAGCCCGTCCGCAGACGCTCTTCCGCTCCACCGAGTTCGGTGACGATCAGGACCGCGCACTCCGCAAGTCCGACGGCACCAACACCTATTTCGCCAACGATATCGGCTACCACGCCCAGAAGGCTGAAAATGCCGACGTCCTGATCGACGTCCTCGGCGCCGATCACGGCGGGTACGTTTCGCGCATGCGGGCTGCTATTTCCGCCCTGACGGATGGCAAGACCGGCTTTGAAGTCGTGATGTGCCAGATCGTGCGCGTCGTGAAGAACGGCGAGCCGGTGAAAATGTCCAAGCGCGCCGGCACGTTCGTGACCCTGCGCGACCTGCTGGACGAAGTGGGCAAGGACGCCGTGCGCTTCACAATGCTGACCCGCAAGGCCGACGCGCAGATGGAGTTCGACCTGGATGCCGTTGTCGCCCAGACGCGCGACAATCCGGTGTTCTACGTCCAGTACGCTCATGCCCGCTGCCGGTCGGTCCTGCGTTCGGCCGAGACGATGTTTGGTGCAGAGTCCGTGACGCCCGAAGCTTTGTGTGAAGCCGATCTGTCCAACCTGTCTTCGGACGTCGAACTAGCCGTTCTGCGTCGTCTGGCGGCTTTCCCGCGCAGTGTTGAAGCTGCTGCGACAGCGCGCGAGCCGCACCGGATCGCGACCTATTGCATTGATCTGGCCTCCGACTTCCACGCTCTGTGGAACCGGGGCCGCGAAGACACCACCCTGCGCTTCCTGCATGAGAACGACCGCGCAACCAGCCTCGCCAAGCTGGCGCTGGTCTCGGCGATTGCAGGAACGCTGCGCTGTGCCCTCACCATTCTCGGCGTCGTGCCGGTAGAGGAAATGCGATGAGTCCGGAAAACGATCAGGACCGCAACCGCCCCGATCCGGGCGATTACGCCCGTACCCCGAAACAGCCTGCGGGTCCGGCTCCAGGAGCGCGTCCGCAGACGCGTTTCGAGCGCGAACGCCTGAGCAACGATTATGACGACGAACCCCCACCGCGCCGCCGCCCGGCTACCGCCGGCGGTGCGTCCGGGGCAGGGCGTCTGACGTCCGTGCTGGGTAACGACCCCGCCACCCGCAAGCTGGTTGGTGGCGCAGTGGGCATCGGCGTTGTGCTGCTGCTGGCGGTTGGCGGCTGGTCGCTTATGGGCAGCCATCATGGCGGCATTCCCATTATAGGTCCGCCGCCGGGCCCCGTGAAGGACCGTCCGGCCGATCCGGGCGGGATGCAGATCATGGGCGGTGATGACGGCGACACCGACATGACCGGCAATGGCGAGGCGCATCTTGCTCCGGGTCCGGAGCAGCCGGATACGAAGGCACTGGCCCGTCAATATGGCGTCCCGCCCGGAACGCCTGCTCCGGAAGCACCAAAGACCGATGCTCCCAAGGCAGATGGTGCAGCACCGGATAACGCGCCGGCAGCCCAGACGCCTGCTCCGGAAGCAGCCGCGCCAGCCGACACTGGGCAGATGTCTCCGGGCACCGCGCTGCCTGCCACGGTTCCGGAGAAGCTGCAGGATCAGGCTGCCGCACCTGCCGAAGCGCCGAAAAAGGAAGAGGCGCCCGTCCATCATGCCGCACGACCTGCCGAGAAGCCGCTTCCCGCGCCGCTTCCGGATCCTGAGAATGTTGGACCGCCGAAAGCCGCTGCTCCGGCTGCGGAGAAGGCGGAAACATCGCGTGGGACGCATGAAGTCCAGCTCGGCGCGCTCGACAGCGAAGCCGCGGCCCGCAAGGAATGGGACAGTCTGCGCCATCAGGCTCCGGCCCTGTTCGCAGGCCATACGCCGCTGTTCGAAAAGACCACACGCGGTGACCATACCTTCGTGCGTCTGCGGATCGGTGGCTTTGCGGATCTCAAATCCGCACGCGCCTATTGTGTGAAGCTGCACGCGCAATCCGTCGCCTGTACGCCGGCCCAGTTCTGAGAGCTGGCGTTTGAGCGAGACACTTCATCTGACGCTTGACGGGTTCGAGGGGCCGCTGGACCTGCTCCTCGATCTAGCCCGCAAGCAGAAGGTGGATCTGGCGAAAATCTCCATCCTGCAACTGGTGGAGCAATATCTGGCAGTCGTGGAAAAGGCACGTGCGGAAGCGCGGAGCCTGCGGCTGGAACTGGCGGCGGACTGGCTGGTAATGGCGGCGTGGCTCGCCTGGCTGAAGTCCAAGCTGCTCCTGCCTGCCGAAAATGAAGATCCGGACGCAGAAGATGCCATCGAACTTCTTCAGGAACGCCTGATTGAACTCGAGCGGATGCGTGCCGCCGCCCGCTGGCTGGCGGAACAGCCCCGCCTGGGTCTGGACGTGTTCCGGCGCGGACGGGGCGAAGATTATACCGAAATTGACCGCTCTGGTCTGCGCGTGGACATGCCCGCGCTGATCACAGCCTATCTTTCCGCCCGTCGCAGAACGGGGCGCCGGCGCGTCTATGCGCCGCGTGCCCGTCGGTACTGGAGCGTGCAGGATGCGCTATCCCGTCTCAAGCGCCTGCTCGGGACAGATCATGTTATCGGCTGGCACACCCTGACGTCCCTTCTCCCGGATCCGAACGAACTGGACGGAGAGGAAGGGCCATACGGGCGTAATGCGGCACTTGCCGGTACGCTGCTCGCAGGGCTGGAAATGGCCAAAGGTGGCGCGCTTGAACTGCGTCAGCCCGAAGCGTTCGGGGAAATCGAATGGCGGGTGGCCACGCCCTCATGACAGATCCCACAATGCTCGATCGCGCCTGTCTGCTTGTGGAGGCGTTTGTTTTCGCCAGCCCCGATCCCGTTAAGCCTGCGGCGATCGCCGATCTTTTGACCGCCCAGTCCATTTCCGTGCCGGTCGAGGACGCACTTAATGCCGTCCGCAGTCGTTATGCCGATCATGCCGTGGAAATGGTGCTGGTCGCTGGCGGTTGGCAGTTCCGCACCCGCTCGGAATTCGCGTCCGCTCTGATAAAAATCGTGGAAAAGCCCCGCCGCCTCAGCCGTGGCGCGATGGAAACACTGGCGATCATCGCCTATCATCAGCCCTGCACCCGTGCGGAAATTGAAGCCATCCGTGGTGTTTCGCTCGGGCAGGCCGTTCTCGATGCCCTGCTGGAAGACGGTCTGATCGCTCCCAAAGGCCGCAAGGACGTTCCAGGCCGGCCCGTATTATGGGGCACCACCGCTGTTTTTCTGGAAAGTTTCAGCCTTCCGGATCTCCGGGGGTTACCCCGCCGGGAGGACTTCCTTCTGGACCGCGCGCCCACGGAAGCAGAAGACGATGCTTCTGCCGTAGGCGGAGCGGAGCAGACAGGTTAGGAATGTCGCATGTTTGACTTCAGTTTCTCGGAAATTGCGCTGTTCGTGATGGTGGCGATGGTCTTCATCCGCCCGAAGGACCTGCCGGTTGCTATCCGCACCCTGTCGAACGGGTTAAAGGCGATGCGGCGCATGGCGGCTGAATTCCAGTCCCATGTCGACGAGATGGTTCGTGAGGCTGATCTGTCCGAGGCGCGGGATCAGTTCCGGGATCTGAAGAATTTCAACCTGCGCGACCGTGTCACGAAGGCGATCGACGGCGACAATTCCATCCGGCGCAGTCTGGAGCTCGACACACCTGCAAAAGCGTCCGCGGCCGATCTGCCCAAGGTTCCGCCCGCGCCACCGCTTCCCCCGCCGCCCCTGACCGATCTGAAAACGGTGCCCTACAATGCCCGTCCGCAGTTCGAGCCAGTCGTGGACCTGCCCGTGCAGGAAGAGCTGGATGTCAACGAAGATGTCGCGGGCGCTCCGTCCATTCTGCCGCCCAGCACGGCACGGCGGCTCCAGCATGAGCGCTCCCGCTGGCGCGCGCCTGATATCCTGCCGCCTGTCCGCGCTATCCATGCCGGTCGGCGCATCTCCATCGCGAGCGGAAAGGACGGCGAATGACCGACACTGACAGCATCAATGACACGCCGATGCCGCTCCTCGAGCATCTCGTGGAGCTGCGCAAGCGGCTGATCTGGTCCATCGTGACCTTCGTGATCGCATTCGCCATCTGCTACCATTATTCGGGTGAGATCTACCGGTTCCTTGCGGCCCCGCTCGGCAACATCATGCGCAAGAACGGCGAGCAGCCGCATCTGATCTATACCGCGCTGTATGAAGCCTTCTTCACCTATATCCGCGTGGCCGTTTTCGGTGCGACCTGCCTGTCCTTTCCCATGATCGCCATCCAGGCCTGGATCTTCATCGCGCCCGGCCTGTATCGCAGTGAAAAGCGCGCCTTTGCCCCGTTCCTGATCGCCACCCCGATCATGTTCCTGATCGGTGCGGCACTCGCCTATTACGTGGTGTTCCCCTACGCATGGCAGTTCTTCCTGTCGTTCCAGACACCGCAGAGCACCAATGGTGGCATGCAGATCGAGCTTCAGGCCAAGGTCTCGGAATATCTGACGCTGGTCACGAAAATGATCCTGGCGTTCGGAGTCTGTTTTGAGCTGCCCGTCGTGCTGACCCTGCTGGTGCGTGTCGGCCTGCTGAGCGTGGCCCAGCTCAAGCGTTTCCGCCGCTATGCCGTCGTCGCGTCCTTTGCCGTGGCCGCCGTGATTGCCCCTCCCGATGCGATTACGATGCTGAGCCTCGCCATTCCCCTCGTCGCCCTGTACGAGGTATCCATCCTCACGGCCCGGTTCGTCGAACCGAAACCCATGGCCGCTGATGAAGACTAATCACCAGACCTGCCGGAGCCCTGAACCATGCATGACCTGAAAGCCCTGCGCGCCGACCCGGCCGCTTTTGACGCTGCTCTCGCACGTCGGGGCCTGTCACCCGTGGGACAGCAGCTTGTCAGTGACGATGAAGAACGCCGCGCCGCACTCGCTGCGCTTCAGGAAGCGCAGGGCGCACGCAAGGCACTGGCCAAGGAAATCGGCCTGCTCAAGCGCCAGAAGCTCGACACCGCCGAGATCGAAGCAAAGGCCGTGGCCCTGCGTGACCAGATCGCCGGTCTGGAAGAGCGCGCCAACACGATCCAGACCCGCATCGACGATGTGCTGAAATCCCTGCCGAACCGCCTTGACGCCTCTGTCCCGGACGGCAGGAGCGAAGACGACAACGTAATCGTTCATGTCCGTGGCGAAAAGCGAGAGTTGGCTTTCGAGCCGAAACAGCATTTCGAGCTTGGTGAAGCTCTCGGTCTGATGGACTTCCCGACCGCCGCCAAGCTGTCGGGCACGCGCTTCGTCGTCCTGCGTGGCGCGCTCGCCCGTCTGGAACGCGCACTTGGCCAGTTCATGCTCGACACCCATACGACCGAGTTCGGCTATAGCGAAACGAGCGTGCCGCTTTTGGTTAATGATGAGGCAATGTACGGCACAGACAAGTTGCCCAAATTTGCTGAGGACTCGTTCCGCACCGAAGACGGCCGCTGGCTGATCCCGACCGCCGAAGTTCCTCTGACGGCTTCTGTCATGGGTGATATCCTGCCCGCTGACGCCCTGCCGATCCGCATGACCGCGCTGTCCCAGTGTTTCCGATCCGAAGCCGGTTCGGCCGGACGTGACGTGCGTGGCATGTTGCGTCAGCACCAGTTCACGAAATGCGAGTTGGTCTCTGTCGTGAAGCCCGAAGACAGCGACGCCGAGCATGAGCGCATGACGCAGGCCGCCGAAACGGTGCTGGAGCGTCTGGGCATCACTTTCCGTCGGATGCTGCTCTGTGCGGGCGATACGGGTTTCGGCGCGGCAAAGACCTTCGATCTGGAAGCGTGGCTTCCGGGGCAAAAGGCGTGGCGCGAAATCTCTTCCTGTTCCAACACGCGTGATTTTCAGGCACGTCGCATGAATGCCCGTTATCGTGCGGAAAACGGACCGGCTTTCGTCAACACACTCAACGGGTCCGGTCTTGCTGTCGGCCGGACGATGATCGCTGTGATGGAGACATATCAGAACGAAGATGGCAGCATCGATGTTCCAGAGGTTCTGCGTCCTTACATGGGCGGGCTGAACCGCATCGGCTAAGGACTTTCAGGCATGATCACGATCCGCCGTTTCGCGTTGGCTCTTCTAACCGCAGGCTCCGTTCTCGCCTCATGCCCCGCCGAGGCGGACAGTATGCGCACTCTGCACGGTGAGGCTCTGTACCGTGAGCGCATGGCCCTGCCGCCGGGTGCTGTCCTGAGTGTTTGGATTGAAGATACGGGTGCCACTCATGGCGCCCCTCTGGTCATGGCCGAGCAGCGCGAAGAGATCCATCGCGGAGTACCTATCCCTTACACATTGACCTACCCGGCTCTGCCCCCGGGAGGACATTATGTGCTGAATGCCGAAATTACGGTTGAGGGACGCAGACTTTTTGCTACGCCGGACGGTGGCACGCCTCTGGCTCATCCCCAACTCCTGCTGCGGCATGTGGCGGGAACGGCCATCCGCGCTCCTTACGGTGCTTGGCGGATCCAGAGCGTAGGTAGCCTTCATTTCGACAATACCGCCGAAGCGCCCGGCCTGACGCTGCAACACGATGGCACGGTTTACGGCACGGATGGTTGCAACCGCCTGATGGGGCATTTTACCCTTTCGGGTCAGACACTTCATTTTCTGCCGCTCGCCATGACGCGGAAGGCCTGCCCGCCGCCCCTGATGGCGCAGGAGCAGCCGATCGGAGTTTTTCTGCCGAGCGTGAATTCATGGTCGCGTGATAGTGACAGTCATCTTGTGTTGCATGGAAGCGGTTCCCTTGGCACGATGGTCCTTGTCCCGCAGGATGCACAGTAGGTCTGCCCACAGTCATTCTAGGTCTGATTCCAAAAAAACTTTTGATATTTCACGATTTTTTTGAAAGGGTAGAGGGGTATCGCACCTCTTTCCCTGAAAACGGAAACGAGACTAGTGTTACCCGGCTTTCTCCATAATTCAGATGGGGGAGCAGAAAGATCTTCTTCCGTGTCATTGCGGGAGTCCTCTGACCGGCAGAGGTTTTTTGTCGCACGGCGTAACGCGCTATTGCTATCATGCCGGAGGCTTGGGAATGAAAACAACGATCCAGCTTGGGTTGGGACAGAAATGGACGGCATCGCCTACTGCCAAGCAGGGGGCAGGTGAGGTCAGGGAGATTATGACTCTGGGGGCCGGCTGGGTGGAGTTCCGGGTGGAAAACCAGTCGCTTGCTCTGACGCAGGCTTCCGAGGCGGCGTACAGGGCATGGATCAGAGAGACGGAGGCCGTATTGACCAGAGACGCCATCCCAGCGGCTCAGCTTTCTCCGGGGCTGGAACTCGGGCGTCGCATCCGGTTGCTTCGGGAGATGGCGGGGCTGAGCCAGCAGCAGCTTGCGGATAAAGTCGGGATCTCGCGCTCGGCCGTGGCATTCTGGGAAACTGGTCGCTCGGGGCATGTCGGCAAGCATCTGGGTAGTCTTGCGCAGGTGCTGGGCGTTGAACCTGAAGTGCTGCTGACAGGAATGGCCTATAAGGCCATTCAGGCAACGCTTACTCCCGACGAAAATACGATGCTTATGCTTTACCGGCAGCTTGATCCTCTCATCAAGCTTCAGGCCCAGAAATGGATCGAGCGTCGTGTGCGCAACAGAACAGGCGAAGAGCAGGACGTAAAGCCTGCCGCTCAGTCTAAAAGAGCCTGATCTCCCGGCCCGACAGACGTCAGGCCGGCCTGCGTTTTATGATGGCCGCTTGCGCGGCCCCCCCGGCCGCCGGTTTCCCTTCGCGGGGAAACTGCGGCCCCCCGGTTTTTTGGGGCTGGAAAAACCCGTCCTATTGCCGGGTCTGTCACTATGGCTGCCGCGGCCTGGGCGGCCTCCGATGCGCTGCTGCTTTTGGCTTTCGCGCATCCGGCTCTGCGTACGCAGGACCTGTTCAATCCAGTCATTGAGAATGGATGTGTTAATTTCCGCATCCTGACGGGCCGGATAGGCGTCCGGGAATCGCAGTGCCAGCCACCGCCAGGCGACCAGTCGCTTGTGCCGCTTCTCGGCCCTTTCCAGCTCTTCGCGCCCTGCCTGCTCTGGATGCGGAAGACGCCCCGTACCCGGCGGCGGTACCGAGCGTCCGGCTGCATGATCCGCGGCCCACTGAACAAGTCGCTGAATGCCATTGTCCCGCTCATCAATCGGGCACATGGCATACGTCCAGCGTGTCGAAAGATCGAGGTTTTCCACGCCTTCCAGAGCAGCTGCGATTTCCAGTGCCTGCTCCATGTCGGCAAGGCGGTAGTTCGGGTCATCAGCACGCAGAACGGCGTGTTTGATGCGTGTCAGAACGCCGTAGAGACTGTCACTGCCGATCTCTTCGGCCACGGCCCGGACGATATCTGAATCCGGCTGCACGAGGGGACGGAGTTCCTTGATCTCCTCAGGCGGAGCGCTCAGCATTTTTCGGACAAATGTCGGACTTCCAGCACCCGCCAGTAAGCAGACCAGCCCGCTTTCATGTTTGCCGTAACGTCCGGCACGGCCGCCGATCTGCTTGACTTCCTGTGAAACCAGATCGCGCGTCTGGCGTCCGTCGAACTTGCGGAGCGCACTGAACACTACGCGTCGGATTGAGAGGTTCAGTCCCATGCCGATCGCATCCGTCGCAATGAGGATATCGGCTTCGCCATTGTTGAAACGGGCTGCTTCGGCACGGCGGACTTCCGGGCTCAGGGCACCATAGACTACGGCGACACGACGCCCGCGCGCCATGAGTTCAGCACGCAGATCCAGTACTTCGCGGCGCGAAAAAGCGATGACTGCATCGCTGGGCTTCAGTTCATCAAGATGCAAGGTCTCACCTGCTTTGAGCGGGCTTTTGCGTTCGAGGTGGATCTCATCCACCGGATCATCGCAAAGTTCGGCAATGCGCTTGACCAGCGGGATGCAGTCCGGCGCGCCGAGGATGAAGACATGCCGCGCCGGAACACCCATGATGGCCGCCGTCCAGGCGGCGCCACGGTCCGGATCGGCGAGCATCTGGGCTTCGTCAATAATCGCCACATCCACAGGGTTGTGGAACGGACACATCTCGACCGTCGCTGCCAGATGGCGCGCGCCCGGCATTTCGATCCGCTCCTCGCCCGTCGACAGGGATGCCGGAACGCCGCGTGAGAGCAGGGACTCGCGGAATTCGTGGGCGAGCAGGCGCAGGGGCGCGAGCGCCAGCCCGCTTTCGGCATTCGCCAGCGCATTGAGGGCGGTATAGGATTTTCCGGAGTTCGTTGGACCCGTTACCAGAGTGATGCGCCGCTTCAGCGCACGGGCAGTGCGGAAATGCCCGGCAAACCGGTCCAGCGCGGCAACGCGGGCAATCGCGGCATTGCCGGCCTTGTTGCCCAGATCCAGAACTTCCGGCCGGTCTTTGGTTCCACTGCGCCATTGCGGCAGGAACGTTCGGAGACGCTTGAGTTCTGTTGGATCGAAGAAGAACAGTTCAATCCCGTCCGGGCGCGTTTCGCGGCGGGCAACGGGAATCCGGTTTTCGGCAATCCAGCGCAGAGCTTCACGACGCGAGCAGTGCAGGACGTTTGGCAGCTCATCGAAGCTGATCAGTCCTGCTTCCCACTCGCGCAGCCGTTCAAGCTCACGCGCCCTGCGTTCTTCGGCACGGGCCTGAATATCGGCCTGTTCGCGAGCGCGACGTTCCTCGGCAATTCGCAGATCGTCCTCGAACCCGAGATCGACGCTGCCGAAAGCGGCTGCGATGCTCTGGGACAGTTTTTCAAGCTGACCGCTCGATAGGATCACTCCGGTATCGGCCAGATCAGCCCGAACGTCTTCAAGCACGGCGCGAGGAGAATCGCCCATTTCCTGCCAACGCGCCATCAGAACGTCGTCGAGGGTTCGGCGCAGGGCAGGCATGTCGGCGCGCGGGTCATGCGTGCGTGTGGCGGCGTCCAGAGTGTCGGCTTTGCCAATCCAGACCTCACCGGCCCGACGGCAGACATTCATGAGCTGTGAGGCCCAGGTCTTGCGGCGTACGACGCATAGCGCTTCGATCAGCCCGTCATGAGACAGGCTCGCCTCGGGGCCTTCAAGCCTGCGCGCAACCTGACGCAGCAGGGCAGGGCGCTCGCGTGACGTGATGTCGAGCGAGGTTCCGAATTCGGCCTCGGCCCGCTGAAGGGCACGTTCGGCCGGGGAAAGAGTATCGGAAAGCGTGGCGTCCGGCATGGAGTCGTCTGTCATAAGAGTCTTGTGCGTCATTCCGGCATGCGCTTCAACGCGCATGGGTTTCCCGAGCGGCAATGATTGGGCTAAAAGACCCGACTCTTATCAGGTCCGTGACCTGTTATCCGTTCCGCCCCGGAGACAGAACCAGACATGTCCACCTCGACTTTTGCCGCACCGACTCCAACAATCGACGAGCCCCTGACCGGCCTGGTGCCGTTTGAAGGCCATCCGAAGCAGTATCGTCTGGCTGAACCCAGCAAGGAATACGCTCATCTGTATCCGGCGAAGGTGCTGACAGTCCATCACTGGACGGACCGCCTGTTCAGCTTCACCACGACGCGTGACCCGGGCCTGCGTTTCGAGAATGGCCAGTTCGCGATGATTGGCATTGAGGTCGAAGGCAAGCCGCTCCTGCGCGCCTATTCGATCGCGTCCGCCAATTACGAAGACAACATGGAGTTCCTCTCCATCGCGGTTCCCGATGGCCCGCTGACCTCGCGTCTACGCCATGTGAAGGTCGGCGATACGGTCCTGATCGGCCGCAAGCCGGTTGGCACGCTGCTGCTCGATAACCTCAAGCCGGGCCGCAACCTGTATTTCCTGTCTACGGGAACGGGGCTGGCGCCGTTCATGAGCCTCATCAAGGACCCCGAGGCCTATGAGCGCTATGAGAACGTGATCCTCAGCCACACCGTCCGCATTTCAGGTGAGCTGGCCTATGAGAACCACATTCGCCATGAACTGCCGGAGCATGAATTCCTGGGCGAGTTCGTCAAGGACAAGCTGCGTTATTACCCAGCCGTGACGCGTGAAGATTATGCCGTGACCGATCGCATCACCAAGCTGATCGAGACGGGCAAGATCTTCGAGGATCTGGGCATCGACAAGCTCGATCCTGAGCATGACCGCGTCATGATCTGCGGTTCGCCGGAAATGCTGGCTGACACCGAAGCCCTGCTGGAGCGTATGGGTTTCGAGGAAGGCAATATGAGCCATCAGGGTTCGTATGTCGTTGAGAAGGCCTTCGCAGAGCGCTGAGGTCTCAAAAGGGTACGAAAGGCCGGAATGATGCAGGATTTTGATCTGTTCGTTATTGGTGCCGGATCGGGCGGTGTGCGCTGCGCGCGTATCGCCGCCCAGAACGGAGCGCGCGTCGCAATTGCGGAGCGCCGTCACTGGGGCGGAACCTGCGTCAATCTGGGCTGTGTGCCCAAGAAATTGATGGTCTATGCGGCTGATTATGGCCGCGAGATTCCCGATGCCCCGGCTTATGGATGGGATGTCGCGCCGGTCGCGCATGACTGGTTCACGCTGATCAGCGCCAAGGACCGCGAGATCGAGCGCCTCAACCGCATCTATGTCTCGATGCTGGAAAAGGCCGGGGTCACGCTGTTTACGGGCGATGCCAGTTTCGTGGATGCCCATACCGTCGAGATTGGGCCGTCCGAACTCGCGCCGGATGCACCCGTCCAGCGCATTCGGGCAAAGAAAATCGTCATCGCCACGGGGTCCACGCCTACGCGTCTGGATATCCCCGGGGCGGAACATGCCATCGTCTCGGACGATGCGTTCCATCTGACGGACCGTCCAGAACGCGTTGCCGTGATTGGCAGTGGGTATATTGGCGTTGAGTTCGCGGGTATTTTCGCAGGGCTTGGTTCCACGGTTGATCTGGTCTTCCGGCAGCCCCATCCCCTACGCGGCTTTGACGACGAACTGCGCGCCCATTTGTCCGAACTGCTGCCACTAAACGGCATCAAGGCGCATCCCGGTCGCTCTCCGGAGCGGATCGAGAAGGTCGGCGAAATTTTCTGTCTGTATCTTGAAGGCGGGGAGGTCATCGAGACGGACTGCGTGTTCATGGCGACAGGGCGTCATCCCAATCTGACCCCACTGAAACTCGACAATGCTGGCGTGGCGACGAGGGACGGACGGATTCCGGCCACGCCCGATGATGCGATGACCAATGTCCCCGGCATTTATGCCATCGGAGACGTGACGGACACCTACAATCTTACGCCCACAGCTATTGCTGAAGGCCATATTCTGGCCGAACGCCTGTTTGGCGAGCCGGGTCGCGAATGGTCCTTCGCCACGACGCCCAAGGCTGTATTCTTCTCCCAGCCGCTCGCCACGGTTGGCTTGAGCGAAGAAGAAGCCGTGGAGAGCCATGACGTGGACATCTACACGTCCAGCTTCACCCCGATGCGTCAGACGTTGTCGGGGCGCAAGGGCAAGACCCTGATGAAGCTGGTCGTGGATGCGCAGAGCAAAATCGTGCTTGGCGCTCACATGATCGGTCCCGATGCGCCCGAAATCATTCAGGGCCTCGCTATTGCGATTACGGCAAAGCTGACGAAGCGGGATTTCGATCGCACGATCGGTCTGCATCCCACCAGCGCGGAAGAGTTCGTGACTATGCGAAGCCTCACACGCCACGTTCCCCGAAAAGCAGGCTGAAAAACACCATGACGGCGCGTAACGGTCTCACGGAGGCTCCGCAGTCGGGCCGTCACACAGTTTCTGAAAGGCAGCACCAGGCATGAGGTTTGGCTGGCTGTTTGCCCCGTCCATCACGTCCGTCATGTTCGCTCTCCGCACCACGGTCGCTTCGCTTCTGGCGCTGGCGATTGCGCTGTGGATGGAACTCGGTGAGCCACAATGGGCCGCCATGACCGTCTGGATCGTCGCCCAAAACTCCCGTGGCGAGAGTATTTCCAAGGGCCGTTGGCGTCTCGTTGGCACCATGATTGGGATGGTGATGGCCATCGTGCTCATGGCGGCGTTTCCGCAATATCCCTGGCTGTTCCTGCCAGCTCTCGCCATCTGGGTCGGGTTGTGTGCCGGTCTTGCGACTCTGACACATAATTTCCGCGGCTATGCCCTCGTACTGGCAGGCTATACCTGCACCATTATTGCGCTTGGTGCGGTCAAGGAGCCCGATCACGTCTTCAATGTGGCAATGGCGCGCGGTACCTATATTTTCCTCGGTGTGATCTGCGAGACGGCGATGGGTATGATTGCCCTGCCCAATGTCGCAGGCCGGGCGCGCGAGGAACTCCGCAAGCGTCTTCAGGGCATTCTGACCCGGGCCATTCCTGCCCTGACGTCCGTGCTCCGCCAGCAGCCGGGTGCCAGGGACGACCTGTCCACTCTGCTGGGCTCGTTGCAGGCTTCCAGCGACCAGATCGAGTTCAGCCGTATTGAGATCCGCAGCGAAGGCAACGAGGTCGAGCACGCCTATGTCACGCTCGGGCTTGTCGCGCGTGTCCTGTCACGCGGGCTGGGTCTGCGGACGCGCATGACGTCTGTCTCGCATCAGCCCGAAGCCCTGCGGCCTTTCCTTGAAGAAATGGCCACAGCTCTGGACGGCCTGCCGGAGCGCCTTCTCACGGATCGACGTGGCATCGCCGCCCTCGTCCAGATCGAAGCTCTTCTTGCCGAATGCCGGGGGCGTATGCAGACGATTTTGCCTCGCGACGATGAGGATTCCCTGAATGAAGGGATTATTCTTACCGGCGTGGAAGTCATGCTGTCCGACCTGTGCGAGACGCTGCGTTCCTATCGGGCCAGCGTGGATGGGGCTCCCGTGTCCGAACGCCATCGCCTGACCCGCAATCCGGACTGGCGTGCCTCGATGCGCAATGGCGTGCGTACGACTGTGGCCCTGCTGTTCGGCGCTTATGTCTGGGAAGTCACTGCCTGGCCACAGGGCAGCGTGTTTTTGACCTTTATCGCCGTGGTCTGTGCACGTTTTGCCACCTTCGAGAATACCGTTCTGCTGAGTGCGGCCTTCTTCTACGGCGCGGTTTTCGCCGCTCTGGCGAGCGTTATTCCGGTGTTCGTCGTCATGCCGGTGACGGCCAATTATCCGTTCTTCTGTCTTGTGGCAGGTTTTTTCATGCTGCTGGGCGGTCTAGCGTCCCGCAATCCGCCCACTGCTGTTATGGCGGCGTCCTATGGCACGTTCTTTCCCTTTTTGCTGGGTATGGATAACCAGGGGCGCATCAACGAGCTCAGCTGGTTCAACACCACTATTGCGCTCCTGCTGGGTCTTGGTGCCGGTGTGGTGATTTTCCGCGCCGTGCTGCCATTCACTCCCGCCCGCGCGGGCGAGGTCCTGCGCTACCAGCTCAAGCGTAGCCTGCGACGGCTGGCGTTGCCCGGCGTGGTCATGGACGAATATGTCTGGATTAATGAAGGCACACAGAGCATGGAGCGCGCCGTGCGCTTTGCTGGCTCTCTCTCCAGTGAGCGGGCGGAAGCCATGTTGCGGGGGACGTTATCCGTTCTGACCGTCGGGCGTAACGTGCTGATGCTGCGCAAGCTTGCCGAGCATGGAAGTCTGCCTGATACGGCGGTAACGGCGGTGGATGGGCTGGTCCGCAACCTGCTGCGTCGCAAGCTGCCCCTGACCCATACGACCGCCACAATCGATCCGACCCTGGACGAACTCTATGCGCTGGAACGTCAGTCACAGGACCCTTCGATCCGGCATGATCTGGTTCTAGCCATCGGTTCTCTGCTGATCGTACGTACCGAGATGCCGGTCAGCAGGGCCTTTCTCAGGGGCGCGTTCTAACGTCCGTCAGGGTGTGGCGAGGAAGCGCAGCAGATCTTCGTTCACCCGCTCGGCATGGGTCATGAAAAGTCCGTGCGGGGCGCCTTCGTAGGAAATCCAAGTCGAGCCCGGTATGGCAGCTGCGGCTTTCTCGCCGGCGATGCCAGCCGGAACGGCAGAATCGGCCGTGCCGTGAATCACTAGTGTTGGGACGGTGAAGGCCTGCAGGTCCGAACGGAAATCGGTCGTGCCCCAAGCATCCACACAGTCCAGCATGGCCATCGGGCTGGCCATGCTGGCCAGTAGGAAGGACCAATCCAGCACGCCCTGACTGACAGGGTGATGGAGCATGCTGACGCCGTAGAATTCAGGAATGAAGTCTTTCAGGAAGCCGAAACGGTCCTGACGGATTTTCTGCTTGATGCCGTCAAACACGGAGATGTCCACGCCCTTGGGGTTGTCGGACGTCTTGAGCAGGAACGGCACGACAGACGACAGCAGGACTGTCTTGGAAATGCGCGACCGGCCATGGCGGCTCAAATAACGCGCGACTTCCCCGCCTCCCATGGAGAATCCGACGAGCGTCGCATCCCACAGATCAAGTTGTTCAAGAATGACCGCCAGATCGTCGGCGAAGGTATCGTAGTCGTAGCAGTTGATCGGGTGGCCGGACTGGCCGAAGCCGCGACGGTCATAGGTGATGACCCGATAACCCGCTTCCACCAGTGCCAACGTCTGCTTTTCCCACATGTCCCCGGTCAGGGGCCATCCATGGATTAGAACAACGGGCTTACCTGCGCCCATATCCTTGACGTGAAGGCTGGTTCCATCAGTGGCGGTGATATACGGCATGCTTCTGATCCTCGAAGGAGTTCATACGGGGATCAGAACTTGCTGCCGAGGCTTTGGTTGCCTGTCTTACCAGCCGTTTCCGCGGGGTGCGACGTAGCCGTTTCCGGTGGCGTCGCCGAGCTGACCGGACTGAGTGTTGTTGCTGCCCTGATAGGACGATCCAAATTTAGACAGGTTTGCGCCCGTTACGGAATCACGCTCCACCCCGGCCTCGTGATCCGGGTCCGGACCATGCTCGAAATCATTGGACGGTGTATCAGAATAGCCCGGAGGTGGCTTACGATGGCCGCGCGCGCGGAAATGCTCGCCGCCAGTTGTGGCCTGCTGTTTGGCGTCCGTCTGGGCCTGATCCGGCTGCACGGGAAGGGTCGTGCCGGAGGCATAAGGCTGACCGAATGTCGCGGTCTGGGCTTGTGCCGCCCCGGCCACCAGGGCAGTCGCCAGCAGGGCATGGCAGAAGAAACGGGAAGAGGACAACATGTGATCCAGTCCTTGGCCGATCATAACAACAAGACTGCCTTCCGGACGAGAGAGAACGTCATGTTCCGACATTCCCGGCAAGACGGCATACGACACTATAATCGGCGTGCTTTAAGCTGGGTTCAAGAGTTCTTTTCCCCTGACAGAGGCCTCAAAGGGCTCCTATATAAAAATCATGCCGATATTCGAGAGCTTTTATCGCCTTTTGAAAGCCTCTGAGGAATAACCGGATGGAGGATCTTTTCGCATCCCTGCGTTCCCGGACCGTTCTGGCGGAAGGTGCGGTATGGCTGCCTGGTTTTGCCTGGCCGGATGCCCCCGCGCTCCATCAGGCCATTGCGGATGTGAGCGCCGTCGCGCCCTTCCGGTATTTCCACACGCGCATGGGGGCGATGTCCGCCGCCATGACCTCCTGCGGAGCCTGCGGCTGGACGGCCGATCCATCCGGATACCGCTATACTCGGACCGATCCAGAAACCGGTGAGCCCTGGCCCGCAATGCCGGACGTACTTCGTCATCTTGCAATCCGGGCCGCATCGGAAGCGGGATACGACGGCTTCGATCCAGCGTCCTGCCTCATCAACCGCTATGCGCCGGGAGCGGGCATGGGGCTGCATCAGGACCGTGGCGAGGGGCGGCCGGAAGCGCCGGTCGTGTCAGTTTCCCTTGGTATCCCGGCACGTTTTGCGTTTGGTGGCACGAGCCGGAGCGATCCGAAGCGCGTCATCGAACTTCTGGAAGGGGATGTCGTGGTCTGGGGTGGGGCATCGCGCTTTGCGTGGCACGGAGTCTCCCGTATTCGCGAAACATTCCATCCGCAGACAGGTGCCATGCGATACAATCTGACGTTTCGCGCTATCAACGCCGCGCTTTTTCGGCCATAACCAGCCCCCCGCAACTCCTGCATTCACATCCTTCTGGAGGGCATTTGATGCACCCCTCGAGCCAGACCCCGACGTCCACCAACACGATGTCCTGGTCTCCTGCAAGCTGGCGTTCCCGTCCCATCGTCCAGGCTCCATCCTATGCGGATGAAGCGGCGCTTGCTGCCGTCGAAGCTCGTCTGCATCGATATCCACCGCTGGTCTTTGCGGGAGAAGCCCGCCGCCTCAAGACGCGCCTGGCCGCGGCGTCACGTGGGGAGGCTTTCGTCCTTCAGGGCGGCGCCTGTGCCGAGAGCTTTGACGAATTCACCGCTGACATCGTGCGCGACACGTTCCGTGTCCTGCTCCAGATGGCCGTCGTCCTGACGTTTGCTGCCAAGGTGCCGGTCGTGAAGATCGGACGTATGGCCGGACAGTACGCCAAGCCGCGCTCGTCCAATACCGAGACGATCGATGGCGTGACGTTGCCCTGCTACCGTGGTGACATCATCAACGGTCCTGAGTTCACGCCTGAGGCCCGCATTCCTGATCCCGCCCGCATGGAGACCGGATATTTCCAGTCCGCCGGCGTGATGAACCTGCTGCGCGCGTTTGCGCATGGCGGATATGCGAACCTACATCAGGTCCATCGCTGGAACCTCGGATTTGTCGAGCGTTCTCCGCTTTCCGCGCGTTATCAGGATCTGGCCCATCGCATCGATGAGACGCTGTCGTTCCTCCGTGCCTGCGGTTTCGATGGTTCGGCGTCGCAGATCGACGAGACGGAATTCTACACGTCTCATGAAGCCCTGCTTCTGCCTTACGAGCAGGCCTTGACCCGCGTGGATAGCACGAGCGGCGATTACTACGACTGTTCGGCACATTTCCTGTGGATCGGTGACCGTACCCGCCAACCGGATGGCGCACATGTCGAGTTCCTGCGGGGCGTGCAAAACCCGATCGGCATCAAGGTGGGCCCGACGACAACGGTTGCAGATCTCGAAAAGCTGCTCGAAATCCTGAATCCGAATGACGAGGCCGGGCGCATCACGCTGATCTCGCGCATGGGCAAGGACAAGGTGCGTGAGCATCTGCCGCCTCTGCTTGATGCCGTGAACCGTACGGGCCGCACCGTGACCTGGCTGTGCGATCCGATGCACGGCAACACCACGACCACGGCCAGCAAGATCAAGACCCGTTCTTTCGATAACATCCTTGGCGAAGTGCTCGGCTTCTTCGACGTCTTCGAGGCTGCGGGCCGTCGTCCGGGCGGGATTCATCTTGAAATGACCGGTCAGGACGTCACGGAATGCATCGGTGGTGCGCAGTGCCTTACCGAGGATGATCTGGCGGGTCGCTATGAAACATTCTGTGATCCGCGCCTTAATGCGGAACAGTCCCTTGAAATGGCTTTCCTTCTTGCTCAGGAATTGACGGGACGAGCAGGAAAGAAATAATGACCGTTTCCGATCCCCAGAATACTCCACAAGCCGCGCTCCAGCGCGCGCTTGGCACTCTCGGCCCGTTGGACGAGACAACCATCGAAGCGCGGACGGACGCCTATTTCGGGCGAACGCGGCATATCGTGGAGCATTTCGGAGATTCCCGCGTCACCTATGCGGTGTTCATCCGTCGCCCGGTGATCGCGGCCTGCGGCCTTGTCACGCAGTGGCTGAAGAATGTTGCGGAGGCGCAGGGCTTCGACCTTGAATGTCGGGAAATGTATGCCGAAGGGGAATGGGTCGGCGCGGGTGAACCGCTCCTGTACCTGACCGGAAGTTTCACCCGTCTGGCACCGCTGGAAACCCTGGTGCTCCAGCGGATTGGCGCCACCTGCGTGGCAGCGCACAATGCTTATCAGATGGCCATGGCGCTGCCGTCCATTCCGTTTCTTGCTATGGACGCCCGGCATTGTGCGGGTTTCGAGATGCAGGAACAGATGGCTTATGCCGCAGGCGTCGGCTCCCGTGCGGCGCAGAAAGAAGGGGCACGCGGCTTCATCGGCAATGCCAATGACGCGACGGCTGGTTTCTTTGGTCTTGATGCCGGTTTGGGCACGATGCCTCATGCCCTGATCGGTTATGCAGGCTCCACGCTGCGCGCGGCGGAGATGTATGACGAGGTCTATCCGAATGATCCGCTAACGGTTCTGGTGGATTATTTCGGGCAGGAAGTTACGGATGCGCTCGCCGTCTGCCGCCGTTTCCCCGATCGTGCGGCGAAGGGCCATCTGAGTGTCCGTCTTGATACGCATGGCGGACGCTTCCTTGAAGGACTGGACCCCCAGACCTCATATGGAGTGCTTGAGCGTCACACGCCGGGCACCATCCGCCGCTACCGTTCCGATCAGGAATTGCGCGATCTGGTGGGAACGGGCGTATCGGCCGCAGCCATCTGGCGTATGCGCGAAGCTCTGGACCATGCCGGTTTTCACCATGTGAAGATCGTTGTGTCTTCGGGTTTCAACGTCGCCAAATGCTCGACGATGCGGGACGCTCATGCCCCGATTGACGTGATCGGCAGCGGGTCCTTCATTCCCGACCGCTGGTCCGAAACCTATGCAACGGCTGATATCGTAGCCTATGACGGACAGCCTCGCGTCAAGCTTGGACGCGAGTTCCTGCTCCAGAAGGTCCGTGACAGCCACGACACATCCAAGGACATTTCATGACCGACGATACGATTGACCCTGTCGAAGGCGCACCTGAAACCGTCACCGAACCGGGAACGTGGAGCGTACGCATCATCGATCTGTCCGGCGCGTCGGAAGGCGAGGACGATACGGTCGAAGTCGTAAAAGACTTCATCGACCTGATGCACGCCAATGCCTATGCCCGCGCTTACGTCCGCGACAGCATCGAGCGATGCCGAACTCCGGGTGCGAGCAGCAAAGAAGTGATCGAGAACTGGTTCGCCTTCGGTGAAAATGCCGAAGTCGTAGATGCGGGCGAAGACGGCTGGAAGTCCTCCACCGAACTCGAAGACTTCGCTGCCAGCCGTGCCACCCCGATGGAGCGTGACTGGCGCGCCATCGATCCGCGTCGCCTCGTTGATGATGAGGAAATCGCTGGTCCGCCGGATGATGATGACGATGACGAGGATGACGAAAACCGTCACGAAGTGATCCGTCACTGACCAGCTGGTGCAGGGAAGGGATATGCACCCCTTCCTTCACACGGTCGTTCCTACAAAACCTGCTCTGGCAACGCGGCGCATCATGCGGCATTAAGGCGTTATGAAACTGCGCTTCGCTCCGTCCCCGACCGGTTACCTGCATGTTGGCAATGCGCGCCTTGCCGTCGCCAACTTCCTTTTTGCACGCCATAACGGCGCCAAGTTCCTGCTGCGGATCGATGATACCGATACCAGCCGCGGCAAGCCCGAATATGAAGAAGCTATCGGCAAGGATCTGTCATGGCTGGGGCTGAAATGGGACGAGTATGTGCGTCAGTCCGAACGTCTCGACCGCTATGCCGAAGTCATCGAAAAACTGAAGGCATCTGGCCGTCTCTATCCGTGTTTTGAGACGGAATACGAGCTGAACGCCAAGCGTGAAGCCCGCATCCGCGCTGGCAAGGCACCGATCTATGACCGTGCGATGCTCAAGCTCACCGCTGACCAGCGCGCCCGCGCCGAAGCCAATGGTAAGACGCCGCACTGGCGTTTCCGCCTCAGCGACGGCAGCCGCAAATGGCAGGATCTCGTCATGGACGAGTGTTCGGTCAAGCTGACGGCCATTTCCGATCCGGTTCTGGTGCGTGGTGACGGCACGATCCTCTACACGCTGGCCTCTGTGATCGATGATCTGGATCTGGGCATCACCCATATTGTTCGTGGTGAAGACCATGTGACCAACACCGGCGTGCAGATCGACATTGCCGAAGCCCTGGGTGCCAAGCCGAACCGATTCACCTTCGCGCATCTCCCGCTGTTGCTGGATTCCGATGGCGGAAAGCTGTCCAAGCGATTTGACTCTCTGGCACTGAAATCCCTGCGTCAGGACGGGCTGGAGCCGATGTCGATCGTCTCCTATCTCGCACGCGTGGGCTCCTCGGATGATCCGCAGGTCATGACGATGGATGAGGCCATTGCGGCTTATGACATCTCGCATGTCTCCAAGTCGGCCGCGCGGTTCGACATGACGCAGCTTCTCGCCCTGAACCGTCGTGCACTGCACAGCCTGCCGTTCGAAGCGGCGAAGGCGCATCTTCCGCCAGAAGCTGACGAGACATTCTGGAATGCCGTGCGTGGAAACGTGGATCTCTCAGCCGAGATCCCGCATTGGTGGGACGTGGTGCATGGCACGATCGTCCCGCCCTCACAGCCCGAAGACCGTGAGTTCCTTCAGCAGGCCCTCGACACCCTTCCCGCCGAGCCGTGGGGCGAGGACACCTGGAAGGACTGGACCAATACGCTCAAAGAAGCTTCCGGCCGCAAGGGGCGTACCCTCTTCATGCCGCTGCGTCTGGCCCTGACGGGTGAAGATGCCGGTCCGGAACTGCATGTTCTGCTCGGCCTGATGGGGCGCGAGCGGACGGTGTCCCGTCTGAGGGATGCCATTCAGGCCTGATCCTGTTGCCCCGTCGCGCGTTTCAAGAAGCGCGATGGGGTTGATTTTTTCAGATCGCCTTGACGGACCAGAACGCCGCCCAGCTCTCGCCTGGCTTTAGATGCAGAAGGCCGGGTTTCTGTGAAAAGTCTCCCTTGAAGCCGGCTGGCGTCGCATAGCCATGCCAGGGCTCAATACACAGGAAATTCGCGCTCGGTTTTGTCCACAGGCCAAGCTCTTTGAAGCCGCCCCAGACAAACCGAAGACCTGTTCCGTCCGACCCGACCATGTCGACGGACCGGCTTTCGGGCTTCTCCATGATGAGAGCGTCTTTTTCAAAAAGCGCATCCGTCAGCGCAAGGACGTTGTCCCGGAGCGGCGTATGCTGCTTTTCCGGCAGAAGCAGGCCGTCGGCGCCAATACGCCGAACCGGCAGCGGCTCGTCATATTCAAAGACCAGCCTATAGGTGTCTTTGGCGACACCCTCCTTCAGCGGCCAGCGAAACGCCGGGTGCGCGCCAAGGGAGGCATGGAGCGTGCTTGTGCTGTCCGGATTATGCAGATGATAGGAGACGCGCAGGGTGTTGTTCTCGATCAGATAGACCATTCGTAGCCGGAAGGCGGATGGGAAGATCGCGCGGCTTTCGGCGTCGTCCACAAGTTCCAGCGTGCAGCCTTCGGGGGTCCGCGCAATCCAGCGAAAGACCCGATCCCGCGCGAAGCCGTGCTGTTTCAGCCGGACGGGCGTGCTATCGAGCGTGATCTCGCATTCGGGGAGTCTGCCGATGATCGGGAACAGGACCGGAGAGTGTTTCGGCCAAGCGGCTCCTGCATTCCAGAGCAGTTCCTCGTCCCCGCTTCGCAGGGCGATCAGTTCGGCGCCATGATTTCTGACCGAAGCCTTTAGTTGGCCAGTTCCGAAATCATGTGTGTCCTCCGTCACGGGATTCGTCATGGGATGTCTCCTGTTCTGGTACCATGGGCAGATCGCCCGGCTCGGTGGTATGGAAACGACGGAAATCGACCTCCACCCGACCATCTGGACGATTCTGGATCATATCTGAAAAACGGTAGCCGTGCTTCACGTGTCCGATCTCGTAAGCATGGCGGGCGAATATGGTTTGAGATGAGATTTCATCGGTGCCGTCCATCGTGATGATGATTTCTGCATTCTGGTCGATCAGCGTTTCTGCTTTCAGTCCGTAAAGCGGGCTCTGGGTGTCGATCAGATGGGTCGCATTGAGGCTGATACGGAAAATCGGCATGTGGGACTGTACGAGCGTGAGTCGGTCGAAACGCCGGACCAGACGCCCATGTTCGTCCGGCATCAGGCGCGTGAGCGTCATCTCGATATTGGCGGACAGGATCAGGGTGCGACGCTGGTTAGCGATGCGGATCGTGAGCGTTGGGACAACGTCGTCATAGGAAACAACCGCGACATGACTGAACAGCACGCGAGCGCGGGGGCGCGAAAAGCGGGCAAAGACCAGCCCTGTAGCGAGCGCGTTCAGCATCATTCCTGCCAGCACTTCAAAAGAGACGATCGTATTCGTCAGGCGTCCGACTGGAGCCATGGTGCCGTAGCCCACGGTTGAAATGGTTTGAACGCTAAAGAAAATATCGTCGAGAAAATCGCCGTTGGGCACGCCACTCACACTGTGCGGAATGACGTAATACATCAGCGCAAAGGCGATGTTGATGACCAGATACAGCCCGATCGAGGCCCAGAAGAACATGAACCAGCTCATGGTCATCAGGGTGTGGTAGAGGTCTCCAAGAGAAGCGGAATCCAGGCCCGTGCGGATGATGTCGCGGCGACCGTTCTCTTCAAGAACATGTGCCCGGATCCTGTTGACCGTCTCAACGACGGTGGGATGTCCGTCCTGTGCTTCTGGCGCCCCCGGATCAGGTCGGGCTTGCATCCGTTTCCGGTGGCGCCAGTGGATCATGGGGTCAGCTCCTGTTCCTGCGGGCGCTGCTCAGTTCGCTGACAACGCCGTGAAGGGTGCGAAGCTCCTGTTCCGTTACTTCGCCTCTGGTGAAGAAATGACGCAGGTTTCGCACCATGCCGGGGCGTTTCTGCTCGTTTCGAAGGAAATTGGTCTCATTCAGATCGCGGATGAGATGGGACATGAAATTCTCCATCTCCCCCTTCGTTGCCACATGCGTCTCGTTGGTCATGAGTTCGCGCGGTGGCGTCATGTCTTCGGTCAGAAACCATTCATAGGCCATGATCAGCACGGCCTGTGCGAGGTTCAGCGACATGAATTTCGGGTTGAGCGGATAGCGGACCAGCGTATCGGCGCGGGCCATATCCTCGTTATCCAGTCCGGCGCGCTCGGGTCCGAACAGGATGCCGGTGCGCAGGCCACGAGTGGAGGCGACACGCAGTTCGGCGGCGGCACCTCGCGCAGTCATGACCGGCTTGACCACATGGCGCGGGCGCGGGCACGTCGCGAAAATGCGGTGCAGGTCGGCCACGGCATCGTCCACCGTCTCGAACACCTGAGCCGCGTCCAAGATCCGGTCCGCGCCCGACGACGCATACCAGGCGCGTTCCTGCGGCCAGCCGTCGCGCGGGGCCACGATCCGCAGATGGAACAGGCCGCCATTCGCCATGGCGCGTGCCGTCGTACCAATATTTTCGGCAAGCTGCGGGCGTACCAGGATCACAACTGGATCAAAATCTCCAAGGGGCCCGATATCCGCCCCGCCGTCACGTCCGGTCATGGTTACGCCTTTCGCCAGGTTGTGCCGCCAGGGCCGTCTTCAAGGGTGATGCCATCTGCCGCAAGCTGCGCACGGATGGCATCGGCGCGGGCGAAATCGCGGGATTTTCGGGCTGCAAGACGCTCTTCGATCAGGGTTTCGACCGCACTTGCGTCTACGCCGGACTGGAACCACTCGGCGGGCGTCACATTGAACAGACCCAGCATTTTTCCGGCGGCCAGCAGGCTTGAGGCCGCGTCCTGATTGCCCTGCATGGCGGCATCCGCCAGCGGGTGAAGAGCGGCAATGGCCAGCGGCGTGTTCAGATCGTCGCATAGCGCATCCATGACCGCTGCCGGAACAGCAGCACCCGGCTGGGCATCGCCGCGCTCAAGCGCCCGGTACAGCCGGTCCAGAACCCGACGGGCTTCCTCCAGTTTGTCCCAGCTGAAATCCAGCGTGGAGCGGTACTGCGCGCCCAGATAGAGCAGGCGCAGCGGTTCTGCGGGGGAGCGGTCCAGCACTTCGCGGATCGTGAAGAAATTGCCGAGCGATTTCGACATTTTCTCGCCGTTCGACAGCAGCATCCCGTTATGGACCCAGTGCGTGGCGAATTTGCCATGCGGATGGCAGCACATGGACTGCGCACGTTCGTTTTCATGATGCGGAAACAGCAGATCGTCGCCACCACCATGAATGTCAAAGCTCTCGCCCAGATAACGGTGTGACATGGCCGAGCATTCGATATGCCAGCCCGGCCGTCCGCGCCCATAGGGGCTGTCCCAGCCCGGCAGATCCGGCTCGGAGGGCTTCCACAGCACGAAATCGCCAGGATCGCGTTTGTAGGGCGCGACCTCAACACGCGCCCCCGCGATCATGTCATCGAGCGAGCGTCCGGACAGCGCGCCATAGGACGGGAAACTGCGCACCGCAAACAGCACATGCCCTTCGGCTTCATAAGCATGTCCGGCTTCGATCAGCTGCGCGATCATCTCCAGCATATCGTCGATATGATGAGTGGCGCGGGGCTCGATATCGGGCGGCAGAATGAAGAGTGACGCGAGATCTTCATGAAAGGCCTGCGTCGTCCGTTCAGTCAGGGCGGAAATGTCCTCCCCGTTTTCCTTCGCGCGCGCGTTGATCTTGTCGTCCACGTCGGTGACGTTGCGGACGTAAGTGACGCGCGGATACAGCGTCCGCAGCAGGCGGATGAGGATATCCGCGCACATCATGGCGCGCAGGTTGCCCAGATGCGCGCGGTCATAGACGGTCGGTCCGCAGAAATAGACGCGCACATTCTCAGGGTTGAGGGGCGTGAACGGTCGCTTTTCGCGAAGATGGGTATCGTGCAGGCGGAGCACGTGTGCAGCAGGATCGGCCATACGCCGATCAATGCGCCAGCCTTGGTTCAGGTGCAACAGGCTTTGTTACTCTTGTCGGAAGGTTGGGCCCCTGTAATAGGGGGCGTATGAGCAGTGCCCTTTCCAGTCCGCCGACCGATCCGATAACTCCGCGCAGTCACGCGCTGGCCCTGCTGCGCGTTGCTTTGCCTCTGGCCCTGTCGCAGCTTTCCGAAATGGCTATGGGTGTCACGGATACGATCCTGCTCGGTGGCCTCGGAGTGACAGAGGTCGCGATCGGTGGCCTGTCGAGCACGTTCTTCTTCACGACGATGGTGACCTTTCAGGCCATGCTCGGCGGGGCAGGAGTGCTTCTGTCACATGGCCGGGGGGCGGAAGAACATGGCCGGACATCCCATGATGGTCGCAGCGTCATGAGTGCGACGTTGATGCTGGCTATTGCGGTCTTTATTCCCTGCGCGCTGTTGCTGGCTTTCTCAAAGACGATCTTTGGTGCGATTGGCGAGCCTGCCGAAGTTGTCACGCATGGCAGCCGTTTCATCGACATCCTGCTTTTGTCTCTGCTGCCCGATCTGGCAGTCATCGGCGTCCTGCGTGTCGCGCTGCCAGCGCTCGGAGCGGAAACACTGCTGCTCTGGATCATGCCCGCCATGGCAGTCTGTAATGGTCTGACCAATGCGGCTCTCATTCATGGTTGGGCCGGGCTGCCAGCCATGGGGCTTTATGGTTCCGCAACCGCCACGACGTTGACTGGCTGGGTCGTCAGTTTCGCGCTTTTCGGACTGTGCCTGACCCATCCGCGCGTTCGGGCGGTGCTGAAGCCGGCCGCCGTGCAGTGGTCTGTCGTAAAGGAGCTGCTGAAGCTCGGCGGGCCGATGATGATGGGAGCGGCGGCCGAGATCCTGATGTTCCAGATTACCAGCCTGCGTGCTGGTGAACTTGGGACACATAGTCTGGCCGCTCATCAGGTGGCGCTGAATGTCAGTTCGTTGTTGTTTATGGTGTGTCTGGCAGTCGGTCAGGCGACCAATGTCCGCGTAGCTTACTGGCGTGGTGCGGGCCGCATGGAGCAGAGCCGTCGTGCAGCCCTGACTGGTACGGGAATCGTCCTGATGTGGAGCCTCGCCACATCCTCGCTGCTGCTGATCTGGCCGGAAAAAATCCTGCCGCTCTATTTTTCGAATCGTGCGCCCGATCCCGAGACCACGGCGCTTGTTGTCATCCTGCTCCGGACCGCTGGGCTGTATCAGATCGTGGATGGGCTGCAATGCGTGTTCAGTGGCGCCCTACGTGGCTGCGGCGATGCCATTACGCCCATGCTAATTGCAGTAGCGAGTTACGGTCTGATTGGTTTGGTTTTCGGGGGATGGCTGGCCTTCCACCAGCATGTCGGTGTGGAAGGCCTGTGGATCGGCATGGCGCTGGCGTTGGCCACGACCTGCGTGGCTTTCGGGATCAGGCTGCTTCGCGTGATGCGGAAGCCCGCGCCTGCCATATCGTAAGCCCGTAGATCACCAGTCCCAACGACGAGAACAGCGCTCCGCCCCAGCCAACGGACCCCAGCCCCAGCCCTGAACTGACCAGCACCGCCCCCAGCCATGCTCCGAAGGCGTTGGCGAGATTGAACGCCGAATGGTTGAGTGAGGCGGCGAGGGTCTGTGCGTCTCCGGCAACTTCCATCAGGCGCGTCTGAAGGGCGGGGGAGAGCATAATGATCCCGGCCGGAACAAGAAACGTGATCGGTAGCATGGCGTAGGGTGACGGCAGTAGCAGCCAGAACCCCAGCATGAAAACAATGCTTGCCGTCAGCGAGACGATTACCGTCCGGTCAATGCTGCGATCCGCCATGGTGCCGCCGAGCGCATTGCCCGCAACCATACCTAGACCCCATACCACCTGATAGACCGCGACAAGCCAGCCTGGAAGCTGCGTCACTTCCGTCAATCCGGTCGTCAGAAAGGTGTAGATCCCGAACAGGCCGCCGAACCCAACTGCGCTGGTCAGCAGTGTTAGCAGAACCTGCGGGCGTTTGAACGCGCCGAGTTCGGTGAGTGCGGTTGCACTCGGATGAGGCCTGTCGCGCGGTGCGAAGAACCATATCCCCGCAAAGCAAAGAGCGCCCAGCGCCGCGATCGTGCCGTAGGCCTCACGCCATCCCACGTGATTGGCGGCATAGGTCGAAAGCGGAGAACCAATAACGGTTGAAATCATAATGCCCGACAGCACCCGTCCGACCGCTCGTCCGCGTCGGGCGCGCTCGACCATCGACGCGCCGATCAGGGCCGAAACGCCAAAGAAAGCCCCGTGAGGCAGGCCCGTGATGAAGCGCATAAGTTCGATGCCTGCAAAGCTGGGCATCAGGATGCTGCCAATATTGCCCACGATGAACAGGCATAACAGGCAGAGCAAGAGCGTGCGGCGTGGCAGCCGTGCGCCTAGGATCGCAATCAGCGGTGCTCCGATGACGACGCCCATGGCATAGGCCGAAATGGCCCAGCTTGCCTGCGAAATGGTGATGTTCAGGGAGTGGGAAAATTCCGGCAGCAGACCCATCATGGCGAATTCGCCGGTGCCGATGGTGAATGTCGCCAGCATGAGGGACAGCATGGCCGGTTCGACACCGTGGGGTGGGCGCACCCGTTCGACGTCGAGAGGTTCGATGGAGTCCATAAGAAGTAAGCCCGGGAATGGAGGTCAGGACTGTGCTGTCATTGCCGGATAATGAGAAGCAGTAACGGCTCCCCGAGAGGGAGGAGCCGTTGCGGACAGATCAGTTCTCGGTTGGCAGGCGGATGGTCTGACCCGGATAAATGTCATCCTTGGATGTGACAAGCGGTTGATTTGCATCAAGGAGCTCATCACCCGTGACATCTTGGGGCAGCTTGTCGGCAACCTCGTCCAGCGTCTTACTGGTCTTGATCTCCAGAAACTCGGGATCGGGCGTTCCGGGCGGTACGGCAATCTCGGCCTCGACTGCGGACACGCCTGCGACGTTGCCAGCCGCCAGGATCATCTGGTCGCGTTCCTTGGCGCTTTCCGCCTTGCCACGCAGATAGATGGTACGGTCATCGATCACCAGATGGGACATGTGCATCTGGGCGAGGCCAAATCTCTTGAAGGCACGCTTAATGACGCTCTCCCCGGGCTTGGGGGGCAGTGGCGCGTCAAGGGACTGAACCAGTCCTTCAAGGGAGCCTTCGCCGACACGGCCGGCCTTGGGATTGAAGCGATAGATTTTCATACAGGAAACTCGAAAAAGCGTGTTGCTCCCCTAAGGCGCGTTGCTTCAGAAACGCATGGGGAGTTCCGGACCGTTAGCGCAGCCTGACATAAAGTGGTTGCGTATTTTCCGAACCCCCACTGCAAGAAAATCACAGAGCTCGCAAGAAGGTTTTGATTGACCCCAGCCGGGGACTCCTGTAGGCGCGACGGCACAGCCGGAAACGTGGACGTACCGGCCGGACCATTAGTGCGGGATTCTGCATCTCGCCGGCCCGGCATCTGGGTGCGCGCCCGTCCTTTCCAATCCGGGGAAGGGCCTACCGGCACAACAAAACGGACTGCCATGCAGCATGGGGCGGTTCAGATGAGTACAGGGGTTAACCCATGTCAAAGCGTCTTGAGAGCAAGTACAAGATTAACCGCCGCCTCGGCGTTAACCTGTGGGGCCGTGCCAAGTCCCCGGTCAACCGTCGCGAATACGGCCCAGGCCAGCACGGTCAGCGCCGCAAGCAGAAGCCGTCCGACTTCTCCATTCAGCTGATGGCCAAGCAGAAGCTCAAGGGCTACTACGGCAACATTAGCGAGAAACAGTTCCGTAAGTATTATGACGAAGCCGTCCGTCGCAAGGGCGATACGTCCGAGAACCTGATCGGTCTGCTCGAGCGTCGTCTGGACGCCGTTGTGTACCGTCTGAAGTTCGCGATCACGCCGTTCGCTTCGCGTCAGTTCGTTAGCCACGGCCACGTCACGGTTAACGGCAAGAAGGTGAACATCCCGTCCTACCTCGTGAAGGAAGGCGACGTCATCGAGGTTCGTGACTCCTCCAAGCAGCTCGCCATCGTGCTTGACGCTGTGCAGACGGGTGAGCGCGACACGCCGGAATACGTCGAAGTCGATCATCGCCAGATGAAGGGCACGTTCCTGCGTACCCCGGTTCTCTCCGACGTGCCGTACCCGGTGCAGATGGAACCGAACCTGGTCGTCGAGTTCTACTCCCGCTAATCCGATCCTGGGCCACCGGCCCGGATCAGAAAGCGACCGGAAACGCCGGGCGGGTCTCCCGTCCGGCGTTTCCTGTTTTCAGGCCCACCGCCCGGATGCGCGGCCAGTGCCGGTTTGCGGCGTTTTGGCGTAATTCCGGGCGTCCCGTTTCCATCGGAGTTCCCATGTCCGAAGTCCCTAGCGCGGAAATCAGCCGCGAGATCGCCCGTCGGCGCACCTTTGCCATCATCTCCCATCCTGATGCCGGTAAGACGACCCTGACTGAGCGTATCTTGCGTGCCGGTGGTGCTATCCAGATGGCAGGCAATGTCCGCGCCAAGGGCGAGCGTCGCCGGACCAAGTCCGACTGGATGGGCATCGAGCGTGACCGTGGTATTTCCGTTGTGACTTCGGTCATGACCTTCGAATATGGCGACTGCGTCTTCAACCTGCTCGATACGCCAGGTCATGAAGACTTCTCCGAAGATACCTACCGGACCCTGACGGCGGTGGACTGCGCGGTCATGGTTATTGACGCTGCAAAGGGCATCGAGGACCGGACCCGCAAGCTGTTTGAGATCTGCCGCCTGCGCGACATTCCCATCGTCACATTCATCAACAAGATGGACCGTGAAGCACAGGATTGCTTCGCGCTGCTCGACGAGATCGCCAGCACGCTGGCTCTTGATACGTCCCCGGCGACCTGGCCGATCGGGCGTGCCGCAAAGTTCATCGGCACCTACGATCTGCGCACGAAGGAAGTGCACACCAAGGAGGCCGTCGGAGAAGACGATCCTCGCATCATCCAGATGCGCGAGGAAGTTGAGCTCGCTGAAGCCGCCCTGCCGGAATTTGACCGTGAATCCTTTGATGCCGGTCATCTGTCCCCGGTGTTCTTCGGCTCGGCCATGAAGGAAATTGGCGTCACGGATCTGCTTGATGCGCTTGTCGCCTATGGTCCGGCCCCGCGTGCCCAGCAGACCGAGACCCGGGAAGTGAAGGCCAGCGAAGATCAGGTCACGGCCCTGGTCTTCAAGATCCAGGCCAACATGGACCCCAATCACCGTGACCGCATGGCGTTTGCCCGCGTGTGCTCCGGCCGTCTGACTCGCGGGATGCGCCTCAAGCATGTCCGCACTGGCAAGCAGTTCGCTCTGCACACGCCACAGTTTTTCTTTGCTCGTGACCGCCAGCTTGCTGAAGAAGCGTTTGGCGGCGATGTCGTTGGTATCCCGAACCACGGAACCTTGCGGATCGGCGACACGCTGAGTGAGAGCGAAGACTTGCGTTTCACCGGCGTGCCGCATTTCGCCCCCGAAATCCTGCGTCGTGTTCGTCTTGATGATGCGATGAAGGCCAAGAAGCTCCGTCAGGCTCTTGTGGAACTGGCCGAGGAGGGCGTCGTCCAGCTCTTCCGCCCGCAGGACGGTCTGTCGCCGATTGTGGGTGTGGTCGGAACGCTTCAGCTCGACGTGCTTCAGTCCCGGCTTCAGGGCGAGTACGGCGTGGCTATCGGCTTTGAGAGCACGCCCTATTCCCTGGCTCGCTGGATCACCGGCGACCGCGCCAAGATCGAGGCGTTTCAGGATCTGAACCGATCCGCCATGGCCGACGATCTGGATGGAGATCCGGTTTTCCTCGCAACCTCGTCTTTCATGATGCGCCGGACCATCGAAATGAACCCCGATCTGGAGTTTCATGACATCAAGCAGATCGGTATGGCCTCGGTCTGAAACGCAAAAACCCCGCTCTGTAAGGAGCGGGGTTTTTTCTTACAGTCCCATCAGGGAAAGAACGCTGTCGAAGGACCGGAGCGATGCGCCTTCAACAATCAGCGTCCGGCCGATCTGAAGCGCCTTCTGCCGTGCGAGCAGACGCTTCTGTTCCGTGGTGCAGAGACCATAATCCGCCACCTGAGCGAACCCGACGGTCCGGCGGATCATTTCCAGTCCGCAGAACCCGGCCGTATCGCGCAGGATTTCGCTCAGGAGGGTTTCGATGAGGGCTGGTCGGGTATCGGGCCGGGACAGCGCCCACATATCTCCGCAGCCTGTCCGAAGGCCGGTTCGCAGTTCTTCAGAAAATTTCTGCCAGAAGGCCAGCATCTCTGTCCGGATTGCGTCCGCCTTGTGCGGCGCTGCGCAGAGGTGCAGCGCCAGATTGCCCAGATAAAGCCCGCAGTCAAAGCCGATGGGGCCCATCGTTGCGAATTCACCGTCAATGACCCGCACATCCGCGCCATCCAGCATGATGGAGCCTGTATGCAGGTCGCCGTGTAACAGGGCCTGTCGGGCTGTCAGGAAGCGGTCCTGAAGCCGTCCGACGGCCTGATGCAGGATCTGATCGGTTTGAAGTGCCTTTACATCCGCTCGCAGGCCTTCTTCCGGTTCCGGATTGCGGTCGCAGACACGATACGGGTCCGTCAGGATCAGATCGACCGTAATGCGGGTGAGGGCGGTATTGCCGGAAAACTGTTCCAGCAGATGCGCGCCGGTTTCAAAGGGCTGGCTGACCCAGCCCGTCGCCTGGACGGTGCGGGCGACATACGACCCGATTACGGTGGAAAATCCCGGAGTGGCCTGATCCGCGATCAGGGCCGAACGCAGCACTTCATGCTCCGTCAGGCATTCCATGACGAGCAGGAACAGGTCCGGAGCATAAGCGAAAAGCTCGGGCATCAGCCCCGTAACGGCAGGGGCGACGGCCTGCATGTAGCGCGACTCATACAGGGCGCGTTCCAGAGGCATCGGCCAGTCCGGCGCCACGCGCACATGGGGGAGCGCCTGCTTGCAGCACAATGCTCCCGTCGAGCCATTCACCAGGAATACCGTATTGAGATTGCCGTCACTGACTTCGCGAATGTCCCAGTCGGCAGCCGCGCCGCCCAGACGCTCTGAGAGGTCATGTCGCTGGGCCAGCCAATCCCGCAAGGCTGAAGCATCGAGAATGCGGTAGGTCATCGGGTTTGCTCCAGCATGGCAGACAGGGTGGGGACGAGCCGTTCGGGCAGTTCCGTATCAGGCTGAACCAGTTTCAGCGCCTGATATTCCGCATTGCCAAGACGGCGGCAACGCCCCTTCAGGGATTCGAAATCCAGTGTAGTGGTAAGGTCCATTCCGATATCCACGATATGCGTCCGGGGATGCTCGCAGGCTAGAAGGCAGCCCCCGACCTGACAGTCGGCTTCCGTCAGACCCAGTTCCTCGTGACATTCCGCGAGAAGCTGGGCCGCCAGATCGATCTCCGCCTCGCCCTCGCGGCTTTCCACATTGCCTGCCGGAGCGCCCTGCCAGTAGCTGGGAAGATAGATGGAGTGTTCCGACCGCTGACCGATCACGATCCCGTCGAGGGTCCGTAGCAGTCCTACAACCGCCAGCGGGCGTAGCATTTGCGGGCCATAAAGATCTGGCTCGCGCATCTGGGCGAGAACCCGGCGGTATTCGGACCAGTGACCGCTGATGACGTCAGGCTCGATTACATCCGCACAGAAAACGCGGCCGTTATACAGGCTGGGATGCTTCGCAAGGGCAGCCTCCCAGTGCGATGCCACGCAGGCTTCGGTTTCCGGAGACAGCACTGGCATGGAGCGTCCGACCCGTACGACGACGTCGGGTTCCAGAAGCGTCACAGGCCATTCTGACGGGGAGGGGGGCATCTGGCGCTCCGGACGAGAAAGCGGAAAGGGCTTCTTTCATGGACTGGAATATCCGGCCCCGCAACGTGCCCTCAGGGCATTTCAAGCCGGACTGAAACCGGACAGTGATCTGACAGTCCGGCAGGCACCGTATCGTTCCTGTAGGTCATGACCCGCAGGCTGTCGGGCACGAGCCAGTCCTGCGCTGCATTTCCCAGCAGGATATGATCGATGAAATATTCCCCGCCCCAGCACGGGCTGGCCTTGCCCGCCGTCGCGAGCGTAACGGGCGTTTCGGCCTCGATCTGCTGCATCAGCGGATCATGCAGGGTCAGACGGCGGTTGAAGTCACCCAGAACCGCATAGGCTTCGCCCTCATCGTGCCGTTCCAGCATCCAGTCCTGGATGATGCGGAATTGTTGGTACAGGATCGGGCAGGAATGCTGGCGCTGGTTCAGTGGCTGGTCCCAGCATCCGGTCTTGAGATGGACTACCAGAAGACGCAGGCTCGCATGACCGTCGCTGATGGTCACATCCAGCCCACCCCGCAACTGGTGCGGCGCGTCCGGCTTTGCGACGTTCAGAGCTGAGAGTTCATCGTTGACCGTCACGTGCAGATCTTGACGTACGGCCACGCCAACCCGCTGCACTACAGAATCGGGCGTCAGAATGATCTGATAGGTTGTAGGACTGAAAACACGGGATGCGGCGACGGGGCCGTCTGTTTCTTCAAAAGCTACGACATCCGAGTCCAGATGCCGGGCATAAGCCGCAAGTTTTGCGAAATCGCGGTGCTCGCCCCCTGGAACATCTTCCGGCAGGGCCGGATCTCCGGACAGGCGCAGCGTCAGCCAATCCATATTCCAGGTTGAGAGTTTGAGGGTGTGAGCTGAAGCAGGCTTCAGGCTGCCGGCCAGAAAAAGACTGGCCAGCATGGAAGCCGCAGTGTGCTTCAGGCTGTCTGTCCTTCGGCCGCGCGGATTTCCTCAAGCACGTTCTCGACGGTGCGCGTCTTGCGCGTGCCTTCGTCGAGAATGAGGATCTCGCCCTTGGGGATGTCGTAGAACCAGCCCTGAAGCTTAAGGGCACCCTGTGCCAGCGCCCGGACGACCGTGGGATGTGTGCGCAGATGCACGAGCTGGAGCAGCACGTTGTATTCTGCGAGGGAGCGGATGTCTTCCGGCCCAGCATCCTCGGCCTTCAGATCGCCCAAAGCAGCGCGTGCAGCTTCGCCGTGGCGCATCCAGCTCTTGACCGTCGGCAGGCTGTCCAGCTTCGGCGAGTTCAGATCCATTAGCGCGCCCATGGCGCCACAGTTGGAGTGACCGCAGATGATGACGTTCTTCACCTTGAGCGCGCCAACCGCGTATTCAATGGCGGACGACACTCCACCCAGCATCTCGCCATAGGCCGGCACGATATTGCCGACATTGCGCACGATGAAGAGTTCGCCAGGCTCCGTCTGGGTAATGAGACTGGGGCTGATCCTGCTGTCGGCGCAGGTAATGAACAGGGTAGATGGAGACTGGCTGGAGGCCAGGCTTTCAAACAGTTCCGCATTTTCCGGATAGACGTCCGTTTCGAATTGACGGACGCCGCCCAGCAGTTTCGCCAGAGTATCACGACCACAGGCCATGGTGTTCTCCTTCATCTTGAACTACCGGGCAATTAGAAGGCTTTGTCAGGGCAGGTAAAGCATGATTTCGGTCCCCCCATGCTTTGTAACCGGCCTGACATACCATGACGTGTTTTCTTATGCGGATTCCAGTGCCTTGTGCAGCATTGCAAACACCGCCTCCGAGTCCGCATCCGGACCACCGGCCTGAGCCATGTCCGGCCGGCCACCGCCGCCTTTGCCACCCATCAGCGCCGAAGCCTCGCGCACCAGCTTGACCGCATCCAGACGGTCCGTCAGGTCCTTGGTCACGGCGATCACGATGCTGCCACGGCCATCGGCACTGGACATCAGCGCCACGACACCCGAACCGATCTGCTTGGAGATGCTCTCCGCAAGGCCCTTAAGTTCCTTAGGGCTGACATCGCCCAGATCGCGTGCAGAAAGCGTGATACCGTTGATGCTCTCCGTGGCACTGGTGCCTTCGCCGGTCGCGAGCTTGCGCTGAAGATCCGAGACCTGCGCCGTCAGGGACTTACGCTCTTCCAGAAGCGCAGCAACGCGGGAGGTAGCATCAGCGACCGGAACCTTGAGCAGGTCCGCAATTTGCTTCAGACGGCTCTCGGTCTCCAGTGCCAGTGCTTCAGCAGCGAGACCACAGACAGCCTCGATCCGGCGCACGCCTGCTGAGACGCCACTTTCCGACACGATCCGGAACGGCCCTATCTCGCCGACACGGTTCACATGCGTGCCGCCGCAAAGCTCGATGGAATAGGCCGTGCGATCATCGTCACCCTTGCCCATCGAGACCACGCGGACTTCATCACCGTACTTCTCGCCGAACAGAGCCATTGCGCCTTCTGCCACGGCTTCTTCCTGTGTCATCAGGCGCGTTTCGACCGGGGCATTCTCGCGGATGCGGGTATTGACCTCTGCCTCGACCGCAGCCAGCTCCTCATCCGTCAGTGGACGCGGCTGACTGATATCGAAGCGCAGACGCTCCGGCGCATTGAGACTACCCTTCTGCGTGACATGCGTGCCGATCTGCCGACGCAGGGCCTCATGCAGCAGATGGGTTGCGGAGTGATGGCCACGCACCGCCGTGCGGCGCGCGTGATCAATTTCGGCATGCACAGCCATGCCTGGCTTCAGCGTCCCTTCGACAACCTTGCCGTAATGCACGATCAGATCGCCATTGCGCTTCTGTGTATCGGTGATCTCGACGCGTAGGCCCGGAGCCGTCAGTGTTCCATGATCGCCAACCTGACCGCCGCTTTCACCATAGAACGGGGTCTGGTTCAGCAGGATCGCAACAGTATCGTCACCAGAAGGTGCCTCGGCAAGTTCGTCATTGCCCCGGAAGATTCCTTGAACTTCCGCATCGGCCTTTTCAGACACATAACCGAGGAACTCGCTCGGCCCATGCTTGTCCCGTGCGTCGAACCACACCGTTTCAGCCGCGGCATCCCCCGACCCGACCCAGGCCGCACGCGCACGCTTGCGCTGCTCGGTCATGGCCGTGTCGAAACCGGCCTCATCCACTGTGCGGCCCTTTTCACGCAGCGCATCCTGCGTCAGATCCAGCGGGAAACCAAACGTGTCATAGAGCTTGAACGCTACGTCACCCGGAAGAGCTTCCTTGTCGCCCAGACGGTCAAGTTCGTCGGAGAGCAGCGTCAGGCCGCGTTCCAGAAGGGCAGTGAAACGTTCTTCTTCGCCCTTCAGCGTCTGTGCAATCAGGGCCTGATGCTGGACGAGTTCCGGATAGGCCGCGCCCATCTGTTGGATCAATGCCGGCAGCAGTCGATAGAACACCGGCTCCTTCGCACCCATGATGTGCAGATGGCGCATGGCGCGACGCATGATGCGACGTAGCACATAGCCGCGGCCTTCCTTGGACGGCAGCACGCCATCGGCGATCAGAAATGCAGTGGAGCGCAGATGGTCGGCCACAACGCGATGGCTGGCCTTGAATGGGCCATCGGCGTCCTGATGCATTATTTCGGCTGAGGCCTCGATCAGCGCGCGCATCGTGTCGGTATCGTAGTTGTCGCGCTTGCCCTGCATGATCGCGGCAAAACGCTCCAGTCCCATACCTGTGTCGATCGACGGACGGGGTAGGGCATCGCGCGAGCCATCCGGCTGGTCGAGGAACTGCATGAACACGAGGTTCCAGATCTCGACGAAGCGGTCCCCGTCTTCGTCCGGGCTGCCCGGGGGGCCGCCGAACACGCTGTCGCCGTGATCATAGAAGATCTCGGAGCACGGACCACACGGGCCCGTATCACCCATGCGCCAGAAATTATCCGAGGTGCCGATGCGGATGATCCGGTCGTCGGACAGGCCGGCGATCTTCTTCCAGAGATCGGCTGCGTCCTCGTCTTCCGCATAGACCGTAGCGAGTAACTTGTCTTTCGGAAGGCCGAAATCGCGCGTTAGCAGCGTCCAGGCGAATTCGATGGCTTCAGGTTTGAAGTAATCCCCGAAACTGAAATTGCCCATCATTTCGAAGAAGGTGTGATGGCGCGCCGTGTACCCGACATTGTCGAGATCGTTATGCTTGCCTCCTGCGCGTACGACCTTCTGTGCCGTGGTGGCGCGGGAGTAGGGGCGTGTTTCCTGACCGGTGAAAACGTTCTTGAACGGCACCATGCCAGCATTGGTGAACAGCAGTGTCGGGTCGTTCTGCGGCACCAGGGATGCTGAAGGAACGATGCGGTGGCCCTGCGAACCAAAGTATTCGAGAAAGGCCGATCTGATATCGTTGGTGCTGGTCATGATGAGGGAGCGTCAGTTCCGGGAAGACAGGGAAATAATCTGTCTGTCCTTAGACTATTGTGGCCGCCTTGGAAATGCGGCCCTCAGTCATTGCGGTTATGTGGTCCGGTGCTGTTGTCTGGGAAAACAGATAGGTTGGAGTTAGCTGCCGGCATTGTGCCGTCAGCCTGCGCCCGGAAGACGAGGTGTCGCGAAAGATTGAAATTGGCGATCATGCCGCACAGAGCACCTGCAGCAAGTGCAATCACTGGATGACGAACGGTCAGCGGAACCGTTGCGTACAGCAGGAAGACCATGCCGCGATTGAGGAGAAAGCCGACCGAATTGGCTAGCAGGAATCGCAGCCACTGCAGGGCCATGTGCTGGTTCGAGGCTGCCGAGAGGCGGAAAGTCCAGAACCGGTTGAGGAGCCAGTTCTCGGTCGCCGCAACGAAATATGCGGTCAGGGTTGCCGCGGTCAGCCCCAGAGGTGAGCGGAGCAGCGATACCGTTCCCCAGTCCACCAGAAACCCTAGACCGCCCACCGCCCCGAAACGCAGGAACTGATCGATGATTTCCGACCGGGTGCGTGGATAGAAAATGCGGCTGAGTGACAAGGAGCATGTCTCCGGGGGCTCGGGGTGCGCCCGCTCTAGCCTGTAGGGAAAGTCAGCTGCAAGGAGAGTTTCGTTTCCGGTATGGTGGCTACCTAAAGAAAAAGGCGCCCCGAAGGACGCCTTTCTCAAAACCGAAGTCGAAGACCCCGGCGTCAGATCATGTCTGAATTACTTCAGGATGATCTCGACGCGACGGTTCTGCGGCTCGCGGGTGTTCGGGCCGGTCGGAACCAGCGGCTTGGACTCGCCGTAGCCGTGGATGTCGATGGCAGCAGCCGGCACACCGTCACGGATCAGCTCAGCCTTCACGCTGGAAGCGCGACGGTTGGACAGACCCAGGTTGTACTTCTCGCCGCGGGGACCCGGGTGAGCAGCAGAGTTATCCGTGTAGCCGTTGACTTCGATGCGCGTCGTCTGGACGTGCGTGGAAGCCTGGGCTGCCTGGGCGACGATCTCACGGGCGCGGCCCGTCAGGTCAGACTTGTCCCAGTCGAAGAACACGAGATACGTGCGGGCCGGGGTCGGAGCCGGCGGAACAACAACCGGAGCCGGCGGCGGCGGCGGCGGAGCCGTGTCGAAGGCATAGCGCAGGCCCAGGATGAACTGGTGCGAGAAGCGCTGGTCGAAGTTCACGTTGCCCTTGTGCACGCCGGAAGCGTTGTAGGCCGTGGAATGATACGGACCGTTGACAAAGTCCTGACCGATGAAGCGGTATTCCGTCGTGATGGCCAGACCCGGAACGTTCGGGATGTCGTAGGCTGCACCGACGATGCCCTGGTACGCGAAGCTGCCCTGCGTGCCGCCCATGCGGTCAACAGCGCCGTTCACGTAGTTGGTCGTGGTCGGGTTGTAGTGCTGCCACAGATAGCCAGCGCCGACACCGACGAACGGCGTGACGGGGACGTTCAGGCCGAAGTTGGCGAGATCGATGTCATACAGCACGTTGACGAGGCCGCCATAAGCCTGGTCGGACCCGTGGGTCATGCCGTTAACAGCCGTCGGGCGACGGTGGTTGATCTGAGAGTAGTTGTACAGACCCTCGACTTCAACGCGCAGGCCGTTACCGAAGCCCCAGCCGAATGAACCGAAACCGGTGAAGCCGTCGTGGTGGCGGTAGCGGGAGCTCGAAGCAGCGTTGCTGCTCGTGCCGTCAGCCTGCGTTGTCGGCGAGAAGGAGCCGTGCTGCTGCTGAACCAGGTTGTAACCACCGCCAATGTTGACATAGGGGCCGGTGATCGTGCTGGCCATGGCAAGCGACGGTGCGGCGACCATCGACGTCATGGCAAGGAGTGCCGTGCGGAGACGCATGTTTTCGTCCTCTTAGTGACTAACGTTCGAGCCGTTGGAAAATGCTTTCGCCAACGGACCCAGCGCGATGCATAAGCGCATATAGAGCGCAGAGTTCCCTGCGACAAAGCCAGTCAGGGTCTTCAGGCTCTACTCGGGGTAGGGGAGTGACATAAAAGCCACATTCCATTTCGCCCGCTTCACGATCTACGCCTCGCGTCTATGTTGCCTTAGCTCATGGTTCCAGCAGAAGCCAGAGGCTGGAGTAGAAATCAGCTATGCAAAAATGGAAGTAAAACAGTTATTTAGCTGCCATGTGACGGAATTTTAAGATTCCTCACGGGCGGCAGCCTTCGCGGATGAGTAGATTACGCACTATTTCTGAAGAAATATCACGGGTTGTGAAGGCCTTCCCGATCCCGCGCAGCAGAACGAAGGCAACCTTCCCATCCTGCATTTTTTTGTCCCGAGTCATGTGGCGCAGAAGCGTATCGGCGGAGAACGACTCCCGGAACCAGTCAAAACTCACCGGCATGTCGAGACTGCGCAGATGACAGTCCAGTCGGTGCAGGTCTTCGACTGGCGCGTAACCAAGTTCCACAGATAGGGTCATGGCCAGATGAATCCCGATCGAGACCCCTTCGCCGTGGAGCAGGCGTCCGTCATATCCCAGTTCTGCTTCCAAAGCGTGCCCGAACGTATGTCCCAGATTGAGCAGCGCCCGGCCGCCGACAGAAGCTTGTTCTTTTTCATCTGCCACCACGACCGCTGCCTTGAAGGCGCAGGCCCGACGCACAGCCTCTGCTAGAGCCGCAGGATCGCCGTCCAGCACTGCGTGTCCATGTGCTTCGCACCAGGCGAACAGCTCCGGATCGGCAATGAGGCCGGATTTGACGATTTCGGCATATCCTGCAATCCGCTGGCGACGGGGCAGGGTCGCCAGCGCGGAGCTGTCGGCGAGAACTGCGATGGGCTGATGGAACGCCCCGATCAGGTTCTTGCCTGCCGCGGCATTGATGCCTGTTTTGCCGCCGACGCTGCTGTCCACTTGCGAAAGAAGTGTGGTCGGGATCTGTACGAAGGGCAGTCCACGCAGGGCTGTCGCTGCGACAAAGCCGGCCAGATCGCCCACGACGCCACCACCTAGGGCGACAATGGTTGTCTTGCGCTCGATGCCTGTGGATAGAAGCTGGTTCATGACATCGCCGTAGCAGGCGAGGGACTTGCTTTCCTCGCCGCCTGAAACCGAAATCACATCCGCGCGGATGCCGGTGTCCTCGAACGATGCCAGAAGTCGCGGCAGATGCAGTTCAGCCACGGTTGCATCTGTAATAACGACGACGCGCTTTTGGGGCAGGTGCGCGGCCAGCCGGGCGCCTGCCTGAGAAATGAGATCCGGTCCAATCAGCACATCATAATTATGATGGCTGAGCGACACGTGAACTGTCTCTGGCCTACGATATTCTTCCAGGACTTCCCGTACGCGCTGCACGCCCTGTTCCACTGTATCATCTCCACAATCGATAATGATGTCCGCCTCGGCGTAGACGGGGTAACGCAGCCCGACCAGCCGCTCCAGCACCTCATCCGGGCGTCCCTGCGCCAGAAGCGGACGTCCCGTACGTCCGGCAACCCGCTTGACGAGGACATGCACCGGGGCACGCAGCCAGACCGAAACCGCATGACGGCGGACCAGATGGCGCGTCTGGGCATCCATCCAGGCCCCACCGCCCGTTGCAAGGATGCAGGGTGGGCCGTCGAGGAGTCGCTGGATGACGCGGCGTTCGCCGTCCCGGAACGATGCCTCGCCATGGCGGGCGAAGATTTCGGGAATCGAACAGCCAGCCGCTCTTTCGATCTCGATATCGGCATCCACGAACGGCAGCCCGCAGATTTGGGCAAGGCGCCGTCCGATGGTGGTTTTGCCGGCCCCCATCATTCCAACGAGCACAACCGTGCGTGACGGTATGCCATCGGGTGAGAAAAAGGGTTCCGGCTTGGCTGAAAGGGGGAAAGGCAGGCGTGACATGCCCTGCTACCTATCATAGGAGAAGGAGCACGTCCTGCCTTCACTTCGAGACCTTTTCCAATGGCAAATCTTGATCGTTCCCTTTTCCGCCTGCCGATGATCGGTGGGGCTGTTGCTGTCCTTCTTGTTCTGGGCGCCGGCGGAGCGTTTCTGCGTCTGGGCATGACCGCCACCCCACCTGCCCAGACCATGGTCCACAAGGATCTGCCCGGAGGCGCGTTCGCAGCTTCCTCCGCTCCGCAGGCTGCGCTCCCCGCTATGCCGCCTGTGCCAGCAACCGGACCGATGCCTGCAGCTCAGCCGGCTCCGGCTTCTGCTCCCGTCGCGGCTGCCCCCGTTGCCCAGCTGACGCCTTCCACGCCGCTGCCGACGATGCCGGCTCCCAAGGCATCGCCAGCCCAGCCCGCACCTGTCGCTCCGCTTCCTGCGCACTGATCCGCTCTTCATGGCGCGCGACAGTGACGCCCAGGTAGAGAACAGGCATGTCGAGGCTTTTCTGGAGATGCTTGCCGCCGAGCGCGGCGCGGCGCTGAAAACCCGTCAGGCCTACGCCTCTGACCTTGCCGATTTCGCAACACACTGCGCGCCGCTCTCCCTTTTTGAAGCCCGGGGAGAGGAGGTCCGGTCCTATCTTGCGGAACTCTCCCGTGCTGGACTGGCGGCGCGGACAGCGGCCCGGCGTCTCTCCTGCCTGCGCCAGTTCTATCGTTTTCTGATGCTCGAGTCGGTACGCGAGGACGATCCAACTGAGCGCCAGCAGGCCCCCCGAATAACGTCCTCTCTTCCCAGGCCGCTGGATGAAGACGAAATCCGCCTCTTGCTGGAAATCGGTACGCGCGGACATGAAAATGAGCGCCGGGATATCGTCTCCCGCGCGGCGCTGGAGTTGCTCTATACGACTGGCCTGCGCATTTCCGAACTGCTGGCTTTGCCGGCAACCTGCGTGCTTGTCCGTGGACCTATGCTGCTGGTTCGTGGGAAAGGCGGGCGCGAACGACTGGTGCCTTTGTCCCAGAGTGCGCGGGAGGCGGCGGATCAACTCGTGCATTTCGATCGCGATCTCTGCAGTCCTTGGCTTTTTCCCGGACGCAATCCGCAGAAACATCTGACACGGCAGGGATTCGACAAGATCCTGCTCGCCTGCGCCCTGAAAGCCGGGCTGGACCCTGACCGTGTCAGCCCCCACGTCCTGAGGCACTCCTTCGCCAGCCATCTTCTGGCGCACGGGGCCGATCTGAGGGCGCTTCAGATGCTGCTGGGGCATGCGGATATCGCCACAACCCAGATATATACGCAGGTCATGTCCGAACGCCTGCAACAGGCCGTGGCGATGCATCATCCGCTGGCGCAGAAAGCAGTGCCCCCGATCGACGCGGACTGAACAGATCATTCCACATGTCGGAGGGACTGTTTCCGGACGCGCAGGCGTGCTATCCGGCTGGCCATGCGCCAATTCCTAGATTTCGAGAAGTCGGTCGCCGAACTCGAGACCAAGATCGACGAACTCCGCCAGATGGGCAGCCAGGGCAAGGACTCCGGCACCAGCGGCATTAATATCGATGACGAGATTGCCCGTCTGTCTGAAAAGGCCGACAAGCAGCTCCGCTCGACCTATGCCAAGTTGACGCCGCTGCAAAAAGTGCAGGTGGCCCGTCACGCCCAGCGCCCCAAGGCGCTGGACTACGTTCGTCTGTTGACCACGGATTATACGCCGCTGGCCGGTGACCGCGCCTTCGGTGACGATAACGCCATGATCGGTGGCCTGGCCCGTTTTCGTGGCGAGCCGGTTGTTGTTGTCGGAACTGAGCGTGGTCACGACACCGAAACGCGCCTGAAGCACAATTTCGGCATGGCCCGTCCCGAGGGTTATCGTAAGGCGCAGCGCCTGATCGAAATGGCCGGACGTTTTGGACTGCCGGTCCTGAGCTTCATCGACACCGCCGGCGCGTGGCCGGGAATCGATGCCGAAGCGCGCGGACAGGCTCAGGCTATCGCGAAGTCGATCGATGTCTGCCTCAAGGCTCCCGTGCCGCTGATCGTGACCGTGATCGGCGAGGGCGGTTCTGGCGGTGCCATTGCCATCGGCGCGGGCGACCGCATCCTGATGCTCGAGCACTCGATCTATTCCGTGATTTCGCCAGAAGCAGCGGCGTCCATCCTGTGGCGCGATCCGAAGCTGGCTCCGGCTGCAGCGGAAGCCCTCAAGCTGACGGCACAGGACCTTCAATCCCTTGGTGTAATCGACCGTATCATTCCAGAGCCCCTCGGTGGCGCCCAGCGTGCTCCGGAAGAAGCTGTCAAGGCGGTCGGGAATGCGATTGCTGACGAGCTCGTTTCCCTTCAGGGTCTCACCGGACCGGCACTGATCCAGAAACGCCGGGACAAGTTCCTCTCCATGACCCGCGCCCCTCTGCATTGAGGAAGCCTTCAAAAGCCGCTGCTTCCCTGCAGCGGCTTTGTTTTTTCAGGCTGGTTGCTTGTGCGCCGCTTCACCGGCCAGTGGCTCGCGTCCATGCGCCATGATGAGATCATGCAGCGCCAGGGCCGCTTTCTCGACTAGACCCGCTTCATAGCCCTTGGCGACTAGTGCCACGCCGCTTGCGCCATCAGTCAGATGGTAGGGATAGGACCCGAGATCGACCGTCGGGAATGTTCTCTGCAGCGTCGCCAGATCGGCGGCAAAATCGCCTTCCTTCAGGCCTGCGGCGTGCCAGCTGGCGGAAACGAGCGGTGCGCCCTTTTCCAGCTGCGGCACTAGCCACGCGACCATTGATGCAAAAATCGACGGTACGCCGGCCATGACATGGACGTTGCCGATACTAAAGCCGGGCGCCACTGATACCGTGTTAAGAATCGGCGTGGAGCCCTTCGGCAGATAGGCCATGCGCTGGCGGGCTGCGTTGAACCGGTCCGCACCTAGCGCGGCTTCCAGCAGTTGGAAGCTTTCCTCATGCCGGGCCAGCGGTGCTCCCATCGCGGTTGCGACGCATTCGGCCGTGATGTCGTCATGCGTGGGGCCGATGCCGCCTGACGTGAAAACGAGATCGAATGCCGCGCTGCATTCGCGGAGCGTTCGCACGATCCGCTCTTCGATGTCCGGAATGACCCGTACTTCCATGAGCCGGATGCCCTGCGCATTGAGCGCCTGGGCCAGAACCCGGGTATTGGCGTCTTGTGTGCGCCCCGAGAGGATCTCGTTGCCGATGACGAGAAAACACGCAGTTTTTTGAAGCATCTGTCGTCCGCTCCTGATAGTCTTCAGCACAGAACGTAACGGCTCCCCTCGCGTTGTCGAGGACAAACCCGCTCTGGAATTTCGTTTTCATCAGGAGGAACCATGACCAGCATCATGCTTTACCAGCCCGAATGCATTCTCGATCTGCGAACGACGCTTGGGGAGGGGCCTGTCTGGATTGAGGGTGAAAAAAGCCTGTATTTCGTGGATATCCCCGAAGCGAAGATCCATCGCTTTACACCCGCCAGCGGTGCCCATCAGACATGGTCCGCGCCGGACCGCGTGGCGTTCCTGCTTCCAGTCGCGGACGGAACATTCCTGGCCGGGATGCCGGACGGGCTGCGCCGCTTCGACCCGCGTAACGGCAGCTTCTCCGAGCATACGATCGTGGAAGCCGAAAAGCCCCGCAACCGGCTCAATGACGGCTGTGTCGATCCGCAGGGGCGCGTCTGGTTCGGTACGATGGACGATGGTGAGGAAAATCCCTCCGGCTCAATCTATCGCGTCGTTCACGACGGCAAGGGGCTGAACATCACCCATCACGACGAAGGCTATACCGTCTCCAACGGTCCCGCCGTCTCTCCGTGCGGCAAGGTGCTGTATGTCTGCGATAGCCCGGAGCAGACGATCTACGCCTTCGATATCAAAGCAGATGGCGATCTCGCCAATGAGCGTGTCTTCGCCCGACTGGAGCATGGCTACCCCGACGGGATCGTGACCGACAGTGAAGGGACCATCTGGTGTGGAGCCTGGGGTGGTGGGCGTGTGGCGCGTTTCAAGCCGGATGGTACGGAACTGCCGCCGATTCCCATGTCCGCCACGAATGTCACGAAAGTCGCTTTCGGTGGCGATGACCTGAAAACAGTTTTCGTGACGACGGCGCGCAAGGGACTGGACGCAGAGACGTTGGCGAAAGAGCCGCAGTCCGGCTCCTTGTTCACCTTCCGCACGGATGTCGCGGGTGTTCCGCAGCAGGTGTTCCGCCTGAACGGCTGACCTAGCCCAGAAGTTCCTGCAGAAGCGGGATCAGGGGAAGGTCAGGATCGGGCATGGCATAGCGGCCGAGATCGGCGGCCGCGACCCATTCCAGCGTCTGGCCTTCGCGCGGGGTGGGAACACCCCGCCAGCGTCGCACCACGTAAAGCGGCATCAGCAGATGAAACGGCCCGGCGTTTTCGCTAACGAAGGTGAAGGGCGCCAGACAGGCCCCCGTCAGATCCAGCCCCAGTTCCTCGCGCATTTCCCGAATCAGCGCCTGCTCAGGTGTTTCGTCGCGCTCGACCTTGCCACCGGGGAACTCCCAAAGTCCCGCAAGACGCTTCCCTTCCGGACGCCTGGCAAGAAGGATCCGTCCTTGAGCATCAAGCAGGGCAGCCGCCACGACCAGCAATGTCCGGGGTTTTGGCCGTTCTGCGACGACTGAAATGGCCTCAGCGGGAGGGGGAGCTGGCGCCTCGACTGGCTCCAGCGTCTTTGTGAGAAACGTTGAGCGCGGCAGCTCGAACAGATCGATCGGGCAGTCCTGCCCGCGCGAGACGAAACGTCGGCTGGATGTTCCCGTCTTCACAAAGCCGAGTTTTCCTAGAACTGCCGCTGATGCGACATTGTCCTGTGCGGCGTCGGCCGTGATTCTCTCCAGTTGCAGAACCGTTAGGCCCCATTCCACGACGCGCTGACCCGCCAGCGTGGTTAGACCCTGTCCCCACGCCGTCGGGGCCAGCCAGTATCCGAGCGACCCTGAACGCCGGTCATTAGACAGTACCAGCGCGATTGCGCCCAGCAGGGCTCCGTCGCGGGTGATGGCGAAGTGATGTGCGATGCCCTGGGCGCTGTCGCGGCGAGTGGAGTCGATCCACTGCTCCGCCAGTTCGCGGGGATAGGGGAAGGGCAGACGACTGAGCATCCGCACGACGCTCCAGTCATTGATGAGACGATGGATTGCCGGAGCGTCACCTGGCTGCAGGGAGCGCAGAACCAGTTCCCCTGCCTTGAGTTCTGGTGTCATGTCAGGATGAAGACACCTGATCGTCCGCGGGCTTGTCGGTCGGAACGCCACAGCGGGCCAGAAGCCGGCGTAGCATGTTGATGACCGGGAAGACTTCCTGATTGCGGTCGCCGCCCTGTTCGTTCCACGCAGCCTGTTCCAGCTCCACGATGTCCCGGTCTTCCTTGAAGATCCGCTCCGTGAATGCAACCAGAAACGGCCAGGCAATGTCTAGAACCAGCTTCGCCTTCGGGCGGCGGATCGAGAGTAGTCCGAACACGCGGCAGGTCTTCTGCTCCGCATCCTGCGGGACATAGACGATCCACAGATCCATGACCGGCGGCTCGTCACCCGTCGCGATGCGTAGTGTCTGGTATGGATATTCCGTCCGGATCGTCATGACGTCCTTGTGGGCGTATTTTTCGCTCGCGTCGCGGCGCTCGCCGAAAATGAATGTCTCGCCCCAGGGCTGCTTGCCGCCGGTCCGGGCAAAACTATAGCGCGCTTCGACCAGTGTGGGTTCGTCCCGCCCGCCCAGGAAGCGGGGTTTCATCTGGCCCATCTGCTTCATGTGCATGAACTGATGGTTCATATCCATCAGGTTCTCATGCATGAAACTGTAATGGCACGAGACGGTCTCGCCGAAACGGCGGGTCTTGTATTCGGGGTTGCCTACCGAGCCCAACTGCGGAAACGGTGTACTCTCGGCTTTTGCCGGATCGCCCGGGAAGATGAAGATCAGCCCGCCCTCCTCGCGGCACGGATAGGTCCGCACACCGTTCGGAAGCTTGCCCTTGCCCAGATAAGGCACGTCGATGCAGCGGCCCGAACGGCCATAGGCCCATCCGTGGTAGCAGCACTGGACCGCTTCACCACTGACCTTGCCGAGGCTAAGCGGAACCTGCCGGTGCGCGCAGCGGTCTTCCAATGCGAATACGCTGCCGTCCATGGGGCGTATGAGTGCGATCGGCTGTCCGGCATAACGCGTGCCGATGGTCTTGCCGCGCTTAAGTTCGCGCGACCAGGCAACCGGGTACCAGTAGTCAGGATTGGACAGGACGCGTCGAAGATCCCCGCTCTTCCGGATTACATCTTCTACGGGAGAATATTCACCGATATTCGGGTCGATGACCCGATCCGGGTTCGGAGATGTGCTTTCGGCGGCAGCAGAAGAGGCAGAAATAGTCTGCGACATGAGTATCCTGATCCGTGATGAAACCGCGACGTCGTCTTGTTGAGAATGAACTTAACAGGCAAAGCCCCACCACAGGAAGAGATCATTCTTCACCGACGCAGCGCGTCTTTCCCGCAACATGCGGCACAAAAACCATCTTTCTGGTGTCATTGAAACATCATCTGGCAATGCTGGCGCTTTGCGGGCGGCGCAGGCACGTTTAGGAGACCGCTTCCCAAAGTTTATAAATCCCAGTTTCCGGAGTTTCGGCCACGGTGCGAACCAGATCCCTGTTTCTTTCCTCCATCGCACTGTTTGCAGTCCGTCAGTCAGCCCTGGCTGCGGGTCATCCGCCTCTTCAGGTTGCTGATGATGCGGCGCCGGTTACGGCACATGCTCGCACGCATGTGGTCGCGCGCCATGCCGGGAATACCGCTCAGACTGCGGGAGGCAAAAACACGCCGACCTGGAACGTGCCTGCCCGCCGCCAGAGCAAGGCACTGGAATCCCATGCAACAGAAAGCGTCGCTGTTACCGGCCGTCAGTTGACGGGCCGCGATGCCGAGCAGGCCGTCTCCAAGGCGATCATGCGCCAGTATGTTCCGGGGACCAGTGCTTACAAAATGCTCGACCGCACGCCGGGCGTGAGCTTCAGTTCCACCGATCCGTTCGGAATCGACAGTTTCGGCGCCAATCTTTACGTTCGCGGCTTCTTCATGAACCAGATGGGCGTTACGGTAGATGGTGTTCCGTTGAACGACCAGACGTATCAGTCCGTCAGCGGCATGAGCCTTGCGTCGGCCATCATTCCTGACGATATCCAATCCATGCGCATGTCGCAGGGCGCAGGTTCGGTCGAACTGCCTTCAACCAACACGCTGGGCGGCACGATCCAGATTGGCTCTTCGGACCCCGAGGGCAAACGTGGGGGCAAGGTCAGCCAGTCTTTCGGCAGTTACGGCTCGTATCGTACCTATGTCCGCTTGGACTCCGGAAAGCTAAATTCGACCGGTACGAAGTTCTATACGTCCTATGCCCGCACCGATGAAGGCATGTGGATGGGGAGCGGAGACCAGTTCATGCAGCAGGTCGATGCCAAGCTCGTCCAGCCGATCAATGAACGCAGCCGCATGTCTGCCTTCTTCAACTGGTCCAGCCTGGCGCAGTGGAATTATCCGGATACATCCATCGGTATCCTGAAGAACCTTGGCTGGCGCACGCCGCATCTCTATCCGAATTACGCCCTGGCCTATGGGATTGCCAATGGGACGAGCGCGCTGCCGGCCGGTTATGGGAACGTACCGGGCATCGATGGCGCTAACATCGCCATGTATGACGGTGGTCAAGCCGAAACCAACTATATGGGCGGCCTGCATTTCGATCTTGCTCTGACCGATCATCTGACCTGGAACACCACGATCTATGGTCACAGCCAGACGGGTTACTACAGCTATACGGATTCGGACGATCCCTCGCCGAATGGTGCGCCCTTTTCCGAAGAAGTCTGGCAGAACCGTCAGGAGCGCTACGGCCTCGACACCAGCCTGCGTTACAAATGGGGCCGTCACACCTTCGAAGGGGGTGTCTGGTACGAGAATAACAACCAGCAGGCAGGGCTGTTCAATTATCAGCAGCCGCTTCTGGGGCATGGTGCACCGCTTAAGGCCGTTGGGCCTTATGATGTTTATGGTCCGGCCTTCCTCGAAGGTTACAACTTCCAGTGGACCACGAACGTCATGCAGTTCCACCTGCAGGACAGCATTCAGCTCGCCCAGGGCCTGACCCTGCATGCCGGGTTCAAGTCCATGACGGCGACGACTTCTGGCGGTGCGCAGTACAACAATGCTGACTGGACGGGTGCCGACGCCCTGCCGAACGGCTCTCTGACCGCCTCACAGGCCTTCCTGCCGCACGTCAATCTGGACTGGCACATCAACCGTCACCACGAGATCTATGTGGACGTGGCCGAGAACATGCGTGCCTATGAGGTTTCGGCCTATGGCGTCGCGAACTCGGTCTATTCCGTGCAGGATCAGGCTACGTTCCAGGCCCAGAAGAAGTCCCTAGAGCCCTCCAAGGCTTGGGTCTATCTCGGCGGCTACCGCTACACATCGAAGTTCCTTCAGGCGAACGCCACCGTCTATCATGCCAGCCTGATCCACCCGATCCTGGCGGCAGCTGTCGGCTCCCTGACCAATCCGGTCTCGCAGGTCATTGATTTCGGTCATATCTCCATGACGGGTGCGAATGGTGATATCACGGTTACTCCGATCGACGGCCTGAGCATCAGCAACAACCTGAGCTACAACAAGGGCACTTACGACCGGAATGTCGACACGGTCGGCGGCTACTACGCTCTGGCTGGCAAGAATATCGTCAATTACCCGGCCTGGATGTACAAGGCTGCTATTGCTTATAGCTGGAAGGGCATGACCGCCCATTTCGATGCGAATTACTACAGCCGCCGTTATTACAGCTTCATGAATGACACTTCGATCGGTGGATACTGGTTGGCCAATGCGGGTGCACAGTATCGTTTTGGCAAGCTGAGTGTTCTCAAGGACGTCACGGCAAGCTTTAACGTCTATAACCTGTTCAACACCAAATACATCTCCATGATGGGCGAGAACGACAACCCTGCCGTCGGCGACTATCAGTCGATGGAGCGTGGTGCCGTTCGGGAGTTCTTCGGCACCATCAGCGCGTCATTCTGACCGGTGGACGAGGCAGGCGGCTTTGGTCGTTTGCCCTTATCGTCAGGAGAAAGCTCGCAAAGCTGCCGGATCAGGGGGCGTCGACGTCCCATCAGGCATGCGCGGGCTGCACTCACAATGCGTATTTCCAGGCTCACAGTGCGTTGGAATCACTGCTGCGGAACGAGTACTGCGATTATCATAGTCTTGTGCGAGCAAAAGTAATCGTAAAATTCAGGCCTCCTGTTCGAGTGTGATACCTAGCTCCGCAGCCAGATCGCTAATGAACTGCGAGGCCACGCGACCCGAGCGGCTGCCGCGCGCCATGGCCCATTGCAAGGCTTTCCGGCGGAGCTCATCGCGTGGAACCGGTAGTTTGTAATAAGCCGCATAGGCTTCAACGATCGCCAGGTAATCGTCCTGCGTTGCGCCATACAGCCCGATCCACAGACCGAACCGGTCTGACAGGGAGACCTTTTCCTCAATCGCTTCCGACGGGTTGATCGCACTGCCTGTCTCGTTCTCGATCATGTCCCGCGGCATCAGATGACGCCGGTTTGACGTGGCATAGATCAGGACGTTCTCAGGACGTCCGCCGATCCCGCCATCGAGTACGGATTTGAGGGATTTGTAGTCCGCGTCCTGACTCTCGAACGAAAGGTCATCGCAGAACAGGATGCAGCGACGCTGCGTGGTCCGCAGAACGGCCAGCAGTTTGGGCAGGGAAGCAAGCTCGTCGCGCTGGATCTCGATCAGCGCCAGTGTTCCGCCCCCCTCCGCCCGTTGTTCCTCGTTCACGGCCGCAACGGAGGCTTTCACGAGCGAGGACTTCCCCATGCCGCGCGCGCCCCACAGCATCACATTATTGGCGCTGAATCCCTCGGCAAAATGCCGTGTATTGGCCATTACCTGATCCATCTGCCGCTTCACACCCTGCAACAGCGACAGAGGAACGCCAGAAACTTTCTCCACTGGCGTCAGCACACCCAGTGCGGCCTGCCAGAGAAAGGCGTCGTGTTTATGAAGGATATCTGCGCTCGGCGGAGGCGGGCTCATCCGTTCCAGGCTGTCGGCAATACGTTCGAGAACACTGAGCAGGGCATGGTCGGTCATGGGAAACGGTTCCGGAACGAGAGGTTGAAATCAAAAGACAACAGCGCCGTGCTTGACGGGCAGCCCCCGGACGATATGGTCCCCGCCAGCTTCACTCAAGACTGGACCCTTACATCCATGAGCAGTCTGTTCATTTCTTCCGCCCAGGCCGCCGATGGTGGTGGCCTGCTGTCTAATCCGCAGGTTCTTCAGTTCGCCCCGATGATTTTCATTTTCGTGGTGTTCTATTTTCTGCTGATCCGCCCCCAGCAGCAGCGCGCTCGCAAGCTGCGTGATGAGCAGGGCTCCCTGCGCCGTGGTGATCGCATCGTGACGGCAGGCGGCATCGTTGGCGTCGTGCAGGCCACGCGGGACGACAGCGATGAAGTGGACGTCGAAATCGCACAGGGCGTGCGCGTGAAGATCGTTCGCAGCACGATTACGAACATCACGTCCCGCGAAAAGCCGGCTAACGATTCCTGAGTAGGGTTGCAAAAAAAACCGTTCACGAAAAACGCCCCGCCCGGAGAACCGGACGGGGCGTTTTTTTGTCTGATGAACCCGAGAGGGATCAGGCAGACTTCAGTTCAGCTTCCGCAAACTCGTAGTTGGCGAGCTTGTCCAGATAGTTCGTGATGTAATCCGGACGACGATTGCGGAAATCGAGGTAATAGGCGTGTTCCCAGACGTCGAGGCCCAGCAGTGCCTTGCCCTGGCCTTCGGCCAGCGGGTTGGAGCCATTTGCCGTCTTCGTCACGGCAAGCTTGCCAGACTTGTCCAGTACCAGCCAGGCCCAGCCAGAGCCGAACTGCGTTGTGGCAGCCTGCTTGAAGAGCTTTTTGAACTCTTCGACAGAGCCGAAGTCTTCAGCGATCTTCTTTTCCAGACCGGTCGGGATCTGGCCGCCCTTGGGGGACAGGTTCTTCCAGAACAGGATGTGGTTCCAGTGCTGGCCTGCATTGTTGAAGACCGGAGCGATCTCGGGCTTGCCGTGCGAGAACGCGATGATCTCTTCAAGCGTTTTGCCAGCCAGTTCCGGCTTGCTTTCCACGAAACCATTCAGGGCCGTGACATAGGCCTGATGGTGCTTGTCGTGGTGCAGTTCCAGCGTTTCCTGGCACATGCCGGCACCGGCGAGGGCATTTTCTGCATAGGGCAGGGGGGGAAGTTCAAAAGCCATGATGTCACTCCTTGGCACAATAAGGCGAGGTGACCGTCCTCAGAGACAGCCGCTCCCGCATATCGTTCTCATTTATGGGGAAGATTGGCAACGCTGTGTTCCATCGCGCCGATCAGGGCCGAGTAGTCCTCATTTGCATGTAGACGGTTTGAAAGAGCTAGTGCCTGATCGGCGACGGCCATGCCGGGCATGAACGCGCAGACCTTGCGTCCGGCATCCAGCAGAAGTCCCATGTCCTTGGACATGAGACGTGTGGGGAACTGCGACGGGAACTCCCGGTTCTGGCCCATCTTCAGCTTGCGCTTGTGATGCGGGCTGACGACGGCCACCTGCTGAAGCGTCTCGAATACGACATCGCGGTCCAGTCCTGCGGCAAGCCCGTAAGACACGCCTTCTGCGATGATATTGAGCGTTGCCCCCATCACGCCGTTCACAACAAGTTTCAGCCGTGCAGCCGAACCAGCAGGACCGGCATGGATCGTCAGTTTGCCGATGACATCCAGAATCGGCTGCGCGCGCTTGATCGTCGCCTCATCACCGCCCACCAGCATGACGAGATCGCCGCTCTCGGCTTCAGGCGTGCTGCCGGACATGGGGGCATCCAGAAGGGAAAACCCATGTTCGACAGCAAGACGGGCAAAGGCATCGGCTTGATCGGGGGAGACGGTGGAGGTGTCGAGGACCAGCTTGCCGGGCGTCAGAGCGGCAAGCGCGCCGTTCTCACCATGCAGGGATTCGTTTTCAGCCGCATCATTCGGCACACAGAAGATGATGATCTCGGCTGCTTCGGCAATCGCGCGTGGCGAGGGGAGCATTTCCGTTTCATCCTTGCCACCCGACGGGGCGAACGCCACAACCGGATAACCGGCTTTTCGAAGATTGGCCCCCATACGCTGGGCCATGGCGCCATAACCGATAAAACCGATCTTTGGACTGGACATGGAAACTGGCTCCTTGTGATGCGTTGCAATAAACTCACGCATCATAGGTGCCAGAGTTTTGCACAGTCCGGAAATTGATCATGGCACTTTTTCGCTACCCCCGTCCCCTGCCATCCGAAATCACTCCCAAAGAGATGTATCTCTCCCGACGCAGCCTTATCGGCGGCGCAGCGGCTCTGACGACGCTTGCGGGCGCGGCAAACGCGGCTTCACTCAAAACACATCTCGGACCGTATTCCCGTAATCTCACGCCCACGCCCAAGGAAGACGTGACCCATTACAACAATTTCTATGAATTCGGCATGGACAAGGGCGACCCCGCTGCCCATTCGCAGGATTTCCATCCACTGCCATGGACGTTGGAAATCACGGGTCTTGTTCGCAAGCCGGTCCGGCTGGATGTGGAGCAGCTTCTGCGCTCCCCGGCAATCGAGGAGCGCATCTATCGCATGCGCTGTGTGGAGGCATGGTCCATGGTCATACCCTGGGATGGTATACCACTTGCCACGCTGCTGAAGGATGCCGATCCCGATCCCCGCGCCACGCACGTTGCTTTCGAGAGCATTGTACGCCCCTCTGAAATGCCCGGCCAGAACGAAGCCCTGTCCGGCATCCAATGGCCTTACGTTGAGGGGTTGCGTCTGGATGAGGCCATGAATCCGCTGACCCTACTGGCGCTCGGCATTTACGGTGAGACCTTGCCGAACCAGAATGGCGCCCCTCTGCGGCTTGTTGTGCCATGGAAATATGGGTTCAAGGGTATCAAATCGATCCAGCGCATCCGGCTGTTGGACCATGAGCCTCCGACAACGTGGAACAGGCTCGCTCCTGACGAATACGGCTTCTACGCCAACGTCAATCCGCAGGTCGATCATCCCCGCTGGAGCCAGGCGACCGAGCGGGTCATTGGCGCGCATTCCCTGTTCGGCGCCAAGCGGCAGCCAACCTTGATGTTCAACGGTTACGGGGAGCAGGTTGCAGATCTTTATCGTGGCATGGATCTGCGGAAAAATTTCTGATGCAGGCGCTTCCTCCGCATGCTGTTCCAGAGATATCCGGTGTTCTGAAACGGCACTGGCGTCTGGTTCTGTATCCGATTGGCATGATCCCGGCAGTGTGGCTTGTCTGGCAGGGGCAACACGGTGCGCTCGGTGCTGATCCCGTTAATGTATTTGAACGCTCACTGGGTCTCTGGGCATTCCGGTTCCTGCTGGTCTGCCTTGCTCTCGTGCCGCTGAGGCGCTTCACAGGCCTGAACCTGCTTCGATACCGGCGCCTGACCGGTCTGTTGACGTTTTTCTATGCCAGTCTGCACCTGCTGGCCTATGTCGGCCTCGATCATGGCTTTGACTTGTCAATCCTGTGGGCGGATATGACGCACCGCTATTTCATCATTCTGGGAATGAGTGCGCTCATTCTGCTTATTCCGCTTGCCCTTACGTCTAATGCCTTGTCCCTGCGTTTGCTCAAGCGGCGATGGAAGTTTCTGCACCGGCTGATCTATCCCGCTGCAATTCTGGCGGGTATCCACTTCTTCCTCTCCTTCAAGACCCTGAACAGTGTGTCCGCTCCTTATCTTGCAATATTGGCCCTGATTCTGCTGATCCGTTTCCTGCCGCGTTCACAGACAGGAAACGGGATCTAGCTATTTAGTCCGGAGTTTGATGGCGTGATATTTTTACGTGAATTGTAGGGAAGTATTATTAAGGTAGGTACGTCGCGGCGTTGAGTAAGGAGTGGGGGTAATCCGAAAACCGTTGCAAAATGGCGCAAGAGTCAAACGGTTGAGGATCAGAAGACAGGCCCTGAAGGGCTGCGATCAACGGTCCTTGCCGAAACGGACGAAGCGTCGAAAAAGCCGATCGGAAGGCAACCCTGTCGCGTCCCTTGCGCTTCGACATGATCTGCGAAGCCCAGGGGATCGAACACCGTCTGACAAAACCCAATCATCCCTGGACCAATGGTCAGGTTGAACGGATGACCCGGACGATTAGGGAAGCAACTGTCAAACACTTCCATTACGATAGTCATGAGCGCTTGAGGACACATCTCAACGACTTCATGGCGGCTTATAACTTCGGGCGAAGGCTCAAGACGCTGAATGGCCTCACCCCTTACGAATGCGTCTGCAAACTTTGGAATTCAGAGCCAGAAAAAGTCATCGTCAATCCAAGTCACCAAAGCATGGGACTAAACAGCTAGGCACAGAAGCGGCAGACTGTCGGCCGCAGGGCTGCACGGATTTTTGGGGAAAGTTCCGTCAGGGCAGAGCGCCGCTGTGTCAGTATGTCAGCCGGGATGGGGTGGGTCGGGAAGTGGCATCCGTCCGCCATAAGTAGTCCGTCCGGCAGATAAGTGATTTCGCCGGGCCGAAAATCAAGCCGTGAAAGTGGAATTCCGCATGCTCCGAGAACGGCGATATGCGCGCTAATCCCGAGCGTCAGGACCAGTTTGAGCCTGTGCATGTTTTGCAGTTCGGTACACAGAGCCGCGCTGCACTCCTCAAGTTCGGAAGGAAGGGCCAGCGGCTGCGGAGAGAGAGGCTGCATCACGGTGGTGATGCGTCCTACGATTGCGTTTGGCGATTCGGGTGCTGAATCGAAAACGATATTGTTGGTCCGTAGAAAGGAGCCCAGAGTTTCCATGGCGTCTTCCGGATCAAGGCACACGATCAGCATCTCAGCTGAAAGTGGCCCAATCCCTGACCGCGCCCCTTCTGAAGCGGGAAGAGGCGGCGGCGGGGAAGCGGTCGGTCCGGTAGAAGCCAGAGCTGTCATGAATCGCTGGTCTCGTCACTGTTGATGTCGGCAGGATGACGGACAGGTCCCTGTCTGGGGAGATTGCGCGGTTCCGCAGGACGGCGCGTGAACGAGTGCGCAATGTCGGCTAGTTCCACGAACAGGTCAGCCTGACGGCGCAGGTCGTCCCCGATCATGGGGGGCGTCGAGCGCATCGAGGAAATGACCGTGACCCGGACTCCCCGCGCCTGTACTGCTTCCACGGCGCGCCGCAGGTCGGAGTCACCGCTTACGATCACGGCATGATCGAGGCGGCCGGCCTGTTCCAGAAGATCTACTGTCAGTTCGACATCCATGTTTCCCTTTATACGCCGTCTTCCTGAATGATCCGTAAACTCACGGGCATTTTTCAGAACGAGGTGATAGCCGTTATAGGCCAGCCAGTCGGTCAGGGGGCGAACGGGGGAATATTCGTCCGTCTCGGGTATTGCAGCGTAATAGAAGGCACGCTGGAAAAGGCACTGACTTTCAAACAGGTTGCGCAGGCTGCGGAAGTCAACTTCAAACCCCAGATTGCGGGCTGCATGATGGAGACTGGCGCCGTCGATGAAAAGGGCTGTGCGTTCGTTCTGGCGCAGAAGCATAATGGTAATCCTGGTATGTAAAATATGTTTCCCTGTACGGCAGGGACAAAGGCTGCCTTCCAGCTACGAACGAGCTTGGATGCACTCAGGTTCAATTCCGGGGGTGAGGCAGGTGCGGATTGCAATCGCATGAACCGCATGTTATTGCCAGCATTCTCTCTTATTTTATTCCTAGTCTTACCCGAAGGGGGGCTGTCGCATGGCGCGTGTAACCGTCGAAGATTGCATCGAGAAGGTTCCTAACCGTTTCGAACTGGTTCTGCTTGCTGCACAGCGTGCACGCGGCCTGTCTCGCGGTGAGGAAATTCGTCTGGATCGTGAAAACGACAAAAACACGGTCGTCGCCTTGCGCGAAATCGCTGAAGACAAGGTAAGTCTGCCGGTTCTGCGCGAAGGTATCATTCGGTCCCTGGCTCGTGCGCCGGAGCCGGAGCCCGTCGACGAGGAAGTGCTGGATCTTATTCCGACAGACCAGAACATTTTCGGTCTACAGGATGTCTCCGCCGAGGAAGAGCACGCCCACATGGCAGAGAATATGTCTGCTGACGAGGCTGCCGCGATCGAAGCTGAACTGGGCGGTCGGGGTCGTCGCTGATTTCTGCCCAATTCTACTGAAAGGGGGATATGCTTCATGCCTGATGCATCTTCCCCGATTGCGCCTCCACCCGTAGCGAGCGGGGACTTCAAGCCGCCCATCGCCGGACTGCTCCGCCGGATTGAAAGCTACGATCCGTCCGCCGATCTGATTCGGATCGAAGCGGCCTATGATGTGGCTGCCAATGCCCATAACGGGCAGCGTCGCGATAATGGCGATGCCTACATCACTCATCCTATTGCTGTCGCCAATATCCTTGCTGGTTTTCGCATGGATGCGACCTCAATCATGGTGGGGCTGCTTCACGATACCGTCGAAGATACGGGCGTTTCCTGTGATACGCTAAAAGCCCGTTTTGGCGAGGATGTCGCGGCCCTTGTCGATGGCGTGACGAAGCTTACCCGGCTTGAACTCCAGTCCGATCGCACCAAACAGGCTGAGAATTTTCGCAAGCTCGTTCTGGCCATGTCGCGGGATATCCGTGTCCTGATTGTCAAGCTGGCTGATCGTCTGCACAATATGCGCACGTTGCATTACGTGCAGCGCACAGACCGCCGGCAGCGTATCGCCCGTGAGACAATGGACATCTATGCGCCTCTGGCTGAGCGCATCGGTATGGATCGCGTTAAGACGGAGCTTCAGAACCTTTCCTTCGCCCAGCTTGAGCCCGAAGCCGACGCTACGATCCGTGCCCGCCTGAACTTCCTGCGAGGGCAGGGGGCGGATGTCATTGAGCAGGTCCGTCAGGAACTGATGGCCCTGTGCGCCGAAAGCGGAATCGATAAGGTTGAAGTGACCGGGCGTGAAAAATCGCCTTATTCGATCTGGGAAAAAATGCAGCGTCGAAATGTAGCGTTCGAGCAGCTCTCGGACATTATGGCGTTCCGTCTGCTCGTTCCCACACGCGACGCTTGCTACATGGCGCTTGGCGCGATTCACGGCGCTTATCCGATGATCGCCGGGCGCTTCAAGGATTACATTTCTACACCCAAAGCCAACGGATACCAGAGCCTTCATACTGGTGTGACTCTGCGTCATCCACGCAATCAGAAAATCGAGGTCCAGATCCGGACCGCCGAAATGCACGATCTGGCTGAAAACGGAGTGGCGTCACACTGGGCGTACAAGGAACATGCGACACCGAGCGAGCGTGAAGCTGCTGCACTGTCGTCTGCGTTTGGGGCGCCGACCCGCAAGCTCCGCTGGGTTCAGGATCTGCTGGAAATCCTCGAGGATAGTCAGGCTCCCGACGAGTTTCTCGAAAATACCAAGCTTGAACTCTATCAGGACCAGGTTTTTTGCTTCACCCCCAAGGGGCAGCTGATTTCCCTGCCACGTGGTGCAACGCCCGTTGACTTTGCCTACGCCGTGCACAGTCAGGTCGGCGATACCTGCGTGGGGGCGAAGGTCAATGGCCGTCTGATGCCATTGCGGCACGAATTGCAGAACGGCGATCAGGTCGAGATCATGACGGCCCGCGGTGGTACGCCATCCCCGTCCTGGGAGCGGTTCGTCGCAACTGGCAAGGCCCGCGCCCGTATCCGACGTTTCGTGGCGCAGCAGCAGCGTCAGGTCCATCTGGACAACGGCCGCGCCGCCATAGCCAAGGCGTTCCGTCAGGAAGGTGTGGATGGTTCCGAAAAGATCCTCGATGGGATTCTCAAGGAGTTGCGTCAGGCGTCGGTAGAAGACCTGTACGTCTCGGTCGGAAACGGACAGCTTGGCCCCAAGGATGTGGTCAATGTGGCCTATCCGGAGCTGCGTCAGAGCGTCCGGGCACCGAGAATGGTGCCTGGCCTGTCCCCGCGCTTCGGGCAATCCCTCATGCTTGGTGCTGGACATGTCGGGGCCAAGAATGCGGCGGCCCATTCGGGAAGCACAATCAAGGGAATCGGTTCGGGCATTGCCGTCAGCTTCGCAGGATGCTGCCGACCTTTGCCGGGTGATCCGATTGTTGGCATCATTGCCCAGGGCAAGGGTGTCACCATTCATCGTCGTGGCTGTCAGAATCTGTCCAGTTTCGCTGATACGCCCGAGCGTTTTCTGGAAGTGGACTGGGACTACGAGGCTCTTGGCCGCCGTCAGGGCGCTGAGCCCTATACTGCCCGGCTTTCGGTCGTGGCCGCGAACGAACCCGAAGTTCTGGCAACGCTTACCAACGCCGCAGCCAAGCATAATGGTAGCGTCATCAACCTCAAGATCGTCAACCGGCAGCTCGATTTCATGGAAATTCTGGTCGATCTTGAAGTGAAGGATCTGCGTCATCTCTCGTCCATGATTGCGGCGTTCCGGACGGCGGTGGGCGTCATGCAGGTCGAGCGGGCCAAGGGATGACGTCATGATCCTCGGCATGGGTACGGACCTGTGCATGATTTCGCGCATTGAAAAAAGTGTAGAACGCTTTGGGGACCGTTTCCTGAAACGCGTCTTTACCGAAGCCGAGCGCGCCTATGCCGACCGCTTTAAGGGGGTTGCGCGCATGGGTAGTTACGCCAAGCGCTGGGCGGCCAAGGAGGCCTGCGTGAAGGCGCTGGGCACAGGCTTCGCTAATGGGGTCATGCTTCAGGATATCGGGGTCTTCAATGGGCCGGGCGGCGCGCCGGAACTACGGCTTTCAGGTGGCGCGAAAGAGGTCCTTCAGCGCCTGACGCCCCCAGGGCAGGTGGCCCAGATTCTGGTCAGCATGAGCGATGATCCGCCCTTTGCTCTTGCTCAGGTCATCATCCAATCGATCCCTCTGGCGGTCGTACAGTCCGCGTCACAACCCTTCGTCCGGATTGAACCGCTCGCCAACGCCGTCAAGCTGCGTTAAGAGCGTCTCATGACCAAGGAGAACAGGCCCGTGCAGGGTTCAGAAAGTGCCGGCGACAAGCCTGCGCGCCGCGAAGAGTCGCTTGGCGAGAGCATCCGTTATTTCTGCGTACTGCTGCTGGCCGTATTTGCAGTGCGATCTCTCGTGGTGGAGCCTTTCAACATCCCGTCCGGCTCGATGATCCCGACGCTGCAGATCGGCGATTTCGTTTTGGTCTCGAAGTTCAGCTACGGCTATTCGCGCTTCTCGTTTCCGTTTTCGCCGAATGTCTTCAGTGGCCGGATCCTGAACTCCACGCCTCATCGTGGTGACGTTGCGGTTTTCCGTTTCACGCGTGATACGTCAGTCGATTATATCAAGCGTATCATTGGCCTGCCCGGAGACCATATTCAGGTCACGGGAGGCAAGCTGATCCTCAATGGCATCGAAGTTCCGCGTACGGCGCTTGGTCATTACGAGGTGCTGGACGAAAACAACCGTCTTCTCAGCGGAGAGCGTTATCGCGAGAGCCTTCCCGGAAGCGCTGGTCGTCCCACTGTCGAGCATGATATTCTCAAGCTGACGGATGAAGGGTTCGCCAACGATACGCCCGAATATGTCGTGCCGGAGGGTTCCTTTTTCGCTATGGGCGATGACCGTGATGACAGTGCCGACAGCCGTTTTCAAGGCGATGGCCCGGATGATCTCGGCTTTGTCCCTATGCAGAACCTTGTCGGCCGCGCGCCTATCGTCTTGTTCTCCATGGATATGCGTCATCCCGCCTGGCAGTTTTGGTATTGGCCGACCGAGATTCGTTGGAACCGCTTCCTGCATCCCGTCAGATGACACTTTCCTCCACAGAAGCCCTGGCCTCGATGCAGGTTGCCTTGGGGCATGATTTCAAGAAGCCTGAACTGCTGAGCGAGGCCCTGACGCACCGTTCTGCCGTCTCCGGGCGTGACCCGCGTCGTGCCCGCCGGAACCAGCGTCCCAAGGGGAGTGGATCGAACGAGCGCCTCGAATTTATCGGGGATCGTGTCCTAGGCCTATTGATGGCTGAGTGGCTGCTGGAGCGCTATCCGGACGAGCAGGAAGGGGCTCTCGGTCCCCGTCACGCTCATCTGGTATCGCGAACCGTCTTGGCCGAAATCGCCGATCAGGTCGGTCTTTCGGCCTCGCTCCAGATTTCGCCACATGAGGAAGATGCCGGTATCCGGCGTTTATCCAGCATCCGTGCGGACGCAATGGAAGCCCTTCTCGGCGCGTTGTATCTCGATGGCGGTCTGGAACCGGCCCGTCGTGTGGTCCACCAGTATTGGCAGTCCCGCATCGAAAGCGCCGACCGGCCCCACAAGGAGCCCAAGACGTTGCTGCAGGAATACATGCTCTCGCAGGGGTTGCCGCTTCCCCGTTACGAACTCCTGTCTTCGGATGGCCCCTCACATGCGCCGGTCTTTCGCGTCAGCGTCACGACTATGGGGCACACGGGAACGGGAGAAGCCGGCAGTAAGAGGCTGGCAGAAAGCGCAGCGGCAACCGCCCTGCTGAAACACCTCGGTCAGAATGTGGCGTCCTGAGATGTCATTAATAAAGGATCAGAACATGACCACGCGCTGCGGTTTCGTGGCTCTCGTCGGCGCCCCGAATGCGGGGAAATCCACCTTGCTTAACCGGATTGCCGGAGCCAAGCTGTCCATCGTCAGCCCTAAGGCCCAGACGACCCGTTTTCGGACGCTGGGCATCGTCATGCAGGACAATGCTCAGATCATTCTCGTGGATCTGCCAGGTATCTTCAAGCCGCGCCGCCGTCTTGACCGGGCGATGGTCAACGCAGCCTGGTCTGGGTCGCAGGATGCGGATTTGACCTTGCTGCTGGTGGATGCAAAATCCGGCCTGCGCGAGGATGTCCGCGAGATCATCGCCAAGCTGGCCGAAAGTAAGAATCGCATCTGGCTCGTTCTGAACAAGACGGACCTCGTCGAGCGTGGTGAACTTCTGCCTCTGACGCAGGAAATCAACGGTCTCATCAATGTCGAGCATGTCTTCATGCTGAGCGCCCGTTCGGGTGAGGGCGTGAGCGATCTGATGGCCCGTCTGGCTGCCGAACTGCCCGAAGGTCCTTTTCTCTATCCCGAAGACGACCTGACGGACCTTCCGGACCGTCTGCTCGCCGCCGAACTGGTCCGTGAGCAGATCTTCATGCAGACGCATGAGGAAATTCCCTATCAGGCCACTGTCGAGACCGAGAGCTTCAAGGAACGTCCGGACGGATCGGTACGGATCGAGGTGACGATTTACGTCTCCCGTCCTGGACACAAGGCCATCCTGATCGGGGAGGGCGGTCACAAGATCAAGTCACTCGGTGCGCGGGCGCGTATGGAGCTTCAGGAGCTTCTGGACCGCAAATGCCATCTTTTTCTGAACGTCAAGGAACGTGCGGGATGGGACGAGGAAAAGGCCAGGCTGCGCGCCATTGGTCTCGACGATTGAAAAAGACAGGTGCCGTAGTGTTTGAAATCCGGCATTCTGACATCGCTTGTTCCAATCCCGCCACGTCTGTATGACAGGCGCACTTCAAGACACATCCAGCCAGAGACGGGCATGATGACCGAAATTCGAGAACAGAGCCCCTCCTACAAGCGCGTCCTTCTCAAGGTGTCCGGTGAGGCACTTATGGGTAACGGACCGTCAGGGGTAGACCCCGTAATGGTGGACATGGTTGCCGCCGACATCGCCGATGTGGTGGCTTCCGGAGTGGAAGTTTGCCTCGTCGTCGGCGGTGGCAACATCTTCCGCGGCCTCGCCGCCGCCGCCAAGGGTATGGACCGCGCGCAGGGTGACTATGCCGGCATGCTGGCTACCGTCATCAATGCGCTGATGCTGCAGAACGCGCTTGAGCGTCGCGGTATGGAGACGCGCGTGATGACCGCCATCCAGATGGCCTCCATTGCAGAGCCCTATATCCGCCGCCGCGCCGTGCGCCACATGGAAAAGGGGCGCGTCGTTATTTTTGCAGCCGGTACTGGTAATCCCTTCTTCACGACGGACACGGCCGCCGCCCTGCGCGCCAACGAGATGGAGTGCGATGCCCTCTTCAAGGGTACGCAGGTGGACGGCGTATATTCCGCCGACCCGCGCCGCAATCCGGACGCACAGCGCTATGACCAATTAACTTATCTCGAGGTCCTGGCCCGCGATCTGAACGTTATGGACGCCGCAGCCATCAGCTTGGCGCGTGAAAACAGATTGCCCATCGTGGTCTTCAACATGCATGCTCCCGGCTCCTTCGGGGCCGTGATGCGTGGGGAAGGGCTCTTTACCAAGATCATCGAAGCGGATTGATCTCCGTATTTTCAACGAAATCTTCAGGCTCTCTCCTGAAAACCACGCCGAACTGAAAGGAACAGCTTATGTCCGCTGCCCTGAATGACCTTCTCACCGACCTGACCCGCCGTATGGACGGTGCGATCGAAAGCCTGCGTCGGGACCTTTCCGGTCTGCGCTCGGGCCGGGCAAGCCCAAATCTCCTGGAGCCGGTACGCGTCGAAGCCTATGGCTCGGAAGTTCCGCTGTCGCAGGTCGGGTCCATCGCCGTTCCCGAAGCCCGTATGCTGACGGTGTCCGTCTGGGACCGTACGGTTGTCGGCGCCGTCGAGCGTGCCATCCGGGACAGCGGTCTTGGCCTCAATCCGTCCACGGACGGTCAGACGGTCCGCGTTCCCATTCCGGCCCTGACCGAAGAGCGCCGCAACGAACTGGCCCGTGCCGCCAGCCGTTATGCCGAGAACGGCAAAATTTCCGTGCGTGGCGTGCGTCGTGACGGCATGGAGCAGACCAAGGCCCTGGAAAAGAAGAGTGAGATTAGCCAAGACGACATGAAGACTTGGACCGACGCCATCCAGAAGCTGACGGACCAGTACATCAAGAAGGTCGACGATATTTTCGCGGACAAAGAACGCGAGATCAAACAGGTCTGATTGCGCATTTGTCTGCAGGATCTCTTCCCCGTCACGACCGCATCGTCTCCTCTTCATCCGGGGGCGGCGTGAGCGTCGTTCCCGTCCATATTGCCATGATTATGGACGGGAACGGCCGCTGGGCACGCGCACGCAAACTCCCTGTGGCCGCAGGGCACCGTCAGGGTGCGGAATCCGTACAGCAATGCGTTCGCACGGCCATCCGGCAGGGCGTACGATACCTGACGCTCTATGCGTTTTCGTCGGAAAACTGGCGCCGCTCCGCAGAGGAAGTTGGGGATCTGACGTCCCTGCTGCGCTTCTATCTGCGTCATAAGATCAACGAGCTTCATACCCAGGGTGTGCGCCTGCGGATCATCGGTGAGCCCGAGCGTTTCGAGGGTTCCCTGCGCGAAGAACTGCGCCGCGCCGAATCCCTGACGCTCCACAACACGACCCTGACCCTCACGCTCGCGTTGTCTTATGGTGGCCGTGCAGATATCGTGCAGGCTGCCCGCCGGCTGGCTGAAGATGCCGTTGCCGGTAAAATCGCGGCCGAGAGCATCAGCGAAGCCATGCTCGACGATGCGCTCCAGACCTCCGACATGCCCGATCCCGATCTGGTCATTCGCACCAGTGGCGAGTGTCGTCTGTCTAATTTTCTGCTCTGGCAGAGCGCCTATGCCGAGCTGGTTTTTATGGATGTGCTCTGGCCCGATTTTGGCGAAGTCGAGTTTCTCGAAGCTCTCTCTCGCTTTGCGAGCCGTCAGCGCAGGTTTGGCGGCCGCCCCGCATGAGTGCCTCTTCTAGATGGTCTGACCTGCGCCTGCGCCTGCTGTCCGCTGCGGTCCTGATCCCGATTGCGGCCTTCTGCATCTGGCAGGGTGGTCCGGTCTATGATGCTCTGATCCTGCTGGCGATGTTTGGTCTGGCCTGGGAAGGCGAAACCCTCATCCGCCAGCCCCTCAAGACATGGCGCGGCTGCCTTCTGTTGGCCTGGCCCGTCATCGCCGGTTTCGCGGCGCTGAAAGGGGAGTGGAGCGCAGCTTTCTGGATGATCTGGCCAACCCTGATTTTCGGCTTTCCGGCCAGCGTTCCCGTCGTTGTTGCCATCATCGGGGGGCTGTCGCTCCTGTGGCTGAGACACCTGCCGCTTGGTATGGCGTCAGTTCTGTTCGTCATCTCCGTCGTGGTCGCGAGCGACAGTTTTGCCTATCTGGCCGGTCGTATTTTCGGCGGCCCCAAGCTGGCGCCTTCGATTTCACCGGGCAAGACACGCTCTGGCGCAATCGGTGGCCTCGTTGGTTCGGCGCTTGCCGGTGGCCTGGTCGCTTGGCTGACTGTGCCGGGCACCCAACTCGGTGGTCTGCTATGTGGCGCTATCCTTAGCGTATTTTCCCAGAGCGGAGACCTTCTGGAAAGCGCCGCCAAGCGTCGTCTCGGCGTCAAGGATTCAGGTCGTCTGATCCCTGGACATGGCGGTCTTCTGGACCGCTTTGACGGTCTTCTCGCGGCAGCGCCTGCCGCGGCACTGCTTTCGCTCGCGGTTGCCGCGCAGCCTTTCTGGTCCATCCTGCCTGCAGATCTGACAGGCGGTTCTGTACATCCACCCATTCTTCAGGGGAGTTCTTCTCATGACTGACGGTTCTGCGGGCCAAACACGCCGCCGCATTACGGTGCTCGGCAGCACTGGCAGTATCGGAACTTCGACGGTCGATCTTCTTGCCCGGATTCCTGATGAGATCGAGGTGCGGGCTCTGGTCGGCGGCTGCAACGCCGCGCTGCTGGCCGAGCAGGCGCGTCGTCTGAACGCCGAAGTCGCCGTCATTCATGACGAGAGCCGTCACGAAGAGCTGAAATCTTGCCTCGCTGGGACGGGCATCCGGACCGCGGCTGGTCGTCAGGCCGTCATTGAGGCTGGCGCTATGGAAGCCGACTGGACCATGGCAGCCATTACGGGTGCTGCGGGCCTCGAACCTACGCTCGCGGCTACCCGCAACGGTCATGCCGTGGCGCTTGCGAATAAGGAAGCGTTGGTTTGCGCCGGTGATGTCATGCTGCGCGCCGTTGCTGAAGCGGGTGCGACGCTGCTACCAGTCGATTCGGAACACAATGCTATCGCCCAGTCTCTGGGCGCCTGTGACATGGACAGCGTCGAGAAGATCATTCTGACGGCTTCGGGCGGACCGTTTCGCAAATCCTCGATTGAGGAAATGCGTGCCGCCACGCCAGAAAAGGCTCTGAAGCATCCGACTTGGACGATGGGGGCGAAGATCACGATCGATTCCGCCTCCATGGCGAACAAAGGTTTGGAAGTCATCGAGGCAGCCCGTCTTTTTGGCCTGACCGAAGACCGGATCGATGTTCTGGTTCATCCCCAGTCGGTTGTGCACGGACTGGTGCAGTTCCGCGACGGCAGCCTCGTTTCCCAGATGGGCTCTGCTGATATGCGTATTCCCATCGCCCACACACTCGCCTGGCCGAAGCGCATGGTGACACCCTGCGAGCGTCTTGATCTTGCCGCCTACGGGCGTCTGGAGTTCGAGGCGCCGGATGAAGTGCGCTTCACTCCCTTGTGTCTTGCCCGTCAGGTTCTCCGAGCCGGTGGTGCGGCACCAGCCGTTTTCTCCGCTGCGAACGAAGTTGCCGTTGATGCTTTCTTAAACAGACGCATCGGCTTCCTCGGTATCGGTGAGACAATCGACGCTGCGCTGCAGGCCATGGATGAAAATCCGGAACTCAATACCCTCGATGACGTGCTGCACTGGGACGCGCGGGGCAGGGCCCTCGCCGAAGCCTATATCCTGAGGCAGAGTGGGGGACTGCGAAATGACGTGAGCGAGAACGCCCTGAATGCATGATCTTCTGCGGACCATTCTGGCCTATGTCCTGATTCTGGGGGTCCTCGTCTTCATCCATGAACTCGGGCATTACCTCGCGGCACGATGGCGTGGTGTGAAGGTCGATACCTTTTCCATCGGCTTCGGGCCTGCCCTGCATCGCTGGTACGATCGTTCAGGCACGGAATGGCGTATCAGTGCCATTCCCCTGGGCGGGTTCGTCAAGCCGCACGGCTTTGAAGGTCCGGAGGATGCAACTGACGAACAGAAAGCTGCCTGGATTCCGGGCCGGACTTTCCATGACAAGCCCGTAGGATCCCGGGCCATCGTCATCCTCATGGGGCCGGTCTTCAATTTCATCTTCGCGATCCTGGCCTTCACGGTGCTGTTCGCGGTGGTGGGCAAGCCTGAGATCCGCGGGGATATCTCGCAGGTCACAGCCGGAAGTCCTGCGGACCGTGCGGGCGTAAGGCCTGGTGATGTGATTACCCGGATCGGCAATACGCATATTCTCGGTGCCGAGGATGTCATGGCGACTGTCGCATCCCATCCCGGTCAGCATACGGTTCTGGGCATCCATCGTGGCACGGAAGACCTCAGTCTTCCGGTTACGCTCGACACCCTGAAGAACGGTGGCCACGACATGGGGAGTCTCGGCGTGGCATTTGCCGTCTCGAGGGGACGTCCCGTTTCCTTGCCTTCGGCCTTCATCATGGGGATGCAGGAGACCTGGGACAAATCGGTCATGACGCTTCAGGGTGTCTGGCAGATCCTCAGCGGGCAGCGGAGTGCGAAGGAACTGGGAGGGACGATTCGCATCGCGCAGCTCTCAGGTCAGGTCGCCAGTTACGGTCTGCCCAGCATCATTTCCTTCATGGCGCTGCTTTCGATCAATCTTGGGCTGATTAATCTTTTCCCAATTCCCGTGCTCGATGGGGGGCGTCTTGTGTTTTATGTCTGCGAGGCTATCCGCGGCCGCCCGGTTTCACGCAGGGTGCAGGAGGTGAGTATGCAGGTCGGAATGGCTCTGATCGGCGCTCTTTTCCTATTCTCAACGTTAAACGATCTATCCAACATCGGACTGTTTCACTGGCTTTTTCACGCGGTAAGCTAAATATTCTGAAAAGACTTGTGATACAGTTGAACACGTCAGGGCATCTTGCGCGGGACAGGGGTTATCGGATACCTCCGCAAATGGCGTAACGTGTCAGTCGCCTGCAAAAAATATGTTACAAGGAAAGCCGGTTTGTCAGGATCACGGTCAAGAGGTTCCCGGTCTTCGAACAAGCGTCTGGTGCTTTTCGCATCAGCCTGTCTGCTGCCCGTTGTCCTCGGAACGGCTCAGGCGCGTTCCGTTCGTCATCAGGCCCCGGCATCAGTCCCCGGTGGAAACATCATCCAGGCCATCTCGGTAAAGGGAAACACCCGCATCGAGACGAGTACGGTGCTATCCTATATGGTCGCCCAGCCTGGTGACACGTTCAATCAGGATGACCTCGACCGCTCGCTGAAGACACTTTATGCCACGGGTCTGTTCAAGGACGTGACGTTGCATCGTGACGGCAACACGCTTCTGGTGGACTTGGTCGAGAACCCGATCGTCAACCGTATCGTGTTCGAGGGGAATCACGCGCTGAAGGACGAGGACCTCCGTAAGGAAATCAGCCTGCGTCCTCGCGCCGTGTTTTCTGCTCAGACGACTGCCGCCGATCGCCAGAAGATACTGAACCAGTATGCCTCCAAGGCCCGCTTCGGTGCGACCGTCACGCCGCAGATCGTCAAGCTTTCCCATAACCGTGTCGACGTAATCTTTAACATCAACGAAGCGCAGCAGACGCTCATCAAGAAGATCGTTTTCGTTGGAAATCATGCCTTCAGCGAAGCACGCCTCGCACAGGTCATCTCGTCCAAGGAGACGATCTGGTACCGCTTTTTCTCGTCTTCGGATGAATACAACCCCGAGCGCGTGAAGTACGATGCAGAGCTGCTGCGTCGTTTTTACCTGCACAACGGCTTCGTCGATTTCCACATGGTGGATGCCACAGGAGAGCTGGCTCCCGACCACAAGTCGTTCTACATCACCTTCACCATTCATGAGGGCGACCGCTACCGTCTGGGCAAGATGGATGTGCGTTCCAGCGTGAGACACGTGACGCCCGAGATGCTGCGCCCGCATATCGAGCTGTTTCCGCATCAGATCTATGACGGCACGGCGATTCAGAATAACACGAAGAATATGCAGGAATGGCTCCAGGCATCAGGCCATCCCTTTGCGATGGTTCGTTCAGAGATCGCCCGAAATCCGGAAAAGCACATCGTTGACCTGCTGTTCGACGTCACGGAAGGTCCGCATGTCTATGTCGAGCGTATCGACATCAACGGTAACACCATCACCCATGATGACGTGATCCGACGGAACCTTCCGATGGCCGAAGGGGACCCGTACACTCCGTTCGACCGCAAGTATTCCAAGCTTGGTCTCCAGGATCTTGGTTATTTCAGTTCGGTCTCCGTCGATCAAACGCAGGGTTCTGCACCCGACCGTGTGAACGTTTCCGCAAACGTAGTCGAAAAGCCGACCGGTGAGTTTTCCCTTGGCGGCGGTTACTCGACGGACGTTGGTATTCTTGGTAACGCCTCGATCAAGCAGCACAACCTGCTCGGAACGGGTGTGGATGCCGGTATTTCGGGGACGGTCGCCTACTATGAAAAGCAGGCTGACATCTCCGTCACCGATCCGTACTTCTTGAACCGTAACCTTGTGGCCGGTGCGGATTTCTACTTCATCCAGAACAATTACCAGACGTATCAGAGCTATAAGGAATCCCAGTACGGCATGAGCTTGCGTCTGGGGTATGCCTATAACCGATACCTATCCCAGTCCTGGAACTATACGCTCGTTGACCGTCAGGTCGGCAATTTCTACGACGCCGCTGCCGTTGCTGAAGATCCGAGTCTGATCCAGTACGTTCCGTCGATCTACGTTCAGCAGTCGGCCGGCTGGTCGCTTCTCTCGCAGATCAGTACGTCCGTGACGTATGATCGTCGTGATCGCCGCATGAAGCCGCATTCGGGGTACATGTTCAAAGTCGGTGGCGATTTCGCAGGTCTGGGCGGTAACTCGAAATATGCTCGTGTGAAGGCGGATGGTGCTTATTATCTGCCGCTCGATGACCTGACAGGAAACCATGACTGGACCTTCCAGTTCAAGGGTGGCGTCGGCTACATGGGTGACTGGAGTTCGAGCGGAAACCGCAACATTATCGATAACTTCTATCTTGGTGGTGAAAACCTGCGAGGCTTCCTTCAGGGTGGTGTCGGTCCGCGTTCAGGCCATCTCAAGATCAACGGTGTCTATATCCCGGCCCAAGGTCAGGAAGATCTGCTCGGTGGCCGTTTTATGTATACAGCTTCCGCACAGCTCAACTTCCCGCTGCCCATGGGGGACGATCTTGGGGTTTCGGGCCGTGGATTCATTGACGCAGGCAGCCTTGCGGGCGTGCGCGTTAAGCATCTTTATACGAACCGTACGAATGATGGGGACAACTATACCCCGATCACTGGTGACAACCTGATCCCACGTGTCTCTGGTGGTCTCGGTGTGTCCTGGAAGAGCCCGTTCGGCTTGGTTAACATCGATGGTGCCGTGCCGATCCGTAAGGAACATGGTGACCGTCTCTATCCGCTGCGTTTTGGTTTTGGTCAGCAGTTCTGAACTGTTCGAGGCCTTGTCGTCCTGTTTCTCAACCCCTTGCCGAGAGGTGGTCATGACCCTCAATTCCCTGATGCGCACGGTTTCGGCCGGCGCGCTTCTGGCAGCGACGATTCTCGTCTCTGCTCCGGTCGCTCAGGCTCAGGCCGCCGGCGGCAATGGTGGCTGGTTTGTTCCCAAGGCTGCTCATCCTGACGCCCCTCCGCCGCGGCCCATTCAGCGCCGTGTTCCGGAAGCTACGCCAGATGAAGAAGAAGACTCTGCACCGGCCGAACAGCAGCAGGCTCCGCCGGTCCTTCCGCTGCCGCCGATCCCGGCTCCTCCGAGCATCGCAAAGGCCTCTCCTCCGCCGGCTGCCGTCATTGGCGTGATTAATGTCCAGGCCGTTATGCAGATTTCCAGCGCTTGGCAGGAAATTCAGCAGGTTCTGGGTGCCCGCCGTGACCGTCTCGCGCAGGCCGTTCAGCGTGAGGAGGCTGCCTGGCGTGGCGAGCAGCAGAAGCTTCAGGCCCAAGCTCGCAGTCTGACGTCCGACCAGATCCAGCTGCGTGAGCGTCACCTGCAGGAACGCCGTGCCAAGGATCAGCACGATTTCGGCAATCAGGCTCGTATCATCCAGGAAGCGGCACAGGTTGCCATGCACCAGATCGAGCGTGAGTTGGAAGAGCCAAACGGCATTATCGCCGCTGTCGCTGCTGCCCATAACATGAATCTGATCCTGCATGCGGAGCAGGTTGTGCTTCACGTTGGCGGTCAGGACATCACCGAGGAAGTCGGCACGCAGCTCAACAAGACGCTGCCACATGTCTTCATTCCCGATGATGGTGTGGACCCCGAGCAGCTCGCCCGTTCCGGTAAGATGCCCACTACGGCTGACGAACAGCGGCAGGCCCAGGGTCAGCAGCCTCTTGGGCCTCAACAAGCTGCGGCGTCCGCTCCGAGCGAGTCCGTTCTGCGTCAGCATCACTGAGGCGACGGGCCGTGTCTGACATGACAGCAAGTGACAGCCGACCGGGCGACAGCCGTTTCTTTCAGCGTTCCGGACCTTTCGGTTTGGAACGGCTAGCAGAGGTCTCGGGTAGCGACATCATTCCGGCTTCATCAGGGAAGGGGCAGTCCGAGTTTCGTGGTGTTGCGCCCCTCCATGTTGCAGGGCCGGATGAAATCAGCTTCCTCGACAATCGCCGCTACCTGCCACTTCTGGCGGAAACGAAGGCCGGAGCGGTTATTCTCTCCCCGGCCTTCACCGACAAGCTGCCGCCTGATACGGCGGGGTTGGCCTGCAAGGTGCCTTATCTGGCTTGGGCACGTGTTGCCACGCTGTTCCACCCGGCCTCCGCGTCCACGGGTGTCCGCCATCCGAGTGCCTGGATCGCGGAAGATGCCGAAATTGGCGAAAACGTTGAGATCGGTCCTTTTGCCGTGATTGGTAGTGGTGTCCGTATTGGTCGTGACAGCATTGTCGCAAGCCATGCCAGTATAGGCCAGAGTGTTGAGATCGGGGCGCGTTGCCGGATCGGCGCTCATGTCGCCATCTCTCATGCCCGGATCGGTGATCGCGTCACGCTCTATCCTGGTGTGCGTATCGGGCAGGATGGTTTCGGGTTCGCCGTCGGCCCCGAAGGTTTCGAAACGGTCCCGCAACTTGGGCTTGTTGTGTTGGAAGACGGCGTAGAAGTGGGGGCGAACTCCACCATCGATCGTGGTTCCATGCGTGACACCCTGATCGGAGCCGGAACCCGGATCGATAATCTCGTGCAGATCGGCCATAATGCCCGTCTGGGACGCTGTTGCATCATCGTCTCGCAGGCCGGAATTTCCGGCTCTACGGAATTGGGTGATTTTGTCACCATTGCTGCACAGGCTGGCCTGATCGGACATATTAAGATCGGCGCGAAGGCCCGGATCGGCGCTCAGTGTGGCGTTATGTCGGATGTAGAGGCTGGCGCCGATGTCATCGGCAGCCCCGCGATGCCGTTCCGTGAATTTTTTCGTAATGTTGCGACCTTGCGAAAACTTTCTCGTAAAAGCGGGGACTAGCAGTCTTGCGGCGCGGATGGTAACTCCCCCGCAGGTTTGCTAAGGGAAGCCATTCGTGCTGCCACAGGGCAGAGATTGACAGACTAACACCGCTTGAAGGGCATGGTGAAACGATGGACCGAGTGGACGCTCCAGCCGAACAGATGACTCCCGCGACAGACGCCGCTGCTGACAGCCATCAGGTTCCGCAGAGCATCGACATCCTAAAGATCATGCAGTCGATCCCGCATCGCTATCCGTTTCTGCTGATCGATAAGATGGTCGAGATCCACGCCGGGCAGTCCGCCATCGGCATCAAGAATGTGACGGTTAACGAGCCGTTCTTTCAGGGACATTTTCCGTCTCATCCCGTCATGCCGGGCGTGCTGATCGTCGAGGCTATGGCTCAGACGGCAGCGACGCTAGTGGTCATGACGTTGGGTAAGGCGTTTGAAGGTAAGCTGGTCTATTTCATGACGATCGAAAATGCGAAATTCCGCCGCCCGGTCGGTCCTGGTGATCAACTCCGGATTCATGTCGATAAGGAGCGCTCTCGCGCCAACGTCTGGAAGTTCAAGGGTGTAGCCCGCGTTGACGACGTTGCCGTTGCCGAAGCGACCTTCAGTGCGATGATCATGGGTTGACCCTGATGCAGATGGCAGGAAATCGCCCCGAGACAGCTGAAATTCATGCGACCGCCATCGTCGATCCACGCGCGCGCATCGGGGAAAACGTGCGCATTGGCCCCTGGTGTCAAGTCGGTCCCAATGTCACGATCGGCGACGGGGTCTGTCTGCATGCGTCCGTTCTCGTGGATGGCTACACGACCTTGCGTGAAGGCGTGGAAATCTATCCTTTCGTGACAATCGGCCTGGCCCCACAAGACCTCAAATATGCTGGCGAGCCGACGCTGTGCGAGGTCGGTGCCAATACTGTTATTCGTGAAAATGTGACGATTCACCGTGGCACCGCGCAGGGGCATGCCCTGACGCGGATCGGTGCGAACTGCCTGATCATGGCCAATTCACATGTCGCCCATGACTGCGTCCTCGGTGACCGTGTTATCATCGTCAACAATGTCGTCATGGGTGGCCATGTCGAGATCGACGATGACGCCAAGATCATGGGATCTGCCGCGTTGCACCAGTTCGTTCGAATCGGCCGTGGCGCCGTTGTTGGCGGTGTCTGCGGTGTGGAAATGGACGTCATTCCTTATGGAAGCGTTCTGGGAAATCGCGCCCGTCTAGTTGGATTGAACTGGATCGGCCTGAAGCGTTCTGGCGTAGGTCCAGAGGAAATGCGGGCCATGCGGCGCGCTTTCCGGACGCTTTATCCGCGTCATGGTGCGACAGAGTCTGTCTTGGAAACCCGGATTGCCGAAGTCCGGCAGGAATATGGGCATCTCCCCCGCATTGCCGAGATGCTGGACTTCATGGAAGCTCCCAGTCGTCGAGGCCTGACCCGCGTTGCGCGTCAGGAAGGGCAGTTCGAAACCGAAGGCGCCTGATCGTGGGGGATCGTGGTTGTATCGGTATTCTGGCAGGCTCGGGGCCGCTTCCCGCGCAGGTCGCCGCCGCAGCCATCGCCAAGGGGCGCAAGGTTTTCATTATCGGGTTTCGAGATTTTGCCGATCGTGTACTTCTCGAACCTTACCCGCATGAAATCATCCGTCTTGCCGCCGCCGGTGACATTCTTGGTGCTCTCAAACGGAACAACTGTCGCGAACTGGTTCTGATCGGGCCGGTGCGTCGTCCCGCCTGGCGTGACCTGCGTCCCGATGCCGAAGGAGCGCGTATCTTGGCCAGACTGGGCCGCGCTATTTTCTCGGGGGATGATGGACTGCTCGGAGCAGTCGTTCGTGTTCTCGGTGAGGAGGGCTTCCATGTGCGGGGCGCCCACGAATTCCTCGAACATGCCACCGGCCGCTCCGGAACCCTCGGACGCGTACTTCCTGATATTCAAGCTAAACAGGATATTACTCGTGGTGTCGAGGTCCTGAAGGTAATGGCAGCTCTGGATATTGGTCAGGGTTGCGTTGTTCAGAACGGTCTTGTGCTGGCTGTGGAGGCTCTGGAGGGGACGGATGCCATGCTGGGACGCTGTGGGCGCCTCATGCAGGCGGGAAGTGGGGGCGTTTTGGTGAAGATGCCGAAGACAGGGCAGGACCTTCGGGCAGACATGCCGACGATCGGGCCGGAGACGCTGGAAAATGCCGCCCGGAACGGACTGCGGGGCGTTGCGTTTCAGCCCGGAGTGACCCTCATGACGGACCCCGCTGGCTGCGTAAAGCTAGCGGATCGTTACGGGCTGTTTTTATATGGACTGACGCCGGAAGATCTGAAGGATAAGTGATGAGCACGTTTCTGCATACGATGGTGAGAATCCGGGATATCGACCGGAGTCTGGCGTTTTACAAGCTGCTCGGGATGAAGGAACTTCGTCGCAAGGAAGTGCGTGAAGGGCGTTATACGCTTGTTTTCATCGGATTCGATGACAACGAACACGGACAGGCCGAGATTGAACTGACCTATAACTGGGACCAGGAAACCGACTATGAGGTCGGCACCGGTTTCGGGCATTTCGCGATTGGCGTGCCGGATGTGGCTGCTCTTGTGGAGACGGTCCGCAGCGGAGGCGGCAAGGTGACGCGTGAGGCCGGGCCGTTGAAATTCGGAACGATCATCATTGCGTTCGTCGAGGATCCCGACGGCTACAAGATCGAGCTTATCGAGAAGACGTAAAGTTTTTCAGCAGCTTCAGGGCATTTTCCAACGCATCGACGATCGTCTTTGCGTTCTGCTGGACTGCCTTGTCCTTGTGCGTGCCGAGAATGTCGGCACAGAGCAGGGCAGGGGCGAGCGCGTTGCGCATGTCGTGGCGGAAGGTCGCGACGTCCTGGGGGGAGTTGCTGGCGGGGAGAGTATTGCTGGACTCGGGCATAGGTTGAAGTTCCTGTAGGTCTGGCATTGACATGAGGGGCCTGCGTGCTTACAAGCCCGGGTCTCAATCACCGGGCGTTTCGTGCGCCCGATCGACGCGGATGTCCAGCAGTTGAGGCGTCCGCCTGGTTTTTAAGGATCAACGTCATGAAGCGCACGTATCAACCCTCCAAGCTGGTTCGCAAGCGTCGTCACGGTTTCCGTACGCGTAGCGAAACCGTCGGTGGCCGCCGCGTACTGGCCAACCGTCGCTCCAAGGGTCGCAAGAAGCTCTCTGCCTGAGTTTGACCCGATCGGTACGATCCATACAACAGGCCACACTCCGCGCCGTTTGAAAAAACGGCCGCAGTTTCTGCGTGTGGCCGGGAAGGGGCGCAAGGTCGCCACTCCCGGTATGGTCGTGCAGATCCTGCCGGATGACACAGCGACCGAAACCCGCGTCGGTTTCACGGTCACGAAAAAAGTCGGTAATTCTGTCATCCGTAACCGCACCCGCCGTCGCCTCCGCGAGGCCCTGCGCCTCGTTGCGCGGGAAGACGGTCTGCCTTCCGGCGATTTCGTCCTCATCGGACGGGACAAGACCCGGGAGCGCGATTTTTCCCTTCTCAAGGATGATCTGCGTCAGGCTCTTCGCAAGGGGCTGGACGTTAATTTCCGGGAAAGCCCCCGCGGGCCGTCCGGCAAAGGCCGGTACCGGGCGAAATGATCGCGTCCGTGATCAGGAAAGCCGTTACGGCCCTGATGCTGTCGCTCATCGACGCCTACAAGCTCTTCATCAGCCCGTTCATTGGCAGGAACTGCCGGTTCGATCCGACATGCAGCACCTATGCGCTGACGGTCATCCGTGAGCATGGGCCTGTACGTGGGGGATGGCTTGCACTGCGCAGGATCGGGTGCTGTCATCCTTGGTCAGAAGGGGGTGTGGACCTGCCTCCAAAGCCACACCAGCATTAAAAAAGCCCTCCGCCTATTGTTTTGAATGCGGTTTTCGGCCACTTGAGGCGCAAGCCCTATTCAGTGAGACGAAAGACCGGCATCCGCCCGATGGACACCAAACGCATTATTGCGGCCACACTTCTCTCGGCCCTTATCCTGATCGGTTTCGACTATTTTATGCCGAAGCCCCATCAGGACGATCCCCATTCCGTCACACATGCGCCTGCAGCACAGGTTCAGAACAGCGCGCCGACCACGGCTGCGCCACCTGCCGAGGCTGCTGCTGAAACGCAGGCGACTGCGCGGCGCATTCCGGTGACGGGGCCGGACGTGCAGGGCTCCCTTAACCTCAAGGGTGCGGTGCTGGATGATCTGATCCTTACGAAATATCGTGAGACCCTGGCCAAGGACAGCCCGCTGGTGCGGCTGCTGGACAAGGCGGGGAGTGCGCATCCCACGTTCGTCGTGATCGGCTGGACGAATGCTCCGGGCTCCAATGCCCGCCTGCCGGATCTGAACACGGTCTGGGAGAGCTCCGACGAGATGCTGACGCCGGACCATCCGGTGACGCTGCACTGGGATAACGGGCAGGGGTTGGTGTTCTCCATCCAGATCGCACTGGACGAGCACTACATGTTCGCCGTGAGCCAGACGGTCGAGAACCATTCGGGTCAGCCGGTGGCTCTGGTACCGTTCGAGCGCGTGCAGCGTGACTATGATGCACCTGAAGGGGCTTTCACGGCGCATGAGGGGCCGATCGCCGTTATCGGTGGCCGGATGCAGGATGAGAGCTACAAGAGCCTGCGCAAGGGGGCTGACCATCCGGATCACGTGTCCTGGTCGTCCACGGGTACGAATGGCTGGGATGGCATCAGCGATAAGTTCTGGCTGACGGCCGTGGCCCCTGCTGACGGCACGCCGGTTGCGGCAAGCTTTGCTTACGTGCCGGGAACGCCGGGGTCATATCAGGTGGGTATGTCCACCCAGAACGCCCAGCAGATCATGCCGAACGGTTCCATCACCGAGAAGAGCCATGTCTTTGCAGGTGCGAAGGTTGTCAGCCTGCTTCAGGGCTATAGCAAACAGCTCGGCATTCCGGATCTGGACAAGGCGATCGACTTCGGCTGGTTCAGCTTCCTGACCCGTCCGCTGCTGACGCTGCTGCACTGGCTGTATCTGCATCTGGGTAATTTCGGTCTGGCGCTGATGGCGCTGACGCTGATTGTCAAGATCGTTCTATTCCCGCTGGCCTCCAAGGCTGCCCAGTCCTCGGCGCGGATGCGTCTACTGGCGCCCAAGGTCAAAGAGATCCGGGAGAAGAACAAGGACGATCCGATGGCCATGAACCAGAAGGTCATGGCGCTGTATCGTGAAGAGAAGGTGAGCCCTGCGAGCGGCTGTCTGCCGATGCTGATCCAGGCGCCGATCTTCTTTTGCCTATACAAAATCCTGAACATCAGCATTGATGCGCGCCATGCGCCGTTCTTTGGCTGGATCCATGATTTGTCGATGCCGGACCCGACGAACGTGTTCAATCTGTTCGGGCTGCTGCCGTTTGATCCGACGCATTACTCGTCGTTCCTGCATGTCAGCATCTGGGGCACGGCGCTTGGCTTGACGTTCTGGCTGCTGCAGCGCCAGACCAGCTCGACGGCGAGCCTTGATCCGGCACAGGCACGGATGATGCAGTTCATGCCGCTGGTCTATGTGTTTTTTATGTCCGGCTTCCCGGCCAGTCTTCTGGTCTATTACACTTGGAACAACCTGCTGACGGTTGCGCAACAGATGTTCATCCAGCGCCGGACGGGTCTGCCCGTTCCGGTCTCGCGGACCTGAGGCCCGGCAAAGGCATGATGAAAGAAATTCCGGGGCCTCCGACCGAGGCCCAGATCGAGGATGGGCGGCTTCTGTTCGCGGGGGAATGTGAGTTCTTCTTCGGCTCGCAGAAGATTGACCAGCTTCCGCCCGTCGGCCGTCCCGAAGTAGCATTTGCCGGTCGGTCCAATGTCGGCAAGTCGAGCATCATCAATGCGCTTACGGGGCGTCGTGCGCTGGCACGGGCCTCGTCCGAACCGGGCCGGACCAAGCAGCTCAACTTCTTCAATCTGGCTGACCGGCTGTCTCTCGTGGACATGCCGGGTTACGGGTTTGCCAAGGCGGCGAAGTCGGTCAAGGAAGACTGGCAGGACATGATGTTCGCCTATCTTCGTGGTCGGACAACGCTGGAGCGGGTCATCCTGCTTCTGGATGCGCGGATCGAGCTTAAGGCATCGGACAAGGATGTCATGGAGTTGCTGGACCGGGCCGCCGTGGTGTTCCAGATCGTGCTGACCAAATGCGATCAGGTGAAGCCGAAAGCGCTGGCGGCGAAAATTGCGGAAGTCGAGGCGCTTGCGCTCAAGCATGCCGCAGCCTATCCGCGCATCATTGCCACCAGCAGCGAGACCGGTTTCGGAATCGAGGATCTGCGGGCTGAAATTGCCCGTTTTGCCGTGCCACTCCAAGCGTCAGGGGAAGGATAGTCCGGATCATGACCAGTAAGACCCCCATTGAAAACAACAGCCGGACGCACAGCGACAAGCTGCCGGATGTGGCACCTGTCGTGAATGCGGAGGAAGCGCAGCAGCAGGCTGCCATCCTGTCTAGCGCACTGCCGTTCCTGCGGCGCTATGCCGGTGACACGATTGTCGTTAAATATGGTGGTCATGCCATGGGCGAGGGCAAGCTGGCGCATGCCTTTGGCTATGACATTTCCCTGCTCAAGTTGGTCGGAATCAATCCGATTGTGGTGCATGGCGGTGGGCCGCAGATCAGCGCCATGCTGGACCGGCTGAAGATCCGTTCGGAGTTCATCGACGGGCTGCGTGTGACCGACAAGTCCATGGTCGATGTGATCGAGATGGTTCTGTCCGGCAGCGTCAACAAGCAGGTGGCGCAGTTGATCAACCGGGCCGGAGCACTGGCTGTCGGCATTTCCGGCAAGGATGGCGGGCTGATCCAGGCACGTCGTCTGACGCGCACCAAGCGCGATCCGGACAGTGAGATCGAGAAGGTCATTGATCTGGGATTTGTCGGACAGCCGGAAAAAATCGATCCGCGGGTGCTGTATGCGCTGCTCGGCGCGGGCCTGATCCCCGTGATCGCCCCTGTGGGTGTCGGCGAGGATGGGGAGACCTACAACATCAACGCTGACACTGCAGCTGGCGCGATTGCCGGTGCGGTGCATGCTTCGCGTCTGCTGATGCTGACGGATGTTCCGGGCGTTCTGGACGAGAACGGCAAGCTCATCGAAGAGCTGAGCGCGGAAGAGGCCATGCGCCGGATTGCGGACGGGTCGATTTCGGGCGGCATGATCCCCAAGGTCGAGACCTGCCTCGAGGCAGTCCGCAAGGGGGCGAAAGCTGCAGTCATTCTGGACGGGCGCGTGCCGCATAGCTGCCTTCTGGAGCTGTTCACACGGGCCGGACCGGGGACGCTTATCAAGGCGTAACCAACTGGTAGCAGGACTGGACCGGGATTATGGCGCTTCGTGTGAGAAGCGCCATTTTCTATTTTCGGCCACCCCTTCCTGAAGGGCCTGCATGCCACGTTCGAGCAGGCTCTCGGGGGTTTCTTCGGCATTGGCTTCGCGGGAGACAAGTCCTAGCTGAAGCGGCAGGTGGACCGGCGGGTCGATCAGGATGGGAATGCCATGGGCCGTCATGCGCTCGGCCCGTTCGGCTGCGGCGAAGCGGTCCCCGCCATCCATCCAGAGTCCGAATGTGTTGTTGCTGATCCGGCCGATGGCATCTGTCGGACGAATTGCTTTTCGCAGAAGAGCCACGCACTGACGCAGCGCTTCCTCGCCAGCCTCGAAGCCCTGGGTCTTTGAAAGCTCTGTCAGGCCGGGCACGCGGGCGATGATTAGGGTTGCGGCCATCGCCTCCTGATCCAGCCGGCGGCTGCGGCGCTCGATTTCCGATTTCAGGCCGTTCCAGTTCAGAAGGTTCGACGCGATGTCGTAGTCGGAATCTGTCAGGATCCGGCGGTGGATGCTGTCCAGTTCCCAGAATCCGGCCAGCAGGGAGCAGGCCGTCTCGCAGAGCTGCTGGTCCTGCGTAGACCAGGGCTCGGAGCGCCAGAGGACGAGGCAGAGCTGTCTGAGGCTGCGGATGTTTTCGCGGCAGATCATGACATGGCTGTTGCCGCTTCTGAACAACTCCGTGCCCGCTGGGGGCGCTGGCGTCGATAGGGCGGACTGGATGTCCTCAGGCAGGGCGGACGATTTGAAAAGAAAGGTTTTCGGCGCCGAAGTATCCAGCAATGCGCCTTCTGCGAGAAGGGGGATGAGCAGGGCATCTATCGCGGCGGCAGAAGCCAGTCTGGGAACGATGGCCCTGCGAAGTGCGGTAGTGATGGTAGCGAGAATCGCGATCCCGGTGGTGGTGGCGGGGCTACCTGTGACAGGAGTGGTATCGGGCTGGGGAGCAGAAATGCTTTCGACCGGGGCCGTCGTAATGACGGTGGATGTTCCGGGCAGCGTCTGTGAGACCGCCTTGAGAGTGCCGCGTATTCCGGTGGCCCGGCCTTCGGTGTCCTGGAAAGGGCATGAGGAGAGGATGACGGTCAGGGGCTCGCCCTGCGGGTTCGTGATCTGGGCGGGTGTGCCGGTATGGGGCTGAAGGATGTCCACGGTGTCGCACAGCGCGCTGAATGGCTGGCCGATCAGGGGCGTCGTGGGCTGTCCAAGCCATGTTTCGGGGGAAATCAGGATGATCCGACCCCGGTTATCAGTCTCGAAGACCAGATCCACCGCTTGATAAAGCAGGGAGCGCCAGCGTTCACGGCTTTCGAGAGTCGACGCCAGCATGTTTCTCAGGTCCTGCGGGATCCTGTCCGGGGACGAATTACTCATGAACTGGGAGAGTAAGGAATGCAGATCAGGCAAGGGTGACATATCCCGCAGAAAACTCTCGGTCGGGCCAGTCATTGAGAGTTTCTGGTTTTCATAAGCGCGATTAGTTAAAAAGTCATTAACAATGCTGGGGCATAGGCAGAAGGGCCGTCAGGAGTAAAGATCCGTTGACATGAAACCCCTGGAACCGCATGGTCCGGCGGATTTTTGCTTCTTTTTTACCGGACCGACCTGATGCCGAATGCACCCCTTCGTACCGCCATTGAAGCTCTGTGGGAGCGTCGTGCGACGCTCAGCGCCCGTACGGAAGGCGAAGACCGCGATGTCGTGGAGAAAGTCCTGTCTGCTCTGGATGCCGGAACGCTGCGTGTCGCTGAGCCGTTTGCAGATGGCTGGACTGTTCATGAATGGCTGAAGAAGGCGGTCCTGCTGTCGTTCCGTCTGAATGACAGCAGGGTCATGGAGCGCGGTTGTGGTGGTGAGCCGGCCTTTGACAAGGTTCCGCTGAAGTTCGATGGCTGGGACCAGTTCCGTTTTGCCGAGGCCGGTTTCCGTGCGGTTCCGGGTGCGATCGTACGTCGCTCTGCGTTTATTGCGCCGAATGTGGTGCTGATGCCGAGCTTCGTGAATGTTGGCGCGCGCGTCGATAGCGGCACAATGATCGATACCTGGGCGACGGTTGGCTCCTGCGCCCAGATCGGCAAGAACTGCCATATCAGCGGCGGTGCGGGCATTGGTGGCGTTCTGGAACCGCTGCAGGCTGCCCCGGTCATCATTGAAGATGACTGCTTCATCGGGGCGCGTTCGGAAGTGGCCGAGGGCGTGATCGTTGAGAAGGGTTCCGTTCTGTCGATGGGCGTATTCCTTGGCGCCTCCACCAAGATCGTAGACCGTGCGACGGGCGAAGTTTTCATGGGCCGCGTCCCTGCCTATTCCGTCGTTGTGCCGGGCACGCTCCCGCCGAAGGAGCCGGGTATGCCGTCGCTGGCCTGTGCGGTAATAGTCAAGCGCGTGGACGAGCGGACCCGCTCCAAGACCTCCATCAACGATCTTCTGCGCGACTGATCCCGTGACGGGGTCAACCTTTCCAACGGATCCTGTGGCGCTGGCCCGGGATCTGTTACGTTGCCAGTCGGTCACGCCCGCCGACGGAGGGGCTCAGGCGCTTCTGGCTGGTGTGCTGGAAGGGATGGGATTTGAGACGTTTCATCTCCCGTTCGGGCCTGCTGACGCGCCGACACCCAATCTTTATGCACGGTTGGGGAAAAAGCATCCCGCGCTTTGCTTTGCGGGGCATACAGATGTCGTGCCGCCGGGCGAGGGCTGGGCGCATGATCCTTTTGCAGCAGTTATAGAGGGTGACCGGCTTTATGGACGCGGGATTGCGGACATGAAGGGCGGGGTGGCCTGTTTCGTGGCGGCTGTTGCTCGCCGTTTGGCGCTGGGGGCACTGAAGGGTTCCGTCTCACTGCTGATTACGGGAGACGAAGAAGGTCCGGCGCATTTCGGGACGAAGCCGGTCATTGAATGGCTGGCAGAGCGGGGTGAACTGCCTGATTTCTGCGTTCTGGGTGAGCCTACGAATCCCCAGGCACTGGGGGATGTCATCAAGATCGGCCGTCGGGGCAGCATGAATGCTGTCGTGACCGTCCATGGAATGCAGGGGCATGTGGCCTATCCGCATCTGGCGGATAATCCGGTCCATCGCCTTCTGGCAGCGTTTTCCGAACTGACGGCGCGAGAACTGGATACGGGGAGCGAGTGGTTTGATCCATCGTCCCTTCAGGTCACGAGCATCGATGTCGGGAACGGGGCAACCAATATTATTCCTGGAAGTGCTGTCGGCCGGCTGAATATCCGGTTCAATGATCTACACACCGGGGCTGCTCTGACAGAATGGATCGAGGACGTGGTGCAGCGTCATGCGCCCCGGGCTGACGTGCAGGTGTCTATCAGTGGCGAGGCCTTCCTGACACAACCGGGCGATGCGGTGACGTGTCTGTCCGAGGCTGTACGCAGTGTCACGGGACGGACGCCCCGGCTCGATACCGGCGGCGGGACGTCGGATGCTCGGTTTATTTCGCAATACTGCGAGGTGGCCGAGTTCGGGCTTGTCGGTGCGACCATGCACAAGCGTGACGAGAACGTGGAGCTTGGGACGCTGGAGGATCTGACACGGATTTATCTCGCGTTCATGGAAGGATACGGGCTGTGACTTCGGGACGCCCGGGGCCGCTCCCTCCCACCGGAAATATGGCCATTCCGCTGGGCGTATGGCTTTTGGGGCGGGGGCGGTCCGAAGGGATCAACTGTTTTGCACCAGGAGCGGGAGCCCTGTTCGCAGCTCTGGCGCCGACGGTTGCGCTGGCGGTCATCGGTGTGTGGATGGCGTTTATGCTCTCACCTGCCGAAAGGATCATGGGGCTGGTGCGGGCTGTGGTGCCGCTGGTCTGCACACTGTTGCAGCTTGTTGTGTCGGAGCTTTATGCGGACGTCCTGAAGCGCAAGGGTCTATGGACGCGTTATGCAACGGCATCGCTTTGGTGCGGGTGGCTGCCACTGGCCATGCTGATCATGGCGCAGGGTGTGTTGCATCTCATGATTCCGGGCACTGAGGCCTCCAGCCAGGCGCTGGGCGGTCTCGCTTTCGGGGCGCAACTCTATACACTGTGGCTGACTTGGTATGTGACGAAGGTCGGGCTTGTGACGACCAGCTGGCAGGCTTTTGTAATGACCGTCCTGCAAACCCTGCCGGTAGGAGGGTTGCTCTGGATCTTGTGGCTGCTGCCGCCGCATTACAACGCGGTTGTCGATCTGCTCGGGCTGTCGTCCTAGGAGCGGTTGAAAGGATCGTCGGGATAGCCGACATCCATCAGGCAGAGTCCCTCGGGAGGAGCTGTCTGCCCGGCCGCGCAGCGGTCTTTTGCTTCCAGAATTTCAATAATCTTTTCGACTGGCCACTGACGTGAGCCGATCATCATCAGGGTGCCGGCCATGTTGCGGACCTGATGATGCAGGAAGGAGCGCGCCTTCGTGTCGATCATGACCAGTTCGGCATCACGGTGGACGTTCAGGACGTCCAGCGTGCGGATGGGGCTTCGGGCCTGACAGGCGACGGCACGAAAGGATGTAAAGTCATGCGGGCCGAGGAGATGGTTTGCGGCCTGCTGCATGAGGTCTACGTCCAGCGGGCGCTTGATATGCCAGACGCGGTTTTCCATTAACCCCGGACGGGCGGGGCGGTTGAGGATGGTGTATCGGTAGCTGCGCCATGTGGCGGAGAAACGCGCGTTCCATTCTGGGCTGACTTTCGCGGCTTGCAGCACAACGACGCGGTGTGGCTTGAGATGATAGCCCATGCCGTCGCGGATTTGCCGGGCGTCGATCAGGGCGTCATCCGGGAAATCAAGGTGGATGACCATGCCAGCCGCGTGGACGCCGGCATCCGTGCGGCCAGCGGTGATGCTGGGAACGGGGCGATTGCGGACCAGCTTCGAGGCGGCAGCTTCGATCAGGCCCTGAATGGAGGTGCCGTCGTTCTGCTTTTGCCAGCCGAGATAGCCGGTGCCGTCATATTCGATGCGCAGGGCCCAGCGGTTCAGACCGGTAGGCTCAGCGAGAGGCTCCGCAGCCTTCGTATCAGACAAGGCGGGTGCCTTTCGGCACGGGCTGACCGCGCAGGAAGTCGGAAGTGGATATCATGCTACGACCGGGTTTCTGCAGGCGATTGATACGTAGGGCACCGGTACTGCAGGCGATGGTGAGACTGTCATCAAGCGTAGTGCCGGGGGCAGCGCTATGGCTTTCGGCGGGTAGCCGGGTAGCTGCGCCGATCTTGAGGACGACATCGTTGAGCGTGGTGAACGCGCCGGGCCACGGCGTTAGACCACGGATCTGACGGTCGATCTCCGCGGCGCTGCGCGTCCAGTCGATACGTCCGTGATCGCGGGTCAGACGTTCGGCGTAGGTGACGCCGTCTTCGAGCTGCGGCATGGGTGTAGGCTGTTCGGCTAGCGCACGTACGACCAGACGGCCGCCGATTTCGGACAGGCGATCATGCAGCGTGCTGGCAGTATCGGTCGGGCTGATGGGGGTGGCTTCTTCCAGCAGCACCGCGCCGGTGTCGAGGCCTTCATCCATCTGCATTATGGAAACGCCGCTCTGCGTGTCTCCAGCGATGATGGCGGACTGGATGGGTGATGCGCCACGCCAGCGGGGCAGGAGGCTCGCATGGATGTTCAGGCAGCCCAGACGCGGGGCGTTCAGCATTGCTTTCGGCAGGATGAGGCCATAGGCGGCGACCACGGCGGCGTCGGCATTCAGGGCAGCGAAGGCTTCGTGTTCAGCTGCGTCGCGGCGGACGCGTGCGGGCGTGCGTACCTCGATTCTGGCAGCTTCGGCGGCTTCATGAACCGGCGAGCGGCGAAGCGCTTTGCCACGTCCTGCCGGACGGGGCGGTTGCGTGTAGACCGCGACCACCTCGTGACCGGCGTCGAGCAAGGCATGCAGCGCCGGGACTGAAAAGTCCGGCGTTCCCATGAAGATCAGCCGCATCGGGGATCAGCGCCTTCCGAGTTTCTGCTCTTTGGCCAAGCGGCGCATGATCATGTTGCGCTTGAGCGTCGAGAGGTGATCGACGAACAGGATGCCGTCAAGATGGTCCATCTCATGCTGGATGCAGGTGGCAAGCAGGCCGGATGCATCGCGCTCGATCGTCTCGCCCGCAAGGTTGCGGTAGCGCACGCGGATCGATTCGGGGCGGACGACTTCGGCATACTGGTTCGGCAGGGAAAGACAGCCTTCCTCACGCGCGGCAAGCTGATCGGAATCAGAAATGATTTCCGGGTTGATCAGCAGCATGGGCTCACGCGGTGCGTCTTCCTCGGCCACGTCCACCAGGGCGAAGCGCATGCCCAGACCGACCTGCGGGGCGGCGAGGCCGATGCCCGGTGCCTTGTACATGGCGGAAAACATGCCCGGAAGCTGTTCGCGGATAAAGGCAATGTCTTCGGGACGCACGTCACGGGTGACCTCCCGCAGCACGGGCTGGGGGGCAATCAGGATCGGGGTGGGCGGCACCGCGTCGATGCCGGACAGGAAATCGAATTCGCTCATGTCCTGCGATGTAGCGAGCGCGGGCGCCAAATGCCAGTCTAAGATCAGGTCTGAGTGCAGGTTTTGCGTTGCGTTCTGTAAGGGTAGAGCTTGCATCTGTGCGGATGGACACCATATCGTAGGGTCAGCCGGTTGCCGCATGTATGGGACCGGCCCTGTGTATGTCTCGCTCATGGAGGAGGCTTTAGCCCTATGTCCGGTCGCTTGTTCACATCCCCGATGTTTCTCGGTTTCGATCACCTTGAGCAAATGCTCGAACGTGCTGCCAAATCGACGTCTGACGGGTATCCCCCCTATAATATCGAGCAGCTCAGCGCCACGGCCCTGCGGATTACGCTGGCTGTCGCGGGCTTCGTAATGGACGATCTGCAGATCACGCAGGAAGATAACCAGCTTGTGATTCGCGGCCGTCAGGCGGATGACAGTCAGGGACGCATCTTCCTGCATCGCGGGATTGCGGCGCGGCAGTTCCATAAGGCATTCGTGCTGGCCGAAGGGATCGAAATTGGCGGCGCCTGGCTTGATAATGGCCTACTGCATATTGATCTCCTGCGTCCGGAGCCGGAAGTGCGCGTCAAGCGAATTGCCATTTCGCAAGGGCGACGCAGCCCGGCACCCGGGCCAACGGTCCATCATGAAGTAGTGCCCCCTGTCGTGAAGGCGCGGCGTACGACGCGGCCGGCTCGCGATATCGATGACGAATAGATCCGGCACGTGCTTCTGCCGGTCACACTTTCTACAGATTGAACCCAAAGGCCGGGCGGCATGAGCCGCTGTGGCTTCAGAAGGAACCTGAATTGAACAATCCCTTCGAAAACGGTGATCGTTCGGACGACAAACTCCCTGCGGATCTGCGCCGCATCACGGGGCCGCAGCTCCTGACGCTGGGCATGTCGCATCTCGCTTACGTCAAATCCGTCATGCATGACGGGGAGCTGGTCGTGGCCATCCATGCCGCCGACGGGACGCCCATGGCGGTCGCGGAAGACGAGGAAAGTGCACTCGATGCGATTCTCGAGCATGAGATGATCCCGACCCTGCTTCAGTAAATCCAGCCAGAAAGTCCACGCCCGTGAGAAAGAATGCTGATATTTCCCGTCACCTCGAAGAAGAGCGCCTTGCGGGCGTGGTCGTCCATAATGGGCTAGCCTATCTGGCAGGTCAGGTTACGGATGACGCCAGTCTCGATACGGAAGGGCAGACGGTCGACGTTCTGCGCCAGATTGATGCGCTGCTAGCCTCTCTGGGGACAGACAAAAGCAGGATCCTGTCGGTGCAGATCTTCCTGACGGATATCGGAGAAATCGGTGCGATGAACCGTGCCTGGGACGCATGGCTCGATCCGGCGAGCAAGCCAGCACGCGCTACGGTCGAGGCAAAGCTGGCCGTGCCGGAATGGCGTGTTGAGATGACGGCGATTGCGGCGTTGAAATAAGGGCCTGCTATTGGAGCACTGAAAAGCCGCCTTTCGATCGGGAAGGCGGCTTTTTTGTGCCGATAAGGGCCGGTTCAGGCAGAGAACAGAAACTCTCTTAGTCGCCTGTCCAGTTCCTCGTGCAGGGACAGACCATGCTCGTCGATATCCGATACGGCGGTCAGCGATAATGCATTGACCAGCCACACGCCTGTGACCGTTTTGAGATCTTCAGGCAGAAGACTACATTCCGTGCAGAAGCCGCCTTCCAGAAGCCGGGCCCGGGATGTTCCCGGCAACGCGCCGTCATGGATGGGCGGCGTGTGCAGACGTCCTTCCCTCAGAAACAGGATGTTCGCAGCGCTGGCTTCGGCAACAGCTCCCGTCGTTCCCAGAAGAAGCGCATCGTCCAGTCCTGCTGCGCTGGCTTCCATACGACTCATAATGGAGGGGAGGAAAGCAAGTGATTTGACACGCGCCAGTGGAGAATTTCCGTCCCGCCGGTAGCGACTGAGACCCAGCCGGACCGGAGCCGACACAGTCATTGTGGAAGCCGTGCCCTGAATGAGAACTGTCGGATTCGGCATAGCGGGGGGCACAAGGCCACGCGGCCCGGTGCCCCGTGTGACCGTTAGGCGCAGCGATCCGTCTGATAGATTCGTGGCGTGCACCAGGTCGGATACGGCCTGTGTCAGTAGCATTCGATCCGGCGCAGGCAGGCGAAGAATCGCGCATCCTTCCTCAAGCCGTGTGAGATGTCGCGTCAGATGAGGCGTTTGTCCGTTCGCAACGCGGATTGTTTCAAACAGACCATCGGAGAGCAGAAATCCTCGGTCATTCGGAGCAATATATGCATCTGTAATGCCCAGAAGGCGTCCATTGAGCCAGACTGTAGCGCTCATGCTTCAAAGGCCTTCAGGATCGGGGCGGCTTTCAGGAGCATTTCCGCATATTCCCGCATCGGATCGGACAGCACGGTAATGCCGCCTCCTGCACCGACGGAAATGGTGTTGCCCGACCGGGCCATGCTGCGGATGATGACGGAGCTGTCCATGGCCCCATCCTCGCCAATGCGGAACAGGCTGCCGCAATAGGATCCACGGGCAGAGGCTTCCAGAAGGTCGATGATCTCCATAGCGCGTTTTTTCGGAGCCCCCGTGACGGAACCTGGCGGAAGCGTGGCCTGAAGCAGATCAATAGCGTCCAGTTCGGGACGAAGCTGTCCCTGAACGGCCGAGACCAGATGCAGGACATGTGGGAACCGTTCAACCTTCGATAACTGTGGAACGCGCACGGAGCCGATCTGCGAGACGCGACCAATGTCGTTCCGCATCAGATCCGTAATCATCAGGTTTTCGGCGCACTCCTTTTCGTCTGCAGCCAGGAGGCGGCTGTTCCTGGCCGTTTCTTCCGCCGTCTGCCCCAGGGAAATGGTGCCCTTGATGGGGCGCGTTTCGATCAGCCTGTTCCGTGAAAGGGAAATGAATCGTTCCACAGAGGCACTAAGCAGCGAAAAATTCGGCGTTTTCAGATAGGCCCCGAACGGTGCCGGGGAGGTCTGCCGCAGTGTCTGGTAGGCAGTCAGTTCATTGAAATCGTCACCACAGTTCGCAATCCAGCGCATCGTCAGATTGGCCTGAAAAATATCGCCGGCCCGGATGAAGGCGATGATTCTGCGAACTGCGTCCATCCAAGTGTCCCGTGGCTGTTCAGGCCGAAAATGCAGGAAGGGTTTGGCAGGTCGTATTGCGGGTGAGGTCAGATCAGGGAGCGGGTTTCCTTGCTGGCTGATCCACCAGCAGCGTTCTTCATGCCGGTCGAACGCCAACACATCCTTAAAAGAAGCAGCCACCAGTCTGGGCGCAGAAGAAACATGTCGGGACGGAACGTTTTCAAGCGCCATGCCCGCTTCATAACTCATCATACCAATCACCCCGCCGGTAAAGGGGATGATGCTTTCTGCTCTGGGGCAGCGGTTCGAGGCGGCGGCCATATCGCGTATATGCGACCAGACATCGCCTTTTACGGACATGTCGTTTCTGCGGAGGCTTACCGCGTTCCAGTCGAGGGTCTCGGCAGGAGACAGGCACAGAAAGGACCAGCGGGCACGTTCGTTCGTGTCTGGACCTCCACTATCGAGAAATGCGGCCCAGGGAGCGGATTCCATGGCGGAAAGCGCCTGTTCAGGCGGTCTCCAGGGAATTTCAGTGAGAGGCGGAGGAACGCGGGACATTCAGGCTCCGTAAGGGAAGTTCTGCCAGCCTGTCAAAGCCTTGCATCTCTGCTTGATGCGTCAGGACGTGCGGCGCAGCCGCTTGCGCTGGCTGGATTTCGCAATACCAAGCCCCTCGCGATATTTCGCAACGGTGCGGCGCTGGATGGAGAAGCCTTCCTTTTGGAGGAGAGCTGTCAGGGCATCATCGGACAGGACGTCGTCGCCTTCTGCTGAGATCAGTCCCTGAAGACGATGCTGGATGGCGTGGGCGCTCTGGGTCGTGCCGTCTCCGGATGGAAGAGCGGTTGAAAAGAAGAGCTTCAGTGGGACGGTTCCCTGCGGTGTGTCGATGTATTTGTTGCTGACAATGCGACTGATGGTGCTTTCATGCAGCTCCGTGCGCTCGGCGATTTCGCGCATGGTCAGGGGACGCAGGGCGGCTGGACCGTCGCGCAGGAAGGCGGCCTGATGCTGGACGATGGCATAACCGACGGTGAGGAGCGACTGTTTGCGGTTTTGCAGGGCACGGATCAGCGCTGTGGCTTCGGTGGCATAGGTGAGGAGTGTTTTTCCGGCGTCCGTATGGCTGTCAATCTGCGCACGCAGTGCATCGTCGAAGCGGAGTTTGGGAAGCAGGCGCGTGTTGAAGGTCAGGCGAAACCCGGAGCCGTTAGCGCGAACGATCAGGTCGGGTTCAATAGGTGGCGCGGGTGGCGGAAGGCTGAGGCCAGGGTGTGGATCAAGGGCCTGAATCTCGGACAGCATGTCCAGCAAGTCTTCCTGATCGAGGGCGCATTTTTCGCGGAGTTTGCGCCAGTCCCGTCGGGCGAGGAGATCCAGATTGTCGAGCAGGATCTGCATCGCGGGATCGAGCCGGTTCCGGACCCGGAGTTGTGCGGCCAGACATTCTTCAAGGGAGCGGGCGAAAAGACCCGCTGGCTCAAAATGCATGAGGATCTGTCGGATTTCTTCGAGCCGGGAGGCATCCATACCAAGTGCGGTCGCGAGATCCGTGACAGACACAGTCAGACGACCGGTTTCATCGAGCGTGTCCAGTAGATGGAAAGCGGCGTTCTGCTCATCTGGAGGAATGGAAAGGCGGATCTGAAGGACCAGATCGTCACGGTCGGACGGGGGCGGCGCTGCGGCTTCCGGACGGTCGGGCGCTATGGTGAAATGGTCCGGGTCGTCATCGTGGAACTCGTCTGACGCAGGCAGGGCGTCAGGGACTGAGACATCGGGCTCCAGAATGAGGAGTGGGTTGGTCTCACAGACCTGCCGGAGATGCTGGGCGAGATCGGTCTGCGTATATTGCAGTAGGGCGATCGCCTGGCGCAATTGAGGCGTCATGACGAGAGACTGCGACTGACGCTGGATCAGGCCCGGGACAAGCATCCCGGTATGTTACAGCGAGAAATTCTCTCCGAGATAGACCCGGCGGACATCTTCGTTCGCAACAATGGCTTCGGGTGTCCCTTCCATCAGGACTTGGCCGCCATGCATGATATAGGCGCGGTCAATGACTTCGAGCGTTTCGCGGACGTTATGGTCCGTGATCAGCACCCCGATACCGCGATCCTTCAGATGCGAAACGAGATCGCGGATTTCACCGACGGCAATCGGATCAATGCCGGCAAGCGGTTCATCAAGCAGGATGTAGTTCGGCTGGCTGGCGAGTGCACGGGCAATTTCCAGACGGCGGCGTTCACCACCGGACAGGGCGAGCGAAGGCGAGCGGCGTAGATGGGTAATGCCGAACTCGGCCAGCAGGCCGTTAAGCATCAAGTCGCGCTTTTCCGGGTCGGGCTCGACGACCTCAAGTGCCGCCATAATGTTCTGTTCGACATTCAGGCCACGGAAAATGCTGGCTTCCTGCGGCAGGTAGCCAACACCGAGACGCGCACGGCGATACATCGGAAGTTGCGTGATGTCCGCGCCATCCAGCGTGATGGTCCCGGTGTCGGGCTGTACGAGGCCGACGATCATATAAAAACTGGTCGTCTTGCCCGCACCGTTCGGGCCGAGGAGGCCAACGGCTTCGCCGCGCTGCACCTGAAGCGAGACGTTCTTGACGACTGCACGTTTCTTGTAGGATTTGCCGATGCCACTTGCGACCAGACCGGTCGGGGGTGGCGGAGAGGGGATGTAGCTGTCTGTCACTTGGGTGCCTGGCTGCTGTTGGCCTCGTTCGGCACGACGAGCCCCTGAATGGGCGAATCCGTGCCCGGCAGCATGGTTGCAATGCCGGTCTTCATGTTCACGATGGCCTGCGAACCATTATTCTGGTTTTGGCCCTGCGTGACATGCACATGCCCGATCAGGCGTGCGATCTGGGTGTCGAAAACATAGACGCCGCGGTCGCCGGTAGCGGTCTGGGTCGGGGTACGGAGGACAACGTGTCCCCAGCCGTAGGCGCGGTCGAGCTTTGAGGCGCCGCCGCCCATCGGATTGGAGGAATCGGTGGCCTGGGCCGGCTTGGCCGACTGTGGCTGTCCTGGTGCAGGTGCGTCGCTGGGTTTGCTGAAGGAGACCAGAACGTCCGCCTTGACCTGCTTGCCATCATTGGTGGTTACGGTGGCATCACCGCGACCGACCGACATGCGTGTCTTCGAGTGATACTCCATCACGTCACGTGCAGTCAGGACGTCCTGCGGGGTCGTCAGTTTGAGATGCTTTCCGGTCATGACCATTACGGCCTGATCCATGTCGTACAGGGCATGATCGCCCCAACCCTGATCGGTCTGGTTGTAAATATGGACGTTGCCGCGAGCCTCGATCCGATACAGCTCAAGAGAACCTCCCATCGGGTCGCCGCTGTTATCCTTGGCGTTAGCCGGGGAAGGAGGAGGAGCAGGCTGTCCCGGAGGTGGAGTTTTCTTGCGCAGATATCCGATCAGCGTGTCCGCATCGACCGTCACATCTCCACGCACGGCCCGTGCGCCTCCCGTAAGCGTCACGGTCTGGGCGTTGCGGTCATAGATCTCTTCTTTTTTCCAGAAGAGCTGGACGGCTTCGCCGTGGGACATGTCCAGTCCGTCCGCATGTGCCGGGGCTGGGGGAAGCGCGAGCGGCAGGGCGATGAGGAGGGGGAGGAGGGCTGCGGGGCGGGGGGTCATTTTTCGGTCTTCAGTCCTTGCAGGTGCAGGCGGGCCGCCGCACTCGGAGGGCCGTTGTCATCGTTGCGGACCGTCAGTCCCGGTCCTGTAAACTGCATGATACCTGCATGCTGGTCCAGAAAATAGCCTTGGGCGTCCTGCCGGCCGAAGGGACCTTCAGCGTGGACCCAGTCGCGGGATGCGATCACGCCGGCTTTAAGGTCCAGATCGGCGGAGGGGCCGTTCAACAGCAGGCCGTCGTCACGGTAGAGCACGACGTTGTCGTCGAGATCCAGCGTCTGTTCGTGCTGCATGTAAACGCCGCGATCGGAGCGGATATGGGCCCAGGAGTTGCCGGAGAGTTGGATGTCGGCGACCGGGTCGATCAGATCCACGCGATCAGGGCCCTGTTGGTGGGTGGTGCGGGCGGTGATCATGTAGGGGTGGTTATGGGCATCGAGGCCGCGATAGGTGGCCTGTTCCATGTTGCCGCTTTCCACGCGCAGACGAGCCATCTCCTTCAGGGCGGCGCGGTTCTGGTTCACGAGATGGGATATCTCGGGCCAGGCGGCGATGGAACTGAGCAGGACGAGGGCAAGGCCTGGCAGCGCCCATTTGGCGAATCCCAGGAGGGAGCGGCGGCGGGCAAGCTGTTCGGCGTCGGGGGCCTGACGGATGCGCTGGAAGGCTGCGCGGCGCAGGCTGTCGAGACGGGCGAGACTCTCGGCGCGGTCGGGATCGAAATCTTCGCGGCGGATGCGGGGCTCGCCGTTTTCGGGGGGCGGAGCATTGGGGCCGGGAACGTTCGGGGTAGGGCCGTTCATGACAGGCCGCTTCGCAGGAGGTCGTGGACGTGGACGATTCCCGTGGGGCGCCGATCTTCATCCACGATGAAGAGGCTCGTGATGGGGCGTTCGCGCTGGTTCATGAGTTGCAGCACGTCCTGCGCCAGTGTCGTGGGGGTGGCGGTGACGGGGGCGGCGTTCATGACGTCCTTCGCCGTGGTTGTGTCGAGGTCACCGGAGAGGGCGCGGCGCAGGTCGGCGTCCGTGATGAGGCCCTGAAGTACACCATTGTCATCAGTCACACCCATGCACCCGAATGACTTGCGTGTCATCTCGAGAATAACGGAGCGCAACGAGAGGCTGCTCTGTCCGAGAGGGAGGGCGTCACCTGTGTGCATCAGGTCACTGATGGGGCGCAGGCGGGCACCGAGGAGGCCGCCGGGGTGGAAAACTCCGAAGTCACGGGCGGTAAAGCCGCGTTTTTCAAGCAGTGCGAGGGCAAGTGCGTCGCCCAGGGCGAGTTGCAGCAGGGTGCTGGTCGTCGGCGCCAGCCCCATCGGGCAGGCCTCGGTGCTCGTGGGGAGGACCAGTGGGATCTCGGAAGCGCGGGCCAGGGCGGAGGTGCCGACCGAAGTAATGGCGATCACGCAGTGCTTCTGTCGGGCGGCATAGGCCAGAATCGCGGCGAGCTCGGTGCTTTCGCCGGAATTGGAGAAGGCCAGGATCAGGTCGCCCGGGGCCACCATGCCCAGATCGCCGTGGGCGGCTTCTGCGGGGTGTAGGAAAAGGGAGGGCGTGCCGGTGGAGGCAAGGGTGGCCTGAATCTTGCGGGCGATATGGCCGGATTTGCCGATCCCGGTGACGATCAGGCGGCCTTCGCTCTCGGCGATGCGGTTCACGGCCTCGCAGAAGGCTTCTCCGAGCGGGCCGGAGAGGGCGTGTTCGAGGGCCTGAAGGCCTTTGCGCTCGATAGAGACGGTCTGGAGTGCCGAATCGAGCGCAGTACGGAAGGGGCGGGGCGACGGACGGTGCATGTTCAGGCCAGGCGGGAAATCAGGCGCGATGCGAGAAAATGTCGGGCTCTTCGTAGCCCATGAGGTCCAGTCGGCAGCGGGCCGGAAGGAAATCGTAGCAGGCCTGCGCAAGGTCACGGCGGTTTTCACGGATCAGCATGGCTTCGAGCTTATCCCACAATGCGTGAAGATACAGCACGTCCGAAGCGGCATAGAGGAGTTGGTCAGGGGTGAGGGTTTGTGCGCCCCAGTCTGAACTCTGCTGGTGTTTGGAGATTTCGACGCCAAGAAGGTCGCGGCACAGATAGGCCAGGCCGTGGCGGTTGGTGAAGGTGTAGACCAGTCGGGCGGCGATCTTGGTGCAGATAACCGATGGGATTGTGATGTCGAAGGCGTTCTGCAGGACTGCGACGTCAAAGCGTGCGAAATGCATCAGCTTGGTGACGGAATCGTCTGTCAGAAGAGCTTTGAGGTTCGGGCAGTCATAGCCGCGGCCACCCATGGAGGCCGGCTTGATCTGGACGAGATGGGCTTCACCGTCGCCGGCTGAAAGCTGGACGAGGCAGAGGCGGTCACGATGGGGATTGAGACCCATAGTCTCGGTATCGATGGCGACGAGAGGGCCTAAATCAAAGTCATCCGGCAGATCGCCGTCATGAAGATGGATGGCGCTCTGCGAACTCATTTGTCGTCACCAAATTTTTTTGATCACCAGAGGATCGAGGCAGTATGTTGCCTGATCGTCTGTGGTGCCCAGAAGAAGACTCGAACTTCCACGTCCTTTCGGACACAGGTACCTGAAACCTGCGCGTCTACCAATTCCGCCATCTGGGCTCAGAAAGCACCGGGTTTTTTCAGTTTCCTGGAGCATCCCGGCTCGGTGAAGAGGCGTTTACCCCTGCACGTGTGGGGCGTCAACAGCTAAACTGAAAGAAAAACAACAATGCGTACAAATTTTTCCGTAGAGGGGACTGGCGGCGGCATGAGTGACGGGATTTGTGAAGGGAGCGGGCCGGACAGGGGCGTGCAGTCCGTGGGGCGGGTTGTGGCGGTTCTGGGCGGTGGAGGCTTTGTTGGTCGCGAGCTGGTGGGGCGGCTTGTGGCGTCGGGGCATGTGGTGCGTGTTGGCAGTCGCAATCCCGAGGGCGATCAGGCGTTGGCCCGCTTTCCGGGTGATGGGCGTGTGGAGTTCATCAAAGCGTCCGTGAATGACGTGGGTTCGCTGGAGCGTCTGTTCAGTGGAGCTGATGCGGGAATCAATCTTGTGTCGATCATGTCGCCGGATGTGAAGGCGATGCATCGCGTCAATGTGGAGGGTGCGCGTCTGGCGGCGCTTGCGGCGCAGCGCGAGGGCGTAGGGCAGTATATGCACATGTCTGCCATCGGGGCTTCGATACGCTCGCCTGGGAATTATGGGCGGAGCAAGAGGCTGGCCGAGTGTGCGGTGCGGGAGGTGTTTCCGGAATCTGCGCTATTGCGGCCTTCAGTGATTTTTGGGCCCGACGACAGTTTCTTCAACATGTTCGCGTTGATTGCGAAGCTCTCGCCGGTGTTGCCGGTGTTTGCGGCGGGGACGCGGTTCCAGCCGGTCTATGTTGGGGATGTGGCGCGGGCGGCGATGGCGCTGCTGACGCCGGAGCGTGCGGGCATGACAGTCGAGGCGGGTGGGCCGGATGTGCTGACCATGAAAGAGCTGATGGCGTTCGTGCTGGAGGCGTCGGGTCGTCGTCGGTTGCTGTTGCCGGTGCCGGACTGGGTGGCAAAGCTGGAGGCGGAAATCCTTGAGGCGTTGCCGGGGCATCTGCTGACGCGGGATCAGGTCGTGATGATGGGGCTGGATAATGTGGTGCAGCCGGGTGCGGATGATCTCCAGTCGCTCGGGATGAAGCCGACGGCGATGCGGAGTGTGGTGCCGGGTTATTTGAATGGTAGTGTTTGTGAGACTTGGCGGCGGTTTCGGAAATTATAGGTCCGATATGGACCTAAATAAGTGTGTGAAAAATGCCTCAGGAAGGCTGTGGATGGGGTATTTCCAATGAAGGGTCAGCACTGCTGACTATTATTGGATAAAGTGACGGAATAGCTGCATTCTTACTCGCATGTTTGCAGGAGACACGACGCATGGCCGAACGGATGTTGCAGTTCGTCACCCACCCCCAGGTGCTTCCGGAGAAGCGCGATGCGGCTGAACGCCGTCAGGACTTCGGGGAGATTTATCGTGGGTTCGCGCGCAGCCGGGCGGAAGAGCAGGCGTCGCGGTGTTCGCAGTGCGGGATTCCGTTCTGCTCCGTGCATTGTCCGCTGGGGAACAACATTCCCGACTGGCTGAAGCTGACGGCTGAGGACCGGCTTGAGGAAGCGTATGAGATGTCGTCCGCGACGAATACGTTTCCGGAGATCTGCGGGCGGATCTGTCCGCAGGACCGGCTGTGCGAAGGCAACTGCGTCATCAACAAGGGCTTTGAAAGCGTCACCATTGGTGCTGTCGAGCGCTTCATCACGGAAAATGCGTTCGAGCAGGGTTGGGTGAAGCCGGCACTTCCGGATCGTGAACTTGGGCGCAGTGTCGGGGTCGTGGGGTCTGGTCCTGCGGGGCTGGCCTGTGCGGAGCGGCTGCGGGCGCAGGGTTATGAGGTTCATGTCTATGAGCGTCAGGACCGTGTGGGTGGATTGCTGACTTACGGCATTCCGAGCTTCAAGCTGGAAAAACATGTGGTGGCGCGCCGTCATGCGCTGCTGGAAGAGCAGGGGATCGTGTTCCATCTCTCCACGCCTGTTGGTTCGGGCGAGGGGGAGACGGCGCTTGAGGATCTGCGGGCGCGGCATGATGCGGTGTTTCTCGCGACGGGTGTGTATCGCTCGCGCGATGTGAAGGTGCCGGGGGCTGGTCTTGAGGGTGTTGTCGATGCGATCGACTTCCTGACGGCGTCCAACCGTCGTGGCTATGACGAGGATCCGGGCGAGGATGCGGCGCTTCATGCGAAGGGCCGTCGGGTTGTGGTTATTGGCGGTGGTGACACGGCCATGGACTGCGTGCGCACGTCGATCCGTCAGGGTGCCGAGCGTGTGACCTGTGTTTACCGCCGGGACCGGGCGAATATGCCGGGATCGCGGCAGGAAGTTTACAATGCCGAGGAAGAAGGTGCGCAGTTCGAATGGCTGGGCTCGCCTGAGGCATTTCTCGGTGATGGCAGCGTGTCGGGCGTACGGGTTCTGAAGATGCGACTGGGGGCTCCGGATGCGTCGGGGCGCCGGTCTATCGAGGGCACGGGGCAGCATGACGTGATTGAGGGCGATCTGGTCATCAAGGCTCTGGGCTTTGATCCTGAGGATCTGCCGGGGCAGTTCGCGGCTCCTGATCTGGCTGTGACGCGCTGGGGCACGCTAACGGTGCCGCCGGGTGGCTTTGAGACGAGCTTGCCGGGTGTGTTCGCCGGGGGCGATTATCGTGCGCGGAGCGAGCCTTGTCGTCTGGGCGATCAAGGACGGCCGGGATGCGGCCGATGCGATCCATCATCATCTGACTGAAACAGTAACCGGTTCTCTGGAGGCCGCGGAATGACACAGAATAACGATTTCATCCGCGAGTATGCCGAGAATGTCGAGCGTCTGAAGGGGCTGTATGACCCGTCGCAGGAGCGCGATTCCTGTGGTGTGGGTCTGGTCGCGGCGCTGGACGGCAAGCCGTCGCGCAGTGTGGTTCAGGCAGGCATCGAGGCGCTGGGTAATATCTGGCATCGCGGTGCGGTGGATGCAGACGGTAAGACCGGCGATGGCGCGGGTATTCATGTAGAAATTCCGCAGGATTTCTTTGCCGAGGCGATCCATAATAGCTCCAGCGACGATACGATTGATGGTCGTATCGCAGTGGGCATGGTGTTCCTGCCCAAAACCGATCTGGGCGCGCAGGAGCGTGGCCGTCAGATCATTGAGACGGAAATTCTGAACTTCGGTTACGGGATTTATGGCTGGCGTCAGGTGCCGATCGACACGGCGTGCATTGGCGAGAAGGCCAACCAGACGCGGCCGGAGATCGAGCAGATCATGATCCGCAACCGGCTTGGCCGGTCCGAGGACGAGTTCGAGCGTGACCTGTATGTGCTGCGTCGGCGGATCGAGAAGCAGGCGACGGCGCACCAGGTTGATCTGTATGTGTGTTCGATGTCCTGCCGTTCGGTAATCTACAAGGGTATGTTCCTTGCTGAAAACCTGACGGATTTTTATCCGGATCTGCTGGATGAGCGGTTTGTGTCGCGGTTTGCGATCTACCATCAGCGGTATTCGACCAATACGTTCCCGACCTGGAAGCTGGCCCAGCCGTTCCGCAAGGTGGCGCATAACGGCGAGATCAACACGATTTCGGGCAATACGAACTGGATGCGTTCGCATGAGACGCGGCTCGCGCATCCGGATCTGGACCCGTACATGGCGGATCTCAAGCCTGTCGTGCAGGCTGCTGGCTCGGATACGGCAGTGCTGGACAATGTGTTTGAATTGCTGACTTTCGCCGGGCGTGATGCGCCTATGGCGAAGACGATGCTGGTACCGGCATCGGCGGGCGCGAACTCCGCGATGTCCGATGCGGCGCGGTCGTTGTTTCGGTATTGTAATGCGGTGATTGAGCCGTGGGATGGTCCGGCGGCGTTGTGTGCGACGGATGGGCGTTGGGTTGTGGCCGGGCTGGATCGCGCCGGGCTGCGTCCGCTGCGATATAGCATCACGCAGGATGGTCTGCTCATCGTGGGCTCCGAGACGGGGATGGTCCGGGTGCCGGATGCGCGGGTTAAAAGCCGCGGGCGCCTTGGTCCAGGGCAGACGCTTGCGCTGGATCTGAAGGAAGGGCGGCTTTACCAGTCTGAAGAGTTGCTCGAGATGCTGGCGTCACGTCAGGATTTCCAAGGCTGGGTGAAGCGCATCCGCGATATCGAGCCGATCGTGCGCGATGTTGTGGAGCCTGAGGCGCTGGACGCCGATCTGCTGCGGAGGCATCAGGTCGCGGTCAGTCTGACGCATGAGGAGCTGGAGACCATTCTGCACCCGATGGTGGAGAATGCGGCCGAGGCTCTGGGGTCGATGGGCGATGATACGCCGCTTCAGGTGTTGTCCACGATCTATCGCGGGTTGGCGCATTATTTCCGTCAGGGGTTCAGTCAGGTAACGAATCCGCCGATCGACTCCCTGCGCGAGACGCGAGTGATGAGCCTGATTACGCGGCTGGGTAATCTGGGGAACATTCTCGACCAAGCGCCGGAGCAGTGCGATCTGTTGCAGTTGCCGAGCCCGGTTCTGACGATTGGTGAGTTTGACGAACTGCGGAAGGTCTGCGGCGAGAATGCTGGCGTGATCGACTGCACTTTCCCGGCCGAAGAGGGCGAGGAAGGTCTGCGGGCGGCGATTGCCTCCATCCGGGCGCAGGCGGAAGATCATGTTCGCGGCGGATGCACGCATCTGTTCCTGACGGACGACAATACGGATGCAACGCGGGTTGCGATTCCGATGATCCTCGCGACCGCGGCCGTGCATATCCATCTGGTGCGTAATTCGCTGCGGACGTTCACGTCGCTGAACGTGCGGACGTCCGGGGCGATCGACGTGCATGCGATTGCCGTCACGATTGGTGTTGGTGCGACGACGGTGAATCCGGCGCTGGCGCAGTATTGCGTGGCGGACCGGCTGCGGCGCGGGCTGTTCGGGAAGATGTCTCTGCGTGAGGCGATGGAGCGGTATCGCAAGGCCGTGGACAAGGGTCTGCTCAAGATCATGTCCAAGTCGGGCATTTCGATCATCTCGGCCTATCGGGGCGGGTATAATTTCGAGGCAATCGGGTTGTCCCGCGCGCTGGTGGCGGAGTTCTTCCCGGGGATGCCGTCGCGGATTTCGGGGATCGGTCTGCCGGGCATTGCACGCAATATCCTTGGCGCACATGCGGCGGCGTGGAACCGGAAGGTCGAGGCACTTCCGGTCGGCGGACGCTATAAACTGCGCCGTCAGGGTGAGACGCATGCGTTCTCGGGGCAGCTTGTGCACATGCTCCAGAGTGCAGTGACGGCGAATAGTTTCACGCTGTACCGGCGTTATGCGGATGCGGTGCGTCAGATGCCGCCTGTGGCGCTGCGGGATCTGCTGGATTTCAAATCGGCCCATGCGCCGGTTCCGGTGGACGAAGTGGAGAGCATCACGCAGATCCGGCGTCGTCTGGTGGCGCCGGGAATTTCGCTCGGCGCTCTGAGCCCCGAGGCGCATGAGACGCTGGCGATTGCCATGAACCGGATTGGTGCGAAGTCCGATTCCGGTGAGGGTGGCGAGGATGCCGAACGGTCCAAGCCGCGTCCGAACGGGGACAATGCGTCTTCGGCGATCAAGCAGGTGGCGTCCGGGCGTTTTGGCGTGACGGCGCAGTATCTGAATGACTGCCGCGAGATCGAGATCAAGATGGCGCAGGGTGCGAAGCCCGGCGAGGGCGGGCAGCTTCCGGGCTTCAAGGTGACGGAGCTGATCGGGCGTCTGCGTCATGCGACGCCGGGGGTGACGCTGATTTCGCCGCCGCCGCATCACGACATCTATTCGATCGAGGATCTGGCGCAGCTCATTTACGATCTCAAGCAGATCAATCCGACGGCGACCGTCACGGTCAAGCTGGTGGCGCGGACCGGCATTGGTACGATTGCGGCTGGTGTGGCGAAAGCCAAGGCGGATGCGATCCTGATTTCCGGCCATTCTGGCGGGACGGGTGCGAGCCCACAGTCTTCGATCCATTATGCGGGTCTGCCGTGGGAGATGGGGCTGTCCGAAGCGCATCAGGTTCTGATGCTCAACCGGTTGCGTCATCGTCTGGTGCTGCGGACGGATGGTGGCATCAAGACGGGTCGTGACGTTGTCATGGCGGCGATGCTCGGTGCGGAAGAGTTCGGCATTGGTACGGCGGCGCTTGTGGCGATGGGTTGCATCATGGTGCGCCAGTGCCACTCCAACACCTGTCCGGTGGGTGTGTGTGTGCAGGACGAAAAGCTGCGGGAGAAGTTCGGGGGATCGCCTGAGAAGGTTATCAACCTGTTCACGCTGATTGCGGAAGACATTCGGCATATTCTTGCGGAACTGGGCGTGCGATCGCTCGAAGAGGTGATCGGACGTACGGATATGTTGCGTCAGGTGTCGCGTGGCGCGGATTATCTGGATGATCTGGATCTGAACTCCCTGCTGGTTCAGGCCGATCCGGGCGAGCATGCGCGTTACTGCACCCGTGAAGGGCGTAACGAAGTGCCGGAGACGCTGGACGGGCAGATCATTCCCGATGCGACGGCGCTGTTCGAACGTCGGGAAAAGCTGCACCTGCATTACACCGTGCAGAACACCCATCGTGCGATCGGTACGCGGGTTTCTGGGCTGATTACGCGCAAGTTCGGCATGAAGGAGCTTCCGGAAGGGCAGCTCACGCTGTCGCTGCGCGGGTCTGCCGGCCAGTCTCTGGGGGCGTTTGGTGTGCAGGGGCTCAAGATCGAGGTCGAGGGCGATGCCAACGACTATGTCGGCAAGGGGCTGTCGGGGGCGACGATTGTTGTCCGCAAGTCACCGGCGGCGCAGTGGGCATCCGAGCAGAGCGCGATCATTGGCAATACGGTTCTGTACGGGGCGACGGCGGGGACGCTGTTTGCGGCCGGGCAGGCGGGTGAGCGCTTTGCGGTCCGCAACTCGGGGGCGACGGCCGTGGTTGAGGGCTGTGGCTCGAATGGCTGTGAATACATGACGGGTGGGACGGTTGTGATCCTTGGGGAGACGGGCGACAATTTCGGCGCCGGTTTCACGGGGGGCATGGCTTATGTTCTGGACGTGAAGGGTCGGTTCGAGGCGCAGATCAACCCGGATACGGTGATCTGGAGCCGTGTGCCGGCTGGCAGTCGCTGGGATCAGGAGCTTCGGGCACTTGTGGAGCGGCATGTGGCGGAGACGGGCAGCACTTATGCTGCGGATCTGCTGCATTGCTGGGAGCAGACGCTGGAGCGGTTCTGGCATGTTGTGCCGCGCGATTATGCGCGGATTATCGGCTACGTTCAGGAAGACCTGTCCCAGCTTTCGGCCTGAACAAACGTTTTACCCCTGTCTGGTTACCTCTGTCTGGGACGGAGTTTCAGGCAGGGGCGTTCCACAAGGTGCCATGACAGGATCGCGCCGCCGAGGGTGGTGAGGATCGTGAGGAGCAGGGCGTATCTGCGTTCGAGGCCGTAGCGGGTCTGAAGGTCGCTCGCCATCATCACTAGCGGGAGATGGCACAGATAGAGCGCGTAGCTGTGGGTGCTGATGCTGCGGACTGCCGGGCCGATCAGGGGCGGCAGGGTTCGCAGGCGCATCATGGCGGGCATGCACAGGGCATAGCCCAGTCCCATGACATCAAATGAAGCCATGGCGCTGAAGCGCGGGGGCCAGAGTGCACCATCTCCGGTATTGCGCCACCAGACGGTGAGCACGATCGCCGTGCCTGCGGTGGCGAGCAGTGTGCTGTAGCGGGTGACGGCGGGTCTGTACCTGTAAAGCCAGGCGGCGGCGATGCCCCATGCAATTGAGTCGAAGCGGCAGGGGACGATTTTGCTGGTGACTTCGTCCCAGTTGACGTCCGTGGGGAGCGACAGGCGCCAGCAGAGCGGGACGATGAAAAAGGCCGCGAGTGTGGTTCCGAAGGCTGTGGAGGGTTTGATCCGACAGGCGAGGAGCGTCAGTAGCAGGGCGGGGAAGGCGATGTAGAACCATTCCTCCACGCAGAGCGACCAGGTGGCGCCGTACCAGTTCGAGACCATGGGCCAGCCGAGATTTTGTGTCAGGGTCAGGAACCAGGGCAGGGCGTGGCGGGCTTCGTCCCATGGCACGCCGTAAGGGCCGAAATACGCGAGTGGGATGAGTAGCGCGAATAGCCAGAAATAATAGGCGGGCAGGGTGCGCAGCCAGCGGCGGAGCAGGAAGATGCCCCAGCCTTTCACGGATGTTCTGCGTTCCAGCAGGTCCAGCATGATCGTGCCGATCAGGAAGCCGCTGAGGACGAAGAACAGCATGACGCCGTAGAAGCCGAGCACGGCCAGGTGAAACGGGAGGGGCTGGTGCCACCATGCACAGAACAGGCTTCCGTCATGGCAGATCAGGACATCGAGAATGGCGACCGTGCGGACCAGGTCGGGGCCTGCGATTCGTTCGCGCAGGTTTTCAAAGGATGTCAGCGGAACGGATGCCTGAGGAGGGTATATTTGCATGAAGTGGCGGGAGATCCGGAGTTGCGGGCTTTGCGGCGGTTTTACACTACGGTTTTGTCATCAACATCCCGTTTGACGGGGGGGATTGTGGCTTTAAGGTCAGGATATGACCATGCTCTTTTCTGCCGTTGATGGCACATCGAATGCGTCCTCCGGGGAGCAGATGCCTCCCCGTTGGGATCTCTCTGATCTTTATGTGTCGCCGGAAGATCCGGTGCTGGCTTCGGATTTCGATCGCTGGGCCGGGGCGGCGCGCAGTTTCTGCGAAACGTACAAGGGGCGCCTGGAGACGCTGAAGGGTGCGGAGCTGGCGAAGGCGTTTGCGGAATACGAAGCGATCGAGGAGGGCTTGGGGAAGATTGGGTCTTTTTCCAGCCTTGGCTTTGCGGCGCATACGACTGATCCGGTCTGGGGGCGGTTTGCACAGGGTGTGCAGGAGCGGATGACGGAGGTGGCCTCCGATCTGATGTTCTTCACGCTGGAGCTGAACCGCATCCCTGACGAGACGCTGGCGCTGATCTGCGAGGCGCCGGAGATGCGTAAATGGGATGCGTATCTGCGGGATCTGCGGATGTACCGGCCGTATCAGCTTTCCGATGAGGTCGAGCAGGTGCTGATGGACAAGTCGGTGACGGGGCGTAATGCCTGGAACCGGCTGTTCGATGAGACCATGGCGACGCTAAGTGTCACAATTGACGGTGAGGAAAAGCCTCTGGGCGAGGCGTTCAATCTGCTGACGAATGCAGATCGTGCGAAGCGCGAGGCTGCGGCGCAGCAGATCAGTGCCGTGCTGGGCGAAAATTCGCGCCTGCTGACGATGATTACCAATACGCTCGCCAAGGACAAGGCGATCGGGGACAAGCTGCGGGGTTATCCGCGTCCGACGAGTTCGCGCAATCTGGCGAATATGGTCGAGGACGAGGTTGTTGATGCGCTGGTTGGCGCGGTGGACGAGGCTTATCCCCGGTTGGCGCACCGGTATTATGCGCTCAAGGCGAAGTGGCTCGGACTGGAAAAGCTGGAGCACTGGGACCGCAATGCGCCGCTTCCGGGTGTGGATGTGCGGAAGATCGACTGGGAGCAGGGCAAGGAGATCGTACGGAACGCCTATGCCGGGTTTGATCCTGCGCTGGGTGAGATCGTGCAGAAGTTCCTGACGCATCCGTGGATTGATGCGGCTCCGGTCGCGGGGAAATCTTCGGGGGCCTTTTCCCATTCCTGTGTGCCTTCGGTTCATCCCTATATTCTGATGAACTATCGCGAGCAGCCGCGTGACGTCATGACGCTAGCGCATGAGCTGGGGCATGGCGTGCATCAGACGCTCGCTGGGAAGGCGCAGGGCTATCTGAACGCGTCTACGCCGCTGACGCTGGCGGAGACGGCCTCGGTGTTCGGCGAGATGCTGACGTTCCAGTCGCTGCTGGATGCGGAGAGCGATCCGAAGCGTCGCCGTCACATGCTGGCGGCGAAGGTCGAGGATATGCTGAACACGGTTGTCCGGCAGATCGCGTTCTACCAGTTCGAAGTGAAGGTTCATGACGAGCGGGCGAAGGGCGAGCTTTCGCCGGAGCGTCTGGGAGAAATCTGGCGTGAGGTTCAGGTGCGGAGTCTCGGACCCGTATTCCACTTCACACCGGATTATGATCTCTACTGGTCCTATATCCCGCATTTCGTGCATTCGCCGTTCTATGTTTATGCGTATGCTTTCGGGGATTGTCTGGTGAATGCGCTTTATGGCGTTTATCAGGAACAACCTGAGGGTTTTGCTGCGAAATACCGCACCATGCTCGAAGCGGGCGGGACGTTGCGGCACAAGGAACTGCTTGCGCCGTTCGGACTTGATGCGACAGATCCGGGTTTCTGGCGTAAAGGACTGGATGTGATCTCGGGGCTGATTGATCAGCTCGAGCAGGAGGACTGAGGAGCATCATGGCGAGGGATCTCGACAACACCGGCCTTATGGGGGAGCTGCGTCGTATGGCGCGGACCTCCGGCGCGGTCGGCGGTATTGCGGCACGGATGGCGGGTAACCGTCTGGGCTTCAAGACGGACAAGGGCGTTCATGCAGAGGGCCTGAAGTCGGCGTTGGGAAACCTCAAGGGGCCACTGATGAAGGCGGCCCAGCTTCTCTCGACTATCCCTGGTGCGTTGCCGGATGAGTATGCCGAAGAGCTGGCGCATCTGCAGTCCAATGCGCCGCCGATGGGCTGGAGCTTCGTACGTCGTCGCATGCAGGCTGAGCTTGGCGCTGGTTGGGAAAAGCATTTCCGCTCCTTCAGCCATGAGGCCGTGGCGGCGGCGTCGCTTGGGCAGGTGCACCGGGCGCGTCTGGTTGATGGGCGCGAGGTGGCGTGCAAATTGCAGTATCCGGACATGCAGGCGGCGGTGGATTCAGATCTGCGGCAGTTCCGGGCCGCGTTGGGTCTTTATAAGCAGTTCGAGACGACGATCCGGCAGGACGAGGTTTATACAGAACTTGCGGACCGGCTGCGCGAAGAGTTGGATTACCGTCGGGAAGCGAGCCATTTGCGGCTGTATCGGGACATGCTTTCCGAGACGCCTGAGGTGACGGTTCCGGCGCCGGTTGAGGAACTGTCCACCGGGCGGCTGCTGACGATGGACTGGGTGAGCGGGCGCAGCATGCGGACCGTTCTGGGTGAGAACCTGCCGCTGGAGGGTCGCAATGCGATGGCTACGGCGCTGTTCAAGGCCTGGTACACGCCGGTCTATCGTTATGGTGTCATTCACGGCGATCCGCATATGGGCAATTTCACCGTGCGGGATGATTATGGTCTGAACCTGCTGGATTTCGGGGCTGTTCGGATTTTCTCGCCGCGTTTTGTGGAGGGGATTATTGATCTGTTCAAGGCGCTGAGGGAGAATAACGAGGAACTGGCGTTCCACGCTTACAGCAAGTGGGGATTTGTTGGGATTTCGCGTGAGACGGCGAGTGTCCTGAATGAATGGGCGCGGTTCTTCTACCGGCCGCTGATGACGGATCGTGTGTGTTCCATGCAGGAGAGCAATGATCCGGCTGAGGCGCGTCAGGTTCTGGAGAAGGTCTATGACGGGCTGAAGCGGACGGGCGGTGTGAAGCTGCCGCGTGAGTTCGTGCTGATGGATCGTTCGGCGATCGGGCTGGGGAGTGCGTTCCTGCGTCTGGAGGCGCGTCTGAACTGGCATAAGATGTTCGAGGAGCTGATCGAGGGCTTCGACGTGAACGTGCTGGCAGCGCGTCAGAAAGAGGCTCTGGTGAAGGCGAAGGTGCCGCCGGCGCTATCTTCGCTCTGAGGGTTTGGGGTTCATGGAATAAAGGGCGCTTTCTTTGTGGGAAGCGCCCTTATATTATTGATGTCATGGCTTGGGGATGTGCTTGGGACGTTGGGGGGATCGAATGGTGGTCACCTGCCTTTGCTTCCGTCAGAATACGCCAGAGCTTGGTTCAGATCCGGACGGAAGACTTCACAACCCACAGTTCGTGAAAACGCTGCGAGTTGGTCGCGCAGTCCATTCAGCTGAATAAGTTTCTCTTCAATATCAAGAAAATTGGATTGCTTTATTATCTATTCTTCTAATTAACTCAGAAAAAATGTACTTACAAATTGGGTATAAATTGGGTTTAAATACTTGGATAAATGCGATATATGGCACGTGTGTTTTTGTGTTAAATAGAACATCATAATGAGCAGCAATAATGGGGTGAGGAATAGCATCGCAATATATATGTGAGCTGTTTTGATGCAGAGGGTTGTGTTTGCAGGACAAAGTCTGGCGCCCATGAAGGTCGCCAGACTTTGATGACTGGATTAGAACTGTGCTGCGACGGTTCCGAAGAATTCGCGCGGGGCTGCGACGAACAGGTTGGCGTTGTCGTCACCCGCTACGGATGCTGCGCCATAGACGCCACCGATATAGTTCTGGTTGTACAGGTTGGTGATTCCGAAGGAGGTCTTCAGGCTCTGGGCGAAGCCGACCTTGCCGAAATCGTAAGCAACGTTGAGGTTTGATGTCCAGTAAGCCGGGATCTGCTCATCGTTGGTGTAGGTCATCTGACGTGCGCTTGTGTACGTCGTGTTGAAGTTGAAGGTCGCGTGGTGCCACGTGTAGCTCACGTCAGCCTTGTACATGAACTTCGGGTAGTAGACCTGCTGCTTGCCTTTGATGTTAACGTAACCGCCGTTATACGGCAGATGCGTGTCTTCGTAGGTGGCATCGTTCCAGCTGAAGCTGTTGGTGATGGCCAGACCGGGCAGTGGACGGAACGTACCGGCGACGTCTGCGCCGTTCATGGTTTCACGACCTACATTCATGAATGAACTGTAGGTGTTGCCAGTTGAGCCGCTGGTGATGGCAGCAAGGCGGTTATAGTAATCGGTGTGGTAAAAATCGGCACTTCCGGAGAAGAAGTGGGAGTTGAACCGGTATCCGACCACGTAATTCCAAGTACGCTCGGGGCGCAGGGATTTTTTGTTTTCGTCAAAGACCGTCTGTGCGGGGTTGGAGGCGCTTCCGAGGCCGGACCAGGGTGAGCCGCTGGAGCTCTGGGCCGAGTAGTCATAGGCGCGCATGTTTTCAGCGATATCGAAATAAACTTCGTGCTGATTGAGGAAGTGGTAGTCAAAGTTGAAATGCGGGAGGAATGCGTTCGCGGCTGTCAGGTTGCCGGAAGCAGGGTGGCTGTAATAGACGCCCCATGAAGAGAGCGTGCTGGTGTTATCGACGCTGGTTCCACCATGTGTTGTCTGCAGCAGGGAGCGGAAGCCTGCTTCAACGGTCATGCCCGGAATGATCTGGTATGTGTCCTGCAGATAGAACTGGAACGTGTTGGTGTTGAAGGAATCCGCCCACCAGGTCGTGCCGTTTTTGAAGTCGGCGATGGAAGAATGCGGTGTATTGACGCCGTCTTCATACATCATCATCGGGTAGTTGAAGCGATCGTTCTCGTACCAGATGCCGGTCTTGATATCGTTGTGATGACCGGCATGGATGTCGAAGTTCTGGACGAAACCTAGACGGCGGACGTCGGGATGACCGGTTTCCATCGCCATCGGGACCTGTGAGGTCGGCGAGATCAGGAACGGGTTGGTGGCGCTGTAATCACCGTTCGAGACATGCGCGTAGGCGATTGTCTTGGATGTCACGTTGGGGAAGAGCTGGAATTCGCCCGTGATGGCTGAGAGGTAGTTTCTCTGGGTCTGAGTGCCGTCATAGGCGTAATCGCCGATTTCGTCGTTCGACAGAACGCCTTCAAGACCAGCGGGGACACCGCCATTCTGGGCGTAATAGGCGTATTCCTTGGCGAGGGCGTAATTGGGTTTCAGATAGGTCGTGTTGCGTCCCATCTTCTGCCACATGTTCTTCGTCAGGCTGAGGTAGTTGTACTGCTCGAAATTCGAGTAGTCGAAGACAGCTGTGATCTTGCCGCGGTCACCGACGGGCTGGACCAGTTTGAAATTGGCCTGCTGCTCCTGCTGGTCCCCGTATCCTTTCCAAAGATCCTGATCCGTGCGGGCATAGGCGGCGTAGAATTTGGTGCCGCTGGCGTTCAGCTTGCCACTGTCGACCCGGCCGAAGGTTCTGAAGCCGTTATAGCTGCCGAAGAGCTGGCTGATCTGACCGCCGGCTTTGTCGGACGGATCCGCTGAGGTGAAGGTGATGGCGCCGCCAAGGGTCTGTGCCGAGGGTGTGTCCAGAGCGCCTGCGCCCTGGGACATGGTCAGGCTGCTGATGTTTTCCTGGATTTCCATCTGGTCGACACCGAGGCCGTTCCAGTTATGGAAGCCCTGGCCGCCCATCGGGATGCCGTCGAGCGAGACGCCGAGCTGGGTCTGGTTGAAGCCGCGGACATAGAGAGTGTTGGCGACCGTATCGAGACCGAAAGCGTCATCGGAGGCGAAGTTCGCGCCGGGTGTTGTGAGGGCGAGGATCTGCATCGGGCTGGTGCCGGCGACGAAGTGATCCATTGTTTCTCGTGTGACGACTTCCACCGCGCTGTGAGAGCCTCTGCGCTGTGCATGAATGGTCATGTCTTCGGAGCCGGACGCCACTTCTACGTGTTTGTGGGTACGGGCAGGCTGCGTGCGGTGTGCGGGCGCTGTGGTCCGGCTGTGATTCGAACGATGCGGATGCGTTGTATGACTGGTAGTTGCGGCGTGAGTCGGGCTGATCAGAAGGCCGATCAACGCGACACCGGATAAGAGATATCGTCCCAAGTCTGAATGCACGGGTTGGTCCCAATTCTTGTCCAAGTAAATCCTGAAAGTCACGCTACGTCATAAAAATGAAATATCACAAGATATTTGCCGAAAAAATCGTGCAGTTTTTCCGTTATGTTTCATAAATACATCACCTTCCGTCTCAGTTCAGTAGGAAGGAGGGGCGTTGTTTTTTATGAATACAGTTAAATATATAGTCGGTATTCAAGTGGAATGATTTTTATTAATTTCATTATTAAAAACAAATTCTTGAAAGAATTTTAATTTATACCAGCACGAATGGCGTCGGTTTGTAATGAGAGCGTTCTATTTTCGTATACGATTTCTTGGGAGCTCTTTGAAATCCGCTCTGGGAGACGGTTTTTTCTGTGGAATGAAGTCTGACGCGGGGAGAAGACTTGACCCGGTGATCAGCCGGGTCGGGATTGGGTGCCTGTGGGGGTACCGGGTAGGGGTACTGAAAAAATCAGTTCAGAAATATCAAGCGAAAATCAGAAGATTTCCTTGATCAGATCGTTGCCGATGCTGAATCCGGCACCGGCTTCGACAGAACGGGCGAATCCGGAATTGAGGATGTTCGAAATGAAATTGTTGTCCGGTACGGACTGGACCGGCTGGACAGGGGCCTGCTCTGTCGGGGCCTGATAGGTGGGCTGTGTACTGTAGTCCGGTTGGGCATTGGCGAGGGCGGCGTGGAGCTGTTGCAGGAGGTTTGTGACCTGCTGCTGTTCGGCCTGGAAGGCGAGGGCGAGTTCGCGCAGGTCGAGGGACCATTCGCGGGCCTGCATGTCGCCGGTCTGGGCTGCGGCCTGCATTTTGGACCCCAGGGCCTGAAGGGCCTGGGCGGACTGCTGTGCCTGTTGCTGGAGTTGGTTGTAGGTCTGCTCGATTGTCTGGACGTCCATGACGGTTCTTCCTTCAGAGATGCGGGAGTGTTGATACCTCTGGGGAACGAGTCTCTCCATCCCTTTCAGCAATAAGTTGTCATAAAGATACGCAGGTGGAATGCTGTCTTTATGGAAGAGGGTAGGGAAGGCTCTTGCTGTCCGTGATGCGCTTTCCCATCTTGGCATGATGGCCATAAAAGAATCCTCGTCCGTCCGTAATGCGACTGCAATGCCGATGACCCAGTTTTTGCCGGAGCGGCAGCCTGCGAAAGCGAAGACGCGTAAATTCGTTGTTAAATCGGATTACGAGCCCGCGGGCGATCAGCCGACGGCGATTGCGGAGCTTGTGCGGGGCGTTGAGGGCGGTGAGCGGGACCAGGTCCTGCTTGGCGTTACGGGCTCGGGCAAGACGTTCAGTATGGCGAAAGTCATTGAGGCGACGCAGAAGCCGACGCTGATTCTGGCGCCGAACAAGACACTTGCGGCGCAGCTTTACGGGGAGATGAAGCAGTTCTTCCCGGATAATGCGGTCGAGTATTTCGTATCTTACTACGATTACTACCAGCCGGAGGCGTATGTGCCGCGGTCGGACACGTATATCGAGAAGGACAGCCAGATCAACGAGCAGATCGACCGGATGCGCCATGCCGCCACGCAGGCTCTGCTGGAGCGTAATGACGTTATTATCGTGGCGTCCGTCTCCTGTATTTACGGTATTGGCTCGGTCGAGACGTATTCGAAGATGGTGGTGCGGCTTGAGGTTGGCGGGTCCATTGACCGAGAGCGGCTGATCAAGGCGCTGGTGGAGTTGCAGTACCGGCGCAATGACGCGGCGTTCGAGCGCGGGACGTTCCGGGTGCGGGGCGAGCAGATCGACATCTTCCCGGTGCAGAACGAGGACCGGGCCTGGCGCGTGTCGCTGTTTGGAGACGAGATCGATCAGATTGTGGAGTTCGATCCGCTGACGGGGAACAAGACGGCGGATCTGGCGGAAATCAGCGTTTATGCGAACTCGCATTACGTGACGCCGCGGCCGACGCTCAATCAGGCGATGATCGGGATCAAGAACGAGCTTCGGCAGCGTTTGGCGCAGTTTACCGAAGACGGAAAACTGTTGGAGGCGGAGCGTCTGTCGCAGCGGACCGCTTTCGATCTGGAAATGATCGAGACGACCGGGGCGTGCAAGGGGATCGAGAACTACTCGCGCTATCTGTCGGGGCGTGGGCCAGGGGATCCGCCGCCGACGTTGTTTGAATACCTACCGGAAGATGCACTGCTGATCGTGGATGAAAGTCACGTCACGGTACCGCAGATTGGTGGCATGGAGCGTGGGGACAGGGCGCGGAAAAGCGTGCTGTCGGATTATGGGTTCCGTCTGCCGTCTTGCATCGATAACCGTCCTTTGGCCTTCGGGGAGTGGAATGCGTTTCGGCCACAGTCGATTTTCGTGTCGGCGACGCCGGGGCCGTGGGAAATGGAGCAGACAGGCGGTGTGTTTGCCGAGCAGATCATCCGTCCAACGGGGCTGATTGATCCGGTGACGGATGTACGGCCTGTCGAAGGTCAGGTCGATGATCTGCTGCATGAATGTCGGGATGCGATCAGCAAGGGTGGGCGCGTTCTGGTCACGACGCTGACCAAGCGGATGGCCGAGGATCTGACGGACTATCTGGGCGAAGCCGGCATCAAGGTCCGGTATCTGCATTCGGATGTGGATACGCTGGAGCGGATTGAGATTATTCGTGATCTGCGGCTTGGGGCGTTTGACGTTCTGGTGGGGATCAACCTGCTGCGTGAGGGGCTGGATATTCCGGAATGTTCGGTCGTGGCCATTCTCGACGCCGACAAGGAAGGGTTCCTGCGGTCCAAGACATCGCTGATCCAGACGATCGGGCGTGCAGCGCGCAACGTCGATGGGCGTGTGCTGCTCTATGCGGACAAGATGACGGACAGTCTGAAATACGCGATCGAGGAGACGGCGCGGCGTCGGGCCAAGCAGACGGAATGGAATGAGGCGCACGGGATTACGCCGATGACGGTGCGCTCGAAGATTGGCGATGCGCTGTCGTCGGTGTTCGAGCAGGACTACGTGACGGTGGCGCCGGACGGGTCTGGTGATACGGAGCAGTTTGTTGGCAAGTCGCTGCCGGCGACGATCCAGGATCTGGAAAAGCGGATGCGGGAGGCTGCGGCCAATCTTGACTTTGAACAGGCTGCGCGTCTGCGCGACGAGGTCAAGCGTCTGGAGGCGATCGATATGGGGCTGGAGCCGCCACCGATTGCCTCCTCGACTGCCGGGCGGCCGGGAGCGCGGAAGGCGCCGAAGACGCCTGTGCCGCTGGGGCCTGGTGGGGGCGGCTACGATCCGGCGAAGAAGAAGCGTGGCCGGGGGCGCTGATCCGGGCCATACGGTCTTTTCGTTTTTTGGACGTGGTTGGTTTTTTCAGGATCTGAACATGGGTTTTTCGTTGCGGGTTCCTTCGTTTTTGGCAGGTTGGGCGCATGGCTGAGAAGACGCCGCTGTCGCATTATCTGTCGCCGAAGGGGGCTGCCGTTATGCGCGCTGAGCTGAAAGAGCTGGCGCAGAAGGAGCGGCCGCGGATTGTGGAGATCGTGTCCTGGGCGGCGGGGAATGGCGATCGCTCAGAAAATGCGGACTATCAGTACGGCAAGCGCCGGTTGCGGGAGATCGACCGGCGGATGCGGTTTCTGGGCAAGCGGTTGGAAAATGCGGTGATCGTGGATCCTGCGGCCCAGACGACGCGGGATCGTGTGTTTTTCGGGGCGACCGTGACGTATGTGGACGAGGATGACGTCGAGCATACCGTGACGATCCTTGGCGTGGACGAGTCCGATCTGGTGCGCGGGGAGGTCAGTTTGGTGTCGCCTGTTGCGCGGGCGCTGATGCGGACGCGTGTGGGCGATGTTGCGATGTTGCAGACCCCGCGTGGGCCGGTCGAGATCGAGATTCTGAAGATTGTTTATCCGGTGGCTGCGGCGTCTTCTGACGAGAGCCATGCTTAATCGTATGCTCGGTCGCGAGGGGCAGGGGCTGCCTGGTGGCGCGGACTGTAACGGGAATATAGGCGTGTCTGCGGAGAGAGCGCTTTCTGCTTGTATTTCGAATTTTGCAGTCTGATGGGATGTTTTTTCGGCTGCGAGAGGTTGCTTCCTGTCGGAATCGCTACGCCGGACGGAGGGCTTGGAATATGGCGTGTCTTGAGGCGGTCAGGGGTGGGAATTTCGCAGAAGAGGGATTTTGAAAAACCGGGGCATGCGGTTACAGAGGACTGGACCACTCCTCTTTTCTCCCTGCCGGAGTTTTCCGATGTCCCGTTCTCTTCGCGTTGCTGTTCAGATGGATCCTCTGGAGTACGTCAATATTGATGGTGACTCCACGTTTGCGATGATGCTTGAGGCGCAGGCACGCGGCTATGAGCTGTGGGTTTATCCGGTGACGACGCTGAGCCTTGTCGAGGGGCAAGATAAAGGTGGGCGTGTGCAGGCCCGCGCGCGTCGTGTCGAGGTGCGGCGCGAGCGGGGCAATCATGCGACGTTCGGTGAGGAGCAGGTGCTGGACCTGGGGCAGACGGATGTGATCCTGATGCGCCAGGATCCGCCGTTCGACATGGGCTACATTACGGCTACGCATATACTTGAGCATGTGCATGGCGTGGGTGAGGGGCGGTCGCTGGTGGTGAATGATCCGGTGGCCGTGCGCAATGCGCCAGAAAAGCTGCTGGTGACGCATTTTCCACATCTGATGCCGCCGACGCTCGTGACATGGGATACGCGTGAAATTCTGGCGTTCCGCGAGAAGTATCAGGACATCATCGTCAAGCCGCTTTATGGCAATGGCGGATCGGGGATTTTCCGGATCAAGCCGGATGATGAGAATCTTGGTGCGTTGCTGGAGATGCATTTCGCGCGTTCGCGTGAGCCGCTCATGATCCAGCGTTACGAACCGGCCGTGCGTCAGGGGGACAAGCGCATCATCCTGGTGGATGGCGAGGCGATTGGCGCGATCAACCGGGTTCCAGCGACGGGTGAGGCACGGTCGAACATGCATGTGGGCGGTCGGGCCATGAGCGTGGAACTGACGCCGCGGGACAGGGAAATCTGTGAGTCGATCGGGCCGTATCTGCGCGATCATGGCCTGATTTTCACAGGGATCGACGTGATTGGTAACTGGCTGACGGAAATCAACGTCACATCGCCGACCGGCCTGCAGGAGCTGGACCGTTTTGATGGGATCAACAGCGCCGGGCTAATCTGGGATGCGATCGAGCGGCGTGTTCTGGCCTAAGGCGCGCGGTCAGGATTGATCGTCTTTGGGCGGGGGCGTGTAGCTGAACGGAAGCTGGTCTTCGGATGCATTGTCCTCGACGGGGACGGGGCGGTCTTTCCCGAGACGGTTGCTCAACCAGGCGATAACCTGCTGGCGGAAATACAGGAAATAAATCCCTGTCCAGATGATGAATGTGATCCCTACGAGGGAATAAATCAGCACTATTGTTCTCCTCGGGCCTGTCTGAAGCACCGCTTTGAAACGTCTTGCGCACTGCGTGTCTTGCCAGATGCATATCCGGGAGGGCAAGAAGGTGCCAATTGAACATGTTCCGGACAGCTCTGGCCTGCTGAGGGCCGGGCGGACAAAGAAGGTCGCATATCATCATGTCCTCAACCCTTTCCCCGCGTTCGGCACTGGACGCGGAAGCCGTCAAGACGGCTTATCGTCGATGGGCCCGCGTTTATGATACTGTTTTTGGCGGTATTTCGGGGTACGGACGTAAGAGAGCAGTGGCTGCGGTCAATGCCCTGCCAGGCGAGAGGGTTCTGGAAGTCGGCGTTGGAACGGGGCTGGCCCTGCCGTCCTATTCCCGCGACAAGCGGATCACGGGAATCGATCTTTCCGAAGACATGCTGGAGCGTGCACGCATCCGCGTTCTGCAGGACCATCTGACGAATGTGGATGACCTGCTGGAAATGGATGCAGAAGCCACGACGTTCGAGGACGACAGCTTCGATATTGCCGTTGCAATGTTCGTCGCCTCTGTCGTGCCGCATCCGGACCGGTTGCTGGCCGAGCTCAAGCGTGTCGTGAAGCCGGGTGGGCATATCCTGTTCGTCAACCACTTCCTGGCGACGGGCGGTCTGCGTCTTTCGGTCGAGCGGGGTATGGCCCGCGCGTCGCGTTCGCTGGGCTGGCATCCGGATTTTGCCATTGAATCGCTGCTGCCGCCGGAAGATCTGCGCCGCGCCACGCTGATGCCGGTTCCGCCGGCGGGGTTGTTTACACTCGTGACATTGCCGCAATGCGAGAGTAAAAGCGACGCAGCAGCCCTGGTCGCCTGATCGGCGTTTGGTTCCGCACCTGTGTCGGCGCCGAGTATTCCGACGCTCGCTGCGGTATTCCTAGTTCAGGGACCGACTACGAGATCATGACTTATCAGGCCGTCGATACTGCCCCAGCCCGTTCTAGCCGCCGAGTCGGAACGTCTTTCATTCTGCTGGCACTTTTTGCCGGTTTGCTGGGCGGGTCGTTGGCTCTGCCAATGCTTCAGACACATCCCACGAGTGGTCAGGCGTTTTGCCACGGTATTCTCATGACGTTCTTCGTCATGTGCCCTGCCGCGCTGGGTGGTTTTGGCCAGTGGCTTCTACCGTCTGCGCTGGGGATTAACCGGACGGTGCTTCGGGGCCTGACGATGGCCGGGTTCGGGTTTCTGTCTTCCGGGGTCGTGCTGCTTCCGGTTCTGCCGTTCGTAGCTCTGCTGTTGTGGTCGGTCGGGATCCTGGCTGTAGCGATTGATGTGATCACTACCTGTGTTGAGGGACGGACCTGCCGTTTCCGCGACATGTCGCCGCTGGCCTGGTCGCTGTTGGCGACCGCTTGCAGCGTTGTTCTCGTGGCGCCGGTTCTGGCAGCGGTTGTGACGCGCGGCATGATGGACGGGATTACAACCACGGCCCTGATCGAGACGCTGCATCTTCCGGAAACTGCTCTGATGCTGACGCCGGCTCTGGGGCTGGTGGCGTCAGCGCTGCTGTCGCGTTCGTCCGATGGGGGCGCTTCCTGGGTAGTGGCGCCTTATGTTTTTGGCATCATGGGTATTGGTGGTCCGCTGCTGTGGATGGACGGGCTTTATGGCTCGCTTCCCGCTGGCGTGACGGCCAGCCTTGTTGTTGTGACGCAGATCGTGCCGTCGATGGTACTGATTTGTGCGCTGTGCCGGGATGTGTGGCAGCAGAAGCGGGATCTGGATGGTGCCGCACTCTGGGCGATTGGCAGCATTCTGCTTTTCACGGCGGGATGGCTGTCTGACTGGCTGCCGGGACATTCGGGCGATCATACGGCTGTGGCGTTCGGTGGTATCATGGCGCTTTGCGGCGGCTTCTATGCTTGGGTTGAGATGCTTCTGCCCCGTCGGATCCCCGTGATGATGAGCCGGCTGCACGCCGGGCTGATGTTGGTCGGGGCGTTCTGTTCGATCGTGCCGGGCGTTATGATCTATGGTGAGGTTCTTATGGGGATCAGTCTTCTGGCCTTTGGGCTGGTCGGGCTGTTCCTGCTGAGGGAGACCGGGCGTGCCCGGGTCTCGGCATGAGCGATATGGCGACACCTTTGGCCCCTTCGGGGGTTTTTTCCGTTCCGGGCAAGGATGGTGATCCGTCCCTGCGTGAATGGTTGGCGCTTCTCAAGCCGCGCGTGATTTCACTGGTGGTGTTTACGGGCGCTGCGGGCATGGCTGTGGCGCCGCGCTGGCCGTCCATTCCCATCGGACTGATTACTATTCTGTGCATCTGCATCGGGGCAGGCGCCGCGGGTGCGATCAACATGTGGTATGATCGCGACATTGACGCGATTATGAAACGGACGGTCGTGCGGCCCATTCCCGACGGGCGGATGCCGGAGCAGGCTGCGCTGGTTTATGGCGTTGTGCTGTCGGCTCTGTCCGTGGTTGTGCTGTGGCTGGCGACGAATGCACTGGCGGCCGGCATCCTCGCATTCTCGATTTTCTTTTACAGCGTCATCTACACGATGTGGCTCAAGCGGAGCACGCCGCAGAACATTGTGATTGGTGGGGCTGCGGGTGCGTTCCCGCCGATGATCGGCTGGGCGGCGACCATGAATTCCATGGCTGTGCTGCCGGTGGCGATGTTTGCGATCGTCTTTCTGTGGACCCCGCCGCATTTCTGGTCGCTGTCACTTTATGCGTGCAAGGATTACGGCAAGGCGGGCATTCCGATGCTGCCGGTCGTGAAGGGTGCGCGTCATACGCGGTGGCAGATCCTGATATACACGTTCATTCTTACGGCCGTCTCACTGGTGCCGAGTTTCGTGCATGAGGTTGGGCTGACCTATACGGTTGTGACCAGTCTGCTGGATTTGGGATTTATTCTGTGTGCGTTCCGGGTCCTGATGGATCAGCAGGATGCGGAAGGGGTGAGCCTTACGGCAGACAAGCCGGCGCGTTTCGCGTTTCGGTATTCGCTGGCCTATCTTTTCCTGCTGTTCTGTGGGCTACTGGTTGACCGGGTTCTGATCGGATGAGCATGACCACTGATATTGATCTTGCCCGCAAGCGGCGTCTGAGCAGGATTACGGGGATTGTTGGCGGTGTGGTACTACTGGCTGTCATCTTTTACGTGATTACGCTGACGCGGCTGTAATAGCCGGGATTTTGCTGCTTATTCAGGCAATAAAAAAGGCCCGGGGATTTCCCGGGCCTTTTTCTGTTTTGGGGTTTGCTCAGCCAGCTTGCTGGATGGCGGAGAGGATCCAGTTGCCGCGACCATCGGCGCGGACGAAGGTCCAGAGTTCGGTCACGGTGACGGGCTCGGTAGAGCTGCCGTCGATGACGTTGCCCATGGAGTCCGTGGTGACGTCCGTCATGGAGTAGCGCATGGCGACTGTGGCGTAGGTCAGGCTACCTTCGCGCCAGGCTTCGGAAAGGTCGCCTCGTTGGAACTGAACGTTGGAGACGATGTTGCGTGCGCCACGGCTCGCGAGATCGGAAAGCTGGGCGTTGAAATAGCCCGTCATTTCCGGGGTCGCCATGCTGGCGAGGGCGCGCATGTTCTGTGCGCTCCAGGCGGCCTGGATGTCGAGCAGAAGGCGCTGGAAGCTCAGGTAGTCGTCATTGGTCAGTGTCACAGGTGTGCTGCCGCCTGCGTTGCCGAAGGGGGATGCGCCTGCGGAAGAGGGCATGCCTAGCGGGCTGCGCTGACCACGGTTACCGAACATGCGCAGGACGAAGGCGATCAGGCCGCCAATGATGAGAACCTGTAACAGGAAGCCGAAGAAAGACGTGCCGCCGGTCATGCCGCCCATAACGCCGTGGCCGCTCAGCAGACCGAACAGGCCTGCGCCCAGGAAGCCGCCTGCAAATCCGCTTAGGAACGGATGGCGGACAGGGTAGGAGGGTCTGTAGGCGGGGGTGCCGTAACCGGGCATCGGGCGGCCTGGAAAGCCATAGCCCGGTGAGCCATAATTGGGCGACGGACGTGGGGTGGCGGACTGGTCCATCGGGCGGGCCCAGCCGGGCGTGATGGATGTGCGCGGCGGGGCGCTCCAGGTGTGGGAGCCGCGGCTTCCGATGGAGCTGCCGCCGCCCGGGCGCGCATCCGCTGTTCCCAGCGCGCCGAGGCTGACAGCGCAGAGGAGGGCGAGGGCGGTCGTAGAAAGTCGGAATTTACGCATCAAAGTCCTGCAATGTTCATGCCGTCGATCCGGATGCTTGGCGCGTTAACGCTCTGCCGGAACATTAGATCACTGCCCGGAATCATGCGGGCAAACATGTCTTTCAGGTTGCCCGCGACCGTGAGTTCGGCGACGGGTTCGGCAACTTCGCCGTTGCGGATCATGAAGCCTGAAGCGCCACGGCTGTAATCGCCGGTCAGCATGTTGACCGACGAGCCCATGAGCTCCGTGATCAGGATCCCTTCACTGATATCGGAACGCAGTGCCTCGGAAGAAAGGGTTCCAGGTGCGAGATGAAGATTTGTCACACTTGGGGAGGGCGGCGAGGCGACGCCACGGCTGGCGCGGCCGTTCGTGGGCATGTTCAGCTGGCGACCGCTGCGGGAGTCGAGCAGCCAGGTCTGGAGGATGCCGTTCGTGATCAGGTCCAGCGGCAGGGCAGCGCAGCCTTCGGCGTCGAAAGGACGGGAGGCGGCGCCGCGGATACGGCGGGGGTCGTCATGGACGGTCAGGCCTGCAGAGAGGATCTGCTTGCCGAGGCTGTCCTTGAGGAAGGATGTGCCCCGTGCGATGGCGGCCCCGTTGATGGCGCCGACCAGATGGCCGAGCAGCGTGGCGGAGACACGCGGGTCGTAGATCACGCTGTAGGTGCCGGTGCGGGGACGGCCGGGATTGACGCGCGCCAGCACCCGTTCGGCGGCTTCGCGGCCGATGATGGTCGCGCTTTCGAGGTCTTCGAGATGTACGGCGCTGCGATAGGCGTAGTCGCGCTGCATCGTGGCCCCCTCACCGGCGAGGACGCTGGCGCTGGTGGAGTGTGCGGTGCGGCTGTAGGCGCCGAAGAAGCCTGCCGAGGTGCCGAGTGCGACCGAGGTGCGGCCGTGACCGGCGGAGGCGCCGTTGGTGTTGGTGATGCCTTCGAAGGACAGGGCGGTGTCTTCGGCTTCGCGGGCGCGGGCGAGGAGGTCGTCCATGCTCGGCGAGGAACTGCATTCGAGGTCCAGTCCGGCGGCGTCGAAATGGCCCTGAAGGGCAGATTCGGCGAGGCCGGCATACTGGTCTTCGGGGACGACCAGGGCCATTGCGCAGGCCTGTTCGGCCAGACGGTCGAACTCGGCCTTGTTCAGAACGCTCGTCGAAACCGTGGCCGCGCGCTTGCCACGGAAGACGCGCAGGCCGAGGGCAACGCTCTCGGAACGCTCGATGCCTTCGGGGACGCCCTTGCGGACGAGCGCGGATTCAGACTCGTCGCGGACGAGAATAGCGTCCGCGCGGTCTGCGCCATGGCGGCGGGCTGCGGCGAGGAGGGCTTCGACGGGCGTTGCGGTCATGCGGCGAGCCTTGCTGTGATATCCTCGAGCGAGGGCATGTTGCCGACGGGGCCGATGGCGGTGAAGGTCGGTGTGCCGGAGAAAATGGTGCGGGCGACGCGCAGGATGTCGGCTTCCGTCACGGCATCGATTTTCGCAACGGTTTCGGACGTCGGGACCGGGCGGTTATGGACCTGGATCTGGCGGGCGAGCTGTTCACAGCGGCTGCCGGTGCTTTCCAGCGACATCAGGAGCGAGGATTTGAGCTGGGCACGGGCGCGGGAGAGCTCCGCTTCGCTCAGGCCGTCCTGAAGGCGCTTGAGTTCGTCGATCATGACGGGGACGAGTTCGGCAGCCTGCTCCTCGCCCGTGCCGGCGTAGAGCCCGAACAGGCCGCTGTCGCTGAAGGGAGAGGCGAAGGAATAGACGCTGTAGACCAGGCCGCGGCGCTCACGGATTTCCTGGAACAGGCGTGAGGACATGCCGCCGCCGAGGAGCGTCGAGAGGATCATGACCGCGTAATGGTCGGGGTGCATGTAGCTGACCGACGGGAAACCCATGACGAGATGGGCCTGATCCAGTTCGCGGGTCGTGCGCAGTTCGCCGCCCTCATATGCGGCCGCGCGGGGGCGGGGCGTCTGATGGGTGGGGAGGTCGCGGAAGTGTTCCTTCACCAGATCGACGACCTGCTGATGATGCAGGTTTCCGGCGGCGGCGATGGTGACGTTGTGGGTCGTGTAATGCTCACGCATGTAGGACATGAGCGTGTCACGCGTCATGGTCGAGACGAGGTCTTCGGTGCCCAGTGTGGGGCGGCCCATGGGCTGTTCCGGGAAGGCACGTTCCTGGAACTGGTCGAAGATGATGTCATCGGGCGTGTCGTTGGCCTGACCGATTTCCTGAAGGATCACGCCGCGTTCACGCTCGATTTCAGCGTCCAGAAACGTGCTGTGGGTCAGGATATCGCCGATGATGTCGACACCGAGCGCGAGGTCGTTCTTCAGCAGCTTGACGTAATAGGCTGTGGTTTCGCGGGCGGTATAGGCGTTGATGTAGCCGCCGACATTTTCGATGTCTTCCGCGATCTGCGCGGCCGAGCGACGCTCGGTGCCCTTGAAGGCCATGTGTTCGAGGAAGTGGGAGACGCCATTATTGGCGGCGGTCTCGTCGCGGGTGCCGATGGAGACATAGGCTCCGAAAGACACGGTTTCAACGCGGTCCATCTGTTCGGTGATGATGGTCAGGCCGTTATCGAGTCTGGTGACTTCAATCGTATCGGGCATGAGGTTCCGTATTGTCGCAGGAAGGCAGGCCCCCCGGTTGGGGAGCCTGTATTATTCTGAGGATCAGCCGCGCTTGATATGGGCGCGGACGGCGTCCTGAAGGCCGGCAATCTGGCTGTCCATGCACTCGTAACGTTCGGTGCGCTCGAACAGGTCGGACAGGTGCGGCGGAAGTTTGGGGTGGATGCCGGTGGCCGCGACCACGGCGTCCGGGAACTTGGCGGGGTGGGCTGTGGCGGCCGCGACCATGGGGATGCCGGGTTCCTGGAAGCGTTTGCCGACGGCGAGGCCGATCGCGCTGTGCGGGTCCGCGAGGTAGAGGCTTTCGTTATAGAACAGGCGCATGGCTTCGCTGGTCTGTTCGTCGGTGAGGGTCATGCCCTCGAAGAGCTCGTTCATGCGGGTCCAGGCGTCATGCGGGACGGCCATGCGGCCGGTTTCGCGGAACTCCCGCATGATGGCGGCGCAGCGTGTGGCGTTGCGGTCCAGCAGTTCGAACAGCAGGCGTTCGAAGTTGGATGACACCTGAATGTCCATCGATGGCGAGAGGCTGGGTTCGACAGTACGGACGCTCATGTCGTTGTCGATGACGAAGCGCGTGAGGATGTCGTTGCGGTTGGAGCCGATGCAAAGCTTTTTGATGGGTAGGCCCATCTGCTTTGCTGCCCAGGCAGCGAGGACGTTGCCGAAATTTCCGGTCGGGACCGAGAAGGAGACTTCGCGGTCCGGTGCGCCGAGGGCGAGGGCTGCGCGGACGTAATACGGGATCTGGGCTGCGATGCGGGCCCAGTTGATGGAATTGACAGCTGAGAGCGAGACCTCGTCGCGGAAAGCGTGGTCGGCGAACATCGCCTTGACTAGATCCTGACAGGTATCGAAATCGCCCTCGACGGCGATGTTGAGGATGTTGTCATCCTGAACGGTCGTCATCTGGCGGCGCTGGACGTCAGAAGTGCGGCCCTTGGGATGCAGGATGACGACGGAGAGGCGTTCGCGGCCACGGCAGGCCTCGATGGCGGCCGAGCCAGTGTCGCCGGAGGTCGCGCCGACGATCGTGACATGGCGGTTGCGCTGGGTCAGGACATGATCGAACAGGCGGCCGAGCATCTGCATCGCCATGTCCTTGAAGGCGAGCGTCGGGCCGTGAAACAGTTCGAGGGAATAGAGATCCTGCTCGACTTCGACCAGTGGAACCACGGCGGCGTGGTCGAAATCCGCGTAGGCGTCACGCGTCATCCCGCGCAGGGTTTCGACGTCGATCGCGCCTTCGGTGAACAGGGCGATGACTTCGGCGGCGAGGTCCGGATAGGAGAGCGTACGCCACTCGCGCAGGGTCTGCGGGCTGATCTTTGGCCAGCTCTCCGGCATGTAGAGACCACCATCTCCCGCGAGGCCGGCGAGAAGGATGTCAGAGAAGTTCGGGGCGTCGGCGGTCAGCTCGCCGCGGGTCGATCGGTAGCGCATGGGGGATTTTATATCACGTCCTGTCAGAGCAAGGCGATGCGGAGAATGTGGGTTGTGCCATCTTCCGTGACCAGAACGGCCATCTGATGGCTGTCGGAGATGGCGGGCGCGCCCGCATCGAAGAGGCGCGGGTCCTTCAGGATCCGCAGCGGGATACGGTCAGGGCCGAATTTCAGGATGCTGCCGATGGTGATGTCGGACAGGTAGAAGACGTTGTCTGGCGTCAGGGTTGCGCCGCCGAGACTGGGTGTGGTTCGCCATTCGGTGATGCCGTCGAGCTGTTCGACTGCGGTGAAGTCCGTGTCGGTCAGGAGTGCGGTATCGATGCGGGACATGGGGCCGCAGGCGGGCTGGTAGAACAGCCACTGGCCTTTCGCGTCCAGCATAAGGAAGCGCACATTGCCGCCGGCCATGGGATGTCCGTCGGGGCCCATGCGCGGCTGGTTGTTGCGCAGGAGCGGGTGGCGGCCGGTGAGGGACATGTCATAGGGCAGGAAGCGGGTGGCCTTGCCGGTCTGGAGGTTTGCCACGACGAGGGCGGGTTTGCCTTCGTCAGCCAGATAGGCGTGGGTATCGTGGATCTGAAGGGCGATCAGATTGCTGCCCTGGACCGTGGCGCCACTCAGGGGAATACGGGACAGGACCGATCCGTCCTGCGACATCCGGAGGAGGGCCGGCTGTGCACCGGCTGTCAGGCCCCACAGATCAGTGCCGGACCGGGTCAGTGTGACCAGGTGGTCCGTGAGCTGATTGGGGCCGGGAAGGGGAGAGGCCGTATTGGTGGCGTCGATCCGGACGGGATGTCCGTTGGCGTCGAGGGCCAGATAGGTTCCGTTTTCGGCGGCGAGCAGCGTTGTGGGCTGTAGGCCCGGGATCGTTGCGTCTGCTGTGATGGACGCCTGAACGGGAGCGTCCTGCCAGGGATGATCCGCTCTGGCGGGGGTGGCCATGACGGCCAGTGCCGCAAGGCCAGTAGTGGCGGCGACGTGCAGGAGACGGGTTTTCATGCTTCTGACATTGCTCTGCTAACCGTCTTTGGCAAGTCAGAAGTGCAGTCAGGAGTCCACTTTTGACTTGGATGGGGCGCTGATTTGCGGTTCCTGGCCTTCAGTAATCGGACTTTTAATGGAGCTCGGGATGTGATTGACCGCGAAAGGTGCGGGCCTTGGGTTGGAAAGCCAGGGTGCAAGTTCATGCTCGACCGGAAAAAGGACGGCAGCGTGCATCAAGAGGGCGGCTTCGACGGTCAGGCACTCGATTGACCATCGGTTATCAGGCATGCGGGAGATGTAATGACCTGAAGCAGTCCGCCGCACCTCGATGGGGAATGTCCGGGTGGTCATTCCCTGTCGGACCGTCGCGTACACCAGACCCGGTACCGGACCTGTTCTCTGTTCAAGATGCATCGTCTGAAAACCTCTGGCATGGTACTTGGATTTACGATTTGACCAAATAACTGTGAAAACTTCGTTAACGTCTGTCTATCTGGATTTTGTGGCAATTTCTGAGCACAAAGAGTTAATTAATGTCTCTGTTTTCTGCCGATCCGACCGAAGCCGCCTTTGTCCGCTTCCGTGCAGGAGACCTCGTCGGCGCGGAGGAAGGTTTTCGTAATATCCTGGCCAGGGAGCCGGGGCAGCCCGACGCCCTGCATGGGATGGCCTGTCTGGCGCGTGCGCGCGGGCAGGATGCTACGGCTATCGCGCTGGTGGGGCTGGCGTTGCAGAAAAATGGCATCTCTCCTGATCGGAAGGCCAGGATGCATATTACGCTGGGGCTTGCGCTTATAGCTCAGGGGCATGCCGAAGCGGCGCGCGCGGCATTGAATGTATCAGTAATTCTGCAGCCGTCCGATCCGCGTGCGCATGCGGCTCTGGGGGAGGCTTTTGAAAGGCTGGGGCGTCGGGGCGAGGCGCGTGCGGCGCTAGAAAAAGCAGTTGCTCTCTCAGCAGATGACACTGTCGTGAGAACGCGTCTCGGAGCGTTATTCCTGGATGACGGGCTGGCGGAGCAGGCAATCGGACAGTTCCGGAAAGTCGTGCAACACAGGCCGCAGGATGGGCACGCGCTGGCTAATCTGGGGGCGGCGTTATTCGTCAGAAATGCGTTCGACGAAGCGGTGACAGTCCTGTCAAAGGCCTGTGAGCAGGGTGCGCGAACTGCGGAGACCCTCAACAGTCTGGGGCTGGTGAAGATGGCGCTGGGCGATCTTTGCGCGGCCTGTGAGACGTTGCAGGAGGCACTGCAACTCCGGCCTTCGGATGGGCGGATCGCCAACAGTCTCGGGACAGTGCTGATGGAAATCGGACGTCTGGAAGAGGCCGAGGCGCTTTTCGGGGCGATTGTGATGCGCGAGAGCGGAGAGGAGGCAGATCGGGCGCGCTTCAACCGTGCGACCATTCTGCTGGGACAAGGGAAGTTTGCGGAAGGTTGGCGGGATTTCGAGAGTCGCCGGTCCCTGCTGCGTCTGGTTTCGGATGTTCCGCAATGGGACGGCTCGACGGGAGAGGAGCCTGTGGCTGTTGTGGGGGAGCAGGGGCTGGGCGATGAGGTGCAGTTTTTGCGCTTTCTGACACTGGCGGCAAAGAGGCGTCCGTTGCGGCTGAGGTTACGGGCTGCTGCGCTGGCGGAACTGATGCCGGAGCTGGATCAGGGGCGGATTTTGCCAGCCGAAGGGCCGGTGGTGGCAGAGGTTAGTCTGCTGAGTTTGCCGGCGGTGCTTGGGATGGATGATGTGCCGTCAACGGAACCGTATCTGGCGGTTTCGGAAAAGCCGGAGGCCAGGCGGATCGGGGTCTGCTGGTCGGGGAATCTGTCCTATCGGTTTGATCGCCGGCGGTCGGTTCCGGTTGGGTGTCTGGACGCGTTGCAGCAGGTTCGTGACGTACGGTTCGTGGCGCTTCAGCCGGGCGATGCGCCGGGCTGGATGGAGCGGGTGTCACTGGAGGCGCCTATGGATCTGGCGCGGGAGGTGGGGCGGTGTGCGCTGGTGGTCAGCGTGGATACGTTGGTGGCGCATGTCGCGGGTGCGCTGGGACGGCCGTTATGGTTGCTCAATCGCGAGGGGGGCGACTGGCGGTGGAAGGATGTGGATTGGTACGGGGGTGTCCGGCAGTTCCGGCCACCCTCCGGCGCGGCGGTTACCGCGGGATGGGAGGCCGTGCTGCGGGAGGTTGCGCAAGCGCTCAGTTCGCGGGTGCAGTGACCGGAGAGCTTGTGAGAGAGGCGAGCAGGGTTTCGCGCAGGCCGGCGAGGCGGACCGGATCGGTGATCTTTATGCCCAGAAGGTCCCGCACATAGAATACGTCCACGGCGCGCATGCCGTAGGTCGTGATATGGGCCGAGGAAATCTGGAGTGACGCGCTGCTGAGGGCGGAGGTGACGTCGTGCAGCAGGCCGGGACGGTCGCGGCCGTTGACTTCGATAACCGTGTGACGGTCTGAAGCCGTATTGTCGATGACGACGCGGGGCGGCACGTGGATCGCGCGCATTCGGCGTGATGTGCTGTGATGGTTGGCGTCTTCGATGCCTTTGCGGATGTCGAGGCGACCTGAGAGGGCCTGTTCCACGAGATGGTTCAGGCGGCCGAGCTGGTGTGGTTCCTCGAAGGAGCAGCCTTCGCCGTCCTGCACCCAGAACGTGTCGAGCGCCATGCCGTCGCTCAGTGTGTGAATGCGGGCGTCGACGATGGATGCGCCTGCTACGGCGAGAGCGCCCGCAATCTGGGAGAACAGGCCCGGATGATCGGCGCAGAGCACTGTGAGTTCGGTGACGCCGCGTTCGGGAATGGGGTAGGCTTCGACCGTGACCGGAGAACGGTAGCGGTCTGAGTCATGGACCATGCGGGCGTGGCGCATCTGCGTGTCGGTGTCGAAGCCGAGCCAGTAGCTCGGATAGCCAAGGTCCAGAAAACGGTCGATGCTGCTTTCTGGCAGGGTGCCCGTAAGGCCGTCACGGGCAAGTTCGCGGGCATGGTTGACGCGGCTGTCGCGTTCGGTGGCGGCCAGTCCGCCCTCCAGTACCTCGGCGACGCGGGAGAAGAGCTCGCGCAGGAGGGTGGCTTTCCAGGCGTTCCAGACCTTCGGGCTGACGGCGCGTATGTCGGCGATGGTGAGGAGCAGGAGGAGACGCAGACGTTCGGGGGACTGGATGGTGTCGGCGAGGTCGAGGATCGTGCGGGGATCGTCGATGTCGCGGGTGAAGGCAGTCTGGGAGAGGAGAAGGTGATGCAGGACCAGCCAGGAGACGGTATCGGTTTCTTCGGGATCAAGGCCGAGCTGCGGACAGATCGTGAGCGCGAGGTCGGCGCCGATTTCGGAATGGTCGCCGCCGCGTCCCTTGCCGATATCGTGCAGCAGGACGGCGACGTAAAGCGCACGTCGGGACCGCAGGTCGCTGGCCAGTGTGTAGGCCAGGGGGATTTCGTCCGCCATGCGACCGGCTTCGATCTGGCCCATCATGCGCACGGCTTCGACGATGTGCTCATCAACCGTATAGATATGATAGCTGTCGAATTGCATCTGCCCGACAACGCGGGACCAGTCCGGTAGGAGGCGGCCGAGAAGGCCGGTTTCGTTCAGGATCGGGAGCCAGAACGGAACGGCTTTGGTTTCGTCTGCACTCGGCTCGCAGAGCAGATCCAGAAAGATTTTCGCGGTTTCGGGATCGTCGCGCAGGGCAACGGCGTGGCGTTCGTTGCGGATAATCTGCTGCATCGCGATGGGATGCAGGGGCAGGTCGTGGCGGCGGCCGCAGTCGAGCAGGCGGAACATCTCGCGGGGCTGCGATGCGAAGGTCACGGGCTCGATGGGGGAGACGCGGCCGGCAATGGTCTGGAACTCTTCGGGGCCGGGGATGATTTTGGGCGGCTCGCCGGTGGTCTGGTCCTGAAGATGCATCAGCACAACGGGTTGCAGCACGCTGGTGAGGCGCACGACATCACGGGCCGTCAGAAAATAGTGCCGCATGAATCGCTCGACGCCGCGCTGGCGGCCGTGCGTGGCATAGCCCATGCGGCCGCCGATGACGGGCTGGACGTCGAAGGTCAGTCGTTCCTCTGCGCGACCGGTGATGTAGTGCAGGTGCAGGCGGACCGTCCACAGGAAGTCCCATGAGCGGCGGGCGCGCAGGGATTCGCGGTCTGTCAGTAGACCGAAGGAGGCGAAGGACGGTGTCTGTGGGGCTTCGGCGGGCTGGCCATTGCGGTCCGGGGTGGAGACGGCGCAACCCAGGGCAGCACGGCCCATCCAGTTCAGGGTTTGCAGGTCGCGCAGGCCGCCGCGGCCTTCCTTGATATTAGGTTCGACCATGTAAGGATTGTCGCCAAATCGGCGGTGACGCTGTTCGCGTTCGGCGATCTTGCCCATGACGAACTCGCAGAGCCGATCGTTTTGCAGATCGATGCCCAAGGCGCAGCGCAGATCGCGGGCGAGGTCGCGATCACCGTGCAGGAAGCGCAGATCGAGAAGGGCGGTGCGGATGGTGAGGTCGCTGTCGGCGTCGCGGACGCATTCGGCGATGGAGCGTGTGGCGTGGCCGACGCGCAGGCCGAGATCCCACAGGGCGTAGAGGATAAATTCGATCCGGGCGGTCATGGCCGGGGTCGGATCACCGGGGATCAGGAAGAGGATGTCGATGTCGCTGAAGGGGGCGAGAAGTCCTGCACCGTACCCGCCGGTGGCGCAGAGACAGAGGGTCTCGCCGGGAGCATCGTGTTTCTGTGCGGCGAGTTCGGCCAGCGCGCAGACTATGTCGTCGGCCTGATGGGCGAGGGCGCGGGCGGCGTCGATTCCCGACATTCTGCGCTTTTCGAACTCGCGACGGACAGTGGCGTTACCGCTGCCGAGATGCCGCCGCAGGATCGAGAGGACGTTCTCGCGGGTCGTTTGCCCCTGTGCCGCAGCCGCGTCGAGAGCGGTTTGCAGGGAGGATGCCGGGTCGCACGAGGGGGGGGCGGTTCGGTCAGACAGGGGCTTATCCGTATCGTCAGCGAAGGAGAGGGAGGGAGTTTCGCCCCAGAAAGAGGTTTCTTTCAAGTGCCGTTTCATAAGGCGAGGCGTTTCAGTTCGTATAGCGCATCCAGCGCGTCCCGGGGAGAGAGTTCATCGGGGTTCAGAGCCCGGAGCGCGTCTTCCAGCGGGGTGGGTGCGGGGGGCGTTATGGTGTCGGTCTGAAGGGGTGTTTCTGGGGGCGTCACGGCTTCGAAAAGCGGCAGCGACGAGCGGGAATCGGCCTGTTCGCGCTCGAACTGGGTGAGGAGGCGGCTGGCGCGGTTAACGACGGCTTGAGGGATTCCGGCCAGTTTTGCGACATGCAGGCCCCAGCTCTTGCGGGCGGCACCGGGGCGGACCTCGTGCTGGAAGATCACTTCGCCACGCCATTCTTTCACGGCCATCGTGTAGGGGGAGAGGCGGGGTAGAAATTCGGTCAGGGCCCCGAGTTCATGGAAATGCGTTGCAAAGATTGTTCGTGAGCCGAGCTGTGTGTGCAGGGCTTCGAGTGTGGCCCATGCGATGGACAGGCCGTCGAGGGTTGCAGTGCCACGCCCGATTTCGTCCACGACGACGAGGGATTTTGGACCGGCCTGATTGAGAATCGCGGCTGTCTCGGTCATTTCGACCATGAAGGTCGAGCGGCCCCGGGCGAGGTCGTCCGCGCCGCCGACGCGTGAGAACAGGCGGTCCACGACGCCGATCTGGGCGGATTTTGCCGGAACGGGAAGACCGGCCTGTGCAAGAATGACGGCAAGAGCGGTCTGACGCAGGAATGTCGATTTGCCCGCCATGTTCGGGCCCGTGAGCAGCATGGCACGGTGTTCGGGCGGCAGGGCGCAGTCATTGGGGATGAAACGGGCATCCGCGCTTCCCGATTCGGCCAGTGCGGCTTCGACGACCGGGTGGCGGCAGGCGACGAGGTTGAATTCCGTGCCGTCCGTGACGGTGGGGCGGCACCATGAGCCGCCTTCCGCGAGCAGGCCGCAGGAGCGCAGGACGTCTGCGAGAGCCAGAAATTCCGCGACATCATCGAGGGCCGGGGTTTGCAGGATACGGGCGCAGAGCTCGGCGAAGATGCGGCGTTCGAGTGCAGAGGCTTTGTCGGCGGCTTCGAGGATGGCGCGGTCCAGGCCGGCGAGTTCTTCTGTCGAGAAGCGGGCAAGACTGGCTGTGCCCTGACGGAAGGACAGCTCCGGGTTGTCGCGGAGTTTTGTGCCGGCTGCGGACGGGACTTCGATGACGTAGCCGAGCTGCGCGTGGTGTTTGATCTTGAGGTTTGAGACGCCGAATTTTTCGGACAGGTCACCCTGCATGTTGGCGATGATGCGGCGGCTTTCGTCACGAAGGCCGCGATAGCGGTCCAGTTCCGTGTTGTAGCCGGGGGCGATGAAGCCACCGTCTTCAATGCGCGCGGGAAGTGTTTCGGCGACGGCAGCCTGAAGCTGTTCCAGCAGGGTGTCGGCGCGGCCGTACAGGCCTGCGGTGAGGGTGCGGATCAGCGTGGGGGTGTTCTGGTCGCAGACGGGCTGGAACAGGGCGGTGATGTCGTTGGCGGCGATTAGCGTGTCGCGGATGGCGGCGAGATCACGCGGCTGGCCGCGACCGGCCGAGATGCGGCCCAGGGCGCGGGCGGGGTCTGGCGTGCGGCGCAGGATGTCGCCGAGTGCGCCGGACAGGCCGGGAATGGATTGGAGCCAGAGCCAGCCGTTCTGGCGGTCCGTGATTGCGGTAGCGTCAGTTAGGGGCGAGGCGAGCCACTGGGCGAGGAGGCGGGAGCCTGCGGCTGTGGCGGTGCGGGTGACGGCGCCGAGGAGGCTGTGTTTCGTCTCTCCGTCGCGGGTGCGCAGGATATCGAGGCTGGCGCGGGTGGCGGGGTCGATGCCCAGGACGCCGTCCGTGCCCTGCGGGATGGGGCGGGAGAGACGCGGGAGTGCTCCGGCCTGACTGCGCTGGACGTAGTTCAGGGCCATGGCGCAGGCGATGGCCTGTTCGGGCGGGAAGTCCCCCAGGGCGTCGATCTGGGCGACGCCATAGGCGCGAGCGACGAGGGTGCGGGCGCTGTCGAGTGTCGGCGGGACGGCGACGGGGGCCAGGCGGGACGCGTAGTCCGGCGGGATCAGGTCGGGTTCGGACAGGATCTCGGCGGCGTCGAGCCGGGCCATCAGTTCCGGCAGGGCGGTTTCGGGGACCGAAGCGGTTTCGAAGGCGCCGGTAGAGATGTCGATCCACGCCGCGCCGATTGTTTTCGTGCGTTTTTCGGGGCTGCGGGCAATGGCGAGGAGCAGGTTGGCGCGTCCGGCTTCGAGCAGTTCGTCTTCGGTCAGGGTGCCGGGGGTGACGACGCGGACGATGGCGCGGGACAGCGGGCCTTTCTGCGGTTTTTCGCCTTTTTTCGGGGGTGTCTGGGTCTGTTCGGCGACGGCGACGCGGAAGCCACGACGGATCAGGCGCGACAGATAGGCCGGGGCGGCGGCGACGGGCACGCCGCACATGGGGATTGGTTCGCCTTGGTGGGTGCCTCGGGCGGTCAGCGCAATATCGAGCGCCATGGCGGCGGCCTGCGCATCGGAGAAGAACAGCTCGTAGAAATCGCCCATGCGGAAGAACAGGAGCGCATCAGGTTCCTGATGTTTGAGGTCGAACCACTGGGCCATCGCGGGGCTGGCATTTTCGGCGGTGGGCAGGGGCATGAAGGTGCCGATGGGTCCGGCCTCCGGGCTGTTACTTCGGGAAGGGGGTGGGAAAATAACGTCTCACCGCCGGTGTGTGAACCGGCGGGATGGGGTCAGCGGGTGCGTCGGCGGTTCAGGCGTGACTGGAAAGCCACGGTGATGTCGCGCAGGTGCACCACTTTGAGGGCGTCGAGCATCACGGCATAGACGAGCATGCCGAAGAGGATCAGGGCTGTCAGCATGCCCAAACGCCAGACGCCGTGCCAGTAGGGGAGGCCCGGGGCGGCGAGTTTTTCGGCGGCGGCGACCCACAGGGCCATCATGATGCCGGCACCGGTGATGCGCAGGGCGCGTCCTTTCAGGAGCGGATCGGCGATGAAGAGTCCGCGCCGGTGCAGGATGACGGCGAGCAGCGTGCAGTTGACGAAGGCGGCGATTGTGCTGGCCAGCGGCGGTCCGATATGGCCGAGTGGGCGATAGAGCAAAAGGTTGAGGACGAGGTTCAGTCCCAGCGTGAAGAAGCCAATGCGGACGGGGGTGACGGTGTCACCTTCGGCGAAAAAGGCCGGGGAGAGGACCTTGATGAGGACGAAAGCAGGCAGGCCGAGCGCGTAGGCCTGGAGGCATTGTCCGGAGAGGATGGCGTCGCTGACGGTGAAATGGCCGTAGCCGAAGAGGGCGGCCATGATGGGAGAGGACAGAACGATCATGCCGATCATGGCAGGGAGCGTCAGGAGCAGCGTGTAGTCGATGGCACGGTTGAGGCTCGAATGGACGGCGGCGCGGTCTTTATTGGCGATGTGGCGCGTTAGAAGCGGCAGGAGAGCCGTGCCGGCTGCCGAGCCCAGAACACCGAGCGGGAGCTGGTTGATGCGATCGGCGAAATACAGAATCGAAGGTGTGCCAACGGGTAGGTGTGTGGCGATGATGGTGTCGACGGTCAGGTTGATCTGGGTGACGCCGGAGCCGACGAGGCCGGGGCCCATGCGGCGCAGGAGGGCGCGCATGTCGGCTGACAGGCTCGGCCATGTCAGATGTGGGGCCATGCCAGCACGTCGGGCGGCCCAGTACAGTGCAGCGAGCTGGACGATGCCGGAAAGCGTCACCCCCCAGGCGCTGACGACGGCGGTGTTGTGCCAGACCAGTGCGCCGAGCAGGATGGCGGCGATGCCGATAATGTTGAAGGTGACATAGGCAGCGGCTGCTGCGGTGAACTTGCCGAGGCCGTTCAGCACGCCGGAGACGAGCGCTGCGCCGCAGATCAGCAGCATGTAAGGGAACGTGATTCGCGACAGGTGCACTGCGGTTTCGAAACGGGTGCCGGTGAGGCCCGAGCCGATGCATTCCACGACCAGCGGCATGAAGATTTCAGCCAGGATGGTCAGTAAAGCGAGCCAGAGCATCAGTCCGGACAAAGCCTGTCCCGCGAAGCGCAGGGCGGACTGATGGCCTTTTGTTTCGTAGCGCTCGGTGAACATCGGCACGAAGGCGGCGTTGAATGCGCCTTCGCCGAAGAGGCGCCGGAACATGTTGGGTAGCCGAAGCGCGATCAGGTAAGCGTCCTGAACGGGGCCGGCACCCAGGAACGCGGCGAGAAGCTGGTCACGAACGAGGCCGAGGACACGCGAAAGCATTGTCCAGCTGCCGACTGTCAGGAAATTGCGAAGCATTTCCTGATCCTAGCCGATCATTCAGCGTCGCGACATATCCTCTGTTCCACGAAAAGTGCGGTGGGACGGATGGGATTTAGCGCAGGACCGTCTCGCGGCTACGCAGGGTCGTTTCGGCTCTGGCGGGCTGTTGGATCGTGGGGCGGATCGCGGCGAGGCCGATGCAGAGCAGCGTGACTTCAAGCATTAGCATGGCGCTGGCCCAGAAGAGGCCGGACAGGCCGAGAAAGGTCGTGACGTGATGAGCCACGGCCGGGGTCAGTGCGCCGAGGGCGGCGACGACCAGAAGGGGCAGGATGGGGCGGAGCGGTGAGTCCTTCATAAATGTCTCCTGTCACATTTCTGACTTGAAGTGTGGCGGCTTTCGATACGGTTGTTCAAGGAAAAAAGACGAACTTTCCTGTCGTTGTTGTGTGATAGGGGGTGCCATGATCGATTTTCAACGATTGCCCTGCCTGTGAGTGTTGCCGAGCTTCGCATGCGGCTGGAGCGGATTCGACGTCTGGCTTGGTTTCTGAACGCTGCCTCGCGGATTCCGGGGCTTCGATTGCGCGTGGGGTTGGATACGCTGCTGGGGCTTCTGCCCGGAGGCGGCGCGCTGATCGGGACGGCGCTGTCGCTTTATATTGTCTGGGAGGGGCGGCGAATGGGTGTCGACCGCCAGACCGTGCAGCGGATGTTGGGCAATGTGGCGATCGAGGCCGTGGTGGGCCTCGTACCGCTGGCGGGGGATCTGTTTGATACGGTCTTCAAGGCCGATCTGCGGAATATTGCGCTGATCGAAGCCGCGCTTGCGGGGCGGCTTGGGGGTCAGTGATCCAGCAGGACCTTGCGGATGGCTTCCTCGACGCGGTTTGATGCGGGTTTGGCCAAGGGTGTGAACCAGTTGGCCAGGTTGCCGTCACGGTCGGTCAGGTATTTGTAGAAATTCCAGCGCGGGCGGGCCAGGAAGCCGCCCTGCTTGTCCAGCCACTGGAACAGCGGCGCGGTTTCAGGGCCGCGCACATGCTGGCGGGCGGTCATGGGGAAACTTACGCCATAATTGCGGTGACAGAAGTTCTTGATCTCTTCGGAGGAGCCGGGTTCCTGCTGGCCGAAATCGTTGGACGGTACGCCGATGATCATCAGGCCTTCGGGATAATCGCGGCCGTAGCGGGACCAGAGATGCTGGAGGTCTTCATACTGTGGCGTGAAGCCGCATTTCGACGCTGTGTTGACGATCAGCAGTGGCCGTCCGCGATAGGCCGAGAGGTCGATCGTGTTGCCGGACAGGCCGGGGAGGCTGAAATCATAGGCACAGGTCATGGGGCTTCTCCCTATCAGTCGGCGGCATCCTAGCGGCTCGGGGGCGTTCAGGCGAGAGAGGAGGGGTGGACAGAACGTGACATGATGGACAGGTTCAGGTCGTTCCGGGTCCGGTTGCGGGTGCGTTGTTCTGTTTTTTGGTGAGGAGTTTGCCTGCGTGATCCTGCGCGTCCTTGTCGGCATGGCCGGTCTTTTGATTCTGGGTGTGCTGCTGTCCACCAACCGCCGGGCCATCGACTGGCCGCTTGTCGGGCGGGCGCTGCTGTTGCAGGTGCTGATTGCGGCTGTGGTGCTGTGGGTGCCTGCGGGGGCGCACGGGCTGCATGTGGTGTCGGACGCGGTGACGAAGGTTCTGTCCTTTGGTGACGTGGGCAGTGCGTTCCTGTTCGGCGGTCTTGTTGGGCCGAAGATGAACGGGCTGTTTGGTAATGACAGTTTCGTTTTTGCGCTGAAGGTCCTACCCGAGATCGTCTATGTCGCAGCGCTTCTGGGGCTGTTGCAGCACTGGGGCGTGTTGCAGTTTCTCTCGCGGATCATTGGCGGGGCGCTGTCGCGGGTTCTAGGGACGACGGGGCTCGAATCGTTCTCGGCGGTGCTGACGATCTTTCTGGGGCAGAGTGAGATGCCGATCGCGCTTCAGACCTGTCTGGCGGAAATGTCGGAAGGGGAACTGGCGACGGTGCTGTGCAGCGGGACGTCGTCGATCGCGGGATCTGTGCTGGCGGGATATGCGTCGCTCGGTGTGCCGATGGAGAACCTGCTGGCGGCGTCTTTTATGGCGATACCGGGCGGTTTGCTGTTTTCGCGCATTCTGTTTCCGGGGCCGCGCCGCTCCGATGCGCAGATTGCAGGCGCAGATCACGGGCATCACAGTATGTTCGAGGCCATTGCGGATGGGGCGATGAATGGTGCGAAGATCGCGGTGGCGGTTGGGTCTGTGCTGATTGCGTTCGTGGGGTTGATTGCTCTGGCAAACGGGCTTCTTGGTGCGGTGGGGCTGTCTTTGGCGTGGATTCTGGGGATGGTGTTTGCGCCGTTTGCGTGGCTGCTTGGGGTGCCGTGGAATGAGTGTGTAGTGGCGGGTGGTCTGCTGGGGCAAAAGATCGCGTTCAATGAATTCGTGGCTTATGTGAACCTGTCGCCGTTGATCCACGCGCATGCGCTGTCGCAGCGGACGATCACGATCCTGTCCTTCGCGCTGTGCGGGTTTGCGAATATCTCGACGATCGGGATCCTGATCGGGGCGTTCGGGAGTGCGGAACCGCGTCGGCGGACGGATGTGGCGTCTCTGGCGGTGCGGGCCGTGGTGGCGGGGACGCTGTCCAATGCGATGAGTGCGGTGATTGCAGGGCTGTTCGTCTGATGTGCGGGCGTGTTCACGAATCTCTGATCGATGGGTTGGCGCGACCCGGATAAGATGCGAATGGTTATCATCTTTTCCTGAAGTGAGCTTCTCCATGCGTTGTTCCGGTTTTCTGACCCTTCTTCTGGCCTCTGTGATGGCTGTTCCCGCTCTGGCCTGTGCAGCGGATCATGTGAGCGGGGAGTTGAAGGGGGCGGACGGCGCCACGCATGGGATTGTGGATGTGACGGGGGCGCCGAAGGGCGTTCTGCTGCGTCTTCAGGTGCAGGGGCTGACGCCGGGCTGGCACGGAATTCACTTCCACGAAAAGGGAAGTTGTGCGGCTCCGAAATTCACCAGTGCGGGGGCGCATGTCCATACGGTGAAGCCGGTTGTGCATGGTCTGTTGAAGGCGGATGCGAATGATGCCGGGGATCTGCCGAACCTGTATGTCGCGGCGGATGGAACGGCGACAGTGGAGCTTTATTCCACGCTGGTGTCACTGAAGGGTGAAAATGGTCTGCCAGCGCTGATGGATGCGGATGGGGCGTCCGTGATCATTCACGCCAAGCCGGACGACTATCAGACCCAGCCGATCGGCGGTTCGGGAGACCGGGTAGCCTGCGCCGTTCTGCACTGAAGCGCGTCGTTATTCCCGGGTCGGGGGGCGGTCCAGGAGAAGGTGGCGCGCTTCCTCGATCGAGACGCCGTCGTTGAGAAGGCGGGTGACGGTTTCGATGATCGGCACCCGCACATTGTGTCTGCGGGCGAGGGCAAGCATGGCCGGCGCGGTCAGAACGCCTTCTGCGACCGTTGTGCGTGAGGCGAGGATGTCTGCCAGCGGGCGGCCTTCGCCAAGTTCCAGTCCGACACTGTAATTCCGGGAGCCGCGTCCCGTGCAGGTCAGGATGAGGTCGCCCATGCCTGCGAGGCCTGCGAGGGTGCTGGCGCGGCCGCCTGTGGCTTCGGCGAGGCGCCCGATTTCAGCGACGGCGCGGGTAATGAGGGCGGCGCGGGCGTTTTCGCCCAGGCCCGCGCCAATTGTGATCCCTGCGCCGATGGCGATGACGTTTTTTGCAGCACCTGCGAGCTGGACGCCTGCGGCGTCATCGCTGGCGTAGAGGCGGAAGCTGGATGTGTTGAGAAGCGCCGTGAGTTTCTGCGCCAGCGTGAGGTCTGCGCAAGCCAGCGTTGCGGCGGCGGGGAGGCCTTTCGCGATTTCGATGGCGAAGTTGGGGCCGGAGAGAACGCCGGTCGGGCGGTTTGGCATGGTCTGCGCGAGGACGTCGAGCGGCAGGAGGGATGTGGCCTGTTCCAGCCCCTTGCAGCAGGTTACGACGGGGACTGCGGGATCAAGCTCGGTCTGAAGGCGGGTGGAGACGTCGCGGGCGGTCTGGACCGGGGTGACGAGCAGGACGACGTCTGCGCTGCGGGGAAAGTCACCTGTGATGGTGACGTTTTCGGGCAGGGTGATGTCGGGTAGGCGGGGGAGGCTGCGGGTTCCGGGGGGGGCGGGATTACGCATCCAGAGGGTCACGTCCGCGCCTGTTGCTGCTGTGGCGCAGGCCAGCGCCGTGCCCCAGGCTCCGGCGCCGATGACGGCAATGTGCGGACGTGTGGTCATGGTTATTCTTCCGCCAGTCGTTCGATGTTGATCTGGATATTTTCGGCGTCGGGGGAACGCAGGCCGGTGGCGAGGGCTTGCAGAATATTGCGGGCGTCGTCTTCGAAGCCGAAGGGGGCGTTGACGACCAGCAGGCCGCAGCCGTTCAGGCGTGACGGATCGACGGGCGGCCGCAGCAGCAACTCGCAGGCGAGCATGTCCCGGATGCCCGCGTCCTGAAGGGCTGTGTAGAACGCACGAACGGGTGTGCGGTGTTTGATTGGGTACCAGACGGCGACGATCCCGGCGCGGAACCGGGTGCGGATCAGGGTGATGGCCTTGGCGCAGCGGGCGAAATCGTCCGGTTTTTCAAACGGCGGATCAATGAGAACGAGACCGCGCTTGAAATCCTTCGGCGGAAGGAGCGCACGCAGCGCCTCGTAGCCGTCACGGTGATGGACGGCGGCTTGCGGGTCTGCATGGAAAAGGCGGCGAAGGGGCCGGACGTCTTCAGGGTGCAGTTCGCAGGCGATGAGCTGGTCTTGCGGGCGCAGTTCGGCGCGGGCGAAGGCTGGGGAGCCGGGGTAGCGGTGCCGGTCCTGCACGTTGGGGCGGACGGCGTCGAGGTAGTCCGTAAGGGGTGCAGGGGCTGGCTGTTCCAGAAGCTGGCCGATGCCTGCGTGCCATTCGCCCGTCTTTTCGGCTTCTTCGGATGACAGGTCGTAACGGCCGCATCCGGCGTGGGTGTCGAGGACGACGAAGCCTGCGGGTTTGCGTTTGAGTGCCTTGATGAGGGCAAGAAGCAGAGCGTGCTTCATGCAGTCGGCGAAGTTTCCGGCGTGGTAGATGTGACGGTAGTTCAAGAGATGTGTTCCGGGGTGGCGGGGGTGCGTTCAGACAGGGGCCAGCGGGGGCGCGCTGCGGTGTCGATTTCGTTGGGTGTCTCGCCCGCATGGAGGCGTTCGAGGGCGGCCCAGGCGACCATCACCGCGTTGTCAGTGCACAGGCGCAGGGGGGGAGCGAAAAAGGGGATGCCGTAATTTGCGGCGACCTGTTCGAGGGCGTGGCGCAGGGTTTTGTTGGCAGCGACGCCGCCCGCAACGACGAGGGCGGTGGCATTCGGAGTGAGGGCGAGGGCGTGCTCGGCGCGGTCGGCCATCACGTCGGCGACGGCGCGCTGGAAGGATGCGGCGACGTCTGCGGCGAATTGACGCGGAAGGGCATCGCGGCTGCCGGTCGGATCCTGTGTGTCGATCAGACGGCTGACGGCGGTTTTCAGGCCCGAGAACGAGAAATCGCAGCCTTCGCGGCCCTTGAGGGGGCGAGGAAGCGCATAGGCATCGTCCCGGCCTTCGGTGGCGAGTTTTTCCAGCGCGGGGCCGCCGGGCCAGCCGAGGCCGAGCATCTTGGCGACCTTGTCAAAGGCTTCTCCGGCAGCATCATCGATTGTGCCGCCGAGACGGACATAACGGCCGGTTTCTTCGACCGAAACGCACTGGCAGTGGCCGCCCGAGACCAGCATTGTCAGATAAGGGAAGTGCAGATCCGCGCCGAGGCTGGGGAGGCGCGGGGTGAGGATATGGGCCTCGATATGGTTCACGGCCATGAAGGGGCGGTGCAGCGCCATGGCCAGTCCCTTGGCGTAGGAGCTACCGACGATCAGGCCGCCGATCAGGCCGGGGCCGGTCGTACCCGCGAAAGTGTCGATATCGGCCAGCGTCAGGGAGGCTTTTTTCAGCACTTCCGCCACCAGCGTGGGCAGGGCGTCCAGATGGGCTCGGGCTGCGATTTCCGGGACAACGCCGCCGAGAATGGCGTGGTCGGTCTGGGAGAGGACGCCTTCGGCCAGGATCGTGCCGTCGTAAGCGAGAATGGCGCAGGCCGTATCATCGCAGGAGGTTTCGATGGCCAGAAGGGGGCGTGTGGGCATGGACGGACGTGTTGCGGGGGCTGACATGGGGCTTATTATGGCCGAGTCTGTCATATCATGACAGTCCTGTATGAATGGGCTAAAGCTGCCGCTCATGAACGCTCCCGTCCTGCCTTCCGAGGCGCTCCAGAGAGTCGCCGCGGAAGCCGTCCGCCGCTCCCATGCCGCTGAGCCGCCTACCGGCCGCAAGCTCCCTCTTCGTGTCGGGTCGCGGGCGTCTCCGCTGGCGCTGGTCCAGACACGGAATTTTCTGACGCGACTGACGCGCTTCTGCCCCGTCCTGCGCGATATGGGGGCGTTTCAGGAATACCAGATCAGTACTGAGGGCGATCGCAATCAGGTGCAGCGTCTGGCGGAAATCGGTGGCAAGGGGCTCTTTGCCAAGGAAATCCATGAGGCGCTGGTGGCCGGGCGGATTGATTTCGCGGTGCACAGCCTCAAGGATCTGGAGACCAATCTGCCACCGGGTCTGGTACTGGCGTGCACGCTCAAGCGCGAAGATGCGCGCGATGCGCTGATTCTGCGGGATCGTGATGTGGTAGTTGATCCGCAGCGTCCTTATGACTGTCTGCCGGAGGGGGCACTGATTGGCTGTGCGTCGGTGCGTCGTCAGGCGCAGATGCTGCATGTGCGGCCCGATCTGCGGTTCTGCCTGTTGCGCGGAAATGTTCAGACGCGGCTGGACAAACTGCGGGCCGGAGCCTGTGAGGCGACGCTTCTGGCACTGGCCGGGCTGCGGCGTCTGGGCATGGAAGACCGTGTGGATGTCGTGCTGGAGCCTGACCAGATGCTGCCAGCTTCGGGTCAGGGTATTGTGGGCGTGACGGTTCGTGAGAGCGATCTGGAACTGCGCGAACTGCTGTCCGCGATCGAAGATCCGGAAGCGCGGGCCGTTTCGACAGCCGAGCGTGCGCTTCTGGCGGAACTCGATGGGTCGTGCCGGACGCCGATTGGTGGTTATGCCCGGATCGAGAACGGTGTGCTCAAGCTGAGCGGCATGATTGCGAGCGAGGACGGGACTTTCCTGCTCCATCGCGAGATCGAGGGTGCGCCGCTTGAAGCGGCCCGTCTGGGTACCGAACTTGCCGACGAACTTCGTCGCGATACGCCAGCCCATATCTTTGATGAAATGAGACGTCCCTGACGTTTACCCGTCCTGAACCGGGTCGCATGGTTCTGGTGACCCGGCCGGAGCCCGGACTGTCCGCTACGATGGCGGAGGTCCGGGCACTCGGCTGGGAGGCTGTGGCGTGTCCGATGCTGGACATCACGACATTTGAACCTGTTGCGCCGGGTGAGTTCCGGGCCGTACTGGTGACGAGTGCCAATGCGTTACCTGCGCTGCGGGACTGGCCTCGGGACCGTCTTGTTGTGGCGGTGGGCGCGCGGACGGCGGTACGGGCGCGCAAAGCCGGGTTTATGAATGTCGAGGCGGCGGACGGGGATGCGCTGGCTCTGGCGGCGTTCTGCCGGGCGCGGGGCGTTGTGGGCGCGGATGTATTGCTGGCCAGTGGCGAGGGCTATGGCGTGGAAATGGCGCGGGATCTGGGTGTGCAGCGGATCGAGGTCTATGCGGCATCCATGTGTGTCTCTCTGCCGGAGACGGCGCGGGATGCGCTACGGAACAGACGCGTTGAGGCGGTGTTGCTGTATTCGGGAAAGACGGCCGACGCGTTCAGGGGAGCGCTGGGGGCCGAAGACGTCACGGCGCTGTCTGCCGTGCGGGCGCTCTGTCTGTCAGAGGCCATTGCCGCGCGCCTGAACCCGAAGGAATGGCGCGCGGTGATGTGGCCCGATCCGCTGGAGCAGCTCGGGCCGGTAGTCTGATCAGGCTTCGCCGGCGGGTTCCGGGAACTGCTGGGCGCGCTTGGCCTGCCACAGGGCAACGAAGTCGATCGGCTGCAGCACGACGGGCGGGAAGCCGCCGTCACGTGTGACATCGCTGACGATGGAGCGGACATACGGGAAGATCAGGCGGGGAACTTCAACCAGCAGGATCGGTTCGATGAGCTCCTGCGGCGGGTTGTTCAGCGTCACGACGGCGGCGTAGGTCAGTTCGGTGATGAACACCGTGCGACCGGCCTGGCCACCTTCCTGCGCCGGCGGCTCGGCGGCTTCGGCGCGGACAGCCAGGGCGACTTCATAGACGGCCTGATCTTCTTCCAGGCGGTTGGCCTGGACGTCGATGTTGACGGAAATCTGCGGAGCAGAGCGCAGTGTTGCGAAAATGGAAGCGCCAGCCGGCACTTCGAAGGACAGGTCCTTCGTGTACTGCAGGTTGATGGCCAGCGGCATGGCCGGCACGTTTTCCTGGCCCAGGGTAGCGTTGTCGGTGGTGTTCTCTGACATACAGTCTCCGGTTCCGCAGGGGCTGGGCCCATGGCGGACATCGATTGGAACGATTGCGATTTCTCGGCGGTAGCATGATGTCCGCTGTCCGCCAAGACACGGTTCTGGCGGACAGATGGTTGAGATCGGACGGATTGCACCCTATCTACAGGTCAACGGATCTTTAACCGAACACTGCGAAACACAGGCCTTCATGTCTTCTGACGACATCCATCTCCCCGCCGGCCTCATGGCTCATGCGGGTCATTATTTTCCCTGGGACCTTGTGGTCCTGTTCGTGCTCGCCGTGGCGCTGGGGGTGAGGTTGTACCGTGTTCTTGGCCGGCGTGTCGGGATGCAGGGGGTGCGGCAGGAACGTCCAAGGGGCGGGTTTGGTCCGGGTGTGCAGAAGGGTGTGGCTCCGGATGCCGCACGTCCGGGCGTTCCGCCGCCGCTGCCCGGGCAGTTTGCAGGGAAGCCGGGGGCTGCTCCCGGGGTGTTTGATCAGGCTGTGCCGGATGTTGCGTATGAAATTCCTGCGCCTGCCACGCGGGTCGGGACGGTTCTGGGTGAGATCGGGTCCGTTTTTCCAGGATTTTCGCCTGATGGTTTCCTGAAGGAAGCCGAAGAAACATTCCGTCAGGTGGTTCCGGCTTTTGCGGTCGGTGACCGTACGACGCTGGAAAAGCTGCTGACGCCAGCCTCCGTGGACTCTTTTTCCGCGGCGATTGATGCGCGGGTGCAGGCGGGCGAGACGCAGCGGAGTGATCTGCGCGGGATTGAGAGCCTGTCCATTCTGGATGCGATGCTTGTGTCTGCGGAAGACGGGACGCGGGTCGGCCGAATCGAAGTGAAGATCGTGTCGCGTCAGGTGAATATCCTCACGGATCGTGAGGGTGAGCCACTGGTCGGAACCGAGGCCGTGACAGAGTTCCATGATTTATGGTTGTTCGAGCGTGTGGCGGGGCAGTCCGATGCACGGTGGCGTCTGGCGGCGTCGCGTCCGGCCTGATCGCGTTATCCTATGAAAAAACTGCTGACTCTGCTGACGCTTGGCGCGCTGTGTGGATGCACGCCCCAGAATGCGCCGTCGTCGCTTTCGCTCTCTCCTGTTGGATATGATTCGCTTGCCGGATGGGAGCAGGAGGATTTCACCTCCCTGATGCCACTATTGCGGGATGAGTGTCATCGTCTGTCGCAATTGCCACCCGAGACGCTGCTCGGCGGGAGCGAGGCCATAACCTATGGGCGTCATGCTGCCGATTGGAGCAATGCCTGTGCGGCGCTGGAGACGGCTTCGGATGCACGGACTTATCTGGAGACGTGGTTCCAGCCTTACGAGGTGGGGACGGAGGCGTTCTATACGGGGTATTTTGAACCCCAGATCCAGGCTTCCCTGACGCGGGGTGGTGCGTATCAGACGCCGGTTTACGGGCATCCGCGTGATCTGGTCCGGGCGAAGGCGACCAATGGGCAGATGGTCAGCGGGCGCTGGGTTAACGGGCAGTTTGCGCCGTATTATGACCGTGCCGCGATTGATGGCGGAGCACTGGCGGGGCAGGGGCTTGAGATCGCCTGGCTGAAAAGTCCGGTAGATCTGTTTTTCCTTCAGATTCAGGGTTCGGGACGCCTCATCCTGCCGGATGGCGGGCAGGTGCGTGTGAGCTATGACGGTCGCAACGGGCAGGCTTATGTGCCGCTCGGGCGTGTTCTGGTGCAGGACGGGGAACTGCCGGCGGATGGTGTCAGCATGGACAGCATCCGGAACTGGCTGGAGGCGCATCCGGACCGGATGATGTCCGTTATGGAGCGTAATCCGAATTATGTGTTTTTCCGTCGCGATGACGGCAATCTGGCTCAAGGGCCGAAGGGAGCGTTCGGGATGCCGCTGACGGCTGGACGTTCCGTGGCGGTCGATCGGTCCATGGTGCCGTTTGCGATGCCGCTGTGGGTCGAGACGAAGCTGCCTTATGGGACGGGTCAGCCGGTGACCTGGGATCATCTGGTATTTGCGCAGGATATTGGGACGGACATCAAGGGTGCCGGACGGGCTGATCTGTTCACGGGCTGGGGGGCGACCGCACAGTCCGTGGCGGGGAATCTGCATGCTCCTGGCCGGATGATGATCTTTCTTCCGCGACCGCCTGCGGATTCTGCGGCGCAATGATCCGCAGTCGCCGGGAGAAGCTCGGTGTTCATACGCTGATCCGGGGGGACTGTACGACGGTTCTCAAGCGGATGCCGTCGCAGAGTGTGGACGTGGTGGTGACCTCGCCGCCGTATAATCTGGGGGTGCCGTACCGGACGTATCAGGACAGGCTGCCGGAGGATGCGTATCTGGACTGGCTGGAGGATGTCTGCACCAGTCTGTGCCGGGTGATGAAGGATGACGGCTCGTTCTTTCTGAACATTGCGGGGTCATCCTCGCAGCCCTGGCTGCCGTTCGAGTTGATGACGCGGCTGCGCAAGCTGTTCGTACTTCAGAACCACATCACCTGGATCAAGTCGATTTCGGTGGGTGAGATTACTTACGGGCATTTCAAGCCGCTGAATTCGGCGCGCTTCGTCAATCGCAACCATGAGCATGTGTTCCATCTGACGAAGACGGGGAACGTGCCGGTGCAGCGGCTGGATGCAGGTGTGCCATTTACGGACAAGAGCAATATCGTGCGGCGGCAGCACATCACGGACCGGCGGTGCCGGGGTGATACCTGGTTTATTCCTTATGAGACGGTGCGCAGCCGTAAAGAGAAGTTCAGCCATCCGGGAACGTTTCCGGTGGCACTTCCCGAAGCCTGCATCCGGTTGCATGGGCTGCGGCCGGGTGGGGTGCTGCTGGATCCGTTCATGGGATCGGGCACGACGCTGGTGGCGGCGGAACGGATGGGCTGTGTGGGGATCGGGATTGATACCGATACGTCTTATGTGAACGTGGCGCGCAAGCGGGTGCGGGCTGCGATCGATTATGAGGACGAGGATTAATCGACAGCACCTGTTTTTCTGACAGGTTCAATCACTTTGACTTGCAATGCCATTTTCCCACATTGTCACGACACCGTGAGTATGAGGAGAAAAGTGGTGCGTTCCAGCGTGATTACAAAGGGAATTGCCGGTTTGATGGCGCTGGGCGTTGTCGCCTGGGGCGGGACTGTCACTTATCTTGAGCATTTCGATCATGCTGGAGCACCGCAGCTTCCTGCCAGCAGCCCGACGCGTCAGGACCCGACGGCCATGGCGGCGTTCACGGCTCTGCGCGAAGTGCGCTGCGATTACTGCCATACGCAGAATGCGAACCTGCCGTTCTATTTCAGTCTGCCGCTGGCCAATCAGATCATGAAGCGCGATCTGGTGCAGGGGCAGCGCCATTTCGAATATGCGCCGGTGCTGGCTGCATTGCAGCAGGGCAAGCCGCCTTCGGTTGAGCAGCTTTCCCGTATTGAGGAAGTCATCACTCAGAACCGGATGCCGCCGGCGGCCTATCTGCTAATGCATCCGCATGCGCATCTGAACGAGAAGCAGCGCGCGGACATTCTGAACTGGGTGCGTGAACAGCGTGAGCGTTACTATGCGACGCCGGGTGTGGCGGCCCAGTTCCGTGGTGAGCCGATCCAGCCAATTCCCGAGAGCGTGAACGTGGATTGGAAGAAGGCCGAGCTTGGCCGGGCACTGTTCTTCGACAAGAGGCTGTCCGGTGATGGCACACTTAACTGTGCGAGCTGCCATGGTTTGAACAAGGGCGGCGTGGACAATCTGACGACGGCAACGGGCATTGGGGGCCAGAAGGGGCCGATCAATGTGCCTAGTGTCTATAATTCTGTGTTCAGCATGGCGCAGTTCTGGAATGGTCGCGCTAAGGATCTGGCGGAGCAGGCGGCTGGTCCGGTCATGAATCCGCTCGAAATGGGTTCGCATGACTGGGCGACGGTGGCCGAACACGTTCGCAGCACGCCTGCCTATGCCGGGCAGTTTGAAGCAGCTTTTGGCTCTGATGTGATCGACAAGAACACGATTACGGCGGCCATTGCAGAGTACGAAAAGACGCTGATTACGCCCGACAGTCGTTTTGACCTGTATCTGAAGGGCGATGCGAAGGCGATTACGGCACAGGAAAAGCGCGGCTATGAGCGGTTCAAGGAAATCGGCTGTTCTGGCTGCCATAGCGGTATTGCCGTGGGGGGCGACGCCTATGAGATCCTTGGTTTGGAAGGGCCGTATTTTGAGAACCGTCATACGAAGCTGACGGATGCTGATGAAGGCCGTGTGGCTGTGACGCATAAGGAAATTGACCGTGAGCGCTTCAAGGTTCCAAACCTGCGCAATGTCGAGCTGACGGGGCCTTGGCTGCATGATGGCTCGGCGACTACGCTGGAGCAGGTCGTGCGGGAGATGGCACGTTATGAAACGCCGGATCATGACATTGCTGATCAGGATGTCACGGATATCGTGGCGTTCCTCAAGACGCTGACGGGTAAGTATGAGGGCGTTCCGCTGAAGGATGTGTCGGCTGACCAGCCATTGCAGGCTCCTATGTCGGGTTCTAATGCCCCGAACTGACGTTTTAGGATTTTAGTACTACAGTTACATTTTTCTGAGAGTTCTGAATCTGTGGATAACCCTGATTCAGAACGAGATGAATGGCACGATGTCAGCGGAGCGTTTTGGGGCAACGAGCCGCGCAAGAGCAGTTGAATGTGGGCGGAAGCGGTAGGAGACCGGGGGCGTGGCGCTAGCAGGTGCTGCTGGGCCGGGCTTCCGAGGGGGCCGTTAGGTTCAGGTATACCTCTTGCGTATCAAAATAAAAACGTAAATGTGGTGCTAGTAAAAATCCGGAGGAAGGCAAATACTCCGGATTTTTTTGTATATACAGAACCGTTAATATGGATGACGATTGTATAAAGTGGTTTTTATTGTGAATTAAATTTTTTGGTTACTTCTTTGTGGGTTTTAATAAGCGATATGGACAGCGGGGAATAGCTTCGCTATCGGTTTGAAACAGAACTATTTTCAGAACAGGATATGATATGAGCGATTATATCAAGGATTGCATCAAATATGATATTTCCGGTTCTGTTTTAGAGGGTTTTCCGGAAGCTTTTGAGCGACGCAATGTTCTGTACGTGCCGCGACGAGAGGGCGGTTTGGACAAGGACTTTGGGTTATTTGATGAAACAGGCCGACAGATCCTAGGAAATGCTCTTTTTTCAAGTTATCCGCCTGTATTGAAAACACAGGCTCTGACGACGCAGAAAAAGGGAGAGGCAGCCTCCTACCAGGACAGGCCTGTTGTGTATGGGGGGTGTATTGGCGACCATTACGGCCATTTCATCACGGAATGTCTGAACACACTCTGGTATTTTTCAAGGGAATGCTCACCGGAAACGCTGGTGCTTTTCCATAGTGACATGACCGTTGAAGAGATTTTTTCCAGACCATGGATGGTCGATCTGCTTCGTTATGCAGGGGTCCGAAAAGAACAGATTATTATTCCTCGTGTAGCATTGAGATTTTCTTCCATTACCATACCGGGGCAGGCTTTTTCTGAAGATGGTTTTGTTTACACGGGCTATGCAAAATATCTGAAATCGCTGTCGTTGAAGGCGGTCCAGGAAAGCAGTTTTGATTTCCAGGGGATGGTGTATCTCTCGAGGGCTAACCCTCTCTACGATAGTCGGCTGCCCTGTAACGAAGAGGATCTCTGTGCCGAACTTTCGGGGCGTGGAGTAAAAGTTGTTCGACCTGAAGACCTGTCTGTTGCCGATCAGATCAAGATATTTAACGCCAATATTGTCATAGGGCCTATTGGTTCGGCTTTTCATACATCGATCTTTGCGGGGGTGCCGAAAGGCATAGCCATCTGCCCGCAAGAGCGGCCTATTGCGCGTTCATACGAATTGATGGATGCGGCGCATGATGCCGAGATACGCTATGTATACAGTGAGGATAAAGTAGATCCTTCCACGCTTGCGGAAGTTCTGGTGAATGCTGCGGGGTTACAGGCATATTGGAAAAAAATAATAGAAAAATTGAGGCTGGGATTTCTAGAGCGAAAAAACAGAGGAAATATTTTCTTTGTAGGCCATGAGAATATTCTTTTTTCGAGAGATGCGAAGGAATCCGGGGATTATGACGTTCTTGTAGCCACCGTGGGTAACAGGTCATTTATTTTTGCAAATCAGCCTTCTTTGCCCCCCTTTTTCATTGAAAAAGAATTAAGCGAGACGAGAGTTATCTCCTATCTGAGATTCGAAGAAGAAAGCGGTATCGGATTCCAAAATCCGGTAAATAAGAAATGGCTGAAAGCAATTCCGTCGGAATTAAAGAAACATCTTCATTGCGATGCGGACCACGTTAATGATTGGGAACTGTTCCGACTGAAATCTGTGGAGCATCCGGATTTCTCCGGTGATCTGAAAGTTCTTCTGGAAGCGTTATCTTATCTTTCTGACACGGGAGATGTGGCTGGGTGCCTGACGATTGCGCCCTTTCTTGAGGATGCGCTTCAGCGGTTTGAAAGCTCCGATTGTCAGTAGAGTTTTCTCTTCTGACAATCGTGCCGCCTGCGGGGATTGAAGAGAGGCTTTATTTACCTTGGTTTATTGAGGAACAGGATTGCACTGCGGGGTGACGGGCTGGCCTGTCATGACGGCTGTTGTGAAGAGGGCGGAGTCCGGCAGGGAGGCGTTGACTGTCTGGCTGTGGTCCAGCCCCTTGTAGATATGGGCCTGTACGGTTGAGCCCGCGGCGCAGGCGGCTTTGACCAGACCCAGCTGAAGGGCGGGGGGCACGTCGCGGTCGTCCGTTCCGGTCCCGGTGAAGAGGGGCTGGGCCAGTTTGAGGGTCGGGAACGTCATGGCTTTCAGGGCCGGGCTCATGGCCTTGAGGAAGGTTGGCTGCAGGCTGTTCTGAAGGGTCAGGCCTGCGTCTTTTGCCTGTTGGGACAGGGAGGTCAGGCATTCATGGGCGGCGTTGCGATAGACGGGCAGCGCCTTGGCCGTGAAGGCTTCTTCCGGACGGAAATGGGGATCGCGTCCTTCCAGTCCGGCGGCGAGATAGAGGACGTAATTGATTAGTGGGCTGTAGCCCGCGTCGGGCTGTGAAGCGGCCTTGAGAAGGCCTCCGAGGAGGTCGGGTGTTACATAAGGCGCACCGGTTGCAACGGTGCCGCGGATGTTGAGTTCAGGCGCGTAGGTTGGCGCATAGGCGGCCGTGGCGACGGCGGCAGCGCCCCCCTGTGACTGGCCGACGATCATGATCTGGTTTTTAAGATCCGGGACGTTGGTGAGTGCCGCGCGGACACTGTCGAGAACGCTGTAGGCTTCGACGCGGGTATCCAGATAAGCGTGGGTGCCAGGTGTGCCGAGACCCTGATAATCCGTGGCAACGATGGCGAAACCGCGCTTCATCCATGTGGAGAGATAGACGCTGTTGCGGTCGCTGTAGGGATTGAGCGACGGGGCGCAGCTGTCATCGACGCCAACGGTGCCGTGGGCCCACGCAACGATCGGCCAGCCGCCCTGCGGGGCCGGTCCGGCGGGCAGGATGATTTCGGCGGTGACGGGCACGAGACCTTTATCGGTGATGCCGTTCGTCGAGAGATAGGTAATGCGCAGGGCGCGTCCGGCGTCCGGAAGGCTGAGAGCAGCGGCCAGAGGGGCTGAGGCCGTGATGGTGCCTGGCTTGTGGGCTGTTGCCGGTGCTGCGGCATGGGCGCCGGGGGCAAGAGTACAAACGCAGAGGGTCGTGCTTGCAAGAAGAGGCAGGATCTTGCGCAGAAGTGGCCGGGACATGGGAAATCCTTTTGTCAGTCTCGCTTCACGGAGCCGGTGAAGGTTACATCGGACGAGAGCGAGACTGACGGCATGTCCTAGAACGTCAAGTGAATTTACGAGTTTCAGGGTGGATTGGCTGTCTTGGCTCAGTCGTCCCGGGCAAGGCGCTGGTCAGCGGCTTGGTCGATCCGGTCGCGTTCCTCCATTGTGAGGAGGCCGCGCTTGTATTCCTGTGTGGCGCGCGCCTTGGCGTTGCGGGCGCGGGCGCGGGTGTCGATCGGGTAGGCACGTTTTTCGGTGAGGCCGAAGGCGCTGTCGGGCAGGGCGTTGCGTTCTTCCTGTGTGAGATGGCTCATTGTCTTCTCTTCCGGAAATGAAACCTGACACTCACCGTATCAGTGCGATGCAGGGTCTGAAATCCTGAAAGAACATTGTTCAATGATACCGGAACCCGTTACATGCTCGGGACCTGAATTCCCTGTCGGGAGAGGCAGGTTGGACAGCAAGCGGGGGTGGTGTGGCGAAGCGGGATTTGAGGGAGGACGAGGCGACGTTGTGGCGGATGGTTGTCCGTGACATCAAACCGTTGCGTTCTCCGCGTGCGCCGCGCCGTGCAGCGCCTGCGGCGAAGATCGAGCCGCCTGCGCCTATGCCTGAGGCTGCGCGGTCTGTGCCTGTTGTGACGCGCCGGTCGTTTGTGCCCGCGCCGTCTGTGAAACCTGCGCCGCGACCAGTGGAGTTATCTGTTGGCGTGCGTGCTCCGGGGTTGGATGACACGAGCTGGAAGCGTCTGTCACGCGGGAAGATGAAGGTGGATGCGCGGCTCGATTTGCATGGATATGTCGTGCAGGAAGCGTTTGAGCGGCTTTATGATTTTATGCAACGTGCGCGGGTGCGAAACTGGCGCTGCGTTGAGGTCGTAACCGGGTTGGGGAGCGGGCAGACCAGTGGGCTGATTCGCCGTGAACTCCCGCTCTGGCTCCAGCGGGGGGATCTGCGATCCATGGTTCTGGCTGTTGTGCATCCCCATGAGGCCAATCACGGGTCGGTCCGGATTTTGCTGAAAACCCGCCGCCGCTGAGGCTGTCAGAGGTGGCGGGTTTCCTGCCCTTCGCGCCAGCGCGGAATATTGACGGCAAGCCAGCGGCGCAGGGCCAGGGTGGCACCCAGGTCCGGAACCGTTCGTGACAGGAACGGCGCAGCGTTTTCGCCGGTTGCCAGCTTGAAATGATGCAGATCGGCCCATCGGCGTACACCCGTATCAGCAGAGGTGGCCGCGCAGGCATGGCTCCATTGCGTGACGATTTCGGGTGGTGTCAGCATGGGAAGAGCGATGGCCATGGCTGTGTCGGCAGCGGCGGAGACGGCCTGCCACGCATGATAGAACGGCCCTTCGGGGGCTCGGTGTCGGGCCTGCTGATAGGCTTCCAGAAAATTGGGAATGGTCGTCGAATGCGTGTCGGTCAGGTCGCCGGTGTAATAGATCGCGCTCGTGCCTTCTGGCAGGTTGGCGAGGACGTCATCAAGCGGTCGGTCGAGCGTGTAAGGAGAAATCTGAACAGCATCGACGGTACCCTCATGCAGGGCTGACAGGGCGTTCGATGAATCGACATAGCCGGACACGGGAATGGGGCGCAGGCCGAGGAGGGAGAGCCCCATCAGGGCGTTCAGTTCCGGGCCGTCGATATGCGAAACCGCGAGGCGGACCGGATGGTCGTGGAAGAAGCCCGTCAGGCGGCTGCGCAGGGTCTTGTGCAGTTCCGCGCGCGCGATGACGACGGTTGTGGTGGAGGCCACGAGGACCGGGATCCAGCGACCGAAATCGTAATGGACGCGGGAATCACCGGTCAGGGACGCGAGCAGTGTGGCACCGGGAAGGGCCAGGGCGGTGTTGCCGTCAGGCGCGCTGTTAGCGTCGAACAGGTTGGCGGCACGGACGCCGTCCTGTCCGATGTCGGGTGTTAGTTCGAGTGGTGTCTCCAGCCCCAGGGCGTGGGACAGGGGGCCGCTTGCGAGTTCGGCAAACTGTCCTGGGGTGGAGGCGAGCGTGCCGCCCAGAAGGAGCTTGACATCCGTCAGGGTGCCGGCCCGTGCAGGGATATGCGTGGAGGAAGCGGCTCCAGTCAGAGCCGCCAGCCCCTTCAGGGCTGCACGTCGGGTCAGTCTCACGGCCAGCGGACTTCCGGCGGCATGCTCATGAGGATGGCTTCGGTGTTGCCGCCCGTTTTCAGACCGAACAACGTGCCGCGGTCATGTAGCAGGTTGAACTCGACGTAACGGCCGCGGCGAATAAGCTGGGCGTCACGGTCGACTTCGGTCCAGGGGGTGAAGATGCGTCGGCGGACGATAGTCGGATAGGCGTCGTGGAAGGCCATGCCGACGTCTTTGGTGAAAGCGAAGTCCAGATCGACGTCGCCGGTGTGGAACTGGTCGTAGAAGATGCCGCCAAGGCCGCGCGGTTCGTTGCGGTGGGAGAGGTGGAAATAGCGGTCACACCATTCCTTGAAGCGGGGATAATGCTCTGGGTCGTGGCGGTTGCAGGCGTCTTCGAAAGACTTGTGGAAATAGGCTGCGTCCGCCTGGGCTTCTGCGCTGTCGGGGAACATCGGGGTGATGTCGCCGCCGCCGCCGAACCAGCCTTTTGTCGTGACGATCATGCGCGTGTTGAAATGCGCGGCACTGACATGCGGGTTGCAGGGATGGGCGACGAGGGAGACACCGGTTGCGAAGAAGCGGGGGTCTTCGTCGGCGCCGGGAATGTTCTTGCGGAATTCGGGAGAGAATTCGCCCCAGACGGTCGAGACGTTGACTCCGACTTTTTCGAACACGCGGCCACGCATGACGGACATTACGCCGGCGCCGCCTTCGGGGCGGCTCCAGGCGGTGCGTTCGAAACGGCCCGGGGCTGTGCGGTCACGGAGGACCTGCGAGCCACCTTCAGCGGCTTCGTCTTCCAGTTTTTCGTAAGACGCGCAGATACGGTCGCGGAGGGTTTCGAACCAGGTTTGGGCGTCCTGCTTGAGGGCGTCGTGAGGTACGTCTGGACGAACGGTTTCGGCGAAACCGGGGCTGATCTGGTCCATTTTTTCTTCCCCCGTCTATACAGGACAAAACTTTGTTACGCGCAGTGTCCTAGCAAATCGCGCCGCTGACGAACAGTTGGCTGATGCATGCCTGACGGTGATCCGTGGCGGGACGATGGCGCAAAGACGTTTTCATTTCGTAAAAATGCGCCTGTTTTGTGAAAAAGTTTCTCTTGGAATGCTCAGGCGCAGGCTGGGGGTTCCAAGGCTTGCGTATCGGGCCGTCTCGTGGTCCAGAACGGGCGAGCAGTTCAATCAGCAATCAGGAACAGACATGTCTTCAGAACAGGAAATCCAGCCCGTCATCGGTGTGATCGGTGGCTCGGGGCTGTATGACATTGACGGACTCGAGAACAAGGAATGGCGCCGGGTAGAAACACCCTGGGGCGAGCCGTCGGACGAACTGCTGTTCGGCACGTTTGAAGGTGTGCAGTGTGTGTTTTTGCCGCGTCACGGGCGGGGACATCCTATTCCGCCGTCGCGCCTGAACTTCCGCGCCAATATCGACGCGCTCAAGCGTGCCGGAGTCACGGATATTCTGTCGCTTTCGGCTGTAGGGTCGCTCAAGGAAGAGCTGCCGCCGGGGCATTTTGTGCTGGTGGATCAGTTCATCGACCGTAGTTTCGCACGGGAAAAGAGCTTTTTCGATACGGGCTGTGTGGCGCATGTCGGCATGGCGGACCCCGTTTCGGCGCGTGTGCTGGATGTGGTGCAGGGCGAGGCTGAGACGCTCGGCATTCCGGTAACGCGGGGCGGAACGTATCTGGTGATGGAAGGGCCGCAGTTTTCTACGCGGGCTGAGAGCGAGTTGTACCGTTCCTGGGGCTGTTCGGTCGTGGGCATGACGAACATGCCTGAAGCCAAACTCGCGCGGGAAGCGGAGATGAACTACGCGACCGTTGCCATGGTTACGGATTTCGACTGCTGGCACAGCGACCATGACAGTGTGACGGTTGAGGCTGTTGTGAAGGTCATGACGGGAAATGCGGAGAATGCGCGTCGCCTGGTGAAGGCAGTTATTCCGGTGCTTGGAAAGAAGCGGCCGGTGGATGCGAGCGCCGAGCGGGCGCTGGATCATGCAATCATTACGGCACCTGCCGCGCGTGATCCGAAGCTGGTGGCAAAGCTCGATGCTGTGGCAGGGCGTGTTCTGAAGCAGGGCTAAAACCCTGAACGCCGCGCCGGCGTAAAGCGGGCGCGGCGAATATCATTGATCAGTCGAAATTATGATTCGGATCTGCGTTCAGGTCGATGCCTGCACGCGCATCGTCGATTTCAACACCGTCGAGCTCCGGTGGCGGCAGGTCCTTGACCGGAGTGCCCTGTGGGACGCCCTTGATGGCGATCAGGTCGGTGGCCTTTTCGAGGTAGCCTTCGGGGCCGCAGGCCGGCTTTCCGTCTGCTTCCCACAGGAGGCGCGCCTCGTGGCGGATTGCTGCGTCGCGCTTCGGATCGTCTTTGAGCGGATTGCTGCTCATCTTAGAACTCCTGTCTGGTCGGGCGCAGGACGATTTCATTGATGTCCACGTCGTCAGGCTGTGAAATGGCGAAGGCGATGGCACGGGCCACTGAGTCCGCCGGGATCGCCATCTTATAGAATTCTTCCACGGTTTTGCGACTGTCTGTGTCACCGCTTCCGGACTTGAGTTCACTCTCGACTGCGCCGGGCTCGATGGAGGTGACGCGGAAGGTGTTTCCTGCTTCCTGTCGCAGGCCTTCGCTGATGGCACGGACGGCGAATTTCGTGCCGGAATAGACGGTGCCACCCGGAGCAAAGACCTTCAGGCCAGCGACGGAAGACAGGTTAATGACGTGTCCGGATTTCTGTCTTTCGAACACCGGCAGGGCAGCGGCAATGCCGTAGAGCACGCCCTTGATGTTGATGTCGATCATCCGGTCCCATTCATCGACCATCAGCTTCTGGATGGGGGCGATGGCCATGAGGCCGGCATTGTTCACCAGAACGTCCAGACGGCCGAAATCACGGGTGACGGCGGCGACGGTCTCTTCGACCTCGGAGCGTTTCGTGACATCGAGCGTATAGGCGCGGGCGGTCTGGCCCTGTGCCGAGAGTTCGGAGACGATTTCGTCCAGCCGGTCACGGCGACGGGCGGAGATGGCCACCTTTGCGCCCAGGGCTGCGAGATGACGGGCCGTGGCCTCGCCAAGTCCGGAACTGCCGCCCGTGATGAGGACGACTTTTCCGGCGATGTTGTTCGTGGTCATGGTGGGCTCACTTCTGTTCGAGATGAGACTTCAGGAAACCGATGCTGCGGGACCAGGCGAGGTCGCGGGCATCACGGTTAAAGCTAGGGCGCTCGGGGCAGCCGAAGCCGTGACCGGCGTCGTCATAAACATATTCCTCGACTTCAGGTCGGGCGTCGCGGATCTTCTGGATCTCAGTGTGGGGGATGGAGGAGTCTTCGCCGCCGAAATGCAACTCGACCGGGCAGTGCGGTGCGGTTTCGACATGGTTGCCGATGCTGCCGCCATACCAGCTTACGGCCGCATCTACGTTGTGCGTGCGGGTGGCGGTGAGCCAGGCGAGCAGGCCGCCCCAGCAGAAACCAATGATGCCGACTTTCTTGTGGCCGGCGTCGCGCAGGGCTTTTGCGCAGGCAGCGATGTCGGCGAGGGTCTTGTCGGACGGGATCTTGCTGCGCAGTTCGAGGCCTTCGGTCACGCCGGCCTGTGTATATTCCAGAACGACGTCGGGTTTGACGCGATCGAAGGCGGCTGGGGCCAGAACGTGGAAGCCTTCAGCTGCGAAGTCGTGACAGACGTTGCGGATATGGGAGGTGAGGCCGAAAATTTCCTGAACGACGATGACGGCAAAGGGCGACTCCGCGGAGCCGGCTTCCCAGGCCTTGAAGCTGTGGCCATCGGCTGCTGTCAGGCTGATCATGTGACCATTAGCGCTGGAAGCAGGGGTTTTGTTGTCCGAGGGGCTGTGTTTCATGTCTGTGTATCCAGTCTTGTAATGCCCGGAAGGCCATGAGCCATGAGCGACGTCATCAATCTCCGTCGGGAACGCAAACGCCGCAAGAGCCTAGAGGATGCGAAGGTCGCCGATGCGAACCGCCGTCTGTACGGTCGGACCAAGGGACAGAAGGCGGCTGAAACGCTTGAGAAACAGCGGATGCAGGCGCTTCTCGACGGGCGCAGACTTTCTCCCGGAGCACCTTCGGACGAAAGCGAGAAACCTTGACGCAGAGGGTGGGGACGATTATGTCTTTGGCACTCTCTGTGTGAGAGTGCCAAAATGCACTGCAGTCATTGAGTGCAGCAACCCGGTCACGCTGCTTTGTACAAGGGTGTGGCCATAAATGGAGCGATCCATGACGAAGTTTCGTCCCCTTCATGACCGCGTGGTGGTCCGTCGCCTGACGGGCGAAGAGAAGACCGCTGGCGGCATTATCATTCCTGACACAGCCAAGGACAAGCCGACCGAAGGCGAAGTCGTTTCCGTTGGTCCGGGTGCCCGCAATGAGCAGGGCCAGATCGTGGCTCTGGACGTCAAGGCTGGTGACAAGGTGCTGTTCGGCAAGTGGTCCGGCACCGAGGTCAAGATCGACGGCGAAGAGCTGCTGATCATGAAAGAGAGCGACATCATGGGTGTGATCGGCTGATTAGCCGTCCCCGTTTCCTCTCGTAAAAACCTCATTCAGGAGTAAGAATTATGGCTGCTAAGGACGTAAAGTTCGGCGCTGATGCCCGCGAGCGTATGCTGCGTGGCGTTGATATCCTCGCAAATGCCGTCAAGGTGACGCTCGGCCCGAAGGGTCGCAACGTTGTTCTCGACAAGAGCTTTGGCGCACCGCGCATCACCAAGGACGGTGTGTCGGTTGCCAAGGAAATCGAACTGGCTGACAAGTTCGAGAACATGGGCGCCCAGATGGTCCGCGAAGTCGCGTCCAAGACGAACGACATCGCAGGCGACGGCACCACGACCGCAACCGTGCTGGCTCAGGCCATCATCCGTGAGGGCGCCAAGGCTGTTGCTGCTGGCATGAACCCGATGGATCTGAAGCGCGGCATCGACAAGGCTGTTGGCGTTGTTGTTGAAGAGCTGAAGAACAACACGAAGAAGATCACGTCTCCGGAAGAGATCGCCCAGGTTGGAACGATTTCCGCCAACGGCGAGACCGAAATCGGCGAGATGATCGCTTCTGCCATGCAGAAGGTTGGTTCTGAAGGCGTCATCACGGTTGAAGAAGCCAAGGGCCTGCACACGGAACTCGACGTTGTCGAGGGTATGCAGTTCGACCGTGGCTACATCTCCCCGTACTTCGTGACGAACCCGGAGAAGATGACGGCTGATCTCGAAAGCCCGTACATCCTGATCCATGAAAAGAAGCTCTCCTCGCTTCAGCCGATGCTGCCGCTTCTCGAAAGCGTTGTGCAGTCCGGCCGTCCGCTGGTGATCATCGCAGAAGACGTTGATGGCGAAGCACTTGCTACGCTCGTCGTGAACAAGCTGCGTGGTGGCCTGAAGATCGCTGCCGTCAAGGCTCCGGGCTTCGGTGACCGTCGCAAGGCTATGCTGGAAGACATCGCCATCCTGACGGGCGGCCAGGTTATTTCCGAAGATATCGGAATCAAGCTGGAATCCGTCACGCTCGAAATGCTGGGTCGCGCCAAGAAGATCCACATCGAGAAGGAAAACACCACGATCGTCGAGGGTGCTGGCAACAGCGACGACATCAAGGGCCGTTGCAACCAGATCCGTGCGCAGATCGAGGAAACGACGTCCGACTACGACCGCGAGAAGCTCCAGGAGCGCCTGGCAAAGCTGGCTGGTGGCGTTGCCGTCATCCGCGTCGGTGGCAGCACCGAGGTCGAGGTGAAGGAGCGCAAGGACCGCGTTGACGATGCCCTGCACGCAACCCGCGCTGCCGTTGAAGAAGGCATCGTTCCGGGTGGTGGCACGGCTCTGGCCCGCGCATCGTCCGCTCTGAAGGGGCTGACTTTCGACAACGACGACCAGCGCGTCGGTGGCGAGATCGTCCGCAAGGCTCTGCAGGCTCCGCTGCGTCAGATCGCGTTCAACGCGGGTGAAGACGGCGCGGTCATCGCGGGCAAGGTGCTTGAGAATGACGGTTATGTCTTTGGTTTCGATGCCCAGAAGGGTGAGTACAAGGACCTGGTCTCGGCCGGTATTATCGACCCGACCAAGGTTGTCCGTACGGCCCTGCAGGACGCCGCTTCGGTTGGTGGTCTGCTGATCACGACGGAAGCCATGGTTGCTGAACGCCCCGAGAAGAAGGCTCCGGCCGGCGCTCCGGGCGGCATGGGCGGCATGGGTGACATGGACTTCTGATCGAAGTTCGGTCTTTCCTCCATTTCTTCCAGGGAAGGGATGGAGGAAACTCTGTTTGTTGTAAAAAAGCCTCTGGCCTGCGGGTCAGAGGCTTTTTTTTGTCTATTTAGTTGCTGAAAGATAACGAAAAAAAACAGGTGTGGGGCATAACTGTTGCGTAGAGATCACATGTTGCACCCAAGTGCTCCGTAAAAGCATGGCTGGTATGTATTTTTCGTGACAGTAACGCTCTGAGATCTTTAGAGAGGGTTCATTATTCTTTTGAAGGATCTTGTTCTTTGATGAGCACATCTCGTCGCCATCTGTTGCTGTGTGCATCAATTCTCGGAGTTGGCACCCTGTCCGGGACGGCTTTTGCTGATTCCTCGATGCAGCCGGAACACCGTTCCCACACGGCTGTGCATCACAAGGCTTCCACGTCGACGGTTGCCCCCCGGAGTGCATCGGCCGCTGTTACTGCTCCTGTCGCCACGACCGCGCCGATTTCCTCCAGCCGTCGTCGTGCTGCGCTTCTTGAGGCACAGGGTGTCTCGGGTGGAACCGAGCGGATGGTTGTTACGGGATCGGCTCTGGCCTCCTCGAATAACCAGAATGCCAACCCCGTTCAGATCGTGACGGCGAAGCAGATCCAGCAGACGGGTGCTACGACGCTCAGTGATTTCTTCGCGCGTATTCCGTCCATCGGTGGGACAGGGTCAAACAACGCGGAAACCAACGGTACGGGCGGTGCGTCCTGCACAGACATCCGTAACCTTGGCTCCAACCGCGTACTGGTCCTGATCGATGGCAAGCGTGCCACGCTGAATGGTCAGACGAACTGCATCGATCTGAACGCGCTGCCGGTCCAGCAGATCGCCAGCGTCGAAATCCTGAAGGATGGCGGTTCCGAACTGTATGGCGCGGATGCGGTGTCGGGCGTCATCAACATCAAGATGCGTCATAACCTCTCGGATGGAAACATTACGGTCCGTGGTGGCATTACCGGGCAGGGCGACAACGATACGGGCATGATCTCCGCCTACAAGGGCTGGAATTTTGATCATGACAAGGGCAACCTAACGCTGTTCGGTCAGTACATGACCCAGGGTGGTGTACTGCAGCGTAACCGCAGCTGGGCCAACCCGGTTCAGCTGTCCGATAATCCGGTGGGTTCGGGTGGAGAGTCCTTCGGATCCGGTTATTCCAACTATACGCATGTTCAGAACGCATCTGGCCTGAACGCTGCTGTTGCGCCGGATGGCAAGACGGTGAGCAGCTGGGGTACGAACGACCGTTATGACTATGGTCGGCATCAGAGCCTGCTCAACCAGCTTCAGGATGCCAGCCTCTCGGGTGATTTCCACTACGAGTTCAACCGGCATGCCAACCTGTACTCCAATGTGATGTACTCGCATCGGACCAGTTCGACTTATATGGCAGCCGAGCCGTTTGACGGTTCTGTCCAGCCCAGCACGCTGCCGTCCGTTCTGACCATACCGGCCAATGATCCGAATAATCCGTTCGGTCAGGACGTGGACATCACAAAGCGTCTGACGGAACTCGGGGATCGCCGCGACGAGAACGCCACCGACACGGTCACGGCCAAGGTGGGTGTGAATGGTGAGATTGCTTACGGCTGGAATTACGACCTGTCGTATACTTACGGTTCCAACATGTCGACGGATCATCTGGAGAACGTGGGGTCGTACACGAAGCTGCTGAACGCCTATGGTCTACAGCAGGTTGACCCGTCCAGCGCGACGAGTGCTCTGGTTTATAATCCGTCGGTCTGCCCGTCTTTCGGGTGCAGCAATCCGTTCGGGACGATGGGCAGCCAGGCTGCATCCTACGTCAACTACAACACGAACACGCATTCGCATTACCAGCTTCGTGACTGGAATCTGCGCATCAACAACAACCACGTGACGACGATGCCTTGGAAGGGCGGCGGCGATCTGGGTATTGCGGTGGGCTTCGAGCATCGCGGCGAGCAGCTGACCAACACGCCTGACGAACTGATCAGTAGCGGTCAGAGCCTGACCAATACGGTTCTGCCGACCAGCGGTGGATTCGACGTGACGGAAGGTTATGCGGAAGCCAAGGCGACGCTGCTGAAGAACGTCTTCCTTGCGAAGGATCTGACGGTTGACGTACAGGGTCGTGCGTCTGGTTACAGCACGACGTCGGACACGGCGAAGAACTGGAAGGCGTCCATTAACTGGGCTCCGACGCAGGATATCCGCTTCCGTGGTACGATCGGCACGTCCTATCGTCAGCCGAATGTCTATGAACTGTATGGCGGCCAGTCGCTCAGCTACAACCTTGCCAACGATCCGTGCGATGCGGGGCAGGTCGGCACCTATGGTGCTGCTGCGGCGACGGTTGCTGCAACCTGCGCGAAGCAGGGCATTAACACCTCCACGTTCCATCAGTCCGGTACGGGTCAGGTTCCGACGCTGGGTGGTGGTAATGCGCATCTGTCACCTGAGATCGGACGGACCTACACGTTCGGTACGATCATCACGCCGCGCTGGATCCCGAACCTCTCCATTTCCGGTGAGTTCTGGCACTATTCGATCAACCACACGATCAGCGCGCTTCCGACGCAGTATATTCTGGACGGATGCTACACGGGCACCAACTCTTCGTTGTGCAATGCGATAAACCGTCTATCGAATGGCCAGATCAACACGGTGTCGGCCACGGATCAGAACACAGGCGCTCTGCATGAAAGCGGTGTGGATTTTGATTTCGACTACCGTATCCGCGTGGCACGTCATGATGTCCTCTCGGTATCCAACAATTTCCAGTACCTGCTGAACTACACGCAGCAGCTCGTTCCGGGTGGCGCGTTCACCAACTACACCGGTGCGCTGCTGTATGCCGGTGGTCCGAACAACGGCAATGCATCCTATGGCATTCCGCGCGTTCGTGATTATGCGACCTTCGGCTGGACCCATGGTGCGTTCACGGCGACTTATATGATGCAGTTCATTGGTGGGATGCGCTGGAACGATCAGACCGAGTTCCTGAACTCCACGACGGCTGGCCGTTACAAGACGCCGATGATGATCGAACAGGATCTGACGCTGGCTTATCGCTGGAAGAAGTGGAACTTCGAGAGCGGCATCAACAACATCACCAACAAGAAGCCGCCGTTCGTGGCCAGTGGCGTGGATAACAGCGCCGGCGCGACGTATGGCAGCTTCTATCAGGGACGTTATTTCTTCCTGCAGGCCGGTCTGAATTTCTGACCCTGTCAGTCTGAAAAATGGCCTGGACCTTTCGGGGTCCTGAAGAGCCCCCGGCCTGTGTGGTCGGGGGCTTTTTTTTGTGCGAATTTTTCGGGAGCGTACTTTCTTGATTGAGGGCCGGTAAAACCTGTCGAAATGGAACATGGGTCTCGGAGAGAGGCTCATGAGCGGAAATATCGACGATCTTGCAGCGCGGATCAGGGAAGCCGAAGGCGGCCGTGAGCGCCTTCTGGAGAAGTTCACGGTGTTTTGCGCCCTGGCCTTTTCCTCGCCAGGAAGTGGTGTCACGCAGGTTAGAGCGGACGGTCGAGATCGAGGGTTTTTCCCTCGGTTTAAGACGCGGATTTTTAAGTTGCGCCGCGAGGACTTTATGGTCGTAGCCGGAATTGCGTATGAGGTCCGCTGCGTGGTCATCAGCCGTAAGCAGGTTCCTGTTCGAGACTGGACCGTGCAGTTGCGCCAGAAGATGCACGAGGCGGGACGGCGGTTCCGGGGTAGGCTATGGCGGGATTGACGGGTTTTCGCCCGCGATGGGGCTGTTTTCGTGGTCGTCCGGTGTGAAGATGGAGCCTCAATTCCGGGCTTTTTATGCCCTGGAAGGGCGATCTCGAACTCTGTTGCGGGTGGGCGTACGAGCAGGAAAAGGAATTGCGCCAATTTCACGACCGTCTGGCCAGCAGCTGCCAAGTCTGTCGTAGCAGTCGGTTCGGCCTTTGGGGTCAGCCCTGAAGGAGGGGAGGTCCGTTTTCCTGTTCCTCGGGGCGCAGGAAGCGGGCGATGTCTTCCAGTGCTTCGGCCAATGGCATGCGGCGGACGTCTACGCCGTCGGGGAAGGCGGAGAGGAGGCGTGAGGGCATGCGGCGGTCCAGCATGACGAAGACACCGCGATCGGTGCCCTGACGGATCAGGCGACCGAAAGCCTGTCGTAGGCGCATGCGGGTAATGCGGTCGTCGTAATCGCCGGGACGCCCTTCGGAGAGTAAGCGGCGGCGTTCGCGGTGCAGTATGTCGGGGCGGGGCCAGGGTGTCTTTTCGAACACGACCATGCGCAGGGCTTCGCCAGGGACGTCCACGCCATCGCGCATGGCGTCCGTGCCCAGCAGGCAGCTATGGGTTTCGGTGCGGAAGACGTCCACGAGGGTGGCGTTGTCCATCGCATCGACATGCTGCGCGTAGAGCGGGAATCCCTGCGTTTCCAGCGGTTCGTGGATACGGCGATGGACTTCGCGCAGACGGCGGATAGCCGTGAACAGGCCGAGCGCACCGCCGCCTGCCGTTTCGAACAGTGCGCGGAAGGCATGCGCGAGTGACGGGATTTCACCTGAGACGTCCGTGATGACATAGGCGCGCGTCTGCGTGGTGTAGTCGAAAGGGCTCATGACCGAGGCGCGGATGGGCGGCTTGAGGAAATGCGTGGCGCCCAGACGTAGTTCGGCCGCGTGCCAGCTTGCCTCGTTCTGGGCGTCTCCATGGCCTGTCTGGTCGCGCAGGGTGGCGGAGGTCAGGAGTAAACCATGCGCCGGTGTCTGGATTGTTGAGACGAACGGGATGGTCGGGTCCAGCCAGTGGCGGTAGAGGCCGATATCGTGGTCGCCCTGTGTTGCGCGGGTGCGGGGCAGGCGTTCGGTGCGGATAAAGTCCACGAAAGTGGGGGTGATGTCTGGTTCCGGCGGCGTCTGAAGAGCGTCCAGCATGCCGATCCAGCCAGACAGGCGGCTTATGGCGCGGCGGTGCAGGGTGCGGATCATGGCTTCGATGCGCTGGCGGGTCGGGGCGTCCATTTCCGCATCGTCCTCGACCTGTGCGGCAAGGCGATCGGCCAGCATCCTGATGGGATCGCGCAGGCGGGTCAGGGCGCGGCTGAGGGTTTCGGCGGTGCTGGCGACACCCTCATTGACGGGATGCAGATCACATTCCGCCGAAATATAGCCGTCGCGGCTGTCTTGGGTCTGTCGGGCACGGAGTTGGTGGTCCAGGGCGCGGAGGAAGGCTTCGGACGGGTTGTCCTGCGTGGGTTCTTCGGGGATCAGCAGAGCGGGTGTGTCGGAAGGGGGTGTAGAGTTTTCGTCGGCCGGGTTCTCGGGGTGTAGGCGCGTGCTCCAGCCGGGGGCGGGGAGGCTCCGCGCTGCCTGTAGCGCGGCTTGCAGTGGCGTGTCGATCATGGGCAGGCGTTCGAGCAGATCATCCAGACGGCGTTGCAGGCCACGGGCGCGGGAGCGGCTGCCTTCTGCGCCCAGTAGCCAGCGGCGGAGTTCGGCGGCTTCGAGGCCGGACAGGGCTGTGGCGAAGGCACTGTCGGCGGCGTCGGGGATGTGATGACCTTCGTCGAAAACGTAGCGCGTGGGAGTAGTGTCTTCGTCCGGCAGGCCGGGCGGGGCAAGGGCGGCCCAGGCGGCCTGGGAGAGGACGAGGGCGTGGTTCGCGACGACCAGATCGGCCTGACGAGCACGGCGGATGCCGTGTTCGACGAAGCAGGTTTGATAATGCGGGCAGGCCGCGTGGATGCATTCGCCGCGTCGGTCGGCCACGCCAAACAATGTGCCGGAGCCGAAGAGTTCGCCAAACCAGCCGGGGAGATCGCCGCCCATAAGATCGCCGTCGCGACTGGCTTCGGCCCAGCGGGCGAGCAGAGCCATCGGAAGGAGCGCGGAGTAACCGTCAGGGCCGCGGGAACTGGCGACGTTGAGCAGGTCTTCCATGTTCAGCAGACACAGATAGTTTTCACGGCCTTTGCGGACGACGACCTTGTTCCGCAGGGTCGTTTCGTCCGGGTAGAGGCGGCGGAGTTCCTGCTCGATCTGGCGTTGGAGATGGCGGGTATAGGTGCTGACCCATACGGCGCCATCATTCTGCTCGGCCCAGAGGCTGGCGGGGGCGATATAGCCGAGCGTCTTGCCCGTGCCGGTTCCGGCTTCTGCGAGGACGACATTGGGCGAGCCGATGCTTTCGCGCGGTTCGAACGCGCCAGTGGCAACGGAGGCGAAGTCGGCTTGGCCGGGGCGGATTTCAGCTTTTTCTCCAAGGATATCTCGCAGGCGCTGACGGGCCGCGTTTGGGGAGACAGGCTGGCTTCCGGGTGCGGGACGCGGGGCGGTTTCTTCCCAGCGCGGCAGGCGCTTCCAGATGCGGATGGCCTCGTAAGGGTGTGCGCCCGTGGTGTCTCGCGGGGGGCCGAGAATGTCCGTAACTTCGCCGCTCCAGGCCCATCCGGCGCGGGTTAGGGGAACCATAAGAGCGCGCAGGAGGGTGCCTTCGGGCGTTTCGGCCTTGTGTCGCAGTTCGTCGAGCAGGGTTTCGCACAGAACGGGGAGGAGATCCGCACCGATGGTTTCGGGCGGTTCGATACCGAGGGCGAGCGCCAGTCCGCGTGGGGTGGGGGCGACGGTTGTGGCAGGGCGGACGAACAGGAACAGGTCCAGCAGGTCGAACCACGGCACGGGTTGGGATAACGGGGAGAGGTCCAGCGCCCGCAGGGCGGCGGGGCCGTGGACCAGAAGGGGCGGGGGAAGTTGGGTGAGGCGCTCGCGTGTTTCTTCTGCCGTGAGGTCCAGCAGTTCGCCATCCGGGGTGAGGAGCGAGGACAGGCCGCGACGGGCGACGAGGGCCGGAGCGTCGAATGGCGAGAGAAAGGTGGGGGCGCGGGGCATTCTCGCCATTGTAGCGGTTAGGGGAAAATCGGGCGAGGATGTTTTGCGGGCTTTGCGAACGGAACGTGAAAGCTGGCTGTCTTCAAGGGCTTGGGAAGTGCGGAAAAGTCTTTGAAATATTTCGTAACCATATGGATGTGTCTGGTTGAAACCGCAATGTGTCGTATTGCTTGACCGGGAAGAGGTGTCTCCCTACCTTTTCCGGTAATCATGCAGAAAACCAAGACACCTATCGCCTCGTCCCTCTCTCCTGACGCGCCGCTTCCGAAAGCATGGCCGTTCGACGAGGCACGAAAAATCACCGTGCGCATGGACGCGCGCGCATCTGATACTTCGGAGCAGGCTCCTGCCCTTCTGGAAACGGGCTATGGTCCGTCGGGTCTGCCGCATATCGGTACGTTCGGCGAAGTGGCGCGGACGACCTGGGTGCGTCAGGCCTATGAGGCTCTAACCGGCCGTCCGACGCGTCTGCTTGCGTTCTCCGATGACATGGACGCGCTGCGCAAGGTGCCGACCAATGTGCCGGAGCAGGAGATGCTCGCAAAGCATCTGGGTCTGCCGCTGACGCGGGTGCCTGATCCGTTTGGCGAATATGACAGCTTTGCTGCGCATAATAATGCGCGCCTTCGCCAGTTCCTCGATAGTTTCGGTTTCGATTACGAATTCGCTTCCGCCACGCAGTATTATACCAACGGCACGTTCGATGCGGCTCTGCGCCGTATGCTTGAAGTCCATGACGAAGTCGTGGCGACCATCATCCCGACGCTTGGTCCGGAGCGCCGGGCGACCTATTCGCCGGTTCTGCCGATCCATCCCGAAACCGGGCAGGTCATGCAGGTGCCGATCATCAAGGTTGATCCGGATGCCGGCACGGTTGTCTGGAAAGACGAGGCCGGAAAGACGTTCGAGACGTCCGTTCTGGGTGGTCATGCCAAGATGCAGTGGAAGGCCGACTGGGCCATGCGCTGGTATGCGTTGGGCGTGGATTATGAAATGTCCGGCAAGGATCTGATCGATAGTGTGAAGCTGTCTTCGAAGATCTGCCGTATTCTGGGTAAAGAGCCGCCTGCTGGACTGACCTATGAGCTGTTTCTTGATGCGCAGGGGCAGAAGATCAGCAAGTCCAAGGGCAATGGCCTGTCGGTTGAGGAATGGCTGCGTTACGGTACGCCGGAGAGTCTGGCGCAGTACATGTTCCAGCAGCCGACGCGGGCCAAGCGCCTGTTCTTCGATGTCATCCCGCGCGCGACGGATGATTACCTGACGCTCGTGCAGAAAGCCGAGACGCAGGAAGGACCGGATCTGCTGGCCAATCCGGTGTGGTTTATCCATGGCGGAACGATCCGTCCGGAAGACACCAGCCCGGTGTCCTATACAGCGCTCCTGAACCTTGCGAACGTGGCCAATGCCGACAAGCCTGAGACGCTGTGGAAATTCCTGCGTCGCTATGATCCGACGCTGTCGCCCGAGACGCATCCGTATGTGGATCGGCTCGTGCATTGTGCGCTGACCTATTTCAAGGAGCAGGTGTACCCTAACAAGACCTATCGTGCGCCGACAGAGACCGAACGCAAAGGGCTTGTGGATCTGGCGGATGAACTGGCGAAGCTCGCTCCGGACACAGCACCGGGTGATGTGCAGGATGTCGTGTTCGAGGTTGGCAAGCGTTATTTCGCCAAGCCGGAACTGCGGTCCTGGTTCGGGTGCCTGTATGAAGTGCTGCTTGGACAGACCGAAGGGCCGCGTTTCGGGATTTTCGCTTCCCTGTTCGGGTTGCCGGAAACGGTTGGCCTGATCCGGGATGCCCTCGCGCGGCCTGTTGAAGAGCCTGTGCAGGGCTGAGGCATCGGCATGCCCGTGGATAACAGGCCGCAGGATGTTCAGGTGTCTTCCATGATGGAAGAGCAGAGCGTTTGTGTGGATGTAGGGGTGGCTGACGAGACATGTTCAGAGGCCGGGCTGCGAAAGCAGCGGTGGCAGGTGTTCATGTCTCGCGCGCCTGCGCTCGTGGGGCTGATCCTGCTGGTGGCGGCGGTTGTCGTCATCTGGCGGGAGCTGCGGCATCTGTCGCTTCATGACATTACGACGAGCCTGAGCGCTATTCCGGATTCTGCCCTGCTGGCCGGTGGTGCGGCAACGATCCTGTCGTATTTCATCCTGTCTTTCTATGATCGGCTGGCCTGTTTGCATGTCCGGGCGAAGGTGTCTTACCAGCGTTCGGCGTTTGCGGCGTTCTGCTCTTACGTGCTGTCCCATAATCTGGGATGTGCGGCGATTTCCGGGGCGGCTGTGCGTTTCAGACTCTATCGGAGCTGGGGCGTGGCGCCTGGGGCGATCGCGCAGATCATTGCGTTCTGCTCGGCGACGTACCTGTTGGGTACGATGGCGCTGATTGGCGGTATTCTGATCTTTGAGCCGCATGCCGTGCCGGTCCTGTCCCATCTGCCCGAGTTCCTGCTTCGTCTGGCGGGGTTGGTGCTGTGTGGTGTGTTGCTAGCCTATGTGCTGGTGGCGCGCGTGCGACGGCATGTGCGGATCTGGAAATACGAGATCGAGCTTCCGGGAGCGGGCATTGCGATTGCCCAGATCGCGGTCAGCGCAGCGGACATGGCGGCGACGGCGTTGATTGCGTATTGCGTGTTGCCTCCGTTGCCGCCCGAGGCGCATTTCGGGTTCGGGACGTTCCTTGCGATCTATCTGGCGTCCTATACGGCCGGCCTCATGGCCAGTGTGCCGGGTGGCCTGGGCGTTTTTGACGGGGCCATGTTGCTGGCGTTGCAGGCCTATCTGCCGGCGTCGCAGATCATGGGTGCCATCCTTGTTTTCAGGCTTTTCTACTACATCATCCCGCTCCTTCTCGCGGGATTGATGTTCGCGGGGCATGAGCTGTTTCTGCGCGGCGAGCAGGCTCTGGTTTCGGCCGGGCAGACGCCGCGGCGGGTGCGGCCCAGTCAGGTCGTCCGGGAGTCGGAAGCGGATTTTTCTGTGGCTGTAGCGACGAGCGTTCAGGCGGTCGTGGGTATTCTGCTTGTGCTTTACGCGCTGGTGGCTGGTCTGCCGCCGCTTCAGACATCTCTTGGGGCAGCTGTCTCACAGATCGCGGATCTGCTGCTGACGGTGGCGGGTGTCGGGCTGGTTGCGCTGTCTTGGGGGCTGTCGCAGCGTGTGGCGCTGGCCTGGAAATTTTCCCTCGGAATGTTGGGTTCGGCAGCTCTGTTGCTGATGCTGCGGCATGCGCCGTGGGCAGGGCCTGTGGTCATCATTCTCGTGATGCTGCTGCTGCTGCCGTTCAGGAACTGCTATTATCGCCGGGCGCATCTTCTGGCCGCTCCTCTGACGCCGTCGATGCTGGCGCCGCTCTCGCTGTGGGGGCTTGGACTGCTAGGGGTAGGCTGGGTTGCCGTGCAGCGGCATCTCGGGCCGATCTGGTGGCGGTCGATGATTTATGACGCTCATACGGCCGTCGGGCGCTGGTTTCTCGGATTTTCGGCGCTGTGCGGGTTCTATGTCCTGTGGCGCGGGATGCGGAGGACGCGCATCCGGTTCGAGGCCTGGACCGCCGAGAATGCGCATCGCTATCACAGTCTGGCCCATGCACTGCCGCAGCTGGGTGCGCGTTGTCCAACGGGTCTGTTGTTGGATGAGGCCGGGCGTGCGGCCATTCCGTTCCTGCGGACGGGGCAGTTCATCATCGGACTTGGAGATCCGGCCGGATCTGAACGAAACTGCGTTGCGGCAATCTGGCGGCTGCGGGATCTGGCGTTGCAGGAAGGGTGCAAGCTCGCCTTCATACAGGTTGGCCAGTCGCTGATGGCTGTCTATAATGATCTGGGACTGACGGTCTGTCCGGACAGGACGGCTGGGACGGTGTGCTGTTTTTCCGAGGATTATCGGATGCTGCGGGCTTTTCTGAAGGGTGAGGAACGGCTGGCACGCAAGCGCAAGCCACAGGCCGTGTCAGGTCTGACCGGTTCATGAGTCTGGCACCCGGGCTGGGGAATACGCTCAGCAGCTGGTTGATCGCCTTTCCAGCGCTCTTCTCGATCATCAATCCGCTTGGGGCGTCACTGATTTTTGCTCAGGCGACGGAAGGGCGCGATCGTCGCGAGGTTGTCGAACTGGCGCGTCAGGTGGCGCTGAATTCGCTGGGCATCATGCTGGTGTCCATTTGGTTCGGTAGCTGGATTCTCGGGTTTTTTGGAATTTCGATCAATGCCCTGCGGATTACGGGCGGTCTGGTTGTAGCGTCGCGTGCTTGGCTGATGCTGTTGCAGCCTGAGACGTCCGAGGCGCGTAAGGAAAAGCAGGCGCTTCAGGGCGGTCGGACCGTGACGACACCGGATCTGCGGGAGACGGCGTTCTTTCCGTTGGCCATGCCGTTTACGGTGGGGCCGGGTAGTATTTCCGTAGCTATCGCGCTTAGTTCATCCACGCCACCGAACATGCCTACAGCGGATTATTATGTCGGCGTATCGGCTGCCGCGACGACCATGGCGATTGTGGTGGCGGTCGTTTACGCCTATGCCGAGCGGGTTGTTGCGATGCTGGGGGTGACGGGAACGCGGATTGTCAGCCGGCTTGCGGCGCTGATCCTTCTGGCGATCGGGGTGCAGATCCTGGCGTCGGGCGTGGAAGGGTTCCTTGTCGAGGCGCTGAAACAGGCCAAGGCCGCCTGATTAGCGCTCCGCCAGTATCGCATGAACGCGTTTACGCAGGGCGGGAATGACTTCTTCCTGAAACCATGGCGCTTTTCTTTCCCAGGCGCTGGTACGCCACGAGGGGTGGGGCAGGGGAAAATATTCGGGCAGATAGTTCCGGAAACTTCTGACGCGTTCTGTAACTGAACCGCGTCCCAGAACATGGTTCTGAGAATAGCTTCCGACGAGCAGTGTCAGGCGGATATCCGGCATGAGGGAAAGGACGCGACGGCGCCATAGCGGGGCACATTCCGGACGGGGCGGGTTGTCGCCGCCTTTGGGTAGGCGTCCGGGATAGCACAGGCCCATCGGGAAAATGGCGATCTGGCGCGTGTCATAAAAAATAGCTTCTGAGATCGCGAGCCAGTCGCGCAGGCGCTTGCCGGAGGGGTCGTAGAAAGATTTTCCGGCGATATGGGCCTTGGTGCCAGGGGCCTGGCTGGCGATCAGGATCTTCGCTGTAGCTGAAGCATGGATCAGAGGTCTGGCGCCGAGCGGGAGATGGGGCTCGCAGACCCGGCAGGCCCGAACTTCCGTTAGGAGTGCCTCAAGGCGTTCCTCGGATGACGGAACGGACAGGGTCATTCTTCCTCGGGGATCAGCGGCATGTCCGGCTGCCAGGCATATTCTTCGCGGGGAACGTAAACGTGTTCGCCCTGGCTCCGCATGCTTTCGAAAAGTGTAACGTGCTCTACGGAGATGGGTTTGCTGCGGAAGAGATTGTGCCGCTGGACCCATTTGATGGCGTCCGCCCGCTGGTTCGGGAAAAAATGTCCAAGGGTGATGGCGGGCTGGAAGCGGCGCTTTGCTGGTGGGCAGCCAGCACGGCGAAGGGCGCTTTCGACCTGGGATTGCAACGCATCCAGTTGGCGGGTGCGTTCGACCCCGATCATGAGGCTGTCCGCCGTGAGGCCTTCGCGAATGTCAGCCTGAGCGAGGGAAATTTCGAAAGGCTGCCAGGCGAGGCGGGAGAGGGTGAGGTCGATTTCTTCCAGCCGGTGCCGATCAGTGATCTCTCCAATGAAGCGGAGGGTGATGTGATGGTTTTCGGCCGGAACCCATTGCACGCCGGGCATAGAACCGCGCATCAGCGCAAGCGTTTCCCGGACATCGGCAGGAAGGTCGAGTGCGACAAAAAGTCTCAAGAGGCGCGTTTCCCATGAAAAAGAAGTAAGGGGCGGCGGAGTATTCTTGACCCTTCCGATAAAAACCCCACATTCAGTATGAGTGTACGGACGGCCCTCCCGGGTTCGTCAAGCGCCCTTTTCAGAAGGGCATCTCATTGGAAAAGGTGTCATGGCTTTCAATACCAACTTCAGCAGGGCCGGTGTGCAGGCCGGAGCCGGCAGTCTCGATGCCGGGCTTCGTGCTTATATGTGCCGGGTCTTCAACTGGATGGCGCTTGGTCTGGTGATCACGGGAGTGGTCGCTTACGGCGTCGCACAGACATCCCTGCGCTCTCTCTTCTTCCATCTGGCAGAAATGCCGAATGGTGCCATCGTTCTGCGTCCGACCCTTCTGGGTGGGATCAGCATCTTTGCTCCTCTTGTGTTCGTGATGGTTCTGTCCTTCGGGGTCAACCGTCTGTCGCGGTCGGCCGTACAGGGGATTTTCCTGTTGTTCAGCGCGGCGATGGGTGCGAGCATGGCCAGTCTTCTGCTGAGCTATACCGGCGTTTCCGTGGCCCGTACCTTCTTCGTGACGGCTATTACGTTCGCCGGAATGTCGCTGTGGGGATACACGACCGGCGCCAATCTCGCTCGACTCGGTTCTTTCCTGTTTATGGGGCTGATTGGGATCCTTCTGGCATCCGTGGTGAACATTTTCCTCCACAGTTCGCCGCTTGCCATGCTGGTTTCCATAATAGGTGTGGGGCTTTTCACCCTACTGGCGGCGTATGACACGCAGCGCATCAAGATCACGTATCAGCAGTACATGGCCTATGCTGGTGCAGATGATGTTGCGAAGCTGAGTGTCTATGATGCGCTGACAATGTATCTCAATTTCGTGAACCTGTTTCAGTTTCTGATCCAGTTCATGGGGGTTCGCTCAGGTAACAGCGATTGAGATTACTCTCTTAGCGATACTGGAGATCCAGAAAGGGGCGGCAGTTGATGCCGCCCCTTTCTGCTTTTTGGACCAAAAAAGTCTTGAATTATTTCCACGAATTCTAAAGCAGTTCACATTAAAAATCTGTAATTTTATGACTTAATGAAACCCTTAATTAGATCAAATGTGGCGAAAAACAGCCATTTCACTCTGAGCCCTATGTCGGGGAAGGGCTCACGAAATCCGTGATAAGCCTTGTCTTTGAGGCGATTCAGGCGGAAAAAACCTGAGGAACCGGGACAGCCGTGTCCCATGCTGAATGAATTTCAGGGTCGGATCTTTGATCCGGTTCCTGACGTCAGGATACGAACGAGAAAGGTAGCAGACTATGGCAGCGTTCGGCGGCACTGATGCGGACCTTATCGTGTCAAACCGTTTCCCGGCGACTACTGCAAGCCGGAACGGATGATGAAAGCAGGACCGATGAAAAAACTCTGGCGATATCTCCCAGCGTTGCCGGCGCTGATGCTATCGGGTTGTACGGTTGATCTGCTTCAGCCGCGCGGCCCGGTCGCAGAAATGAACCGCGATGTCATGGTGGCGGAATTCGTCATCATGATGCTGGTCGTGGTTCCCACCTGCGCCGCGACGCTTTATTTTGCGTGGAAGTATCGTGCTTCCAACAAAGAGGCCGAATACCTCCCGACTTGGGATCATTCGACCGTAATTGAATATGTCATCTGGGGCGTCCCTGCCATCCTGATCGCTCTTCTGGGCGCCATCAGCTGGTGGAGTACGCATGCTTATGACCCGTACCGCCCGCTTCAGACGGCTGACAACGTCAAGCCCCTGAATGTCCAGGTGGTTTCTCTCGACTGGAAATGGCTGTTCATCTATCCGGACCTGGGGATCGCAACGATCAACCAGCTGGATGTTCCCACGAACACGCCGCTGAATTTCCAGATCACCTCTGACACCGTCATGACGTCGTTCTTCATCCCGCGTCTGGGATCGATGATCTACTCCATGCCTGGTCAACAGACCCAGCTGCATCTGCTTGCAAGTGAATCCGGGGATTATCTCGGTGAGGCTTCACAGTTCAGTGGTCGTGGTTTCTCGGATATGAAGTTCCGTACCCTCGCCATGGATCCGGCTCAGTTCAACGACTGGGTTGAGAAAGTGAAGAGCGGAAGCGAAAATCTCGACGATACCACCTACCCGAAATATGCTGCACCGCAGGAATCTGCGCCGGTACAGTATTTCGCGCATGTCCAGCCGGATCTCTTCGACGGCATCGTTGCCAAGTATAACAACGGCATGATGGTGGACAAGAAGACGGGCAAGGTCATGCACATGCAGTCTGCTTCCAACGCTGCACCGTCCGACACTGGCATGAAGGAATAACCGACAGATGCTCGGAAAACTCTCCTTATCAGCCATACCGTTGGATGTGCCGATTCTTGTCGGTACATTCATTGGTGTTGCTGTTATCGGTCTCGCCGTACTGGGTGCCGTCACCTATTATGGCAAATGGGGCTATCTCTGGCGTGAATGGCTGACGACAGTCGACCACAAGCGTCTTGCCGTAATGTACGTCATTCTGGCGATCGTCATGCTGTTCCGCGGTTTCGCGGACGCTATCATGATGCGTACCCAGCTTGCTCTGGCTTACAAGGGTAACCCGGGTTACCTTCCGCCGCACCACTACGATCAGATCTTCTCCGCTCATGGCACCATCATGATCTTCTTCATGGCGATGGCGTTCATGACGGGCCTGATGAACCTGGTGGTTCCCCTTCAGATCGGTGCGCGCGACGTTGCGTTCCCGTTCCTGAACTCGCTCAGCTTCTATATGACGCTGGTCGGAGCCCTGCTGATCAACATCTCGCTGTTTATCGGTGAGTTCGCTCAGTGCGGCTGGCTGGTTTACCCGCCTCTGTCCGAGATGCAGTTCAGCCCGGGTGTCGGCGTTGACTACTATATCTGGGCCGTTCAGATCTCCGGTGTCGGTACGCTGCTGACGGGCGTGAACTTCTTCACGACCATCGTCAAGATGCGTGCGCCTGGCATGGGCTGGATGCAGATGCCGGTCTTCACCTGGACTGCGTTCTGCACGACCGTTCTGATCATGGTGTCCTTCCCGGTTCTGACAGTGACGCTGGCTCTGCTCAGCCTTGACCGTTACCTCGGCATGCACTTCTTCACGAACGATGCCGGCGGCAACGTCATGCTTTACCTCAGCATGATCTGGACCTGGGGCCATCCGGAAGTTTACATCCTTGTCATTCCGGCATTCGGTGTTTTCTCCGAGGTCACTGCAACGTTCTCCCAAAAGCCGCTCTTCGGCTACAAGACGATGGTGTACGCCACGTGCTCCATCATGGTGCTCTCCTTTGTCGTGTGGGTGCATCACTTCTTCACCATGGGTGCTGGTGCTAACGTCAATACCTTCTTCGGTATCATGACGATGATCATCGCCGTCCCGACGGGTGTGAAGATCTACAACTGGCTGTTCACGATGTATAAGGGTCGCGTGGAATTCACGGCTCCGATGTACTGGACGATCGGTTTCATGATCACCTTCTCCATCGGTGGTATGACTGGTGTCATGATGGCCATGCCAGCCGCTGACTGGATCCTGCATAACTCCCTGTTCCTGATTGCCCACTTCCACAACGTCATCATTGGCGGTGTGTACTTCGGCTACATTGCAGGCATGGGTTTCTGGTTCCCGAAGGCTTTCGGCTTCAAACTGAACGAAGCCTGGGGCAAGCGCGCGTTCTGGTGCTGGTTCATCGGCTTCTATCTGGCCTTCGTTCCGCTCTATATCCTCGGCCTCGAGGGCATGACGCGTCGTATGAACCACTACGACAATCCTGACTGGTATCCGTGGATGCTGGTTGCTGAAGCCGGTGCGATCGTTATCGCTTGCGGTATCGCCTGCCAGCTGACGCAGCTCTATGTGTCCATCCGCGACCGTAACCTGCCTGAGAATCTTGATCTGACGGGTGATCCGTGGAACGGCCGTACGCTGGAGTGGGCTATTTCTTCTCCGCCGCCGGCTTATAACTTCGCGGTCATTCCCGACATTCACGGTCTCGACACGTTCCACACCGAGAAGCAGCTGGGTCTGAAGGCTCACGGCAAGCCGCTGGCGCCGATCCACATGCCGAAGAACACCTCCGCTGGTGTCTTTATCGGTCTGTTCGCGTTCCTGTTCGGCTTCGCTTCGATCTGGTACATCTGGTGGCTTGCCGCCATTTCCCTGATCGGTATCGTTGCAACCATGATCCTGCGCAGCGCCAATCGTGACGTCGACTATTACGTTCCGGTAAGCGAAATCGAGCACAACGAGGAAGTTTATTCTCGTCGTATCGCTGCGGCTCAGGCAGCAGAGTAAGAGGGGGCATAAGACTTATGGCTCACGAAGCAACAATGTCGCCTCTGGCACACGCTGACGATCATCACGGGGAACACCACGAGACCCCCAACGTGTTCGGCTTCTGGCTCTACCTGATGACGGACTGCATCCTGTTCGGGTCGATCTTCGCTGCCTTTGCGGTTCTCCGGAATCAGTTTGCCGGTGGTCCGTCGGGTAAGGAGCTCTTCGATCTGACGAATGTGGGGATCGAGACGGCTATTCTGCTGTTCTCGTCCATCACGTACGGCTTCGCCTCGCTGAATGCGATGGCGAAGAACAAGACGATGGTTCTTCTGTGGCTGGCCGTCACTTTCGTTCTGGGCGCATCCTTCGTCGGTCTGGAGCTGAACGAGTTCAGCTCCATGATCGCAGAAGGCAACGGTCCTGACCGTTCGGCATTCCTCTCCGCGTTCTTCACGCTGGTTGGAACGCATGGTCTGCACGTCACCTGCGGTCTGATCTGGATGCTCGTCCTGATGGTGCAGATGATGGGTCCGCAGGATCTGTCCGAGCGTATGATGAACAAGCTGACCTGCCTCAGCCTGTTCTGGCACTTCCTTGACATCGTCTGGATCTGTGTCTTCTCGTTCGTCTATCTCGCAGGAGTGATGTAATGGCTCAGGCACATACAGCCCACGATGGTAGCCACGGCTCCTATTCGGCTTATCTGATCGGCTTCGTTCTGGCCGTGATCCTGACGGTGGCATCTTTTGCCGCCGTCATGACCCACGCCCTGTCTCCGGGAATGGCGCTGGCCGCACTGACGGTTCTTGCCGTTGTGCAGATCGTCGTTCACCTGGTGTTCTTCCTTCACATGAACACCAGCAGCGAGCAGAGCTGGAACCTGATGTGCTTCATCTTTGCTGCGGCATCGGTGATTGTCATTATTGGTGGTACGATCTTCATCATGCATGACACTGCGATCAACATGATGTCCCGCTAAGGTTTCTTTCGAAATCTGAGGGAAGGGCTGGCAGGAGAAATCCTGTCAGCCTTTTTTTATGCTTGGTTTCCTTTGTGCTTTAGCCCGCTAAAGGAGCTGAGCTGTCGATCTGGCATAAAAAAACCCGGTCTCCAGAGAGACCGGGTGAAAGATGCAGCCCAAGAAAAGCGGGATCAGTCCTTGTGGGGCGCCTCGGACAGCATGGCGGCCTTGCCGGGCTTGTCTTTCCATTCTTCGGCGTTCGGCATGGCGTCGATCTTGCGGGTCATGTTCGGCCACTGAGTTGAATATTTCGCGTTGATCTCGATCCACGGAGCGGCACGGTTGTCGCTGTCCGGGAAGATGGCCTCTGCCGGGCATTCCGGCTCACACACGCCGCAGTCGATGCATTCGTCAGGATTGATGACGAGGAAATTCTCACCGGCGTAGAAGCAGTCTACGGGGCAGACCTCCACGCAATCCGTGAACTTGCAACTAATGCAGTTTTCGGTGACCACATAGGTCATTGACGTCTCCGATCGTCTTGCTGGTCCGGCATCCGGCCGGTTTCATCCGAGCGGGATGATATGCGAAGGTTTGGCCTCAGACGCAAGCATCGTCAGCCGTCTTCTGTGATGGCTTCATAAAGAAGTGCGGCTTCTTTTGCCGGACCGCGGCGTTCACCAAGATCCAAGACGCGCCACACGCGCACTTCTCCGCCAGAAACGGCCGGAAAAGTCAATATGTCGCCAATGTGAAGTTTGGCATGGGGCTTGCTGGTGGGCTGCCGGTTAATGCGGATGCGCCCCTTGCTGATTATGGCTGCGCAGAGCGGGCGAGTTTTGGCGACGCGGGCGTAATACAGCCACTGGTCCAGCCGCTGGTAGTCTTCGCTCATGGACGGATTTTTTCCCTCAGGGCTGCGAGTGCCGCGAAGGGGCTGTCGGTTCGTGGCGGAGACGGGCGTTTGATAGGGGGCTGGTGCGCGGCGGATCTGCGTCTGCGGGCGGCCCGGGTTTTGCGGTCATTCAGGATCATAAGTGGGCGGGGTGGACCTGCATGGGTGGCGGACTGTGTCTCGGGCGGCTGGTGCGCGATGCCGAGGCCCTTGAGAATGGCAGGGAGCATCTCGGCTTTTACGCCCAGTCTGGAGGCCAGATTTGTCGGGGCGGCGTGATCGCGACGGAGTGCGAGGTGATGCATGTCCGCGATACAGCGTTCTGCGATGTCGAGGCGCAGGCCGGTGTCGGCCGCCCGGATCCAGCCGAACTGCCCGTGAATGTCGCTCCAGGGGAGGGAGACGCGTCCGGGTGCGGTGGGACGGAGCGGGGTTTTGCTGTGCAGGGCGTGCAGGAGGCCCAGAAGCGCGAGCGGACGGTTTCGGAAGAGGGACGGGCAGTAGATCGAGAAACGTCCGACCTCGACGCCGCCTTTGCGCAACCGGTTTCTGAGCGCGGGGGGGAGTGCGTGGTCTTCGGGCAGCGTTTCGGTGATGCCGCCGTCTTCCATCAGACGGTGCAAAATGGCGCGGAGCTGGGTTTCGCGCTCGGCGAGTGTCTGACTGCGGTATAGGGGCTTGAGGTCTGTCTGGATCAGATGGGCCACGAAGCTCAGCAGGCGGGTTTCGACATGGTTTTTTTGGACCGTGTCGGTGAACTCGGCTGGGAAAAGCTGGATGGTGGGGCGCAGGAGGGACGGCCCTGCGGTGAGGCGGCCGAGGGGTATGTCTTCCCAGAAGAGTTCGCCGTTCGTGCTGTCCAGCCTTAGGGATGTGTCGGGTGCGTCCTGAAGCATGCGGATGCGGCGCGGGATTTCGTGGATGAGGGCTTTGCGACCAGCGCGCAGAATCATCTGGCGTTCGGGGCCGGAGGCGACATCTGTTTCCAGTGTGAAGCCACGGATGCGGCCGATGCTGTGTCCTTCGACGAGGACTTCTCCGTCCGGTTTGACTGCGGAAAGCAGGGTGCGGTCGCCGTCATTGTCGAGACGGCGCAGGAGTGTTGTGGCGCGGCGGTCTACAAAACGTGCTGTGAGACGTTCGTGCAGGGCGTCGGAGAGTTGGTCTTCGACCTCGCGGGCGCGTTCCTGCCAAATCGCGGAATGGCGGCTCCATTCGGTGCGGGCCGCGACATAGGAACAGACGCGCACGCCGGTGAGGCGGTGCATGAGGGTATCGATATCGCCTTCGGTCTTGGCCAGGCCCCGGATATGGCCTTCCATCCAGTTGGCGGGAACGGAGCCTTCCTTGAGCAGATGCATATAAAGACGCGCGCAGAGACGGGTGTGGCTGTCGTCGCCGAGTTTGCGGAAATCGGGGATCTGGCAGACGTCCCAGAGCAGCATGGTAGCGCGTTTGCCCCGGGCGCTCTCGCGGATGTCCGGATCGAGCATCAGGGATTCGAGTGTCGTGACGTCCGAGGCCACGCGGCCTGCAGTCAGGCCACGCAGCGGGGGCGGCTGGGTCAGGCTTTTGAGCAGGTTGGCGGGATTGCTGAAGTCGAGTTCGTGGTTGCGCCAATAGAGGCGTTGGATCGGGTCGAAGCGGTGCTGTTCGACGGCTTCGACGAGGGCGCTGGACATGGGCGGGCAGTCGGCCGTGGTGCCGAAGGTACCGTCTTTCATGCCGCGTCCAGCACGTCCGGCGATCTGGGCGATTTCCTGCGGGAACAGGGGGCGCGGGACCGTGCCGTCGAATTTGCTGAGCTGGGCCAGGGCGACGTGATCGACGTCCATGTTCAGACCCATGCCGATGGCGTCGGTTGCGACGAGATAATCGACTTCGCGGTTCTGATAGAGTTCGACCTGGGCGTTGCGGGTACGGGGGCTGAGCTGTCCCATGATGACGGCACAGCCGCCACGGCGTCTGCGGATGACTTCGGCCAGTGCGTACACCTCGCTCATGGAGAAGGCGACGATGGCGGAGCGTGGTGGCAGGCGGGAGAGCTTCGTGTGTCCCGTGCTGGCGAGGCTGGAGAGGCGGGTGCGGATGTCGATCTCGATGCCCGGGACGAGTTTCTGGAGCAGTGGGCGGATGGTTTCGGCACCGAGGAAGAGTGTCTCGACCGTGCCGCGCGCGTGAAGCAGGCGGTCCGTGAAGATGTGGCCCCGGTCCGGGTCCGAGGCGAGTTGGATTTCGTCGATGGCGATGAACTCGGCCTTGCGGTCCAGTGGCATGGCTTCGACGGTGCAGGAAAACCAGCGTGCTCCGGGGGGTACGATTTTCTCTTCGCCTGTGATGAGTGCGACGCTGCGTTCGCCTTTGAGCTTCACCAGGCGCTCGTAGTTTTCCCGGGCCAGCAGGCGCAGGGGGAAGCCGATGATGCCGGAGGCGTGGGCCATCATGCGCGTTAAGGCATAATGGGTCTTGCCGGTATTGGTGGGGCCAAGGGCAGCACGGATGCTGGCTGGCATGGTATGATGACCGGACGAGGTTCCGTGGAATGCACCCTTCATGTCTGAATGGTCGGGTGCCTGCGGGGCAAAAGCAAGCATCTGGAGCGTTCCCCGATGATCTTTATCGGGCGGGACCTGTATTTGAGGAAGAAAGTCTTATGAATCTGCATCCCCAGCTTCCCTTCGTAACGTCCGCCGACGCGGCTTCCGCCCGTCTGGTTCATCTGGTGGCCTGTGAGGATAGTGCGACCGTCTCGCGCCTTCTGGGGGAGCATGCGGCCTTTCTTCAGGGGCAGGGATTTTCCGCAAAGGACGGCGCTTTTACCTTGCTGCCGGGTGACGGAGGTGTTGGGGCAGCGATCCTGTGTGTGGCGTCCGCACGCGCCAATGATCCGGTGGCTTTTGGTAAGCTGGGGACGGCTCTGCCGGATGGAGACTGGACGGCGGTGCTCCATGGGTTTGACGAGGGCGCTTTGGAGAGTGCGCTGCTCGGGTTTTGTATGGGGGCGTATCGTTTCAGTCTTGGGGAGGACAAGCCTGTCACGACGCGGATGGTCGTGCCAGATGAGGTGAAGCGTCCCGTTGCGCTGTCGAAGGCACTTTGGTTCGGGCGGGATCTGATCAATATGCCCGCAAATCTGCTAGGGCCGAGGGAACTGGCGGATATGGCCGGTGCGGCGCTGGTGCATCGCGGGGCGAGCGTCAGTCTTGTGGACGGGGGTGATCTGCGGAGTGCGTATCCGTGTCTGGCGGAAGTGGGCGAGGGATCGGAGCGTAAGCCGGTCGTGGTCGTGGCGCGGTGGAAGGCCCGTGAGGGTGCGCCGCGGATTTCTCTGATCGGCAAGGGCGTGTGTTTCGATACGGGAGGGTACGATCTCAAGGGCGCGGCAGGCATGTTGCGTATGAAGAAGGACATGGGCGGGGCTGCGCTGATGCTGGCCGTTATGTGCGCTGCCATCGATCTTGAGCTGGATGTGGATCTGGAGCTCCGTCTGGGCTGTGTCGAGAACAGCGTCTCGGGTCATGCCATGCGGCCTGGGGATGTGCTGCGGACGCGCAGTGGCAAGACGGTCGAGATTGGCAATACGGATGCGGAAGGGCGCCTAGTGTTGTGTGATCTCATAACGGAGGCTTCTGAAAGTCGTCCGGATGCCATTCTGGACGCTGCAACCCTGACGGGTGCTGCGCGTGTGGCACTCGGTCCGGATGTGCCCGCGCTGTTCAGTAATGACGATGAACTGGCATCATTCATTCTCGAATCGGGAAAATCGACCGCTGATGTAATGTGGAGAATGCCACTCTGGCATGGTTACGATGCATGGCTGGATAGTACAGTAGCCGACTTTGGAAATGTGACCTCAAAGCCGATGGCAGGGGCGATTACAGCCGCACTCTATCTTCAGAAATTCGTTCCGGACGGCCAAAAATGGGCGCATATCGACACTTATGCGTGGAATGACGGTGTCCGGCCGGGCCGCCCCGAGGGGGGAGAAGTGCTTGGTCTTCGGGCAATTCTGGAGAGTTTGTCACGAATTCATAATAATTCCTGAGCTTCCATAAAGCGTTTCACTCGGCGAACAGTGTGGCCGAGCAACGGAGTGTTAAAAGATTAGGGTGTCAAACGCGCTTTAATGAGGCATACGCCCTTTCATCGTTTCGATGCAGAGGCATTGTCCACTGGGTTGTTTTGGAACCCGTATGCTTGCGTATGCGTTTCGAAACACCACGTAAATGAGACTACGGTCTCTCCGGACATGGAGAGGCAGATACAATTTCACGTCGACCCTCATTCCGTCGGCTCCTGTTATGGGATCGGACAACAGATGAGGGAGGGACTGCTTAGGAGAGAGATCATGCCTCAGGCTACCAATGATCAGATGCTCAACCTTCTGTGCGACACCATCGTTTCGATGGTTCGTCGTGACGGACCCGATCTGTCGGCTCGCCAGCTTGCCGTCTTCCTGACCTGCTATCTGCGGGACGGGGCTCACACGGTTCGTGGCCTGGCGCTGGAACTCAAGGTGTCCAAGCCTGCCATCACCCGTGCGCTCGACCGTCTGGGCGAGCTGGATCTGGCACGCCGCAAGGTCGATCCGCTGGATCGTCGCTCGGTGCTGGTGCAGCGCACGCTGAAGGGTTCCACTTTCCTGCGCGAAATGCGCGCGGTCATGGCGGAAGCTTCCGGCACGCGCTCTACTCGCACTGAACGCGCTTCGGCTTCTGTCGAGCGTTTGAGCAGCCGTCGCGCCGGCTGATTTAAGCCGCTGGATTACCAGCGGTCCTGCACGCGGGTTTTGGCCCGCGTGCAGACATATCCTGTCCACGCAAGCTGTGGCAGGGCGATCATCAGAACCATCGTGATGATCTGACCTGTGGCGAAAGCCGCAGCGCCCCAGAGGGCAAACCCCCAGTAAAGACATGTGACGAGCGGGACGGGCAGTCCTGAACGGACGGCCAGCTGATAAAGGTGGCCGCGATGGGCCTGCGCGAGCCTGTCACCGGCGCGTGCCCGGCGTGCCAGCGTGAACGTTACGTCCCACAGCACGCCTGAAAGCAGAGCGATGACGAGCAGGCCGCTGCCCGTGCCGAAGCCGGTCATGCCGCCCCAGGCGATGGCGAGGCCGATTGGCTGGCTGCCGACATCGCCCATGAAGATCCGCGCTTTCGGAAAATTATAAGGTAGGAAGCTCAGCAGACAGACGGCGAGTAGGACGAATGCGACGGGCATGAGGCCTGTGCTGGCGAGGAGCAGCGCCGAGATGGCCATGACGCCCGAGGCCAGGCCATTGATGCCATCGATGAAATTGAGGGCGTTCGTGATGAAAACGGCAGCCAGCACGAAGGGGATCATTTCGGGCAGGGTTGCGCCGGTTCCGATTGCTGCGGCGATTGCCGCTACGAACTGGGCCGCGAGCTTGTAGCGCGCGGGGAAAGGGCGGACGTCATCGAGCCATGAAACTGTGCCGAGCAGGATCATGCCGACCAGCAGTCCCGTGATGGCGGGGACGATACGCATTGACGCATGGGCCTCGTACAGGGCGGGAGGCAGGCACAGGATGAAGGCGCCGACGATGCCGATCCCGCCGCCTTTGGGCGTCGGACGTGTGTGGGAGCTTCGGGCGACGGGATGGTCCAGAACGCCGGCGCGGATCATGAGCAGGATCAGGAGATTGCACAGCACGACAGCGGCTATGCAGGAGAGCGTAACGCCGCTGGTCAGATTCTGGAAAGAAAAGGGCATGGGACGACTTTATGGGAGGGAGGCTTTTGGCGCTATAAGGGGCGCGTGACATCTGTTCATCCTACAGGGCCCATATCCCCGGCCTCAATGCCCCCTTCCGGTCCGTCCCCGCGCGCTTCGACGCCGGCGCGGCGCATCGCGCTCAATGTCGTGCTGGATGGAGTCGTGTCGGCCGCCGCCGCTCCCGTGGCGCGATGGCTGGCTGATCCGGCGGGGGGGTGGCTGCATCCGCTGTGGTTCATTGCCGGAGGCGGCATCACGCTGCTGGTGGGGGGGCTGCCGTTCCGTATCCCGCAGCAGTACTGGCGGTTTTCGGGGGTAGCGGACCTGTTCAATATCGCCTGTGCGTCGGTGCTGAGTGCGCTGTTGTTTGCGGAACTGCTGCATGTGGCGGGTTATCCGCTGCCGACGCCGACTTTCCCCATCATTCATGCGCTGGTCCTGCTCGTGTTTCTGGGGGCCATCCGCATGATGTGGCGTCTGGCGGCGCGGCGTAGAAGTCTGGCTCTGAATGGTGAGCGCATCCTGCTGCTCGGAGCAGACCATGAAGCTGATCTGTTCATCCGGGCAATGGAGCGCGACAGCGAGAACAACCGCCGCGTTGTGGGGCTTCTGACGGGGGGCGCGCAGCAGGCCGGGCGGCGTATTCATGATTGTCCGATTCTGGGAACGATCAGCGAAACGCCCGTCATTCTGGAGCGGCTGTTCTCTTCAGGGAAACTGCCGGATGCGCTGGTCATTACAGCAGGAGAGATCAAGGGCCGGGAACTGTCCCAGATCCTCGAGGCGGCGCGGGCGTATGATATCGATGTGCAGCGCACACCGTCGCTCACGGCGTTGCAGCCTGCGGACCGGGTGGAGCTTCGTCCGATCGCGATTGAGGATCTGTTGAATCGTCCGCCTGTGGCGCTCGATTCGCAGGGGATGGCGCGCCTAATTTGTGGACGCGTTATTGCAGTGACAGGGGCCGGGGGAAGTATCGGCTCCGAACTGGCTCGGCAGATTGCGTCTTTCAAGCCGGCCATGCTGTTGCTGATCGAGAGCAGCGAATATGCGCTGTGGCAGATCAATCTGGATATTGCCGAGCGTTTTGCAGACGTGAAGCGCCATCAGATCATCGCGGATGTGCGTGACCGGAGACGGATGGCGGAAGTGTTCGGGACGTACCGGCCGCAGCTTGTTTTTCATGCGGCTGCGCTCAAGCACGTGCCAATTGTCGAGGATAATCCGGTTGAGGGTGTGCTGACGAACGTGATCGGCACGCGGATCGTGGCGGATGAGGCTGAGCGTGCGGGTGCGCAGGCGATGGTGATGATTTCCACGGACAAGGCGGTCAATCCGTCCAGTCTGATGGGGGCCAGCAAGCGTTGTGCGGAAGTATACGGGCAGGCGCTCGACATGCGTGCGCGGGCCGGGCAGGGCGGTATGCGCTGCGTGACTGTGCGGTTCGGCAATGTGCTGGGTTCTACGGGGTCGGTCGTGCCGTTGTTCCGTCGCCAGCTTGAGCATGGTGGGCCGTTGACGGTCACGCATCCGGATATGACGCGCTACTTCATGACGGTGCCCGAGGCGGTTGGGCTTGTGTTACAGGCGGCAGTCCGTGGCACGCATGAGCGTTCGGAGAACGATGCGACCGATCAGCGCCTGAAGCAGGGCGGCATTTTTGTGCTCGATATGGGCGATCCGGTGCGGATAATGGATCTGGCGTTCCAGATGATTCGCCTTGCAGGTCTGCGTCCCGAGAGCGATATCGAGATCCGTTTCACCGGCCTTCGACCGGGCGAAAAGCTGTTCGAGGAACTGTTTCACGGGCGTGAGGCGCCGGTTCCGACCGATGCGCCGGGCCTGCGGATGGCGTCTCCGCGCACTGTCGATTTCAAGGTGGCGGCAGCCGCGATGGATGAGTTGGAGGCGGCCTGTCACGCGAGTGATCTGGGCGCCATCATGAGCATCCTGTACAGGCTGGTCCCTGAATTCCTTCATAACCGCGACGGCGGAATGCCGATTGCGATGTCCCATCCCGATCCGGAGATGATAGCGCCATGACACGGCAGATTGCTTTTCTCGACCTTCCCGCACAGCAGGCGCGCCTTGGTGGCAGTATCCAGAAGCGTGTGGACGCCGTTATGGCGCATTGCCGCTTCGTGCTTGGCCCTGAGGTGCAGGAACTGGAGCAGCGCCTTGCGGAGTTCGGGGGCGCGAAATATGCGATCGGTGTGTCGTCCGGAACGGATGCGCTGCTCATGGTGCTGATGGGCGAGGAGATCGGTCCGGGAGATGCGGTTTTTCTGCCCGCCTTTACCTATACGGCGACGGCGGAAGTTGTTCTGCTGCTGGGTGGAACGCCGGTTTTTGTGGATGTGGACCCGCAGACTTTCCAGATCAGTCTTGAATCCCTGAAGGAGCGGCTTGAGGTCGTGCGCCAGGCCGGGGATCTGGAACCGCGGGTGGTGATCGGGGTGGATCTGTTTGGTCAGCCTGCGCCTTGGGACGAGCTGAAGGCCTGGACCGCGCAGGAAGATCTGACACTGGTGGCCGACTGTGCACAGTCTTTTGGTGCGACCTATCATGGTCGTCGTCTGGGACATGAGGCGAAGGCAACCACGTTGTCCTTCTTCCCCTCCAAGCCTTTGGGCGGTTATGGGGATGGTGGTGCGATCCTGACGGACGATGATGATCTGGCGGCGCTGTATCATTCCCTGCGCACGCATGGGGAAGGTCGCACGCGCTACGAAGTCGAGCGGATCGGCATCAACGGGCGGCTGGATACGCTGCAGGCTGCGGTGCTGCTGGCAAAGCTCGATGTGTTCGGGGACGAGCTGAAGCGTCGGGATGAGATTGCTGCGGCCTATGATGCTGCCATGCCGGAAGGCATTATCCCACCCGTACGCGTTGCTGACAGCGAGAGCGCCTGGGCGATTTATACGATCCTGTTGCCCGATGCAGCCAAGCGGGATTTGCTTCAGGCGTTTCTGAAGGAGGCTGGTGTTCCGACGGCCATTTATTATCCCAAGCCGCTTCACCGTCAGCCGGCCTATGCGCCGCATCACGATGGTGCCGTGCTACCGGTGGCCGAGGGGCTTGGTGCGCGGGTTCTGGCTCTTCCCATTCATCCCGAACTGACGGACGATGACGTCAGCTACATCATTGCAGCCCTCAATCGTTGGGCAGGAGAACAGGCGTGAGACGTGAACAGAAACTTCTGCTGGTTTTTGCGGCGCTTGTTCTCATTCCGGTGGGCATTATCTGGTTCGTGACCTGGCCGCTGCTGCATGCCTGGAAATTTCCGAAAGTGACTGTCGGGCAACTGAGCGCACCCGTCAGCCGTGAACTGACCGCCGAAGAAGTCCAGAAGGTCAATCTGTGGCTCCAGTCGCATGAAACCGCCTGGGGCCCTTCGGGGGAAAAGACAGATCTTGCTCCGAAGGTCGTCCTTGAGATGGCCGGGGCACAGGGGCAGCCCGTCATCATTTCCATCTGGAAATACAAGAAGCAGGACGACATCGTCGGGATTCAGCTGGCGAAGGGGGGGCCTTTCCGGATGAATGCTTTTCCGGATGCGCAGCTCATGGCGTTGCAGCCTGATGGCGCGCAGCCGCAATAATGAAGTTCTGAACGTCCGGGCTGAAGGGCAGCTTTCGCTCGGCGGTCTCCCAGTTGCTACGCTCCAGATACATCTGGTTTGCCTTGCGCCACAGTTCGGGGCCTGTCGCGTTTTGAAGCGGTTGCTGAAGGGTTTTCCAGGCCGTTAGCAGTTCGGCCGCCTCGGAACTCTGGGGAGAGACATTCCGGCTTAGGGCGTCTTCGCACTGGGCGATCAGTTTTTTCCACTGTTCCGCGTAGGCTGTGCGGTCCGTCGGAGGGAAATGGCTGTTGGCCATCTCCTGCCAGCGCTGTTGTTCTTCGGGTGTGAAATAGTGGCGCAATACGTCTTTCATGGCGTTATGTGTCATGTGATCCTGTCCTTTACTGATAAGGGCGCAGAAGGACTTCAGGTCTGGCACAGTGTCTTCTGACATCAGCACACAGGCAGCCTTGATCTGAGCGATAACGGCATCAAGGTCTGCGCGACGTGTTTCAAGGACAGAGAGCTGGGCCTGCAGAAGTCGTTTTGCGTTGAGCGGCCCGTGCGAAAGGGAGGCGATTTCTCTCAGGGTGTAGCCAGCTCTTTTCAGGAGCAGGATATGCGTCAGAGTCCCGACATCGGCGGCCCTGTAGACGCGACGGCCATTGTCCGCGCGACACGGGCGTAGCAACCCGGCTGCCTCGAAGTGCCGGAGGGCGCGGGGCGTGACGCCGACTATGGTAGCCAGTTCGCCGATTGTCAGGGTTCGTTTGTTCATCATCAGGCTCCTGACGCATCATCAAGGGTGATGACCTTACGTCAGAAGCAAGCAGAAAATCATTCCTGCTGTTTTTCTTCTTCTTCCGTGACTTCCCCGACGGCGCGGCGGGTCTGGTTTTCGTCTTCGAGTGGGGCTGTGGCCTTGTCACCCATGGCCAGCAGGGCAGCCGTGATGGGGGACGCCAGGATCAGGCCGGGCGCGCCGAGGATGGAGCCAAAGACTGTCTGCGACAGGATGGCGAGGGCGGGGGGCATGTGAACCGCGCGGCGCTGGATCAGCGGGGCAAGGACGTTGCCTTCGAAAAACTGGATCACGCAGTACAGGATGCCGACGAACAGGGCTTCGTGGGTGCCTAGGGACAGGCCAAGCAGGACGGCGGGAACTGCGCCGAGAATGGCGCCGATATAGGGAATGAAATTACACAGGCCTGCTACGACGCCCAGCGCTAGGGCTAGCGGGATCCCGATTAACGAAAGACCAATCCCCGACAGCATCCCGACCACCAGCATGTCCAGCGCCTGTCCGGCGGTCCAGGCCCAGAGGGTGGAGCCGGCGGTTAACATCAGTTCTCGCGCCGCGGGGCGGTGCTGAGTGGGGACGAGGCGCAGCACGCCGTCGATATAGACGGCCGGGCTCAGTGCGAAATACAGCCCGGCGATCAGGACCACCAGAAGGGTTCCGAGGATGCCGAACACGGAACTGAGAAGTCCCGTGACCGAGCCTGCGAGGCCTGAGCCCAATGAGCCGAGGCTTGCGTTGCTTGCAGCATTGCCGCCCAGCGACGAGGGCAGGTGATCGAGAACCATCTGTCCGAGCGTTGAGCCGGAGAGATGGGTGCGCAGTTCGCCGGATTGGGTGATGAGGGCCTGTTTGAGTCGGATGAACTGGTCGCTGATGGCCGGGCCGCTGTACCAGCCCAGACTGAACAGAGCCACCAGGATCACGACAGTGACCAGGGCGACTGCTCCCTGATACGGGATGACGGAAACGTGACGCCGGAGCATGCGCGCCAGCCCGTGCAGGACGATCGCCACGAGGGCGGAGGCGAAGATCACGGCCAGGACATCGCCGATTAGCCAGATCGCCAGAAGGCCCAGTGTGAGGGTTAGCGTGATGCGCAGTAAACCGGCGATTTTGGACAGTTCCCGCGCACGAGGTTCCGTCTCGCTGCGTTCTGCCTGATCGGAAAAGGAGATGGGCATGGGGAAAGGTCTGTCCTTGGTCAGTCGGTGCCAACTGGCTTATGGGCAGAGGAAAGGGGGGTCAATGGTCCCCCCTTCTTTTGCCAGCGGGTACGCAGGGCACCGCGGAGACTACCGGGACCGGACGGACTGCCCGGAGCCCAGTCTGAGCGTGGTGTTGCCGGCGCTCCAGCGCATGGGGTGGCTGAACGGTCATGCCATCCACCGGCGTCCGTCGTGAGGTGACCTGACGGATGGAGGCGTTTTCGAACAGCGTCACGTCACCGACCAGAACGCCGAGATTGCGACGGTGGTCGAGGAACGGTCTGATCACGTTACAGGGTCGGTTGGTGCGGGACAGGATGCGGACATCGCTGATATCGTCCGGCAGGCTGAAGACGGCATGGGCTCGACCGAACCAAGTCGAGGGGCGGGTCTGGTCGTTCGGGGTGACGACGCTGTCGAAAGTTTTGACAGCGCGCTCGCCGTCGGGCGTGGCGATTCGGGTAGCCGGGAGGAAGGGGCCTTCCTGGAGATGGATGAGGGTGCTGCCGTCTGTGTTGCGCGACAGGGTTACGGTCTGGCCTGCATAGCTGCTGTAATTGTAAGCCAGTTTTTCCGCGGCCTCTGGTGATTGCAAGATAGTCGTTGCTGATCGTGGCCTTCGTAATGCTGTTGTAGTGCAGGAAGTTTAGATCGAGCGTGCCGTTCTTCCCGGCCGTCGTGTTGGTCGCGGTGCCGCCGTTGATGGTTCCCTGTCAAGAAATCTCAGAGCTTCAGCCAGTGGCATCTTCAAGCTCTGCCTGGGCCTCGAGCCAGTTTTCCTCAACGGTTTCGAGGGTGGCGTTGAGCGCGGCGAGATGGACGTTCAGGGACGTCACTTCCGAGGCGTCGCCGGACTGATAGAGGGCCGGATCGGCGAGTCTGGCCTCGATTTTTGTCTTCTCTCCGGTGAGCTGGGCCATTTTGCTCTCTGCGTCGCGGATTTTGCGGCGCAGAGGGGCGAGGGCGCGGGTCTGTTCCTTGCGGTCGATTCGTTTTTGGGCCGACGAGGAGCTGTTGTTGTCTGATGTCGTCACGGCCTTGTTGCGCTCGGCCATCTCGGCGCGGGCCTTGCGGGCGCGTTCGAGGAGCCAAGCACGGTATTCGACCATGTCGCCCTCGAAGGGAGCGATCGTGCCGTCTTCGACAAGCCAGAATCGGTCAGCCACCGATTCCACGAGATGGCTGTCATGACTGATGAGGACGACAGCGCCCTCAAATGCCGATAGCGCGCGGATCAGGGCGTCACGGGCATCGAGATCGAGATGGTTGGTTGGCTCATCGAGGATCAGCAGGTGTGGGGCTTCGCGAGTGGAGAGAGCGAGGAGCAGGCGGGCCTTTTCGCCGCCCGAGAGCTCTCCAACTTTTGTTTCCGCACGGTTTTCATCGAGGCCGAACCGGGCGAGTTGGGCCCGGACGGCTGCGGGGAGCGCGTCCGGCATGGCGCGGCTCATGTGGTCGATGGGTGTGTCGGTCAGGACGAGTTCGTCGCTCTGGTGCTGGGCGAAATAGCCGATCTTCAGCTTGGGGGAATGCGTGTAGGTGCCCGACATCGGCTCCAGTCGACCGGCCAGCAGTTTGGCGAAGGTGGATTTGCCGCGCCCGTTCTGGCCGAGCAGGGCGATCCGGTCTTCCATGTCCAGACGCTGGTTCAGCCCCTTGAGTACGACGCGACCATCATAGCCGAGGCTGACATTGTTCAGGCTCAGCATCGGGGGCGGCAAAGGCTGCGGTTCGGGGAAAGAGAAACGGGTGGGGGTGTCTTCCACGACGCTGTCGATCTGGGGGAGGCGTTCGAGGGCCTTCAGGCGTGCCTGGGCCTGTTTGGCTTTGGTGGCCTTGGCGCGGAAGCGGTCCACGAAGGACTGCATATGGGCGCGCTGGGCTGCAATGCGTTCGGCGGCACGGTTCTGCTGAAGCGCCTGTTCCGTGCGGATGCGGACGAAATTGTCGTAGCCGCCGGGGGTGATGCTGATTTTCTGGTGATCGAGATGAGCGATGGCATCGACGGTATTGTCGAGCAGGGAGCGGTCATGGCTGACGATGATCGCTGCACCCGAGAACTTCGCGAGCCAGGATTCCAGCCAGAGCGTAGCTTCGATGTCGAGATGGTTCGTCGGTTCGTCAAGCAGCAGCAGATCGGGGTTCAGGAACAGAGCTGTTGCAAGCGACACGCGCATCCGCCACCCGCCCGAGAAGTCCGAAACGGCGCGGTTCTGTGCGTCCTGATCGAAGCCGAGGCCGGACAGGATGGCGCCGGCGCGGGCGGGGGCTGTGTAGGCGTCGATGGCGATGAGGCGTTCGTGAACATCGGCGATGCGGGCCGGGTCGGTCGCGGTTTCGGCTTCCGCAAGCAGGCGCGTGCGCTCTAGGTCGCCTTCGAGGACCGTATCAAGGATGGAGGTGCTGCCCGAGGGGGTTTCCTGTTTGACGCGGCCCATTGTAGCGCGAGCGGCGAGGGTGATGGTGCCACCATCGGGGGCGAAATCACCGGCGATCGCGGCCAGAAGGGTGGATTTTCCAGCACCGTTCTTGCCGATCAGACCGATCTTGCGTCCCGGGTCCACGCTGAGGGACGCATTGTCCAGCAGGGTACGGCCCGCGATGCGGAGGGTCAGGTCGGTGATGGTGAGCAGGCTCACGGGCGCCTCGATCAGTCGGAAGAAAAGAAACAGGGGACGTTAAAATACTGCGACAGACCTATCAGGAACGATGAATTTGCTCTAGTGGAACGGCGGTATTTACCCGCTGGTCCCGGAAGGGGCTGGTTCTAACCAGGAGAAGAAAGATGGCTCTCGAGCGCACGCTTTCCATCATCAAGCCCGACGCAACCAAGCGTAACCTGACCGGCAAGATCAATGCCGTGTTCGAAGGCGCTGGCCTGCGTATCGTTGCCCAGAAGCGCATCCACCTGACCGAGAAGCAGGCTGGCGCTTTCTATGCGGTTCACAAGGAGCGTCCGTTCTACGGCAGCCTCGTGTCCTCCATGATCGCCGAGCCGGTTGTCGTGCAGGTTCTTCAGGGTGAAGGCGCTGTCGCCAAGAACCGTGAAGTCATGGGCGCCACCAACCCGGCCGACGCTGCTGAAGGCACCGTTCGCAAGCTGTTCGCCGAGAGCATCGAAGCCAACTCCGTGCATGGTTCGGACAGCCTCGAGAACGCGAAGAACGAGATTTCCTTCTTCTTTGCCGAGACTGAAATCCTGCCGTAATCTGCGGTTCGGACTTTCTGTCTTGAAGGAAAGGCGCGGGCTTTGGTCCGCGCCTTTTTTGTTGTTTTGTATTTGTTTTAAGGGGCGGGGAGACCTCTGCTCAGAAAGATCGCCTTGAGTATGTAGAGGCGCAATCGCTGCTGAACATGGATTTCTGAGAGAGCGGGCTTGCGAAAACCGGCTGGTTTGCAGGAACGGATATCCAGATGATTTTTTTGCTTGAAGCTTCTGCCTTACGGGCCGGCTCGCTGCTCGGGCGATCGAAAAGGGTGGCCCTTACGTTTAGGCAAAGCCGTAAAGGGCCACGGTAGATGCTTTATTTCGCGAAAACGTCGCAGATCATTTCCAGCACGTCCGGATAAAGCAGGTGTTCCTGCTCCAGAACGCGGGCGGCGAGGGTTTCAGGCGTGTCGTTTTCCAGAACGGGGACGCTGGCCTGTCCGAGGATGGGGCCTTCGTCCACGCCAGACGTGACGAGATGGACCGTGCAGCCATGCTCTTTCACACCGGCCTTGATGGCGGCTTCGTGAGTGTGCAGACCGGGGAAGGCGGGCAAGAGGCTGGGGTGGATGTTGAGCATCCTGTCTTCCCAGGTCTTGACTAGCCAGGGTGTCAGCACGCGCATATAGCCGGCGAGGACGACCAGCATGGCGCCGGAAGCCTGAAGGGCAGCGTCGATTTCGCGTTCGTGGGCCTCGCGGTCCTTACCGAAGGGTTTGTGGTCGATGACGAGGGTTTTCAGGCCCGCGGCTTCGGCGACTTCAAGTCCCGGGGCGTCCGGCCGGTTGCTGAGAACCAGCACGATTTCGGCGGGGTAGTCCGGTCGGGCACAGGCTTCGATCAGGGCGCGCATATTGCTGCCGCGGCCGCTGATGAGGATCGCGATGGGGACTTTTTCGGTCTTTTTGGCCGGAGCTTTCGTTCTGCTTCTGGAATGCGGCTTCTTCATGTGAAGGAGACCGGTGCTGTCAGGGTGTAGGCGTCGTCGGAGCGGACGATCTGGCCCATGAGGAAGCCGGTTTCACCGCGCGCATCCAGTTCCGCCATGACCTTTTCGGGCTCGGAGGTGACGAGCACCATGCCGATGCCGCAGTTGAAGACGCGGAGCATCTCATCGGCGGCTACGTTGCCGGTTTCGGCCAGCCAGCGGAATACGGGCGGAACGATCCATGCGGAGCCATCGATGCGTACGCCGAGGCCTTCGGGCAGGACGCGGGGCAGGTTGCCGGGCAGGCCGCCGCCTGTGATGTGTGCGCAGCCGTTCAGCAGACCCTTGGCGTGCAGGTCCAGAACCGTTCGGACGTAGAGTTTTGTGGGCGTCAGCAGGGCTTCGGCCAGTGTGTGGCCTTCGGCGAAGGGGGCCGGGTCGTTCCAGCCAAGGCCGGAGCGGCGCACGACTTCGCGGACCAGCGAGAAGCCGTTGGAATGGACGCCGGACGATGGCAGGCCGATCAGTGTGTCGCCTTCGGCGATGTTGGCGGGGAGCAGGTTATTCCGCTCGGCAGCGCCCACGCTGAAACCTGCGAGATCGTAATGGCCGGGGGCGTACATGCCGGGCATTTCGGCCGTTTCACCGCCGACGAGGGCGCAACCGGATTCGGCGCAGCCCTTGGCGATGCCCTTTACGACTGTGGCGGCGGCCTCGACGGAGAGTTTTCCGGTTGCAAGATAGTCCAGAAAGAACAGTGGCGTCGCGCCCTGCACCACGAGGTCGTTGACGCACATGGCGACGAGATCGATCCCGACCTCATCGTGTTTTCCGGCTTCGATGGCGACCATCAGCTTCGTGCCGACGCCGTCGGTGCAGCTGACGAGGACGGGATCAGTGAAGCCTGCGGCCTTCAGATCAAAAAGTGCGCCAAAGCCGCCGAGGCCCCCCATGGTGCCGGGACGGTTCGTGGCTTTGGCTGCGGGCTTGATCGCATCGACCAGCGCATCGCCTGCGGCGATGTCCACGCCGGCCTGTGCGTAGCTTGCGCCGCAGCTCGTGCCGGGGGAGATGTCAGGCTGATCGGTCATGGTCGAAGGTTCCCGCTGGTTGACGTGACGCCGTTCTAGAGCATCCTGCGCGCTGGCGGAACGCCTGTTTGAAGGCGTAACGGCAGGAAAAAGGGGCCTGGGATGACAAAACGGGATACGGGCAGGGCCACGAACGGGGATGCGGTTCCGGAATCCGGGGCTGTCGGCCGGGAGTATCATCAGGTGCGGCCAGAGGGGCGACCAGCCGTTCAGATGGCTTTTCCGCTGCGTCGCGTGACGGCCATGACGTCCGAGCGTTTCATCAACGGGCCATCCAATGCGGCTGCACGGGCCTGGTTGGCGAGGAGTCAGTGGCCGGATGGGCGTCTCTGGCTCTGGGGGCCTTCGGGAACGGGGAAGACGCATCTTTTGACGGCCTGGGCGCATGAGCATGATGCTACGGTGCTGGATGCGCGGCTGTTTTCCACGTCTTCGGCAGGTGGGCGGATCCGGGTTCAGGGCAATCTTGCGATCGACAATGCCGATTCGCCGGGAGATGAGGCGACCATGCTGCATTTGCTGAACGATGCATTCTCCCAAGGGGACAGGGTTCTGATGGCCGGGCGGCTGCCACCGTCGCGCAGTCATTTCATGCTTCCTGATCTGGCGAGCCGCCTGCGGGCGACGGCGACCACGGCGACGGGTGAGCCTGAGGATGATCTGCGGGCGACACTGCTGCTGTCTCTGCTGGCCGACCGGCAGCTTGTAGTGTCGCAGACTGTGACGGAATGGCTGTGGCGGCATCTGCCCCGGACGGGCAATGCGCTGGTCTCCGCGGTGGAGCGACTGGATGAGGCTGCTCTGGCGCGCAAGCAGCCGATTACGCGGGCACTGGCGATGGAAATGCTGCCGGATCTTCTGACGCCCGAGGGGGAGGCGTCATGGGAGTGACACAAAAACTCCGTTTGACATGCCTATCCGGCAGTATGACCTTTCATGCGATCCGTATTTCTGTGTGTTCCGGAAGACCCCATTGTGACGACTGAAGATTCCCGGCCTGTTCCGCGTCGCCGTTCCCCCCGCAAATCCCGCAATGCCGTGAGCCCGGCGCAGAACCGCGGACGCCGCCGGCAGACAGCCGCGGCACGGGCTGAAGACTACGCGCATATGCCGACATCGCCGGAGCGGTTTCTCAACCGGGAGCTGTCTTGGCTCGATTTCAACCAGCGCGTCATCGATGAGGCGGAAAACCCACGCAATCCGCTGCTGGAGCGGGTGCGCTTCCTGTCCATCAGTTCGAGCAATCTCGACGAGTTCTATTCCGTACGTGTGGCTGGCTTGGTGGGACAGGTTCGTGAGGGGACGGCTGTCCGTAGCCCTGACGGGCTGACGCCTGCCCAGCAGCTTGTACAGGTCCGGCAGAAGGCCAGGCATCTTCTGGCCGAGCAGCAGCGTGTCTGGCATCTGCTGGAAGGAGAGCTGAAGGAGGCGGGTATCGTCATCCTGCCGACCGACTCTCTGGACGAGACCGATCTGGCACAGCTGTCCACGCTGTTTGACGAGCGGGTCTTCCCGGTGCTGACGCCGATGGCGGTCGATCCGTCCCATCCGCTGCCGTTCATTCCCAATATGGGCCTCGCGCTGCACATGCGCCTGAAGGACGCTGCGTCCTCGGTGCATGTCATGGATGGTCTGATCCTGCTTCCGGCGCAGGTGCCCCGGTTCCTGCGTTTGCCAGCACGACTGAAGGAAGGGCAGGAGACGCCGGACCAGATCCGCTTCGTGCTGCTTGAGGATCTCATCACGCTGTTTGCCGGGCGTCTGTTCCCGGGTCTGGCGATCGGGGCTGCCGGTGTGCTGCGTGTAATCCGCGATACGGATGTGGAGTTCGAAGACGAGGCCGAAGATCTGGTGCGGTCTTACGAGACGGCTCTGAAGCAGCGTCGGCGCGGTGTGTGCATTCATCTTGCGCTGGATCGTAAGCTGCCGGACACGCTGGGTCGCGAGATGGGCGAAGAGCTTGGCGTGGGCGAAGAGGATGTTGTCGTTCTACCCTCTTTCGTGGGCTTGACGGATCTCAAGCAGCTCATCGTGGATGACCGTCCGGATCTGGTGTTCCCGCCTTATACGCCGCGCTTTCCCGAACGTGTTCTGGATTATGACGGCGACTGCTTTGCGGCGATCCGGGCGAAGGACATGCTGGTCCATCATCCTTTCGAGAGCTTTGACGTCGTGGTGCAGTTCCTGCGTCAGGCCGCGCTGGACCCGAATGTGCTAGCGATCAAGCAGACGTTGTACCGGACGTCTCGCGACAGTCCGATCGTTCATGCGCTGATCGAGGCGGCTGAGGCCGGGAAGTCGGTCACGGCGATGGTCGAGCTTCGTGCGCGGTTTGACGAGGAAGCTAATATCCGCCTGTCTCGTGCGCTTGAAGCAGCGGGCGTACAGGTTGTGTTCGGGTTTGCGCATCTTAAGACGCATGCCAAGCTGAGCCTTGTGGTTCGTCGTGAGAACGGGTCGCTCCGGTCCTATGCGCATTTCGGAACGGGGAATTACCATCCCATCACGGCGCGGATTTATACGGATCTGTCGTTCTTTACCTGTGATCCGAAGCTGGCATCGGACTCGGCGCGGTTGTTCAACTACATGACGGGCTATGCCATCCCGGCGAAGATGGATGCGCTGGCGTTCTCGCCCATCACCATCCGCTCCACACTGGAGCAGCTGATTCAGGACGAGATCGACCATGTAAAGGCTGGGCGGCCGGGTCGGATCTGGCTGAAGATGAACAGCCTTGTGGACGCGGAACTGATCGACCGGTTGTACAAGGCGTCGCAGGCCGGGGTGAAGATCATCGGGATTATCCGGGGAATCTGCTGTCTGCGTCCTGGTGTGCCGGGGCTTTCGGATAATATCGAAATCAAGTCGATTGTCGGGCGTTTTCTGGAACATGCGCGGGTTTTTGCCTTCGGAAACGGGCATCGAATGCCGTCTCACAAGGCAAAAGTGTTCATTTCTTCCGCAGATTGGATGGTGCGAAACATGGACTGGAGGGTAGAAGCCATGGTGCCCATCACGAACCCGACGGTCCATGCGCAGATTCTTGGCCAGATCATGACGATGAATATCAAGGACAACCTTCAGAGCTGGACGCTCACGAGGGACGGCTACTGGCATCGGGTTTCGCCGGGCGCACATCCTTTCTCCGCTCACGAATACTTCATGAACAATCCGTCCCTGTCCGGCCGAGGCTCGGCTGCGCGGGAAAAGGTTCTTCCGGAGGCGCACCGCCCCCGTGAACGGCCTGACAGGATTCTGGAAGACTGATCTGCATGTCCTCATCTTCACAGCGTTCCGCTATTGTCGATCTCGGTTCAAACTCGGTCCGGCTGGTTGTTTTTGAAGGGGTGACACGCAATCCCCTTCCAATCTTCAACGAGAAGGTCACGCTCAAGCTGGGGCGTGGTCTGGATGCGACCGGGCGCCTCAATGACGAGGGCGTGGCGCTGGCGATGGATGTGCTGGGGCGCTTCCATACCGTTGCCCGCGCTATGGGTGCCGAGCCTTTCGAGGTTCTCGCCACGGCAGCGGTCCGTGACGCGTCCAACGGTCCGGACTTTGTGGATGCGATCCGTGCCCGGATGCCAGGGGTGCCGATCCGGGTTCTGGAAGGAACCGAGGAAGCTGATTATGCGGCGCGTGGCGTTTTGTGCGGGTTGCCGGAAGCGAACGGGCTGGTGGCCGATATTGGGGGTGGATCCCTTGAGCTGATCCACGTGGCTGATGGTCAGTATTTTGAGGCCGTGACGACCAAGTTGGGTGTGATCCGGCTGCATGATCGCGCCAAAGGCAGCATTGAGCGCGCTGCGGAAATTGCAAATGAGCTTCTCGCCGCCGTGAACTGGCTGCCGGGTATGACGGGCCGGCCGCTTTATCTGGTGGGTGGAGCGTTCCGTGCGCTGGCACGCCTACAGATTGCGCGGACGCAGTATCCGCTGAACCTCGTGCATCTGTTTACTCTCTCGGAAGGGGAAGCGCGGGAGATGGCGGACTGGGTCATCGCCTCGCCCCGGCGCACTTTGGAGAAGCTTCCCGGGGCGCCGCGCAAACGTCTGGCGGATGCGCCGTTTGCGGCCGTCGTGCTGCGGTGCCTGATGGAGAGGGTCCGTCCGTCCAAGGTCGTGTTCAGCGTCGATGGGCTGCGCGAGGGCTGGTACATGCGCCATGTCGCCTCTTCGGTAGCGGATCTTGATCCGATGACGGATCTAGCGGCGGAGATGGCCAACCGTCTGGCGCGCAGTGCGTCGCTGGCAGAGCCTCTGGTGAGCTGGACAGCACCGCTGTTCCGCGATGAGACCCGGACCCAGAAGCGCCTTCGCGAACTGGCCTGCATGTTGTCCGATATCGGCTCTTATGATCATCCTGAATACCGGGCGGAGCAGACTTACCGGCGTATGATGCATGGGCATGGCGTGGGCTTTGATCATAGTGCACGGGCCTTCGTCGGTCTGACTCTGGCAGTACGTTATGAAGTCTCGATGGATTCTCCCCTGATCGAACCTTCCCGGCAGCTTCTGTCGCGTTCGGAAATCGAGCGTGCGGTGCGACTGGGTCTGGCGCTTCGGCTGGCGTATACACTCTGTGCAGGGACGAAGGTTCTGCTCGATGAGTGCAGGCTTCTCGTGGAAGATGGAACGCTCGTGCTGGTTCTGGGCGCGCGCAGCGTCCGGGCGGCAGGCAGTGCGGTCCGTCGTCGTTTCGAGAGGCTGGCGGCTGCAATGCAGCTTGAGTGGCAGGTAAGGGAAGAATGAGTTTGCGGAATTACGGGGCGGCAGCCAGGGTTGGTCTTGTCGCGGCAGCGGTTGCGTTCGGGCTGTCAGGATGTGGCAAGTCCCATGACCGGGGTGCGCTGTGGAAGATTGTGCACAGCCGCTGCGCTTTGGATGCGGAGCACAAACCCTGCACGGTTTACGACGAGAAGAAAGGTTACGCCCTGCTCAAGGATCATACGGGGCACGGGCAGTATCTTGTCATCCCGACGCAGAAGGTTCCTGGCGTTGAAGATCCCGTTCTGCTGAAGTCGGAAACACCGAACTATTTCGCGGAAGCCTGGGGTGAGCGGGCACATGTGGCGCAGGCCTATGGGTTCGAAATTCCGGACGAGCATCTGTCGATGGCGATCAATTCCCGTCCTGGCCGGACGCAGGATCAGTTGCACATCCATGTGGACTGTCTGACGGCTTATGCCCGCGCCGAACTCGATAAAAACATGATCACAGAAAACTGGTCGTTGGTTTCGCTGTATGGTCATCCCTATCGGGCGCGGATCGTGGCCTCTCTGGACCCGTCACCGTTCCGGGTGATTTCTGCCGATGACATGTCCATTCACACGCTCGTCGTGACGCCGGCCAAGCATGGCGGGTTCATCCTGCTCGATGATATGGCGCATGTGTTCGATCACGGGTCGGGCGAGGAGCTTCAGGATCATGACTGCCATCTCGATGATCCGCATCACAAGACCATGATCATGGATGGCATGGGCATGGGGGAGCATCCCAACGGCATGATGTAAAACAACTTTTGGTTGTTCCGGGGTTTCGGGTATGGCAGTGTTCGATCAATCTCGAACAATCTGCATTCCCGGAGACCGGTCTTGAAACTGGCAGCAAAATCGCCACCAAACTGGCCACTGCTGTCGCTCGCTGTTGGCGCCTTTGCCATCGGCACGACAGAATTTACCCCGATGGGTCTTCTGCCCGTCATCGCCCATGGTCTTCAGGTCAGTGTGCCCAAGGCTGGTGGTCTGGTGACGGCCTATGCGGTGGGCGTGATGATTGGTGCCCCTGTCATTACGCTGCTGATGGCGCGGTTCCGGCGCAAACTGGCCCTGATTCTGCTTATGGGTCTGTATGTGGCGGGAAACCTGCTGTCCGCTGTTTCCAACAGCTATGAGCTGCTGTTTGCTGCCCGTGTCCTGACCAGTCTGGCGCATGGGGCGTTTTTCGGTCTTGGCGCGGTTGAGGCATCGTTGTCTGTGGCACCCTCGCGGCGAGCGAGTGCGGTGGCGTCCATGTTCATGGGGCTCACGATTGCCAATATCATCGGTGTTCCGGCGGCGACGTGGCTGGGGCTGAATTTCGGCTGGCACAGCGCCTTTGCCATAACGGCGACGCTGGGCCTGGTGACCATGCTGGCGGTGCAGCTTGCGCTTCCGTCCCGTGAGATTGGTCCGACTCCGGAAGTCGGGCGTGAACTGCGGGTTCTGGTGAAGGCCAATGTGCTGCTCGCGCTGCTGACGACCGCGATCGGGGCGGGAGCGATGTTCGTGCTCTACACCTATATCGCGCCGATCCTTGAGCATATCACCCATGCCAGCCCGACGGTCATTACCGTGGCGCTGATGCTTACGGGTGTTGGGTTCTCCATTGGCAATGCTGTGGGGGGACGGAGTGCTGACAAGTCACTGGATGGAAGTCTGTTGGTCTTTTTCCCTATTCTTGGCGTCATCATGCTGATCTTTCCCTGGATGGCGCAGACCGTTCCGGGCGCGCTGTTTGCATCGCTTCTGTGGGGCGCGTCCACGTTTGCGCTCATGCCGGCGCTGCAGATGCGGGTGATGCAGGCTGCGCATGATGCGCCGGCGCTGGCGTCGTCCATGAATATCGGCGCGTTCAATCTCGGAAACGCTATTGGCGCGGCGCTGGGTGGTATCGCGCTGTCGATGGGGTTGGGCTATGGCGGTGTTTCCGTCATTGGCACGGCTCTGGCGTTGGTTGGGGTCGGGCTTGTTCTTCTGTCACGAAAGGTGGCTCCTCCATGATCCGTTCTCTTCTGCTCGCCACCAGCTTGTTTGTTGGTGGCGTCATGGCGCCTCTGGCAGCCATGGCCGCACAGCCCGCGAATGTGGGCGATGCCATTCTGGCCGCGAGCGCCTATCACGACAGTGGTGACTATCAGCACGATTTCGATGTTGTTGTTGCACAGGCCCGTCAGTGGATTGACGAGACTGCGCCGAAGACGCGTCGCCCCGCCATTGTGCTCGATATCGACGAGACGACGTTGTCCAACTGGGATGAGATCCGGGCTAATGATTTCGGATATATCGCGGCTGGTTCCTGCGATGCGCTACCCAAGGGACCATGTGGCGTGGATGCCTGGGAGAAGAGTGGGCGGGCTCCTGCTTTTGCCTCTATGCGGGCGCTGATCGAGGACGCGCAGGCTCATCATGTCGCGGTATTTTTCGTGACGGGAAGGCATGAGGACGAGCGCGAGGCCACGGAGCGGAACCTGCATCTGGCGGGAATAGCGCATTGGGACGGACTGTATCTGCGGCCGATGACGTCGCATGGTTATGCTGCGATGTATAAAGCGCCGACCCGTGAGAGGATCGAGCGTAAGGGCTATACGATCATTGCAAGCCTTGGCGATCAGCCATCCGATCTGAGTGGGGGCTATGCGAAAAAGGGCTTTCTTCTGCCCAATCCATTCTATCGCATTCCATAACGTTATGTGATTTTCTAAAATATAAGCCGGTATGCGCCGCACTCAGTTCCTGCATGTCTTCGTGTTGGGCGCTGGGGCGGCGCGGGCTTTGTGGTCCGGGCCTGAAGGGCGTCTAGAGGCGCAGGCCTGTTAAGTGCGAAGCACAGAGCCTCAGGTGTTCTGTCTCGTCTGGACAGGCAAAGCATCCCCGATTTCTGAAAATATTGATGGACTGCCCGGGCTTGTTGCGCCCCTCTGGCAACGGGCAAGATCGAAGCCAGAGGCTGCGCCTGCGACCGGCCCGTTTGGTTTCTGATTGTCGATCCCTGTGCTGAGGCCATTCGGCGCATCCGATTTCGACAGCATTTCGACATCGCTCCCTGTGATCTGGTGTAACAGCACCAATTCACATTTAGATGTCACACTCTGCTGGAGTGAGCTGTGCGCGATCCTGGTCGCTGATTCCAACTGGAAGATGCACGGTATGTTACCCGGGGCTGCTCAGATTGAGAAGCAAGCAGCAGGGGCGTGAAATAACCGCTTATGTCCATTAAGGACTGGATATGGAAAAACCCGGTGCCATGAAGGTACCGGGTTTTTGTCAGAACGATTTAAGGAGCCGTTCCAGATAGTCCAGTTCGCTTTGCGGGCGGGTGCGGTCCGAGGCGCGGCGGCGGAGTTCGCGTTCGATGTCGCGGGCGCGGTCACGGGCACTTTTGTCCGGGATGTGCGCGTCAGAATCTTTGCCCTTGTCGCCTTCGCCCAATTTGCGGCCGAGTGGATCCTGATCCTTCTGATCGTCCTCATCGCCGTCTTCGTCGCCGGCCTGGGGTTGGTCGCCGTTATCGCCCTGTTTGCCTTTCGCACCATGCTGGGGTTTGCCGGAACCACCTGCGCCACCGGACGGGATGAAGCTCAGGCTGCCCCCCTGTCCCTTGCCTGATCCACCGGATTTCTGGTTCTGGCGCATCTGCTTTCCGGCCTCGGACAGATCGGCGAGGACTTTCTGCTCGGCGGTCTGGGCCTCAGCGTCCTTACGGTCAGCGAGTGCTTCACGCGCGGTTTGCATATCCGTTTTCGCCTTGTCGAAGGCTGTAGCGGGTTTGCCGGTCAGATCTTTGACGCGGTGGCTCAGGATGTCATTCACGTGCTGTAGTGCGCGTTGCAGGGCATGGTCCGCGCGGCGTCCGTCGGACTGTGCAGCGACCGTGGCGGGATCGACCGGAGCGGGCGGTTTGGCGTTGGCAGGCTGCTCCATGCCGGGCGGAGGCTGCATGCCGAGTTGACGGAGCAGGTCGGCCGTGGACATCTGGCTGATATCCGGGCGGCTGCCATCATCGGGGGGAGCTGCGGCCTTCTGGGCTGCGGAGAGGCGGGACTGTGTGTGGTCGAGCAGGGTGGTTTCGCGGTGGACGAGATCATGCAGAGCCGCGCGCTGGGCACGGGCTTCTGCCTGCGCCTTCATCTGTTCGGCAAGAGCCTTGAGATCCTCGGGGCTGGCCTGACGCATGCGCTCGGCCATGTCTTCCATCTGTTGGAGGCGCCTGAGGGCTTCGTCGCCATGACCCTGATTGGCTTCGGACTGGAGGCGGCGCATTTCGTCCGAGAACGGATCGGCCGAGTTGGTGCTGGACTGAGGCATGATGATGCCGCTCTGGGCCGCGCGCGAGAACAGAAGCTGCATCCGACGGTTCAGGGCATCCTTGAGAGCCTGTGTCCGGCGCTGGAGCTCTTCCTGTTCGGGGAGGGTATGGCCCTTGTCTCCGAGGTCCCGCATGTGGTCGAGCTGCTGCTGCACGCCCTGCTGAGCCGCGCGGACTTCAGCGGCAGCATCAGCGATTTCAGGTCCGTCGCGACGGAGATCGTCCAGATAAAGCGCCAGTGCCCAGAGTTCGCCGGGTACACGGTCCGCCGAACCATCGGGGGCGTCTTTCTGTAGCGAGGCGATCTCAAGGCCGAGGGATGCGAGAATGGCGCGCTCGTCGGTCGTCTGCGTCAGAAGTTTCAGTTCGGCTGCGGCCTGCGAGGTGCGCTGCTGGCCGAGCATGAGGCGGCGACGCAGGGCGACGAGGGCGCGGGCCAGTGGATCGGTGAATTTGCGGGCAGCGATCTGGAATTTGACGATATCGCTGCGGCTTTCGTGGTCTGAAGCACTTTTGGCATGCAGGCGGCCTTCGACTTCCATTCCGGCAAACGGATCGGAGGAAAGGTCCGGCGTGGCGACGCCTTTTGCGTCCTTGGGTTGTCCGTCGAGCGGGATGGGAACGCGCAGAATGCGGCCCCGGGTCAGGCCGGGAAGGTTGATTTCGGCTTCGAGGGAGGCGACGCCATAGGCCTGGTGGACGTGCCAGGGCAAGCCGGTGCGCCAGTCGTCTTTCTGCGGGCCGGGTTTGCCGTCCCATGTGACGGTAGGCGGCAGGTCTGGTTCGACTTTCACATGCCATGAGCCAAGGGTCCGGCCACGGACGACGATACTGATGGTACCGGATTGCTGGAGCGTGCCGTGACTGTTCCAGCTCTCGGCATCGAGGCGGCTCAGTTCAGGAGAGGCGATCCCGTGCAGGGAGGGTTTTCCATGCGCGCCGGTGATGGTGGCGTTCAGAATGGCACCCTGTGGAACGTCAAGCGTATTGTGGCCCGTAGCGGAAAGGAAAATCGGCGCACCGGGAGCGTAGGACGGACGGTCGATCCAGGCCTGAAGGGCGGGGAGCGAAATGCTGTCGTCATCTACGCCGGGGATCAGCCCTGCGTGAAGACGCGAGGGTGTGTGCGTGCCGCCGAGAATGGCCGCAACCACGATGGCCAATGGAGCGGCAATGAGTGCAAGCCGTTCGTGCAGGCTGGTTTTGGGGTGGGGAAGGCTAACACGGAGTGTGCCGAGCGAGGCCGTGACGCGCTCGACATGATGGGACCAGATAGCGGACTGCTCGCCATTTCCTGCAAAGGCTGGCCGGTCGGTCAGGCTGAGGAGAGGCTGATACGCGAGTTTGGAGTCATGCTCGATTCGGCGGTCGGCTACGGGAACGCTGACGGGAGGCACATGACGCAGGCCGCTGACGGTTAGCCACAAGGCTGTGCCAAGAACGCCGGCTTCCAGCAGGGTATGCAGCCAGTCCGGCAGGGACTGGGGAATACGCGCGAGACAGGCCAGAACGTAGAACGCGACCAGAAGCAAGGGCCAGCGCAGGGGCTCCCAGGCACGCTCCCACCAGAGGACGCGCTGGGCTTTGCGGCGCAGGGCTTTGAGGTGGAGGGCCGGGTTTGGCTCAGCCATGATCGTCCTTAGCTGTGAGCCATTTTGGCACGGTTTCGGCAGCGATCAGGTCCTCAACGCTCTGGCGCTGGCGGATGATCTCCCATTTTCCATTGTCGATCAGGACCTGCACTGCGAATGGGCGGGAATTATAGGTGGAGCTCATAACTGAGCCGTAAGCGCCTGTATCGAGCAGAGCGGTCAGGTCCCCGCGCTTCGTGTCCGCAGGCAAGGCGCGGTCACGGGCGAAAATGTCGCTGCTTTCGCAAACCGGGCCGACAATGTCCCAGAGTTTCGTCGGACTGGTCAGGCCCGAGGGGGCAACGGGCATGATGCCGTGCCACGATTCATAAAGGGACGGGCGGGCGAGATCGTTCATGGCGGCGTCGAGCACGACGAAATCGGGGTTGCCGGCTTTGGTTTCGATCACGCGGGTCAGCAGAAGGCCGGTCGGGGCGGAGAGCCAGCGGCCGGGTTCGATGCTGAGCCGGACATCGAGATCGCCAAGTGTCTCGGCGATGACGCCTGCGAGCATATCGGGCGAGGGGGCGATTTCGTCACGATAGCGGATGCCGAGGCCACCGCCGCAGTCCACGGCTTCGACTGAATGACCGGCTGCGCGGATTTCGCGTACCATGTCGGCCAGTCGGAGATAGCCTTCGCGGAAAGGGCCGGCCGTGAGCATCTGGCTGCCGAGATGGACGGCGAGGCCGACAAGGCGCACATTCTTCAGGCTGGCGGCTTCACCATACAGGGCGACGGCGCGGCGGTGCTCGATGCCGAATTTGTCTCCCGCGCGGCCGGTGGAAATCTTGTCATGGGTGTCGGCGTCCACATCCGGATTGACGCGCAGGGCGGCGCGGGCGACGCGGCCACAGGCGCGGGCAATTTCATCCAGACGGTACAGTTCCTCGACACTCTCGACATTGACCTGTGCGATGTCGTGTTCGACCGCTGCCCGCAGTTCCGCATCGGATTTGCCGACGCCGGAGAAGACGATGCCTGAAGGCTGGATTCCAGCATGAAGCGCACGCTGCATCTCGCCGCCGCTGACGATGTCCACGCCGTAGCCGCACTGGCGCAGGATGATCAGGGTTGCCTGATGATCCTGCGATTTCATGGCGAAATGCATGTTCATCGGCAGGTTCCGGGCCTCGAATGCGGCGCGCAAGGCTTTTGCGCGGCGTCGAAGCGTTTCGGCGCCTGTGATCCAGCACGGTGTGCCGACGGCTGCTGCGATGACGTGCAGGGGCACGCCTTCGAACAGCAGGCCGTCCCGTGCGTCCATCTTCAGCGAGGGACGGGTTTCCAGCATGTCGGGGAAAGACGGATCGGTGGCGGGATCGGAGGGAAGTGGTGCACTCATGATGATGCTACCGTATCGCTCTTGGAAGCATGTTCCAAGCTGAACTCGCAGGGGATAATATCGTCGCCATGATACAGGAACTGATCCGAGAGGCCCTTGAGGCCCGTTCGCGTGCTTACGCACCTTATTCGCGCTTTCAGGTTGGGGCCGCGTTGCGGTGTGAGGGCGTTGTTCATTCCGGCTGTAATGTTGAGAATGCGGCCTATCCGCTGGGAACCTGCGCTGAGGCCGGGGCGGTTGCCGCCATGGTACGGGGCGGCGGACGTCGGATTGAGGAAATCGTGATCGTGGGTGGGGATGCGCCGTGCACGCCATGTGGGGGCTGCCGGCAGAAATTGCGGGAATTCGGGCTGCCGGAGTTACCGGTTCACATGATCGATACGCAGGGGAATCTGCTCCTGACCCGGACGCTGGCCGAGCTTCTACCTGACGCATTCGGACCGGATCATCTGGGATGAAACGCGCCGGGGCGTTGCTGATGCTCTGTCTGTTTGGCGGTGGGGCGATGGCCGTTCCGACCATTGTATTGCCGGGACTCGGCACAGACAGTCATCGCAGCGTTGTGGATGTGAATACGGCGCCCTGGCGGATTTTGGGGCGGGTCCAGACGTCTCTTGGTGGACGCTGTACGGGATTTGCCATGGCGCCGACCGTGATGCTGACGGCGGCGCATTGTCTGTGGCTGCCTGCGACCCGGCATTATATTCAGCCTGCGGATGTTCATGTCCTGATGGGTTATGCGATGGGGCAGTATCGCCTTCATGCGCAGGTGACACGATTTGTTATTGCTCCTGGATACGATCCTGCGAACGAAGGTGGGACCGCGTCTGACGATCGGGCTACGCTGGTTCTGGACCGACCAGTGGCCCTGTCAGGGGATCTGGTCCCTTATGGTTCGGCGCAGATGGGGGCTGCGGCGATGCTGGTTGGATATCCGCAGGATCGGCCTGAAGTTCCGTATGGCGATATTTCCTGTCAGATCAACGGGTTGGCGTTGAATGGACTGATCCATCATGATTGCTCGGCGACGCGGGGGGATAGCGGCGGTCCGCTGTTTGTGCGTCAGCCTGACGGGAAGTGGGGAATTGTCGGGATCGATGTGCTGGCGACGGAAGGTCGTGGCGGGTTTGCTGCGCCGCTGCCGCATTGAGTTTATCGGGTTCCCATGCATCAGGTGCACGTCAGAAAAAATTCACACATGCAAACATGAGCCCCGTCGTGGCGTTGCACAGGGCAGGGCGCCCGATTGGGTGTTGCAGGCTTTTCAATCACGGAAGGTGATTGCCATGTATGTCATGTCCACGAAGGAGGCTTCGTCGCGAGCAGCTCCGAAAGGAGGATTTGGTGGGGACGTCAAAAGGGTCAACAGAAAGCATGTTCTCGTTGTTGAGGATCAGGCGCTTCTGCGCTTTCTTGCAGCGGATATGTTGGAAGAGGCGGGTTATGAGGTCTCTCTCGCGGCTGATGCCGACGAGGCTCTTCAGGTACTGGCCCGAAATCCGGATATTGGCACCATTTTTTCAGACGTAAATATGCCTGGCGATATGGACGGCGTGGCGCTTGCCTGCCTGATCCGTGAGCATCGCCCGGAAATCGGACTGGTTTTGACGTCGGGGACGCGGGTTCAGGATCTGGGACAACTGCCGGGCGGCACGATGTTCCTGTCCAAGCCGTATGAATGGGACGAAGTCTATCGCTGTCTTGAGCAGCTGAAACACTAATGCGCTTCTAAATTATAAAGGGAAAAGCAATGTGGTGCACCCGAAAGGACTTGAACCTCTAACCCCCAGATTCGTAGTCTGGTGCTCTATCCAGTTGAGCTACGGGTGCGGACACATTGTATAAAGTCTTCATCAGGAGAAGACTGGTGCACCCGAAAGGACTTGAACCTCTAACCCCCAGATTCGTAGTCTGGTGCTCTATCCAGTTGAGCTACGGGTGCGCTGTGAGGCGGGGTTTTACAGAGACTTAACTGACCTGACAACCCCGCTTTCGAAAAAATTTCAGTTTCGCGTCATGGTGATATGAGCCCGGCAGGAAGGTGATCCGAAAATGCCGCCAATGGCCTGTCCGACCGGATAGCCGTTGAACACGAGCGCCGTGTTGTGATGGTCTATATCCGTCATGGCGAGTTCGGCATGATAATGCTGGTTTCCGAGCTTGTAGGTGCCGCGCAGGACCTGTGCGCCGTCAGCCGGCGTAAAGAGAATTTCCTTATCGCGGATCCGCAGGGTTGAGGGATGCTCAGTAGGGCAGGTGCCCTGATCCGTAACGAGCGCACCGACCCAGGAGCCGGTGGGATCCTTGCCGGGGTCGGGCGTTCCGGCGCAGGCGGCGAGTAGGGCCGTGGCAGAGAGGGCAAAAAGTGCTGGCAGACGCATGTTGTTCCTGTTCCGTGTTGCAGAATGGATGACGCAGACGACACAACACCTTATAGGAGAGCCTCAAAAGGCACCATGAAACCGGAACGCGAGGCCATGACATTGACCCAGCAGGACGCCAGCACCGTCGAAAAACTCGACGAAACTCTTCACGAAGACCGTATCCTCATTCTGGATTTCGGCAGCCAGGTGACGCAGCTCATTGCGCGTCGCGTCCGCGAGAGCGGCGTTTACTGCGAGATCTGGCCATACACGGCGACCGAGGAAAAAATCCGCGCATTCAATCCGCGCGGCATTATCCTGTCCGGCAGCCCGGCCAGCGTCCATGACGAGAATGCGCCTCCGATTCCGGATGTTGTGTTTGCGCTCAACCGCCCTGTGCTGGGGATCTGCTACGGCCAGCAGGCGATGTGCCAGAAGCTGGGCGGCAAGGTCGAAAATCACGAGCACCGCGAATTCGGTCGCGCCTATATCGACATTGCCGAGGACTGCTCGCTGTTCCGGGGTGTCTGGGCGCGCGGCAAGCGTGAGCAGGTCTGGATGAGCCACGGCGACCGCGTGACGCAGCTTCCGCCGGGCTTCCGTGCCGTCGCCCATTCCGAAGGCGCGCCGTTCGCGATCATCGCGGATGAGGGACGTCGTCTGTACGGAGTGCAGTTTCATCCGGAAGTCGTGCATACGCCGCATGGTGCAGCCCTGATCCGCAATTTTACGCATAATGTCGCGGGTTGCAGTGGCAGCTGGACGATGGCCGGTTTCCGCGATCTGGAAATCGCACGTATCCGCAAGCAGGTTGGCTCGGGTCGGGTGATCTGTGGTCTGTCGGGTGGTGTGGATAGCTCGGTGGCTGCAAAGCTGATTCATGATGCGATTGGTGATCAGCTCACCTGCATTTTCGTGGATCCGGGTATTATGCGCACGGGTGAGGCGGACGAGGTCGTCAAGACGTTCCGGGGCCGCTTCAACATTCGTCTTGTGCATCGCGACGCTTCTGAGCTTTTCCTCAAGGAACTGGCTGGCGTGACGGACCCGGAAACCAAGCGCAAGACGATCGGGCGTCTTTTCATTGAGGTTTTCGAGGAAGAAGCGGCGAAGCTGGGTGGTGCGCAGTTCCTTGCACAGGGCACGCTGTATCCGGATGTGATTGAGAGCGTGAGCTTCTCCGGTGGTCCGTCTGTGACCATCAAGTCCCATCACAATGTCGGCGGTCTGCCTGACCGTATGAACATGGAACTGGTTGAACCGCTGCGTGAGCTGTTCAAGGATGAGGTCCGCATGCTTGGCCGCGAGCTGGGGATTCCTGAGAGCATCGTCGGGCGGCATCCGTTCCCTGGGCCGGGACTGGCGATCCGTATTCCGGGTGATGTCACGAAGGAAAAGCTCGACCTGCTGCGTAAGGTGGACGTGATCTATCTTGAGGAGATCCGTCGCGCTGGGCTGTATGATGCGATCTGGCAGGCTTTTGCTGTTCTGCTGCCGGTGCGGACAGTTGGCGTCATGGGCGATGGCCGGACTTACGATCAGGCCTGCGCCCTGCGTGCCGTGACCAGCACGGATGGCATGACGGCGGAAGTCTATCCTTTCGACTTCGCATTCTTGAACCGGGTTGCTGGTCGTATCGTCAATGAGGTTCGGGGCATTAACCGTGTCACCTACGACATCACTTCCAAGCCGCCGGGCACGATTGAGTGGGAATGATCCCACGTCTGGCATGAATGAATTTGTGTAGGCTGTAGCCTGTTGAAAACCCCGCAGAGATGCGGGGTTTTTTTGCTTGAAAGGCTGGCGATGCACATAGCGTGTTGCGACCCGCCG
>NZ_BJMK01000002.1 GCF_006539125.1 Gluconobacter sphaericus NBRC 12467
TGCGGCCTGCACAAGACGCCCTACAATTGTTGGAAACGCCGGGACGCCCTGAAAGAGAAAAATATAAACCCCTGCATGCTAGGGCGGAAATTTCGACGAAAACCAGTCAAATACGACCAGAGAAAATATAAACGCCGTAATTTCATCGAAATTATGTTCGGCCGCCTTTTTTCAGCCATCTGCCTCGCATTAAACCTCATCTTTTGGCTATGAGGTTTGAGTCTAATAGAAATTATTTAAAAATATGAAATCAAAATTTTGCATAATCAAACCCTATATAGAATAATTTTCGATAATAAATATTGGTTTATATAAACTAATTGAATAATTTAAAATCACAAACAGCATTCAAGGTCTTAAAAATACTATTTTCCCACGTAAATGGCTTCCAATAATTAATACGCTGAATTTGATCTCTGCGACGTGCACTGTTCGTCGTGTAATCTAGAATGGCTTCTATCCAAGCAGGACCATCCAAAGGATCCAGATAATCTGCAATGCCGGCTCCCACTTCTCGGAGCACGGGGATGTCGGAGCACAATACCGGTACACCAAAGGAAAAAGCTTCCGCGAGCGGTAATCCAAAACCTTCAGAGAAAGTCGGAAACAGCAGAGCCCGACAATTTTTCAGGAGATGAATAACATCCTGATCCGGGAGTTCATTATACTCTAGGACGTGTCCTTTCAGAGAAGGGCAACGATCTAAAAGATCAACGATATTTTCATTTTCCCACCCTCGTTTGCCAATGACAACCAGAACAGGTGCTCTGTTTCCCAACTGTTCAGCCAGGCGACGCCAGGCCTGCAATAATAGCAGGTGATTTTTCCGGGGCTCAATTGTGCTCAAGCAGACAAAATAAGGCCGTGAAGGACATGCCAGTGTTGGGGGCAGTAGGTCTTCTTCTTTCTTTACATTAACACCCAGAGGAACCAGGCCAATAGGAAGCTGCCGAGAATGCTTTTCCATATAAGGCATGAAGGCATCGCGCACAGCATGCGATGGAAAAATGATACCCGCTGCATAATCAAGAATGGTTTGTACCCGCACGGCGTGCCGGTTCGGTTCACCGGGACGCGCATATTCAGGGTATTCCAAAGGAATAAGGTCATGCAGGATAGGCACAAATTTCGCGCCTGTACGCTTGAGAATATTTTTGATTACCCTGGGGCGCGTCAGATGATGATGAGACACCAAGATATGAACCATATGGGGCTTTTTCGGGAGTGGAGAATAAAGGATTTTTCTCCTTATCTTTCTCTTTAGGCGTGATGCCGATGTAGAGACAGTAGAGCCCCCCCATTTTGCAGCAAGCGCTTCGATCATCTCCTTAGCCAACGGTGTCGGAATACCGCCTGCAATTCCTACAGGATGCATGGCGCAGAAATAACTCTGTTCTCGTTTGTGTGTCAGAAGATACTGGGCATAGGACAGTTCGACCCGATCTATTCCTGTAGGAACAGCGTAATCTGCGCGCGCCAGAAGGCGGGAAATATCCAGAAGATACGAAATCGAGGCCATGTCAGTTCAAAAGCCTTCTACAATATCCGCCAACTTTGCTGACAGCGAAAGGATAGGACGCCTCATGCAGTCCCATGCGGCTACATTCGGCCCATTAGTCTTACAGGCTTCACGAAATTTGATGGGACAGTGTCTCTGAAGACGGTTGACCACTCCATCAACGAGCGTTTCAAGCCCTTCTTCAGAAAAAAAGCCTCCCGGAACCAGACAATATTCTATCAATACGCGCCGAAAAGCCATGAATATCTCAGGATCTGGACCTTTGGGAGATGTCCAGAATGTATCCAGACCATCCTGATGAGTAATTCCTGGAATATTATAAACGGCCTGCCCAAGCGTAATCACTGGAATATTTTCGGCAACCGCCAGCGTTCCTGTCGTACTGTTGATGGTCACCACTCCTTGAGCGCCTCTGACCATCACCGCAATATCACCACGCTCGACATAACCCACACGTTGGATAACGCCATATTTTCTGGCAATCCGACCGACTATACGGCGCCAGTCATAGATGCCGTTATCCAACGGATGCTCTTTGATGATAAGGCGCATATCCAAGGGGGCGGACGTCGCAAAGGAAGCGATAACCTGTTCGATCGCATCCTCAATGCCATTAAAGCCGGAATGCAGACGCACTTGCGCATCCGCATTCAGTTGAAGTGGAAACAGCATATAAGGCGCCTTGCTTGCCGACAGTCGACGAAGCACCTCTTCACTGCGCTGGATTGCAGCCTTGCGGTCAGAAAGCCTTCTGAGCCAACCTACCCCCTCGGTCAGCGGATGCCAGGGGCGATGATTGGTCCAGTGAGGATAATGCCATCGGGACAAAATATCCGCAGTATTATACGCAATTCCTTCCATGGCTCGTCGGCGAAACGAAGATGGCACCGGATAATGGGGCTCAGGCTCTGGCAGATGTGCGGCTTCGTTCAGGTAATATTCCGGATCCTGTGGCAGTTTGGAATGACCGTTAACCCCCCCCAGTTCCAGAGTAACCCAGTCTGGCCGCAGATAACCTTCTTCAAATACATGAACGGGCACATGCAGTTCGCGGCATAGTTCGAGTGCTGCGGCATGATGGGGACGACAGTCACCAAAAAGGAGAACATCCGTAATTTCGTTGCGGGCAATAAAATCCCGTAGATAGGCTGGCCATTCTTCCAGGGAGCGGCAGTAATCCGTAGCGTTCGGTAATCTCCAGAAAAGCCGGTCGCCGCCATTGAAATGGATTTTGTGAACGCCGTAACCTTCTTTCAGAAGTCCGCTGCCCACCCTTTCAAAGAAAGGGCCCATCAGTCCTTGAAGCAAAAGAAAACGTCGTGTTTCTAGCTTTGGTTCAGGAGTGGCACCCATCGAAATGTTCGGATCTAAAGTCATTTACTCTTTCTTACAGACGATGACACCAGATGGGCCACATGCTTGTGTAGTCTTCCCTGCACCCTTCTAAGTTGAGTTACAAGACTGGGCTTCCATAACTCCGGCTGTGAAAGACGCTCAATCAGAATTTCAGGTCCGCATGGCAAAAGGGTGACCGGATCAAGGTAGCACGGATATAATATTAACGTAGCTGCCACGAGCTCTTCGAGTGAGAGCTGGCGGCCACGTCTGGCAAGGGGGGGGGCTACATCCTCTGTCAGCCCCCATCCCGCATAGAAGGGTTGCCCGTAAGTCACAACGGACCGCTTCCTCAACAGAGCTTCAAAACCCGCAAGCGACGTCATGGTGTGCACTTCGTCCACGCAGGAAATCAGGGCCGTCATGGAACCACCACGCTGTATTTCGTTCGCATAGAGAAGTACAATATCGTCAGGTACATGGCCTTTGCGATGTCCTGCATCCACGTCCGGATGAGGACGAAAAAGAATATATGCTTCGGGATTACGTTGCCGCACGACTTTCAGCAGGGAAAGATTGTCCGCAATTTCCGAACAACCCAGACGAATCGAAAGGTCATCTCCCACCTGACCGGGAACAAGAAGAATTCTCTTTCCTGCCGGGATATCCTGACAAAATCCGGTGGGGGGCGATGCACCGTATTTCGAGATATTCCGTTCGACCAGCACCTTCATCAGCGCTGTCGCGCGGACACGCAGGGTTTCCGTGAACTCTGTGCTGCTCAAAAGGCACTCGAGATCGCTGCAGCGTGAGGGATCAAAATAGATCCCCCGTTGATCCAGAACAATGGAAGAGGGCGGAAGCAGATCACTGCCCAGGCCAATAGATCGGAGGAAACCGTCTTCCACCTTGGCAACAGGAATATTTGCTGCAGCCGCAAGCCTGAACAGGCCCCGAGGCACGCGGCTAACCCAGACAGCGATGCCCCTGCTCCGTCTTTCTGCAGACAAAATCGCCGCAAAACTCCGGGAGCGGAAAACAACAGGGAGGCCAGAGCCTTCAAAAAACTGCCTGATCCGGCGACGCTTCCACCAGGCCATTCCTACACAGACGGCCAGTGAACGCTTTTGCAGCCACGCTCTTTTGGCATCAGAGACGATGTCCACCATCGTCACAAAATCAACCTGCTTCCCTGTAAACGGACTGGTCCATTTGATCCCTTCTGCCAGCCAGCTCATCGCCTGGCTTGTAGAGAAGCTTTCAAACGTATCCTGCGGGTTCAGGAGTTTTACGGGTCGACCATATACCACCCCCAGCAGCGTCAGGTCGTCTGGTTCGCTTCCCCATACTGCTGCACAGCGGCTCAGAAGATCATGGGGCTCACTGGGATGGGAAAAAACTACATTTTCATGTCGGAATGCCGGTAGATCTTCACCCTCGGGCATAAGGACACAGATGGTCTGCCCTGAATATTTCTCCAAAATGGCCTGAACGATTTTCCGTGTCTGTTCCCAGTCATCACTGCCAGAAACAAGGTGATCGAATTGCCCTTTCCTAGGGTCGGCCGGCAGCCAGAAGGCACCACCGAGTTTTTCTGTCCGCAGCATCTGGACAAGAGCGGCATCAGTCGTTCTTTTCTCAGAAAACGAACGCCAATCCCGAACCGGACGTCCTAGCGACGGAACATCCAGCGTCAATGGCGGGGGAATTCTCAGAAAGGTCATTAAAAAGCGGCCGACTTCCAAAGATCAGGACGATGAATGATATGAAACCATCCAATAATATATCCTATGGAAAAAGAAAAATCTCTCAACGCATCTTGTGGAATAATGGTGACTATCACTAAGATGGAAGCCGGTAAGTTCTATCACACTTAAATGAAATAACAATACGTGTCAGAATATTTTATTGTAACAATAAGTCTATTTTTATTTAATTTAATTATTGATTCTGTAAATTCATCGAAATTTCTGAGTTTTTCAAAATTAACCCCAAGAACTATTATTATATCAACCACATTCGGTTTTTTTCTTTTTCTGGTGGGAAGCCCTTGGCTTGCGTTCGCGCTTACCACGTTACTCACGTCCCTTTTAACCATGGCATCCATTTTAAAATGCCGGGTGCTGGGAGAACCCCTAATTTTCAGCGATCTCGCTGTCGCAGCATCCTTTCTGCGTTATCCACGATTTTATGTGGATGCCGTCCCTAAATTTCTTAGAATAATTATAATATTTGCAATCATTTGCGTTCCAGTGATGGTGTATTTTGTGATCAAGGCTGATTTGCCGCCCTATTCTCACCGGATAGGGATGATCATAATGATTTTATCTGGTTCGGTATTGGCTTTTTTGTGGAAAAAAAGTTGGTCAACTACATTGATGACTACTCCAGATCTTTTTTCTGATGTCAAAAATTATGGGTTAATTGCAACACTTTTCTTTTATTTCTTGCGCTGGCGCCGTGAAAGGCCCACTGCTCCTCTCAAAAAATCTTCTTCCTGTATCCCGCCGGATATAGAATTACTGATTATTATTCAGTGTGAGTCTTTTGCCGATCCGGTGTCTCTCAGTACTCAACACCCACTTCCTCCCTTAGCTAGCCTGAATCGTCTTCAGAAAGAGGAGGGCAATACAAGAACTGGACAACTCGACGTGAGCGGATTTGGCGCCTACACAATGCGCACGGAATATGCCGTGCTGTTTGGGCAGGATGAGAAAAGTCTCGGGTTCCGATACTTTGACCCGTTCCTGACAGCGGATCGCAACATGTCTTATGCGCTACCCAACCGTCTCTCTTCTTTTTTCGAAGAAAGAATTTTTTTACACCCTCACGACCTGCGTTTTTATAACAGAACTCAACTCATGCCCCGGATGGGATTTACAAAACTCATCTCTACGGAAGCATTTTCTGAAGACGATTTTTGCGGCTCCTATGTAGGAGATATCGCGCTCGGAAAGAAAATTAGTGAGATTATTGAAAAAACATCTCAAACAACCCAGATAATCTACGCTGTGACCATGGAAAACCATGGTCCCTGGAAGCCGGTCGATGGCATCGATTATAAAGACCCACTCGAAATCTACGATTTCCATGCCCGAAACAGCGATATTTTGCTCGATATGCTTGATCAGAAGCTTTCGGTATTAGGAAAAAAAGCTGTACTTGCATTCTTTGGGGATCATCGCCCCTCCATCCCAGGTTATAATTCACCAGAGGGAAGTAAATCCACGCCATTCGTTATAAAAACATATCATTCATCGGCCGACTTTGATTTTCCCCAAGGAATTCACCTCACTCCAGCAGAGTTTTCCGAAAAAATAATCCGCTCTCTTGGAAAATCATTCAGGCCTTCATAAAGCAGAATGCATATTGATTGTTACTTGTCTTCCCGGGTACCATGATCTGACGTTATTTCAGGTACAGATAGAACGGGATGATCCCGAAAATTGCCCAGTCGATCATCAAGGATGAACGGAACCTGATGGGCGAAGAGCGCGCCATGCTGGGCACGGCGCATTATGTCGCGGGTTTCATCCTCCTTCGGCGCTAGGCTCAGGCTTCATAGGCAGAACATAACGGTTGCAGGATGGTGGACTTGGAGGGATCGAAGAGCCGTTAATTGATGTGCCTTGGTTCTAATTTTTGGTTTTTGACGATTTGATTGACGGTTCTTTGGGGTGGTGTCGATGGGGTGGTGTCGATCTGTGTTTTGAGCAGATCCGGGAAGATCAACCGCTGCATGGCTAGGTGCTCGCATTGACCCGTTCCGGAAAGAGGAAGCGACGCATATTGTAAACGATATTGGCTAGACCGATCCTCATGGTGGCCTGGGTCAGGCTTCGTCGATCGGACGCTTGGGCAGCAGGGCCGGGACGAAGACCATCGTGCAGAGCAGCGTGCAGCCGAGCGACATCAGCAACAGCCGCCCCATGCTTGCCGTGCCCGGATGGCCGGAGCTCGCCAGCGAGCCGAAAGCCGTGGCGGTCGTCAGGGCTGAAAACAGCACCGCCCTTGCCGTGGGAGAAGTCAGTGGTCCCTTCACGCCCTCACGCCAGTTCATGACAAAATAGATGTTGAACGACACACCCACACCCAGCAGTAGTGGCAGGGCGATGATGTTGGCGTAGTTCAGCGTCTCTGGCACCGTGACGACCAGAATGACCGTCAGCAGGGCGGACATCATCAGCGGCGCCATGACGAGGGCTGCATCCAGCAGGCGGCGCAGGACCACCAGCAGGATGATGGCAATCATGATGAGCGCACAGATGGCCGCAACAGTGAAGGCATGGACGATCGTGTTGGCGCTCTCTGTGATTTCCATCGCAGGGCCGGCGACGTTCGGATTGACTGAGCGTAGCTCCTTGACGAAGCGGTGCAGCACCGGCGTTTCGGACATCTGACCTTTGGGATGGATGGTCAGACGGGCACGACCATCCGGCAGGACATAGTCCTGACGCACATCCTGCGGGATGTTCTCCATCGTGACCGGCGTCGGCTGGAGCGCGGTACGCAGCATCGACAGTTCGTCTGGCAGGAAGCGCGTCAGGGACGTGCTCGCCTGAAGCAGCGTGCTGTCCTGAGCCGTCGAGAGTGTGTGTAGGGCCTGACGGATCTTTTCGAGTGGAGTGGGGAGCTGATCCTTCACGGCATCGAGCTTCTGCGCGGCCGTAACAGCAGCGGCGCGGATAGCCGCGGCGTCTGGTGCGGGTGCAGGATTGGCCACCGTGATGGTCGGCAGCAGGATGGAGGCCGTGTCCTCGATCATGGCCAGCTTGGTCTTCTGGTCATCGGGGACCAGAGCGCCGAGCCAGAGCACGTCATTTACGCTTGGCAGCTTCGAGAACGCTGCGGCCTGTCGGGCGGCTTCCGTCAGGTTCGGGGTCAGGACCTGTGCGCTGTAAGGCGTGGTGAGCGGGTTGGCTTCCAGCAAGTGCAGGGCGCGCATACCCTCGGTATTCGGGTCTTTCGTGTGAAGCGGATCGGCGTCAAACTTCAGGAGTGGCATAAGGGCCAGCCCCACAATTCCCAGAAGCGCGAAGACGCCGACAACCTTGTGGCGCTTGTGGCGCAGGAATGCATCGGCGGGAGCCATGAAGGCAAAACCCGGGGTACCATTGCCCAGTTTCGCATGGAAAATGGATAGCAGGGCCGGCAGCAGCGTCATGGTGCAGAAGAAGGCGATCAGCATGCCGAAGCCTGCGATCAAGCCGAGTTGCGCCACACCAATGAAGCTTGTGGGGTAGAATGCCAGGAAGCCTGCGGCTGTCGCTAGGGCCGCGACAAGGATCTGTGCGCCGCTTTCCTGCCCCGTTAAGATGATGGCGTCATGCAGGGACGGGTGCGAGCCGTCCGGATTGCGCTGTCCGCGCAGGCGGACACTGTACTGAATGGCGAAATCAACCGCGATGCCAACGAACAAGATCGCGAAGGCCACCGAGATCAGGTTCAACTCACCCACCGCCAGAGCGGCAAAGCCGGTCGTCAGCAGCAGGCCGCTGATGAGGGTCAGCAGGATCGGAAGAATGACGCGCGGGGAGTGGACTGCAAGGATCAGCCACACGGCGACTAGAACCAGTGAAATGATGAGCCCCAGCACCATGCCATGTGCGACAGTGGAGAACTCCTCATCCGACAGCTTCACCTCGCCCGTGATGATGCCGGTGGCCTGCTTCGTCTTCACGAATTCAAGGTTGTTGATCGCCTGGCGCATGGCGGTCGTGGCGCCTTCGCCCGGCTGGAAGGAACTGTAGTCAAGTTTTGGCTGCGTGACGACGAACTCGTAGCGTGAGCCCAGTTCCGCCAGCTTGCCGATCAGAAGATTCTGCCAGGACATATCCTGCGGATGACCGTCTGCGGCCTGTGTCAGGGAGGTTGCGAAGCCGTCCAGAGCGCCGTTAAAGCCGCTGGGGATGCCCTGACCGGCCTTGATGCCCTCACCGATCAGGCCCAGAGCGCCGAACAGGCCGCGTGCAGATGGATCGGCGGCGAGTGTGCCGAGGAAAGGCTGGGCAGAGACGATCGAATCCAGTAGCGGCTCCAGATCCTTCGTGTCGAGGAACAGGAAGCCGTGGCTGTTATAGAAGGCGTTGTCGCCGGGCAGGCTGACCGTCTTGAAATGCGTGTGGTCCTGACTGAGCGTCGCGGCGAGCTGTCGCGCCGCCATGCGTCCCTGTTCGGGAATGCGGCTGTCGAGGATGGCAACAAGCTGGTTGCTGTCCTGAGGGAACAGGCGCGTCAGCTCCATGCTCCGCTTTTTCCACGGCAGACTGTTGGCAAACATTTTGCTCGTGTCAGTGGTCACACTGATGCGTGTGACACTCAGGGCAACGCTGGCGGCGCAGAGCAGTGCGAACAGCGCCAGAACAAGGGGCGCACGACGCGCGCAGACGGCATTGAGCCGACCGGTCAGATCCGAAAACATGGGGCCTACCCTTAACAGAACGGGCAGCGTTTCCCTACCCCACCCTGACATTTCAGCGATCCTGATGCAGAAGGAAAGCCATGACATGGACTTTGCCCGGCCTCGCGACCTACGAAAGTGTGATTAAGAACAGTGTTTTCCGGGCTTCCGCAGCTCCTGTGGAAGACGAAGCCGCCGCCATGGCCTTCTTTCGCGAAGTGGCTGTTCTCGATGCGACCCATAATTGCTGGGCCTTCAAAACCGGTCAGCGTTTCCGGTGCAGCGATGACGGAGAGCCGGGGGGCACGGCGGGGCGGCCTATTCTGTCTGCCATCGAAGGGCAGGATTTCGACAATGTCATGATCGTGGTCACGCGTTGGTATGGCGGCGTGCAGCTCGGGGCCGGGGGGCTTGTCCGGGCCTATGGAGGCGCGGCGTCGGCCTGTCTGCGGGAAGCGGGCCGGATCGAGCGGATTGAAACCGCAAAGCTGCGGTTTCACTGTCCGTTTTCCAGCTTTGCGATGGTGGAATCGAAGATCGAGAGTTGGCGTGCGGCGCGTCTGGAATGTGATTTCGATGGGGAAGGCGCCTGGATAACGCTCGCTGTGCCTGTCGAAGAAGTGGACGCTATCACAGACTGGCTGCGGGATCTGACGCGTGGGCAGATGGACATCACGCAGCCTGATTAAGAACTAAAATAAATAGTATAAATTATTTAAAACCATTATGATTGATGTTTTTATGGCTCTGTCTAATGTTTTGCGAACCCCGTTAGGAGTTTTCAGGGCATGCCACGTCATCGTTCATACCGGAGCCGGTTCCTTCTTGCCCTGATGGTGCTTGAAGTCTGCGTACCGTGTATGGCTGTGGCGGCTCAGTCCTCGTCATCTGCCATGTCAGTGACGCAGACGCCTGTCCCGCAGACGGAGGAATGGATCCATGTTCCGTCCACGGAACGTCCGCCCATCCAGAACTATCCTCATGCCGGTGTCGTGGGGCAGCCGCGCCGTGTCGTGGCCAGCCAGAACCACGCGCCACAGGGACGGCAGGGCCCGTGGGGCGCGTTCAGCTATGGTAACGGAGAATCATCGGGCTTTGGGCCGGTGGGTCGTTATGGTGTGGCGCCCTGGGCGGAAGACTGGAGCTTTCTGCGGGACAAAAGCCGACGTGATGATCCGTTCGATCCGCTCAAGTTTATCGCCCTGAATGATGCAAAGACGATCTGGCTGTCCTTTTCCGGCGAGACGCGGCTGCGTAACTGGTACGAAGAGACGCCTTTTCTGGGAAAGAAAGGCGGCAGTAATTCCGGCCGTTTCGGCGTCAGGAACCTGTATGGCGCGGATCTGCATTTAGGTGAACATGTCCGGCTGTTCGGTCAGCTCATCAATGCTGATGCGGCTGGCTGGAAGGGGTTTGGATACAACACGACGTATCGCAAGCGGCTGGATCTTCAGCAGGCTTTCATCGAGTTCAAGGGCAAGCTGGCCGGTGCCCGGACCGGCTTCATGTTTGGCCGTCAGCAGTTCCTCGATGCGCCGTCGTATGTTTTGTATAACCGCGAAACGCCCAATGTGCCGCTATCGTGGAATGGTGGCCGGATTTATGCAATCTGGCCCAATATTCGCGTGGATGCATTCGATTTTGTCCAGACCAAAACGGACGCGACACTAATGTTTCACGATACGGAAGATGATAACACGCGCCTGTATGGCGGCGACATCACGGCCTTGGTGCCGCAGTTCTCGATCGGTAGTGAGACGGTCCACTCGTTTCTGGACATCTTCTATTACGGATACCGCTATGGCGGCAGCCTGTCAGTCGTACCGCTCGCATCGGGCTCTCTGAAGGGGACGTCCTCACGTGGGAATGTGGGTTTCCGCTGGTACGGCACCGCTGCGTCCTTCGAATATTCGTTTGGCGGGCTTTATCAGGACGGGACGTTCCAGAAATCCGGGAGCGAGCACAAGAGTGCCGTTCAGGCCTATTCGGTCAATACGATCGTGGGATACCGCCATACGCCCTCGCCTCTCCATCCGTTCATCGGCGTGCAGGCTGATCTGTATTCCGGTGGCGCCAACGGAACGGACGGCCCGGTCCAGACCTATATGGCGCCCTTTAATCCTCAGACGAATTATCTGGACACCACAACCTATATCCAGCCGTCCAATCTCGTCAGTGTTTCACCTGTTTTCAGAGTTACGCCCTGGAAAGGTTTTGCGAGTATTCAGTTCAAGGTGCCGTTTATGTGGCGTGAGAACGCGGACGGTGCGATCTGGAACTCGTCCGGCCCATATACATTCTCGAAAACCTATCACGGCGGCTATATCGGTGTGGTGCCACAGGCGTCCCTCAAGCTCCAGCTCAACCGGCACCTGACCTGGCAGATCTATGGTGCACGTTTCATGGCCTCGAATGGGCTTCACGCGGCGGGCGGCAAAAGTGGAAGCTATGCGCAGTCCAATGTCGTGTTCCGGTTCTGAGGCGTCTTAGTTCAGGACGGGCGGGTCAGATTCTGTTGCCGGAAAGATCGCTGGCAGGATGGGGGAAAGGGCGGCGATAACGGCCTGTTCCGAGAAACGGGTTTTCAGGAGCCGTCGTCCAGCCCGGACCTGTTTTCGGCCTGTTGTAGGGTCTAGAAAATTGGCAATCCGTTCTGCGAAGTCGGAGGGCGTATCTGCGATGGTAGTGCGCCATGTCGGGCTGGCCGGGTCCACCAGACCTTCGGCCGCGATCGGGGTCATGACGACGGGCAGCCCGATGGCCCAGGATTCAAGCACCTTGCCCTTGATCCCGGCACCGAAACGAAGCGGCGCCACACAGACGGAAACGTCGGCCAAAGCGTCCTGAAGGTTCGGAACGATGCCCATGATCTCCACATCTTCCGCCGACAGCGTATGGACGGCATGGGGCATGGCACTTCCGATCAGGCGGCAGCGCAGGCCTGGAATGACCTGGCGTAGGCGCGGCATGATCGTCAGGACGAGCCATTTTGCTGCGTCCAGATTGGGATCATGGGCGAAATGCCCCACGAAGGCGATGACGGGAGATTCTGGCGGTCGACGCCGTCGGGAAGAGACCGGCACGGCCCAGGGCACGACATGGACATTGGCCGTGGGCACGGTCCGTGAGAGGCGCTGCGCCTCGATGGCAGAATGCGTCAGAACAAAATCCGCCAGCCAGGCGCACATGTTTTCCCGGACTTCCAGACGGCTGGCGAACCGGTCGAGTTCGGGCCGGGATTCGACAGCGGCCTGACGGTGCAGACGCAGGGAGGCCAGATCGGCCACGCTCCAGATCAGTGTGGCAGTCGGTGCGAAGGCGCGGATCAGGGCGGAATAGCTTTCCGCATTGTTGAGGCGGTGCAGATAGACCACCTCAAGCCCGCTTCCGAGTTGCCGGAGCGCTTCTTCCGGACACGGAAAGACAGGCGGCATCAGACATTCGATGCCTTGCTGCTCCAGCCGCATGCGGTCCTTTTCGTCCGGAGAGAGGCGGGAAGCCATGAAGCAGCACCGGTAACCGAGATTCCGGATAGTATGGATATGGGACAGGATTGCGACCGAACCGGCATCCCGCTCGGGATCGGGAGCGCGGTCATCAATGAAGAGGGCGACGGGACGTGGGGCGATCGTCTGCGCCGGATCGGTGTTGTCTGCTTCCGTGAGGTGAAGACGCTGTGCCTGCCGGACCTCTTCGCGCTCACGTATCGCTGTCAATTCTGCGGCGTCCCGTATCCTGAGGCGCTCGGCTTCGTTTACGAGGAATGTCAGGGCGTCCGCCCGTTCCCGTGGCGCATCCAGTCCGCGCAAAATACCGGAAAAATGGGTTTTCAGATCCGCAGACAGGCTGGCTGTGCCCGGGATTGTGAAGGGTGTGCCGAAACGCTCCTCGCCATGTCGGAGTTCGATTACGTGATCCGTTAGCGGATCGATCGGGGATGAAAACACATGATGGAAACCATGCCGTCCTGTTCCAAAACCTGCGTCCCGCAGGTCCGCACGGAAACGGTTGGCGGCGATGCGTCCGGCGGGTTGTCCGTCCACCCGGACCGTCAGCCAGACGGTCCGGTCCAGGCAGACCTCATCCCGAACCCACCCTGCAATGTGATACCGATCCGCCACGTCGAACGCGCCCACCAGCGATGAGGGCAGGGGCGGGATGCGGACCGGCGAACCGGTCAGTGGGCGGCCTTCCCGTGTATCGGTGAATTCGACCAGCGCGCCTTCATGCGGTAGCGGAACCGGCCAGACTTTCTGAAAGGCGTGGTTTCCGTGCCATTCCTCGCCGTGCAGATCGGCCCTGAAATGATCAGCATCGACTTCGTCCACCAGTTCGCCGTCAACATGGACCTGAATACGGACCGGCATGTCCGGACACGCTGGTTCGAGGGCCCATCCGGCAAACTGGTCGCGGTTACAGACATCGACATAGCCGACAAGGGAGACGGTCAAGGTGCAGGGTTTCCTAAGGTTCAGGCCGCTGCGCCGGTCGGAGCCCTATCGTCATGGGCTGGAGCAGAAGAACAGAGACGGCGGTGGATGGCTTCCAGTTCGCCCCCCCCTTCGAGGCGGGGAGCACAGTACCGGGGCGTCCGGTCTGGCGCGTCAGGGTAAAGGGTCCTGTACTCTCCGGCATTGTGGAACATGCCACGCGATCCATCGTCGAGAAAACTTTCAGATGGCGCGCCTTCTGCCAGCAGAAGATCATGGCTTTCAAGTTCGATATGAATGTAGCGGATCGTCTCCGGACGTTCGATCTGGATAATCGATGTGCCGTTCACGAGATGAAGAGCGGGGACCAGGAACCCGTCGATGAACATGGCATGCAGAGGGGAGATCATCAGGTCCCGTCGGGGCAGCCCGTTCGTTAGGGCTCCGGCCCGGATCAGGATCGGCAGGACGTCGCGGTTGCCATAGGCGAAGAGGGGATCATAGGCGCGGCGCCCGATCCAGTGTACCGGGCGGATCTGACCATCCGCAGTCAGGACGGGATCGCCGATTTCCAGATCTTCCACCGGTCGCTCCCCGTCCGGCGTCGCAATCAGGGTTCCGGGGCAGTAACAGGGCGTTCCGAAACCCATTTCGAGGTAATTTCCAGATGCCGCACGCGTGAAGTAGAGCGGGGATGTGAAATCTCCTGCGATTTCCACCTCTTCGATGACCGTCCCGGCGGATAACACTTCCAGCATGGCCTGGGGCGTGTCTCCCGACTGCACGGTTTCGGGTACAACCGTGCCGGAGACGTTGGAATATGAGTTGTCTACTCCAGCGAAAACGAAGGCTGCCCCGGTTTCGACCTGTACCGGGTTCTCAATAGTGGTCCCGCTCTCAATGGAAATCGTGCCACCGTTGTTGACCGAGATGTCGGAAAGGGTGCTTCCGCTGAGAGCCGAGACTTCGCCGCCGCTTGAAATGGCCACTGTACTGGCGGAGCCGCCGACAATCAGGATGCCGTTATCTTCGACTGTAACGTTGTAGGTTGCACCATTGACGATCTGTTCGCCGAAACACGGAACGGTTGCCGTCGTAAAAGGCCAGTTTTGCTGGACGACCTGAATGGAAGTTCCATCCAGGGTTGTATCGGTGGCTGTAGCGCCGCTTTGAATGGTGGAAAAACCGCCGCCATTGATTGTCGTGCCGCTGATAGAACCGCCGCTTTCCACCGTCTGGATGGCTGAGGCATAGCTTCTTGAATTTACTATATCGAGCGGGGAGAGAGGGTCCCCGCTGGTGACGAAAGGAGTTCCTGTCAGGATCGTCCCCTGTGCGGAGCCTCCAGCCTCAATGATCTGTTCCGCCTGACGTGGGCCAGACATAACCGGATACTGTGTGAAGTAATCGTAGTCTGCCGAAATCGTTGTATCGATCGCCATACCACCCGACTGGACAATCTGGGTGCCCTGATGGGCGCTCTGCGAGATCTGGTCCGGAGCGCCTTCGACCAAGGTATGCAGCGCTGAGCCGGAGACTAGTTCTGTTCCGCCCACAACCGTCGCAGAAAATACAGTTGCACCATTCTCTATAAGGGCAATGCGGTTGTTGCCGATCGACAAGTTTTGAATGGTGCCACCGCTGGTAATAGCTGCTCCCGTGACGGAAACCGTTGTGACTTCCCGACCGTCCGTTAGGCTGACACTGTTGACGGCCCCTTCAATGGTCGCTGTTCCGCCGTCCTGAACAAGGATGGATGTTATCGAAGTGTCGGTGGGAAAGGTGGCGGACTGTCCACTGCTGATGGTTTGCTGGGTGCTACTGCTTGCTGAATAATCATTAGACGCCATCATGAGGATCCCGCCGGAATTTTAGAGGGTCTCCGGAAGTATTCCCATGAAAGATGATACGGGAGTTTTACTCAAGAGACGCAGAATATACGCAAATATATCCTGAGAGACTTTGTGAGTGTCGAAAATAAAACGTTAAAAACTCGTCTTTAAGCACAGGAAAAGCAAAAATTTGTGCGTTATGTGTCTTTGTCGGCAAACAGTCCGACCAGGTCCGTCAGATGTCCGATCTCACGCAGTTTCAGTCCTGCGGGTGGTTTGACCCGGGCTGAGGCTGCCGAAACGCGTCGGGGCAGGATTGCTTCGCCAAAGCCCAGTTTGGCCACTTCCTTCAGGCGTAGATCGGCCTGACTGACCTGTCGGATCTCACCCGACAGGCCCACCTCGCCAAAATAGGCGGCGTTGGGGGATGTGGGTGTGCCCGTGGCTGCGGAGACAAGTGCCGCCGCCACAGCCATATCAGCCGCTGGTTCGTTGACCCGCAGCCCGCCGGCGATGTTGAGATAGACATCCATATTGGCGAGTTTGAGCCCGCAGCGGGAATCGAGCACGGCCAGAAGCATGTTCAGTCGTGAGGTGTCCCAGCCCACAACCGCACGGCGGGGTGCGCCATCGCCTGCTTTTGGTGACAGCAGAGCCTGAATCTCCAGCAGGACGGGGCGCGTACCTTCCAGCCCGGCAAACACGGCTGACCCCGCGATATTGCCGCGTCGTTCCGCGAGGAATAGCGCAGACGGGTTGGGGACTTCGGTCAGGCCGATATCGGTCATGGCAAAGACGCCGATCTCGTCCGTCGCGCCGAAGCGGTTCTTGGCCGCGCGCAGGATGCGGAACTGATGTCCGCGGTCGCCTTCGAAATACATGACCGCATCGACCATGTGTTCCAGCACGCGTGGCCCTGCGAGGGACCCTTCTTTCGTAACGTGCCCGATCAGGATCAGTGCGAAGCCGAGCGTTTTGGCCAGTCGGATCAGCTCAAACGCACTCGCCCGGACCTGTGAGACCGAACCCGGAGAGCTTTCCACGCTTTCCAGCCACATCGTCTGGATGGAGTCGATCACCACGACCGTATGGGCCCTGTCCTGCTCAAGTGAGCCCACAATCTCGCCGACATTGATCGAAGCCGCGAGATCCAGCGAGTCCAGCATTTTCGGGTCGCGGTCCAGCCCTAGTCGCTGGGCGCGTATGCGGATCTGGTCCACCGATTCTTCGCCCGAGACATACAGGACGCGATGCCCCGACCGCGCCAGAGCGCAGGTCGTCTGGAGCATCAGCGTGGACTTGCCGATGCCCGGGTCACCACCAACCAGCACAACGGAAGCCGGGACGAGACCGCCGCCCAAAACACGGTCCAGTTCGGCAATGCTGGTCGTGATGCGCGGGGGCGGACGGGTTTCGCCATCCAGCCGGACTGTCTGGAGACGCCCGGAACTTAGTTTTCCGGTTTTGCGGGCCGTGGGTTCAACCGTTTCCTCGACCAGCGTGTTCCACTCACCGCAGGCTTCGCATCGGCCATTCCATTTCGGATAGGTGGCGCCACAGTTCTGGCAGACATATCGCGTGGTCGGCTTTTTGGCCAAGGCAGATCTCACTTTGCAGGCAGGAACGGAGCACCCCCCGATATAGGGAGCGCCTAGATGTTGATCCAGAAGGGATCAAGATCCCTGCCGACTCCGGGTAGATCCCGGATGCCTACTTGCCGGTCCGCAGGATCAGGCGTGCCAGAATGCGGGACACCATGATGATGAGCAGAAAGCCCAGTAGCTGGATCAGCATGTTCGGATGAGCTGGCGGGTTACGGAACATGATGAACAGCAGTGGCAGGGCGATCAGATAGCTCAGCCCGATGCGCTTCCAGACGATAGGATCGGTTTTTGGGAAACGGGGCAGGAGGCTCATTTGCGCAGCTCCATGGTGATGGGGCCTTCGCGTCGGCCATGGGTGAATTGATCGACCATGGCATTGCCGGAATTCATGAGTTCGGAGGCGTCCCCCTGCCAGATCAGCTGTCCGCGATAGAGCATGGCCGCACGGTTCCCGATCCGCTGGGCCGAGGCCATGTCATGGGTGATGGCAATGGCGGTGGAGCCGAGCTTCTGTACGCAGTCCACGATCAGCCCGTCGATGACGGCGCCCATAATCGGGTCCAGCCCGGTCGTGGGCTCGTCGAAGAACATGATGTTGGGATTGCCCGCAATGGCGCGGGCCAGACCAACACGCTTCTGCATGCCCCCCGAAAGTTCGGATGGGCTCAGATCGCCAACGGACGGGTCCAGCCCGACCTGTTTGAGCAGGTCACCAGCCATCTGGAGCGCCTGCGCGCGGGACGGGGGGGCGCCGCTGCGGTCGGAATGTTTGGCTCGGATGCCGAAAGCCACGTTCTCGCCGACGCTCATGCTGTCGAACAGGGCAGCGTTCTGGAACAGCATCCCGATCTGCCGGCGCAGGGCGTCCTGCCGGGAGCGCGAAGCCGTCAGGAGGTTTTCACCATCGATCTCGATGCTACCGGCGTCAGGTTCGATCAGGCCGAGGATGCAGCGCAGCAGGACGGATTTGCCGGAGCCGGACCCGCCAATGATGACCATGGACGTGCCGGCCTCGACATCGAGGTCCACGCCATCGAGCACGATCTTGGAGCCGAAAGCCTTGTGCAGGCCCCGGATGCGGATCTTAGGAGTGCTTAGGGGAGTGCTCATTGTGAGAAGAACAGGTCCGTCAGGAGATAATCGAACAGCAGCAGCAGGATGGATGCGCCCACAACAGCGGCTGTCGTGGCCGAGCCTACGCCCTCTGCGCCTCCCCGGCTGTTATAGCCGTTGTAGCAACCCAGAAGCGCGATCAGAAATCCGAACACTGCCGCTTTGACGAGGCCCACGACGACATCCATCGTCTTCAGCGAGTCCAGCGTGGCCGTGATGTAAGTCGAGGGCGAGAAGCCGAGCTTGGCCACCGAGACTGTGAAACCGCCCATCACGCCCAGAATATCTGCCACCAGCACAAGACAGGGAAGCGCGAGCGTCCCAGCCAGAAGGCGCGGCGTCACGAGATATTTCATCGGATCGGTGGACAGCGTGGTGAGCGCGTCGATCTGGTCGGTCACGCGCATGGTGCCGATCTGCGCAGACATAGCCGCGCCCACGCGTCCGGCGACCATCAGCCCGGCCAGAACCGGGCCAAGCTCGCGGGTCACGGCCAGGACGACGATCCCGGCAATGGCGCTTTGAATGTGATACTGCCCGAAGCCCACATAGGACTGAAGCGCGATCACTGCCCCCGAAAACAGGGCGGTGAGGGCTACGACGGGCAGGGAGAAGAACCCCGTCTCGATCAGGCTGGAGAAGAAAATCCGCCAATAAAAGGGCGGTCGCACCAGATGTGACAGAGCCTCCAGCGCGAACAGGGCGAGAGCACCTGCCTGCTTGATAAGGCCGAGAGCGGCACGGCCAAGGGCCGCTATGGGGTCAAGAACGGCATTCACCCTTCAGCCCCTACCCTGCCAGCATCCTGACGTCAAAGTTTCCGTCGTTCGCATCCTCTGCCCCGGGTGGTTCAGGCGCGGCGTCCGTCAGCCCGCTCAAGGTCCCGGAATTGTCTTTCCAGACTGAAATCGGGTGATGTGACGAATTGCTCCATCAGACCGAGCCGGCGTTCCATCCGGACCAGTCGGTCCTGAAGCCGTGCCAGCGGATGACCCGGCGGCACGGAGCGGGAGAAGTCCTCGGCCTGTTCCGGTTTCTGGCGGCGGAAACCCGTCACGGTATCACGCACCACGGTCGTGGCGGTGGCAGCCGGAGTGTTCCGCCAGCCGGTGCGGTGCAGGGACCAGCTTCGCATGCCTTCGGCATATCCTGCGGCAGCTTTGTCCAGAGCGCTCCTGAACGGCAGGACGCCTGTTCGGCGATAGCGCCGGAAGAGACGCACGGCCCAGACGGTCAGGGCAATTTTCAGCAGAAGCCCGATCAGTCCGTGGCCGCCGAAGTGATGCCGGGTATGGACAGAGGATTCGGAATCCTCATCCGAATTCCCGAGCTGAATATGGAAGCTGTTAAAGACCTTTCGCGCCGTATCGGACAGGATCGCCGATGAATCGGGTGTTGTTGAGGTCGTGATCCGTGCGCCCGTGCTTTCGGTAACGGAGATTGTGCCGGAACCGAGCGGGCGCTTCTTCAGCGTCTCGCTCACTTTCTGAAGCGTGATGTCACCGCTGCCCATGAGCGTCACATCTGCATCGCGCGTGCGGGTGTTCAGTACGATGTCGGACGAGCCATAATCCCGGACTGTCAGGACATCCGTATCGCCCTGGCCGATCCGGATGTCGCCCGAGGACATGGCTGTCAGGTTCGCACTGGTGGCGGTGATGCTGTCGATATGCAGGTCACCACTGGCAAGGTTCTGTACGGTCAGCCGACCCGTGACGTGTCGGATTGAGACCGTTCCCGAACCTTCCATGTTCAGGGTCAGACCAACGGCCTGATCGACTTCCAAATCGCCTCGTCCTGTGACGGCCGTCACCTCACCATTGACGCCGCTGATGCGATACGTCGTCAGGTTATTCCGGGGAGACAGGATTTCGATACCGGTCTGGGCCGGGACCATGATGACGGCATTGTCCTGTGTTGAGCAGTCCTGTGCGGATGTCGTGAAGGTCAACCGGTCGCCGTGCTTATTCAGGCGGCCGCTTCCCGAAACGATATGGGTGTCTTCTCCACCCACGACGGACATGCGGTCCAGGCATGTCGCGGGAATCACAAGTGTTCCGGAAGCCGTCAACGGAGCTTGCAGTGAAGGCGGCACGGGGGGAGTAGGGGGCTGCGGTGCCATGATCGCCGGCTCTGCGCGAGCCGAGCCCGGAAGGGCTGCGATGCCGCATCCCAGAAGCGCAATCAGGGCAAGACGTGCAGGCAGAGGCTGGCGCATGTCTTATTCTCCCTGTGAGTGGTTTCCGGCAGCCGGGGGCGTGACCGTTGCGGGGTTTGCCGGTGCTGGAGTGACCAGTGTCGGGGTTGCAGGCGCCGGGGTGGTGGGAGCTGGCGTGCTTTCAGGCGCGGGCGTGATGATCGGCTTTGCAGGCGTTTTGCTGTCCTGTGGCGCAGGTGACGTCTGGGGGGCGGTTGGCGATGCGGTCTGCGGTGCCGTGATCGGCGTGGATGCACTGGCGGATGTTGTAGGCGTCGCCGTAACGGGCGTGTTTGCGGCTGGGGAAGTTACAACCGGTGCGTTGTCTGACTGCGCGGCTTTCGCGGAAGGCGTGACGATGGGGGCCTGTGGTACGGTCGGGCTTTCAGGTGCGGACGGCACCGTCGGTGCGGGGATCGGTGCAGGCGCCGGCACGATTGGTGCAGGGACAGTTGCGGTCGCTTCCGTTCTCGTTGCAGGAGCCTGAACCGGAGTGGACGGCAGGGGAGCAGGTGTCGTGGGGACAGGTAGTGGAGCAGGGGGCGGTGATGTCGGGCGATAGATTACGCCGTTCTGTGCGCCGACACGTACGGTGCCTTTGCCCGAGCGTACCATCGGTCCGGAAACCGTTTCGATATTGACCTCACCCGTCCCGTTGGCCGCGACGGTCGCAACAGTTGCATGACCCAGAATGGTGGCGCTTGCCTGATCGGCCGTCACCAGAGTCAGGGCGTCAATGCTGCTGCCGGAAAGAGTCATGGCCGCATTCTGAGTTAGCTGCGCCGAAAGGGCCGTGAGTTGCACGGTGTCGGCCGTCAGGGTCGAGGTTCCCGACGCCACGATCTGCGCTGCGCGTTCCAGTGACTTGATATGGACGCTGGAGGCCCCCTGCATGTTCAGGTCCAGCGACTGAGTGTCCTCAATGTCCATGGTCGTGGAATCGAGGCTGGCATCCAGGGAAGCGAGCGTTCCCGTGATGACGAAATGCGTGTCGTGGCTGTCATGGATGGTCAGGCCGGTGTTGGGAGAAATGCTGATCGTCAGCTTTCCGTTCGGCGCGCAGGCTTTTGTTGCAATGGAAATGCGGCTCTGCGCCTCTTCCTTGCCGGTGTGCATTGCGACCTGGGTCATGCTGCTTGAATCAAGGGTCGCCCCGTCCTTCATGGCGGGATCGACCACGACCCTGACCTGTCCGGTGCAGGGAACGGACAGGTCCAGGTCTTCTCCGGACAGGGTCATCCGTGCGGCATGAGCCGCCGGCGCCAGCAGGGCCACTCCCGCCAGCAGGACCAGAAGCACCGGGCGGGGGGTGGAAAAGAAGACGGGGCGGCGTGTCATCGTGCGTTCCTTGCTCTCCAGCCCGGGATATCCTCATCGAGGATACGTTCGAGCTGGTCGATCCTTTCTTCCAGACGCGTAGCATGCGCTTCGGCCTGTGTCAGGGCGGCCTGAAGCGTGGGATCGGGCTGGCTGGCGCGATCGGACTGGCGCGTCGTGTGCTTGACCATGCTGGTTACCGACCACGCGATGATGGCGATGATGGGGATGAGAAGCGCCAGATTGTCCGAACTCATGCCGTGGGCCTTTCCTGTCTGGTGCGGGGATCAGACTGCATTTTTCTTTTCGGCAACACGGCGCTTGAGGGCTTCGAACTCGTTTTCCACGACAGCATCGGTTTCAAGTGCTGCGAGTTCCTCCTGAAGTGTCGGGTGTCCCGTGCGGCGGCCCAGATCATACGCTTCGGCCTTGCCTTCCAGTTCATCAAGAGCGCGTTCCACCTGATCGAATCGGTTCAGCGTGTCGTCGATGCGGGTGTCATAGAGCTTCTCGCGGGTTTTCAGGCGGCCCTGTGCGGTCCGTGCGCGGATGGAGAGTGCCTTTTCGCGGGATTTGGCATCCGCAAGCTTGGCTTGCAGCTTGGAGATGTCATCGTTCTGCTGGTCCAGCCCGTCGGAAATCTGGGCGATCTGCTGCTCCAGTGCCTCGCGGGACTGTTCGACGCTGTGACGGGCAGCGAGGGCGGCTTTCGCCAGATCGTCACGACCTCGCTCGATGGCGAGGCCGGCTTTGCGGTGCCACTCGTCTTCTTCGTGCATCATGGTGCGGACGCGACGCTCAAGCTGCTTACGTTCGGCGATCGTCCGGACGGCCTGACTGCGGACTTCGACCAGCGTGTCTTCCATTTCCTGAATGACCAGGCGGATCATTTTCTGCGGGTCTTCGGCGGTGGCGAGAATCGCATTGAGATTAGAGTTCACGATATCAGCGAGGCGAGAGAAAATACCCATGATGCTTTCCTTCCTGTGAGAGAGACTTAGGACAGAATGCCTGCCCTTGTCAGCGATGCTGTTTTGAGAGTGTTATGAACTGAAGATCGAAACAGGGCGTGAGAGACCAGAAAATGGCGAGAAGCACCGATATGGATGAGGTGCCGACCCCGATCGGGCGGGCTCCGGCATTTCTGGAGATGCTGGATCAGGTCTCCAGACTTGCGCCCCTGAAACGCCCGGTTCTCGTGATCGGCGAGCGCGGGACGGGCAAAGAACTGGTAGCCGCGCGTCTGGCCCTGTTGTCGGACCGCTGGGACCGACCGCTGGTGAAGCTTAACTGTGCGGCCCTGCCTGAGGCGCTTTTGGATAGTGAACTGTTCGGCCATGAGGCGGGTGCTTTTACAGGCGCGCAGAAGCGCCGCCTTTCCCGCTTCGAGCGGGCGGATGGGGGAACGATGTTTCTCGATGAGATCGGCACCGCGTCCCAGGCTGTGCAGGAAAAGCTGCTGCGAGTGATCGAGTATGGCAGTTTCGAGCGTGTGGGGGGCAGCGAAACCATCCGTGTGGACGTGCGGCTGATTGGGGCGACCAATGCCGATCTGCCAGTCATGGCGCAGGAAGGGCGCTTTCGGGCGGATTTGCTGGATCGGCTGGCATTCGATGTCGTGAATATTCCACCGCTGCGCGCTCGTCCGGAGGATATCCCGCTGCTCGCCGGACACTTTGCCACCCGCATGAGCGCAGAACTGGGGCGAAAGGTTTTTGCGGGCTTTACGAACCGGGCGCTGGCGCGTTTGCAGGCGTATGACTGGCCGGGCAATGTGCGCGAGCTGCGTAACGTGGTCGAGCGTAGTGTTTATCGGATGGACCGTCCGGAAAAGGCGCTGGACGAGATTGTACTGGATCCGTTTGTGACGCCGGACTGGCTGGGCATGGCCGCTCCGGCTGCTGTTCCTGCGGTAAGTGTGGGCACAGGCGAGGTGCTGACATTTCCGCGGGATTTCGGGGCGGATGTCCGGGCGCATGAACGCAGTCTTCTGGAAGCCGCCCTGCGCGAGGCGCAGTTCAGTCAGCGGCGCGCGGCCGAGCTGCTCGGTCTGACCTACTACCAGTTCCGCCATCATCTGCGACTGCACGGTCTGGCGGACAAGGAAGCCCGCAAGGCGCTGGGTGCAAAAGGGTGAGAGCATGTCCATGGAATTCCATGATGCATAAATCATGCCAGATTGCGTTCAGAGGGATTTTCAGGTTTTCGAAACGGTGTCTCGTAGAGGCTATAATGGCGAATTGTGCTATTATGTGGTGCGTGGAGCTATTTTTCCTTGAGGAGGCTGTGTCTGTGTCGGCATTGACAGATTTTTAACCGTCTCCCTATAGCCTTCCAGACAGTCGCATCCCGTATTTTCGGGGATGTTGCGTCAGGTTTCTGTCCAGATATCGAGGTTCCGTGCCAGAAATTTTCCGCAAACGTCAGACGGCCCTGCGGCGCGGCATTGATTTCACTCAGGCCCGCTGCCTGGAAATCGGGGCGCTGACGACGCCGGTTCTGACGCGGGAAGAGTGTCAGGTTCTTTATGCGGACCGGGTCGATACGGAAGGACTGCTGCGTCAGTTCGCGTGGGACCCGGCTGTGACCCCTGACAATCTGGCTCCGGTAGATATCGTCTGGCTTGATCGTCCTCTGAAGGACTGTGTGGATGGATCGTTTGATCTGATCGTGGCGTCTCATGTGGGCGAGCATGTTCCGGATTTGATCGGCTGGCTGGCCGAGGCCTCCGAAGTATTGTCGGCGGAGGGCGAAATTCGCCTGATGCTGCCCGATGCCCGTTTTTCTTTTGATGCGCTGCGGCCACCGACCCGGCTGGCAGATCTGCTGGTTGCATGGCTTCAGAAGCGGCGTACGCCGGATGCACGTGACATTCTCGATTTCGCGCTGAATAAGGTGCGCGATTCCGAGGTGCAATGTCAGGATTTTTACGAGGGGCTGAGTGCGCCCGGTGACATGACGGCGCAGTTTTCCTTTGAGGAGGCGCTGGACTGGGTGCGTCCTGCGCTGGCTAATCCGTCACATTATGTGGATGTGCATTGCTGGGTGTTCACCCCGCGCCATCTTGCGGAACTGATGATTCCGCTGGTGCGGAACAATGTGCTGGATCTGGCCTGCGCGGGGTTTGAGGATACGGCGCCACCGGGGTTTGAATTCGGAGTGTTTTTTCGGGTTGAGCCGGATGTCCGCCTGCGTGTGGAAAGTTGGGAGCGCATGGCGCGCGAGGTGGCGGATCCGCTGCCAGGATCTGCGGCGGCCCGGCAGAGGGAAGTGGAGCCGATAGAAGTGTCTCGTGTTTTACGTGATGAATCCCCTCTGGACGGTTCGAGCTGGAGGGAGCGTCTGAGGGGTCTTTCGGGAATGACTCGACTAAAGCAGTTCGCGGCCTGGCGATATACTGCGCCTCTACGGCGGAGATTTCGCTGAAAAGACGTGCGTTCAGCGCGACGTAACAACTAAACAAAAAAGTTATATCAAACAAAATAGTTTATTTTTATGAATGATGCGCCTATGTCTCGGGCGTGCCGTGCAACTGGCATGACTGATCTGGACACGGTTAGGTGCAGTACATGCCTCTCTTGCAGACGGAATTGGATCACCTTCGCCAACTCCCGGAAGAGCAGGTCCTGAAGGAGACTCTGGATCTGCTGCGGGGGCGTGTGGCCGTCATTTCGTCTTTCGGGGCGGAGTCGGCTGTTCTGCTGGATCTTGTGGCGCAGATTGATCCTTCGGTTCCGGTCTTCTTTTTGGATACGAAGCGGCATTTCCCGGAAACGCTGGATTATCGTGATAGGCTTTCCCGAAGGCTTGGTCTTTCGGACGTGAGAAGTCTCGCGCCTACCCCCAAAGAACTGCATGATCGCGATCCACAGGATCAGCTCGCAGATTTCGACCCGGATGCGTGCTGTGCGTTGCGCAAGGTTGAGCCGCTGGATCTGGTGCTGCCGGATTTCGATGTCTGGATCACGGGGCGCAAGCGCAGTCAGTCCGCGACGCGGGCCGCGCTGCCGCTGGTTGATCCGCAGCCTGATGGCAGTGTGAAGCTCAACCCGCTTGCGGGGTGGGGGCCGGCGCAGATTGAGGCGCAGATGCGGCGCCGGGATCTGCCGCGGCATCCCCTGGTTGCAAAAGGTTACACCTCGATCGGTTGTGCTCCGTGCACAAGGGCGGTCAAGGATGGTGAAGATGGACGGGCGGGCCGGTGGGCCGGTCTGGCCAAGACGGAATGCGGCATTCACAGGCCGGCATGACTACGGAGCGGATAATGACGCAGACACCGATCCTGTCGCGGGATCAGTCCACCACCACAAGCTTGGCGCAACCACGCATCATGGATGATCTGGACCAGCTTGAGGCCCAGAGCATTTTCATCTTGCGCGAGGCCTATCGCAAGCTGAAGCCCCTGTCCCTGCTGTGGTCGCTGGGCAAGGACAGCAATGTGATGGTGTGGCTGGCGCGCAAGGCGTTCATGGGGCGTGTGCCGTTCCCGGTCATGCATGTCGATACCGAGAAAAAATTCCCGGAAATGTATGCGTTCCGCGACGAATATACGAAGAAATGGGATCTCGACCTGCTTCTGGGCTACTGCCCGCCGGTTGAGGAAATTGATCCGTCGCTTCCGCCTGCTGCCCGGTCTGCTGCGCGCAAGACGGCTGGTTTGGCTGCGATGATCGAGAAGCACAAGCTGCGGGGCGTTATTGCGGGTATCCGTCGTGACGAACAGGCGACGCGGGCGAAGGAGCGTGTGTTCAGTCCGCGCGGTGCCGGGCATCGCTGGGACGTGCGCAATCAGCCGCCGGAGTTCTGGGACCAGTATGCGACGCCGTATGAAGACGGCATGCATATCCGTGTCCATCCGCTGTTGTCGTGGCGTGAGATTGACATCTGGCGCTACATCGAGCGCGAGAACATTCCGCTGGTGGACCTGTATTTTGCCAAGAACGGCAAGCGGTATCGTTCGCTGGGCGATCAGGACATTACATTCCCCGTAGAGAGCAATGCATCTACGGTGGCGGAAGTGATTGCCGAACTGGAAACCAGCCGGACGTCCGAGCGTGCGGGGCGTGCGATGGATCATGAATCCGAAGATGTGTTCGAGCGTCTGCGTGTGGCGGGGTATCTGTGACAATGGGCGACAATATCGTGACCGGACAGTATTCTGAGACCCATCGTGCTGCGGCAACGCCCATCGTCATCGTCGGGCATGTCGATCACGGTAAGTCCTCGCTGATCGGGCGTCTGCTGTATGACACGGACAGCCTTCAGGACGGCAAGCTGGCGCAGATCGTCGAGAGCAGCCGCAAGCGTGGTCTGGCGGTGGAGTGGAGCTTCCTGCTCGATTCCCTTCAGATCGAGCGTGATCAGGGCGTGACGGTTGATTCCACGCGGATTCCGTTCCGTCTGGGATCGCGGGAATTCGTGATCGTCGATGCGCCGGGCCATCGCCAGTTCCTGCGCAACATGATTACCGGGGCCGCCGATGCAGAAGCGGCTGTGCTGGTTGTCGATGCCAAGGAAGGCGCGCAGGAGCAGACGCGGCGTCATGCGATGCTGCTGCGTCTGATCGGCATCCGGCATGTGATTGTGCTGCTCAACAAGTCCGATCTGCTGGATTTTGACGAGGCGAAGATCGTCAAGGTCGAGTCCGACGTGCGCCAGCTTCTGGGCCGTCTGGAAATCGAGGTTGAGGCTGTTGTTCCTGCGTCTGCACGCGATGGCGATAACATCGCCAGCCGTTCCGAGCGGGCGCTTTGGTACAAGGGACCGACGCTGGTGGAGGCTCTGGCCAATGTGCCGCCGCCGGCATCGCGCGCTGCGTTGCCGTTCCGGATGCCGGTGCAGGATGTCTATCGCTTTGACGGTGTGCGCTATGTGGCGGGGCGGATCGAGCGCGGCACGGTGCGGGCGGGCGACCGTCTGGCCATCGGGGCGCAGGGGCAGGTTGCGACTGTGGCGGAAGTTTGCCGCTGGCATGCGCCGGAACTTCCGGTTGCAGGTGCGGGCGAGTCCATTGCGCTGCGTCTGGAGCCGGATCTGGTGCCAGACCGGGGCGATCTGCTGTTCCCGGCGGATGACAAGGCTGCTGCGCCGGAGCGTTCGGCCCGGATTCGCACGCGCCTGTTCTGGCTGCGCGGCGAGCCGCTGCGGGTGGGTGAGAGCTTTACGCTGCGTCTGGCGACGGCCGAGCATGATGTGACGGTGGCGTCCATTGATGCCGTGGTCGATCTGGAAGATTTAACCCTGCGTGAAGGCGACAGCGTGCCGCCAGATGGGTTTGCGGAAATCACTCTGGCAGCGTCCCATGCCGTGCTGTTCGATCCGTTCGCGCCGGGCTTTGGCGACGGGCGTGGCGTTCTGGTGGATCGTTACCAGCGCATCGTTGGTGGCGCGCCGCTGATTGGTCCGGCTGAACTGGCGGACGGCGCACATGCCATTCATCCGACAGCCAGCCGTGTGTCTGCGGCCCGTCAGGTCCAGACGCGAGGCCATAAGAGCGGTGTGTTCTGGCTGACGGGGCTGCCGGGGTCTGGCAAGAGTACGGTGGCGCGGGCGGCTGAACTGGCGCTTTCGGAACAGGCGATCAACGCGACCGTTCTGGATGGGGACACGCTGCGGGCCGGGCTGTGCAGCGATCTTGGATTCTCGCTGGAAGACCGTCGCGAAAACATCCGTCGTGCGGCGCATGTGGCGAAGATTCTGGCCGAGAGCGGACAGGTCGTGATCGTGGCGCTGGTGTCTCCGCTTGAAGCTGACCGGGCGCAGGCACGGCAGATCGTGGGCGAGAACTTCCATGAAGTCTTCGTCGATACACCGCTGGAGACCTGCGAAAAGCGGGACCCCAAAGGGTTGTATGCAGCGGCGCGTTCGGGAAAAATCCCGGAGTTTACGGGCGTTTCAGCGCCTTATGAGGCACCGGTATCGCCGGAACTGCGTCTGCCTGCGGACCGTCCGGAGCAGGAGGCCATCAACACCCTGACGGCGTTTATCCTGCGGATCGTTCAGCCGTAAGACAGGATTTCCCGACGGCAATAACGTCAGAACCCCCTTTCTGTATGGGAAGGGGGTTTTTTCATGTCTGCCGTCTCAGGGCTGTGCCGGATCGCACACGAGAAATTTCTCGATAAAAACGAAAATTGTAACTTTTGTGATGTTACTTTCCTGTTGTGGAGCGTTAACGTAGGCAGATTGTCTCACGAATAATAGTCTGCGGCTTCGCGGTGGAAGGTTTCACGATGCAGAACGGGAACGCGCACGGACGGTTGAGCGGAAATGCCCTGACGAATTTCATTGCGACCATTTCGGCAACGGGCGGGCTGTTGTTCGGGTATGATACTGGCATCATCTCTTCTGCCCTGCTCCAGCTTCGCAACCAGTTTCATCTGGATACGCTTGGGGCGGAAATCGTGACATCGGCCATCATCCTGGGAGCGTTGATCGGATGCCTGGGGGCCGGGAGTATCTCCGATCGGATCGGGCGCCGGCGTACGGTTATGATCGCGGCGGCACTGTTCCTTCTGGGGACAGTGGTTGTTTCCTCGGCGCAAAGTGTGGCTGTTCTGATTATTGCCCGTCTGATCCTCGGTCTGGCCATTGGCGCGGCGTCGCAGATCGTTCCGATCTATATCGCGGAAGTCTCGCCGCCAGAACGTCGGGGACGGCTTGTTGTTGGTTTTCAGCTGGCGGTGGTTTTTGGTATCACGAGTTCTTTCGTGACTGGCTATCTGCTGCGGGATTCGAGTTGGCGGCTGATGTTCGGGATCGGGATGCTGCCTGCGCTGATCCTGTTCGTGGGCATGGCGTTCCTGCCCAACAGCCCGCGATGGCTGGCTCTTAACGGACAGATCGAAGAAGCAAGGGTAGTTCTGCGGCGGGTGCGTCTGTCCGATGAGGCGGCGGACCGGGAGCTTGAGGAAATTATTGAAAACCACGATGTGCAGGCGCCGTGGTCCGAACTGGCGAAGCCCTGGGTGCGGCCTGCGCTGACGGCCTCTGTGGGTATTGCGCTCCTGTGTCAGTTTACGGGCATCAATGCCGTCATGTATTATGCGCCGACGATTTTTGCCGATGCCGGTTTCGGGCAGGATTCCGCCCTGCTGACCTCTGTGGCCGTTGGTGTGGGCATGGTTTTTGCGACAGTATTCGGGGGTTGGGCCGTCGATACCTGGGGGCGGCGGACGCTGCTTCTGCGGATGTTGCCAGGGGCCGTAGTGGCGCTTGCGGTTCTGGGGACGACGTTTGCGATGCATCTGACCGGCGGGATCGGGGCATGGATCACGGTTGCAGCCGTCATGGCCTATACCATTTTTAATACGGGTAGTCTGTCGGTCGCCATCTGGTTGGTTGGGGCGGAAGTCTATCCACTGTCCTGTCGGGGCAAGGGTATGAGTCTTGTAGCCGGAAGCCATTGGGGGGCGGATCTGTTGATTTCCCTGTCTACGCTGTCACTCGTGCAGATGCTGGGCGCGGGGTGGACGTTCTGGCTGTTTGCGGGAGTCAATGCTTTCGCGTTTTGGTTCGTGCTGCGTTACGTGCCCGAGACCAAAGGCCAGTCCCTTGAGGAATTGGAGCGGCGGCTGCGCAACGGGACGTTTGCGCCGGTGGATCGTGCGGTGGCCCGGTCCGAAGCCCAGGCCCGGTAAGGTACGCTCTCAGGGGCGCCCGATCGAACGGTAATCGAACCCGACCTCGCGCATGAGGTCGGGGCTCCAGATGTTGCGCAGATCTGCGATGGCGTTGCCGCGCATGGCACTTCGCAGGCGTGCCGGGTCGAGAGCGCGGAACATGTTCCATTCCGTCAGGACGACAACGATGTCGGCGTCCTGTGCGGCGGCCAGAGCGTCCTCGCAGTAGCGTACGCCTTCCGGCAGGAGCGCGCGGGCCGCGTCCATCCCTTCGGGATCGAAGACCTGAAGAGTAGCACCTGCTTCATGCAGGCAAGCCAGAATGGGCAGGGACGCTGCTTCGCGCATATCATCCGTGTCGGGCTTGAACGTCAGGCCGAGGATGCCGACGGTCTTGCCTTCAAGGCTTCCGCCCGCCTGCGCAATGATACGTTCGGCCATCCCCGTTTTGCGGGCTTCGTTGATAGAGACTGTGGCTTCCACGAGTTTTGTGGGGGCACCGGCGTCCTGGGCGATGGCGGTCAGGGCGCGGGTGTCCTTGGGAAAGCAGGAACCACCATAGCCCGGTCCGGGGCTGAGGAAACGGCTGCCGATCCGCTGGTCGAGGCCCATGCCGCGCGCGACGTCATGGATGTTGCCGCCGACTTTCTCGCATAGATCGGCCATTTCGTTGATGAAGGTGACCTTCATTGCGAGGAAGGCATTGGCGGCGTATTTGGTCAGTTCAGCAGTTTCCAGATCCGTCAGGACGATCGGGGCCTGAATGGCTGTGAGCGGGCGGTAGAGCTGTTCGATCAGGCTTTGCGCGCGGGTCCCGCCATCCGGGCCTGAGCGGTCGATGCCGACGATGACCCGGTCCGGGCGCATGAAATCGTCGATCGCGTTACCTTCGCGGAGGAACTCCGGATTGGAGGCGACGTCGAAGATCAGGTCCGGCCTTGTCTGACGCAGGATACGGGCGACTTCGCGGCCTGTGCCGACGGGTACGGTAGATTTCGTAACGACCAGAAGATCCGTTCTGGCAGCACGGGCAATCTCCTCGGCTGCGGCGTAGACATAGGTCAGGTCGGCATGACCATCGCCGCGTCGCGTCGGGGTGCCGACGGCGATGAAGACGGCATCAGCGTCACTCATGGCGGCGCCGAGATCGTCCCCGAATGTCAGGCGACCGGCGTCGACATTGCTGCTGACGAGAGTGTCCAGCCCCGGTTCATAGATGGGGATGCGACCGGCATTGAGGGCCTCAAGCTTTTTTGGGTCCCGCTCCACGATGGTGACGTCGGCTCCGAACTCGGCGAAGCAGGCGCCTGAGACAAGACCGACATATCCGCCACCGACCATTGCAATACGCATATCTGGACCCTCTTCTTACGGTGCGACGTGCATAGCCGGGGGCTGGGTGGGGTGCAAATTCTGTGGCCTCAATGGCTAGCGTGTAGGGCGTGCGCAGGCGTTGGAGGCTGCGAAACCCTGCAAAGCGGGAGGAAGGTTCGTAACCTCGTTTGAATCCGCGAGCATGTTCCGGCCGGCCTTCGACCATTTTGCGAGGGAAAGGACCGGTGCATCAAAACGACCACTGACGCGGACAGGAACGTCCAGGGCAAAGAAACTGGTCGAGAAGGGGCGGCTGGCAAAGACGAGATCAAGCCATTTGCGGTTGAGATCGAAGTCCGCCTTGGCCGCGATGGTACCAGCGCCCGTGCGCAGACGCAGGGGTACGACGACACCGACCCCCTGATGCATCTGTAGGACGCCAAGCAGGCAGGTGATGGGGGTGACGCCCTTGGCGTGTCGGAAAAGGAGGCGAAGATCCATCGAGGCGGCCTCGACGATCTCACGCGCGATTTCGCCCTTTTCCATGCTGACGGCTGCGGTGAGGTCGGCGCGGCTCATGGCTTCGTTAAGGGTGTGGACGTTGTGTGCGCTGGCGATAATGCGAAAGCTCAGGCTACCACTGACCGGCACGGGAGCAAGGCCTGCAACGCGACGCAGGCGGTCGATGTTGCCATGGGTCAGGGCGATTTCAGCAGCGATGCGGGAGGATTTCCCGTCGGCTTCGATATGTCCGTTGGCACTGAGTGAGGCACCAACATACCCGAGGCGCAGGACAGGAATGTCGATGCGGTTGGGGATCTGGGACGCCTGGATCATCAGGTTTGCGAAGTCGAGCTTGTTATAGACCAGTTGATGGGCCGTGAGGTCGAAATGGACCAGTGGGTCGGGATCGGGCGGCGTCAGGAGCATCAGGTCCGCGTGGAGCGTGGACGGACTTTTCTTGCTGCCTTTTGAGCCTGAGGGCGCGAGGATTGGCATCAGGCCGTTGATGTCGAGGCGGCCAAAACCGATTTTGGCTGTTACGTCATCGGGTTTGCCGTGGCTGCCTTCGACAAGCGCAAAGTCGCCGTTTTCCATCGTGCTGGTCTGGATGGTGCCGTTCGCCTTTCGGAAATGCCAGTCATTGCCGGAATGGCTGAAATCGCCGGACAGGGTCAGTTTGACCGGGGCATGATCGCCTTTGATTCCGGCGACGCTGAACAGCGTGTCGGATGTGGGTGTGGTGACGGTGGTGTGGCCTTCGACGCCGTCAAAATTTGTCGGGTCTGTCAGGGTGCCGGTGAAGTCCGAGGTCATGTCACCGGATGTGACATGGGCCTTGGTGCCGTAGGGGCGCTGTGGTGTTTTGCGGAGGTCGCGGATCGGCTCCATTTCGGCAGAAATCGCGATCGGGGTGTCATTATAGGCGCCGTTCAACGTCATGGTGAGGGGGCTCGTGTCGCTGGTTGACGCGAGTTCGACCTTCCCGAGTGTGGTCTTGTAGGACGCGCCATTGGCCGAACGGTAGGTCACATCACTGTCGAGAATCGTGATGTTGCGCAGGCCTGGGGCGTTGCTTAGATCAGGCGGTGCGTCCGCTTTGGCCTGTTGTTCAGGCGTGAGCGGGGGGCGCGGGTCGTTCTGATGGGGGCCGAAGCGCCAGTTGGGCAGATGTGCCGGTGTGCGTTCGAACAGACCCGAGAACTTCGAGATGACGATATTGCGGGTCTCGGGTGGTCCCCAGATCAGGGAGGTCAGGCGCACTTGTGCGCTGAGATGGCCGAGCGTCATCATTTGCGGGCGGGTGCCACTGGCGATGTTGGCGACGGAGATGTCGTTGGCGTCGATGGTCAGCCATGTGCCCGGATGGACGTGCAGGGCGCCGATATGGACGGGGCGGTCCAGTTTCTTTTCCAGCTTCGCGGTAGCGAAAGCGGCAAGGTCCTTGTGATCGATCCAGATCCATCCTGCGCCGAACAGGGCTAGAAGAAGAACGGTAAGGGACAGGATGGAAACCAGAAACCAGCGCAGCAAGAGACTGTCTTTCAGGACGTTTTCAGTGAGGCTGGATAATACCGGCAAATTTCATGAAAACGAAGCATCTTAGAATAGGCTGCGGTGATCAAAAAAATATTAGAAATATACTGGGAATTGGCCTGATTTTTCAGCAAATACACAAAATATTAAATAGAAAATTATGTCACTTTATATCTCTCTAGCACAGAAGAGGATCACCCTATGCGAAGTAGGATGACCCTCGGTGTGTGTTTAGTTGAAAGGCATATAACGGAATGAGAGGAAGACCATGTTGTCGTCGGTATGTGGTGTTCCACCAACGCCAGAGAAGGCTTCGACATAAGTGTATGAGTATTGGGCGCCTACACGGACAGTGCCGTAATTTCCTTTGAAGGCATTATACCAGAAGCCGGTTGTGGCCTGTGCGACGGTACGAACGTTTCCACTGGCAGCGCAGAGTGAGGAGAGTTCTGTATTGCAGCCCGACATGTTGTACAGTGGATTGCCGTAGCCATATGCCTTGCCATTTACGTTATAGGCTGCGCGCGATCTGACGGTTTCGGCACCTACATAACCATAGAGTGTAAGAGCTTTGACTGGGTTTCCGTAGAGACCGAGCAGAACATTTGCTTCTGGCAGCGGGTGAGGCGACCCGTTCTGGTTAAAGCTGTAATCAGGGATGTTGCTGGTGCCGTATCGGCCGATCCCGATCCCAACCAGCCCTGATGCCTGGAAGTAGAGTTTGTCTTTGATGAGTGGGAGCAACAGTGCGCCACCGCCACCGCCGGCAACTGAAGTATGGCTTTGTCCACCGCCGAGAACGCTGGTGCGGTCATGAAGGAAGCGCATGACGCCGGTGACTTCGTAGTGACCCCAGCCAGGATCGGCAGCAAATTTGGTGACGATATCTGGGGCAACATCGGTTGCGTAGTAGGTGTCTGGATTATTCACATTGGCGCCGGACTCTTTGTAAGTCACGGTTGTTCCGGTCGGCTCATAAGGCGTTCCTGTGGGAACTGCGGAAGGGTTTTCGATGGAAAGACCGATATGGTAGCGGCTGTTATCAAATCCTTTGACGATGCGGACCTGACTGTTTCGTGTCCAGTTAAAGCCAGGAACGTACTGGGCTTCAATTGAAAGTGGGATCTGCTCGTCGCGCGCGGACATGCCTTTGTTAAACATGGTGATGAGGGACCAGTTCTGGCCGCCCAAAATCTGCAGATCGTCAGCCTGATCCTTCAGCTCGCCATAAAACAGGCGGGCGCGCAGGACGTACGAGTTCGACTGACGTGAATTGGAAGCAGAGCCGGCGCCCTGGAAGTCGGTTTCGACGTAGGCATCGGCTTCGAGCTTGGAGGTGATTTTACCTTCTACCAAAGCTGCCAGACGGCTCTGACGCTCGCTCTGATGGAATTCGTTCATGTGATAGGCTGCGTTGTTGCCCCATGGGATCGCATTGAAGCCTGTGGAGATATCGGAGGCTGTGTTGCGAGAACGGAACATCGTTGCGGCCTCAGCGAAGCCACCCAGAGTGATGCGTACACCGCCAACCTGGATTTGACCGCGGCGCAGGGGGCCATACAGGCTGGAATGGGCCGGTGGGGTGCCGGTGATTTGGCCGTATGGTGTGCTGGCCGTCTGTGGCGGAGCCAGCATTGAGGCGATGGTTATGCCGCCCGTGTGGATCTTGGAATCTGACTGGGGACGGCCAATCATTTTACTGCGCTGGCCATACGGATTGTTTTCGGCTTCTTCCCGCTGATGGGCGAGAACGGCGCGCGCGCGCTTCACTTCTTCAGCATGTTCTTTCTTCATGCTGGTGAGCTGGGCCTGCATGGCCTGGATCTGCCGTTCCATGATCTGCATCTGGTCGGCGGCCCGGGCATGGCCACACAGCGGAAGAAGTGAAACCAGGGTTGTTGTGGCCAAAAGGGCCCTGGGGAGAGCTGTGGTCCGGCGGAAAGAAAAAACCATTGCTGCGGTGCGTCCTTCTGGGGAGGGCGTGTGTTCCGCAGTTCAGGTATCTGATTCGCTTTTCGAAATAATGGGAAGGTTTCATGACAGGGGTGTGACAGTTTGATGACACAAAAGGCGAAAAGCCCCGGAAAACAGGGAGTTCCGTTTTTCGCATTTCAGTTTTGTTGCGCAAGGGGCGGCCGTAGGAACCTTACGAAGGGAGGGGTGTGACATTTCGGCACTTGGGGGCGTGCGGAGGTTGTCATGAAACTATCATGGAGGTCCCACTGTTTCTGTATCCGCGCCGGCGTTACTAAGGGGCAGTTTTCACGCCCCACTAAGGGATTCCCATGATCAAGAGCAGAGCTCCGCTATTCGGTCTTCTCGTCGCCACGGCCCTTGGCGCTGTTGCCATGACCCCGTTCGTGTCGTCGGCGCAGGCTGCGGACATCACGGGCGCAGGATCCAGCTTCGCCGCACCGATCTATGGTGCGTGGGGCACGGCGGCCAAGAGCCAGGCCGGTATCTCCGTGAATTACCAGAGTGTGGGCTCCAGCGCTGGCCAGGATCAGGTGATCGCCCGTACCGTCGATTTCGGCGCGTCCGACAAGCCGATGAGCGGTGAGCGTCTGTCCAAGGAAAAGCTGTACCAGTTCCCGACCGTCATGAGCGGCATTGTGGTTGTGGCGAACGTGCCGGGTCTGGCCCCGGGTCAGCTCCGTCTTGATGGCCCGACGCTGGCTGCGCTGTATGACGGCGAAATCACGACCTGGGATGACGACCGTATCAAGGCCCTGAACCCGGGGCTGAAGCTGCCGGACACGGATGTCGCGCCGATCCACCGTGCTGATGGTTCGGGCACGAGCTACGTCTTCACGTCCTATTTGTCGCAGGTTTCCCCGACCTGGAAGCAGAAGCTCGGGGCCGGCACGTCCATCGCATGGCCGGGTGGTGCGGGTGCGCGTGGTAATGACGGCATTGCCGCCATGGTGCGTCAGACCGAGGGTGGCATCGGCTACGTTGAGTATGCCTATGCCGCGCAGAACCACCTGAACATCGCCAAGATGAAGAATCACAGCGGTGCTTTCGTTGCTCCGACGCTGGCCAGCTTCACCGAAGCCGCCAAAGCCGCTGATTGGGTTCACGCGGATCACTATGCCGTGAACCTGCTGGACACGGATGGTGCGTCCTCCTGGCCGATCGTGACGGCAACGTTCGTTCTGGTGCCGGTTGATGCGGCCCAGAAAGAGGCCGGCAAGGCTGTTCGTGATTTCTTCGCTTGGGGGTTCCAGCACGGTGACGCGGATAATGCCCGCCTCGACTATGTCGGTCTGCCGCAGACAGTGAAGACGGACATTCTGGCTAACTGGCCGAAGTAAGGTCTGCGCTCATGTCCGGAATGAGGCGTGGCGCCTGAATTCGGGGCTGGTCAGTCCGGACAAAAAGGCGTTGAGTATGGAAACGGGCTTCTCCAGCAGGGGGAGCCCGTTTTCGGTTTTCTGCTCTGTCCAGTCATGGTGCCTGCGTGTCCGTTACGTCGCTGTCCAAAGAGACCTCTCCCTCGGGGATGAATGCCCTCACCCGTGTGCTGATCGGTCTGATCTTTATTCTTGGGCCCGTTTCGACAGACATGTATCTTCCAGCCTTTCCGGAACTGGAGCACGATCTGGGGCACGGGGCAGGATCGGCGCAGCTGACACTGACTGCGTGGCTGGCGGGGCTGGCGATCGGACAGTTCACCCTGGGGCCACTCTGTGACCGCTATGGGCGCAAGCTACCGCTTCTGTACGGGTTGGTAGTGTATGCCCTCGCTTCGGTCGGGCTGGCCCTGACGACCAGTTTCCATATGTTCTGTGTGCTGCGTTTCGTGGCGGCTTTGGGAGGGGCGATCAGTTCGGTGGCGCCGCGGGCGATGGTGCGTGATGTGGCAACCGGAGCGGCGGGTGTGAAGCTCATGTCGCAGCTTATGCTGATTTTCGGGCTGGGGCCGCTACTGGCGCCCTCGATCGGCAGTTTCCTGCTGGATCTGGGGAGCTGGCGGCTGATTTTCTGGGCGAATGTTGTCTTTGGTGTCGTGATGTTCCTCTGCACGCTGTTCCTGCTGCCGGAAACGCTACCGAGGGAGCGGCGTTTTGCTCTGCCGGTCAGCGGCATGGTGGCGCGTTACCGGGACCTGTCGCGGGAGCCGCTGTTTTGCTCTGCGGTGATGGTCGTGAGCTTTGGGACGTTCACGATGTTTGCTTACCTGTCCAACGCCCCGGCGCTGTTCGAGAACATTCTGCATTTCTCGCCGCATCTGTTTGCCATTTTCTTTGGGCTGAACGGGGTCGGCTTCATTCTGGGATCGCAGATCAATGCGCGGCTGGCCAACCGGTTCCTGTTCACGCGGGTGATGGAAATCGGGATGCTGTCGGTGCTGGTGTTCTGCGTTCTGGCCGTGGTGGTGTGTATGAGTGGGCTGGCAGGGCCAAAAGATCCATGGATCCTGTGCGCGCTGATCTGGTGCACGACATTTTCACTGGGCTTCATCGGGCCGAACGCGGGCATTTTGGCCCTGACGCATCACGGGCATCAGGCGGGCGCGGCTTCGGCGTTGATGGGAACGATGAACTGGACAATCGCCGGTCTGGCGGGAGTCATGATGTCGTGTCTGCCGACGCACTGGGTTGGGTCGACATCGATCGGCATGCTGGTCGGGATCAGCTGTTGCTGGCTGTGCGATCTGTGGCGCCGCCGGCTGGATCCGGAATCCTATCTCTCTGTCCGACACTGAGCGCAGTCTGTGTCAGCCGGGAGAAGGAAAAGCGGGACGCCCGGCACTAAGGCCGGGCCAGTCCCGAGATAACTGGAATCAGCTCTCGGAAACGCGGTCGGAAGCAACCGTAGCAATCATCAGCGCGCCGATCATCGGAACGAAGGCAACCATCGAGAACTGTGCGAGCAGGCTGGTGGGAAGGCCGATCAGGTGGATCAGGGTCATGGAAGTCATCTGGAAAATCTCCGTGTGGTTCTGTTTGCCGTTTTGCGGCGTGCAGCGGGAGAAACTCCAGAATCGGGGGCTGAAGCAACAAATACAGATGCGGGGTCAGCCCTGCATTCCGTGCATAAATGTCTTTTAAACTTTTGCCATCTTTGCAGCAGCGCCGTTTTTGTTCCAGTCGGTCGATTATTTCGCTTTTGTTAAAGTAAAACGGGAGAGGCTTACAGATCAGGATTTCTTGCGGGAAAGAGTACTGTTCTGGGTTGTTTTTGAAATAAAATTGCGCGAAGGCTATTCCGCGTCGAGGCTCAGATCGGCGTCGCGACGCAGCCCGTGCCAGCTCAGCAGGGTGTCGGCGAGAAAGAACATTAGCGATCCGACGGTGCATGCCAGAGCTATGCCAAAAAGTGCGAGCAGCCATGCTGACGTCGAGGCGTCCCGGATCGAGCCGACAAACAGCGCCATGGCTGCGCCGCAGGTCGAGGCGCCGCCAATGGCGTTTAGGAGAATCGCGACATCCAGCACAAAGACGCGGCGGTGCAGGCGGGTCTGCTGATTGCGGAGGCGCTCAGGAGTGTTGAGCGGATCTGCCGGTGTATCATCTGTAGCGGGTGTGCTGAGCTTTTTGCGAACGTCTTCCAGGTGGTCGGCGACGCGGGTGAGGCGTGTGTTGAAGACGTTGATGAGCGTGCCGATCCCGGACAGCATGAAGACGGGCGTAAGCGCGACTTGAATGAGGTGTGCGGCGCTGTCGACGGGATCGGGATCGTAGGAAATTGGGAAAGCCATAGTGTCTTATACTGCATGATCTGGTTGCGGAAAGACGCAAGATCCGGAAAAGGCGCCTCTGGCAAAAGGGGGGACAGATGGAGTAGGGAAAGACAACCATTACAAGAGATCTCCCGGCCCTGATGCTGTTTCTCCGTCGCCTGCCCTGTCGTGTTGCGTTGTTATGCGTAGGGATGGGGTTGTCTGTCCCGGCGGCCCAGGCGCAGGACGTGCTGGAAGTGCCGCCGCATTGCAGCGGTCTGGCGCTTCAGGCCGAATTCGCCTGCCGGAGCTGGACTGAGGTGGCGCAGGATGTGAGGGCGGGGACGGATACAGTCATTATCCCCGTGGGCGGGACCGAGCAGAGCGGCCCTTACATGGCGGTCGGCAAGCATAATGTGCGGGCGCAGGTGCTGGCGGATGCGATTGCGGTTCAGGCCGGGCACACGCTGGTGGCGCCTGTTGTGGCCTATGTGCCGGAGGGCTCGACGAGTCCGCGCACGTCTCACATGAAGTTTCCTGGCACGATTTCCGTGCCACCGGCCATATTCGAGGGGCTGCTCAAAGGCGCTGCTGAGAGTTTTCGCGTTCAGGGTTTCCGGCGAATTGTGCTGCTGGGCGATCATGGCGGATACCAGTCTTTCATGGGGCAGGTGGCGCAGGAGTTGAACCGGGCCTGGAAGGGGCAGGCCGCCGTGCTTTATGTGCGTGATTATTATGAAGTCGTTCCCCACCAGTATGCTGATGCCCTGCGCGCGCAGGGCCATGCGGCTGAAGTGGGGCTTCATGCGGAGCTGAGCGATACGTCGCTGATGCTGGCGGTTGATCCGTCGCTTGTGCGTCAGGATGCATTGCGCGCAGCTCCGAAACCGGGTGTGGCTGAGGGCGTCTATGGTGGCGATCCACGGCGTGCATCGGCTGGGCTCGGCCGGATCGGCACGGAGATGCAGATCCGGACCGCGGTTGCGGCAATCCAGTCTTTCCAAAGGAGCCATCCATGACATTTAAGACTCCGCTTCTGGTGGCGACAACGCTGCTGGGAGCCACCCTGGGAACTGCCGTAGCCCATGCGCAGGAATACTCTCCGAGCGCGCCGATGGTGCCGGTCCCTGCCGATGCCTCCGCGCCTGTTGCGGCATCAGCGCCGGTTGCTGCGTCCGGTATCCAGACAATCCCGGGCATGCCGCCGGTCATTGATCCGAAGAATATCTATAGTGAGACGACACCGTCCCATATATCGCCTGCGATCGCCCATGATCCGGCCCGTGTTTATGTGCCGAACCTGCGCGGGGACAGCGTTTCCGTCATTGATCCGGCGTCTTTTCAGGTCGTGGACACGTTCCCGGTCGGACATTCGCCGCAGCATGTTGTGCCGTCCTGGGATTTGCGGACGCTGTGGGTGACGAATAACAGCGAAGGCCGTCCGGACGGGTCGCTCACGCCGATCAATCCGGCGACGGCCAAGCCGGGCCCGTCCATTGCCGTTGATGATCCGTACAACATGTATTTCACGCCGGACGGGAAATACGCGATCACGGTGGCCGAGGCTCACAAGCGTCTGGACTTCCGCGATCCGCATACGATGGAGCTGAAGGGCTCGGTCGAAACGCCGGAATGCAAGGGTGTCAATCACGCCGATTTCTCCATTGACGGCAAGTACGCGATCTTCACCTGCGAGTTCGGCGGTTATGTCGCCAAGGTCGATACGGTGAACCTGAAGATGATCGGGATGCTGAAGCTGTCCAAGGGCGGGATGCCGCAGGACATTCTGACGGCGCCGGATGGTCACAAGTTCTATGTCGCGGACATGATGGCGGACGGCGTGTTCGTTGTGGACGGCGACTCTTTCAAGGAAACCGGCTTCATCCCGACGGGTATCGGTACGCATGGCCTGTATCCGAGCCGCGATGGCAAGGTGATGTATGTCGCAAATCGTGGATCACATCGCATTCATGGTCCGAAGCACGGGCCGGGCGGGGTGTCGATTGTCGATTTTGCGACGGACAAGGTCGTCAAAACCTGGATGATCCCAGGTGGCGGTAGCCCGGACATGGGCAATGTCAGTGCGGACGGCAAACTGCTGTGGTTGTCAGGACGGTTTGATGACGTGGTCTATGCGATCGACACTGATACGGGGGCGATGCGCAAGATCCCGGTCGGTGCGGAGCCGCATGGCCTGACGGTATGGCCGCAGCCGGGACGTTATAGCGTCGGCCATACAGGCATCTTGCGATAAGGTCCGAGGAATTGAGGGATCGAAAGAGGGAGGCAGATATTTCTGTCTCCCTTTTTTATTGGCTGTGGCTCTACAAGGAGTTGGGTCGGCAGACGTCGAGGGTCTGTATGGCGACTTTTCCGAATTCCTGATGGCGTGCTTGCCACCGGAGATGCGGCTGTCTGAACAGCTGCTCTGGTGTTGGGCGCTTTATGGCTTGTTGGCGCTGGAAGATTTTCTAGAAAAAAGGCGATCAATCGCGGGGCCGATAAAATAGCCGATGATCCCGGTGATCAGGACGGAGGGCCAGGCCCATCCGGCATAATCCTTGAAGAAATCCTGATTTTCCAGATAGGTCATGACAGCGATGTCGATCAGGACGAGGGTCCATAATGTCGTGGACAGGAAAGGCTGGAGCCATGCGTGGCGGATTGTACGGGTCATGTGCCTCTCCTGATTACGAGATCGAGACGTGGAAGACGAAGATCATCCCACAGATGAACGCCCCAAGCAGAGGAAGCCAGCAGGTATGCAGGTGGTTGTGGTCGTCCATGTAGGAATAGGCGAGTGCTAACGCGACATAGACATGCGCGAACACCAGCCCGAGGACCATGCCGATGAACCGCTTTTTCAGGACCTGTTCTTCCTGACGGTTCTTTTCGGCCAGGACGGTCGGGTTTGGGCGCTCCGTCGGAGTTTCGGCGGAAGGGGCCACGGTCGTCTTCTGGGTGGGGTCGGACGATTCCGATGAGACCAGGGCAAGAGACATCGCTGGATTCCTTGGCATGATCCTCGCCGATCGGCGGGCGATGCGGGGCCACGGAGAGAGCGGGCCGGGAAATCGTCTGCGGGGAACCGGGAGGGGGGTTCTCGATAATGTGGGGGCAGAATGAGCCTCTCTGCACACCAATGCAAGACTTTATTTAATTGATTAACAATTATGTGGAAGCGTACCGGAAAGTGAAACCGGCCCCTGAACGGGGCCGGTCTGAAATCACCCCGGGGTGCTGCCGTCAGGCTTGCCGTTATCCTGCGCGGTTTCCGGTGCAGGCTTCCGGGCTGGTGGCTTCGGTGGGGTGGGGGCGTCGTTAGCTGGGGCGGGCAGGGCCACGTCTGCGGTAATGCGCATGGCATTGCCCGGCGGTGTCGTGAAGTAGGACGTGCCGGTGTAGAACTTGACGTTCTCCGCGGCGAGCAGGTTGGTGATGCGGCGGTAGAACTCGCGCTTGACCTTCCATTTCATCATCGGAGTCGTGCGGAAGCTGCCAAGGAGCGTGGCGCCCCCGCTGTCGCTGTTGTCCACGCCCAGGTCGTTGTAATCCGACAGGATCATGGGACCAAAGACCGGGTCGTCGCGCATTTCCTTTAGCGTTTTCGCCATGATGGCCGTCACGCGGGGCAGATTCTCGGAAAGATCAAGCTGCTGTTTGACGATGACCTGATTGTAGCCGCGCGCCGTGTTGGCGATCGAGGAGACGGAGGAGAACGGGATGATGTGAAGGTCGCCGTTGATGTCGCGGACTTTCACTGTGCGGATCGAGAGGTTTTCCACCGTTCCCGAGACGCCGCCGGTCGTCACCCAGTCACCGACCTGAATGGCATCTTCGACGAGCATGAAGAAGCCCGTGATGAAGTCCTTGACGAGGCTCTGCGAACCGAAGGCGATGGCGGCACCCATGATGCCTGCGCCGGTGAGCAACGGGGTGACGTTGATGCCGATCTGCGAGAGTGTCGTGACCGCGACGATGATGATGATGATGGCTAGAAGGACGGTGCGGATGATGGGTAGGACTGTGCGCAGGCGGGTTGCGCGCGACATCTGGTCCGACTTCTCGAAGCGGGTGAGCTGCTGGCTGAGGAAGGCGTTGAAGATTTCCCAGATCGCAACGGCCACACTGAGGGCGACCAGCATCGTTATGATGGCGTCGAGCAGATGGCGGCCGACGGCGTTGTATATGAAGAAGCCGAAAGTGGGCAGGCCCCACGTCTCGGTCATGGCGACCAATGTCAGGAACAGGATGGTGCCGGTCAGGATCTTGCGGGCGAAGGGATAGTAACGGTCGGCGCGTTTCTGAAGATCGGGGAAGCGATCGGTCAGGGCCGGGTTGATGCGGAAAAGGCGGTCCTGAAGCCCGTAGGCCAGTACAGCCACCAGACGGGAGGCGACGAGGATGCCGATGGTGATGCCGGTGGTGTCGAGGATCCAGCGATAGCCACCGGGCAGATGCGCGGCCCAGACGATCCAGAGGGAAGCATCCAGGAACATGGCCGGGACCCACCACAGCCGTGTGACGGCGACGATGAAGGTCCACATTGCGGTGTCGGGAACGGCGCGGGGCTGAAGTGCGCGGCTGACGAGGTGCCGGATGCGCCAGATGAAGATGGCGATCAGGATGTGTTCGATCAGGATTACGCCGCGGATCATGGCGCCCGTGCCGCGTGGCGAGAGATTGAACTGGCTGCCCAGCGTGGACAGGCAGAAGACGATGGCGGGTGCTGCGACCAGCACGTTCCACCAGCGGGTCAGTAGAAAGGCCGTTGCATCTGTTGCGGGCAGCAGGCGGATGGTGGGGGAACGGGGGGCGAAGCCTGTTTCGACAAACAGATACAGGCAGCGGGCGGCAGCGTAGCAGTTGGCGAGCGTCGTGATGACGTTATCCGTTTTCTCGCTCCAGGGCAGTACCAGAACTGCGAGATAGGCAATGGCCAGAAAGGCCAGAACCGGAATGGCCTTCAGTGCGAAATGCCCCAGTGCGTAAGGGACGCGGGAGAGGAAGCGCAGGGTCTCGACCTGTCGCCGCTGGTCTGCGGCGCGGGTCTGGCTGGAACCGTCAACGATGGGCTCCTGCGGGGTGTTTTCCTCGGTTTCGAGCGCGTGGCGCTGCTCACGGTTTTCGGCGTTCTGTGTGAGCTGGAGAAGAGGTTTGTGCAGGCTGAGCGCAACAATGCGTTCTAGCACTAGACCGCAGACCATGATTACGAGGCCTCCAGCGAAGGCATGGAGAATCGTGGTGCGGGTGTCGGGGGAGGCGAGTGTCGTACGCGCCCAGTGGCCGACGATGCCGAGATTGCTGAACAGACCGAGGAAGTTATGCAGATAGCCCAGCGCCTGAAGGCGGATGCTGCTCAGGCCGGTATGGATATCGGGTGGGACTTCGGCGACGGTCTTGGCGGGGGCCGCTTTGGCAGGTGTGGTTTTTGTGGCGGGTGCGGCCGCAGTATCGGGGGTCGCCGCGGGGGTTTCAACCTGAAGGCCGCGGGCCATCAGGGAGAGGGTGTGGGTGAAGGCGTCTCGTTCCTTCGGGTTGTTCAGGACGTTGAGGAGCTGCTGTGCTTCCTGCTGGTTTAGAGGGGCGGTTGGGGTGGTGTCGGCCGCCTGGGCCGGGAACAGCGTCAGGATGCCGAGGAGCAGGAAGAGGAAGATGCCGGGGACGGCGCGTCCAGTTCGTGTGTGGGACGATGGAGACTGATCGGGACGGGGTATCGACGGCATCGGTCTGATGAGTCCTTGCAAATTACGCGGTCGGTCGCGCGGTCTGTCGTCCGCACAGGGTGGTCCGCCTGGGGCGGTCTGGTGCTGTAAACATGGCACAGGGCGGCGGCTCTGTCCTACCCTCATCATGCGGGTAGCCTATTCGGATGTGGAGGGTTCGTGCTGTGCGAGCCGGTCGAGGGCGTCGGCGTTACGGATGGCCCAGTGATAGAGAAGTTCGACGGGCTCCACGAAGGTCTGTCCGAGTTCCGTTAGGCTGTAATCGACATGGGGGGGCATAATCTGCCGGACGTTGCGACGGATGAGGCCCTGCGCTTCAAGATCACGAAGAGTCTGGGTCATCATTTTTTTCGATAGATCGGGGATGCTGCGCTGGAGCTTTCCGGGGCGTGCCGTACCGCCCAGAAGATGTAGTGTGTGCAGAATCATGGTGGTCCATTTGCCGCTGAAAAGCCTCAGAATTCGGCGCGGCGCACAATCTTCGGCGAAGGGTGCCTGACGGTAGTGATCGGGCAGTGGCGGGGTCATGGAGTGGGCACCTTCTGGTCACCAGGGCACGAAAAGGTGCCGTCTGGCGGAAATGCGGATGGTCTTCCAGATGTGGAACAGACCCTGTTTTCTGCAAAGGAAAAATCCCATGACATCTTCTGTTCCTGCCTCTGCCGGAACTTCGGCCCGGATTGCGTTGGTCGTCGGGGCGACCGGTATTGTTGGCCAGAACATTGCGGCGCGTCTCGTGGCCGAAGGCTGGACCGTGCATGGTCTTGCGCGGAGGCCGCGTCATGATATGGCGGGCGTGCTGCCGGTTGAGGCCGATCTGCTGGATCTGCCGACGCTGACGCATGCGCTGCGGGATCTGCGGCCGAGCCATGTGTTTTTCTGCTCCTGGCTGCGTCAGGAGACGGAGGAAGAAAACTGCCGCGTGAATTCCGCGATGATCCGCAATGTGTTCGCTGCTCTGCCGGAGCCGGGGCTTTTGGTTCATGCGGCGCTGACGACGGGCATGAAGCATTATCTTGGTCCGTTCGAGTCCTATGCGTCCGGCGAGCCGCCGGTGACGCCGTTTCGCGAAGACGCGCCCCGGCTGGACCTGTTGAATTTTTATTATGATCAGGAAGACGCGCTTTATGAAGCCGCTGCCCAGCACGGGTTTTCGTGGAGTGTGCATCGTCCGCATACGGTGATCGGCTATGCGGTTGGTAATGCGATGAACATGGGCAGCACGTTGGCGGTCTATGCGACGATCTGCCGCGAGACCGGGCGGCCTTTCGTCTTTCCGGGATCTCCCGTGCAGTGGAATGCCCTGACGGATCTGACCGATGCGCGGCAACTGGCGCGGCAGCTTTTCTGGGCTTCGACCGAGGCCGGGGGACGGAATCAGGCGTTCAATATCGTGAACGGGGATGTGTTTCGCTGGAAATGGCTCTGGCCGCGTCTGGCGGAATGGTTCGGAATCGAGGCTGCGCCGTATCCCGGCCATGCGACGTCCCTTGAAGAGACGCTGGCGGGGGATGCGGAACTCTGGGAACGGATTGCCACGAAATACGGGCTTGCGGAAAGCCGAATCGAACGGCTGGCTTCGGCCTGGCATACGGATGCTGATCTGGGTCGGCCGGTCGAATGTGTGACGGATATCAGCAAAAGCCGCCTCGCGGGGTTTACGGGATATCAGTACACGCCGGACTCTTTCACCGATCTGTTTACGCGCCTGCGGGCTGAGAAGCTGATCCCGTAATATGGGGTTTGCAGGGCCTTGCGGTTTCACGACCGGAAGAGTCCTGCTTTTCGTTTCAGTCAGTGATATGATGAAGGCTGTCTTCTGAAAACGTGGAATGAGCCTGTCTTGCATCGAATGTTCAGCATGTCGGCCCTGCTCCTGGCAGGGGTTCTGGGTCTGGGTTCCGTCTCTGCACGGGCGGCCGAAAGTGCGCCTGTTGCGTCCGCGAACGATACCGCGACGCTTGTCACGGATCGCGATGCGGTCGGGCCGGACCAGCATCTGCGTGTTGGGCTGCGGCTTCAGCTCAAGCCAGGCTGGCATACCTACTGGATCAATCCGGGCGATGCCGGGGACACGCCAACGCTGGATGTGACGGCTGAGGGCGGTGCGACGGGCAAGGGGGGGGCGATCCACTGGCCAGTGCCGGTGCGGATCAGTGAGGGCGGCCTTATGTCCTACGCTTATATTAACGAAGTGACGCTGCCGGAGGATCTGGTTCTCAAGGGCTCCAGCGGGACGACACTTCACGCTCATGCGGAATGGCTTGCTTGTGCGCAGGTCTGTATTCCTGAAAGTGGTGATTTCACGCTGACGCTTCCGGCTTCCACGGCCGATGTGTCGGAAGGCGGGGCGCAGGCGAGCCTGTTCCGCAAAGCGGAAGCTGCCATGCCGGTGGCGTCGCCGTTTCCGGCCAGCGTGTCGGGCGGCGGCGTGTTGACCCTTTCGGGCAAGGGGCTGTCTGCGGCGTCCGTGTCGCAGGCATGGTTCCTGCCGCAGGATGGGGGTGTGATTGATCAGGTGGCGGAACAGCCGCTGCATGTCTCTGACGGCCAGTTGACGCTCGGACTGAAGTTTCTGAAATCAGCGCATCGGGACAAGCCGTTGCTGGGCGTGGTCGTGCTCAAGGATGCGGCGGGGCAGGAAAGCCCGTTGCAGATTGAGGCGCGTCCGGTCGGGGGAGCGGCTTCGGCCCCGGGGCAGGCCCCTGGTCAGGAGGTGCCGACGGGCGCGGGCTGGCTGCGGGTTCTGTTGTTTGCTTTTGTGGGCGGTCTGATCCTGAACCTGATGCCGTGTGTGTTCCCGGTTCTCGCGATGAAGGCGCTGTCTCTGGCGAAGATGGGCGGTGCCGGACGGGGGGCACAGCTTCAGAGCGCGCTGTTTTACACGCTGGGCGTGACGGGAGCGTTCGCGGCGCTAGGCATTGTCATGATCGGGCTGCGTCTGGCCGGGTCTGCGGCAGGCTGGGGCTTTCAGTTCCAGTCGCCGGGATTTGTGGTCGGCGTGTGCTGGCTGCTGTTCCTGATGGGGCTGAACCTGCTTGGTGTGTTTGAAGTCAGCGCCGGGCGTCTGGGTCAGGTGCAGACGGGCGGCGGTCGGAGCGGGGACATGATGACGGGCCTGCTGGCGGTTATTGTGGCGACGCCCTGCACGGCGCCGTTCATGGGCGTTGCCATTGCCGGGGCTCTGGGTGGGCCGCCGGTGATGGGGGTTCTGGTGTTCCTGTCGATGGGGCTTGGGCTGGCATTTCCGTATATTCTCGTGGCCGGTGTTCCGGGTGTGGCATCGCGGATGCCGAAGCCGGGGGCCTGGATGGGTATTCTCAAGCAGGTTCTGGCGTTTCCGCTGTTTGCGACCTGTGTATGGCTGCTCTGGGTTGCGGCAATCCAGCGGGGCGTGACGTTTGTGGCACTGACGGCCGGGGGCGTTGTATTTCTGGGGTTTGCGGGCTGGATTTACGGTGTTGGGCAGCGTCGGTCCATGCTGGAGGGCGGCCGTGGGACGGTAGCGTTCTGCCGGATCGTGGCTGTGCTGTGTGTTGTGGTTTGTGGGGCCGCGCTGGCGCAGGGGCTGCGGGCCGCGCCTGCTCCTGTGGTTACGGGCGCTTCGGGGGCCGGGATCGAGCCGTTCTCGGAGGCGCGTCTGGCCGAGCTTCGGGAGCAGGGCAAGCCGGTGTTCATCGACATGACGGCGTCATGGTGCATTACCTGCATGGTTAATGAGCGTGTGGCGCTGGATGTGCCGTCCGTTCAGCAGGCGTTCCGGGACCGAAAGATCGTGTTTCTCAAGGGGGATTGGACGAACCGCAATGCGGCGATCGGTGCGTTCCTCAAGGCGCATGGGCGCGATGGTGTGCCGTTCTATATCTATTATGCGCCGCATCAGGATGGCGTTGTGCTGCCGCAGATCCTGACGCCGGGCATCGTGCTTTCGACGATCGGAAAATGATGTCAGGGCAATGAGACAGGCTCGGGAGGAATGGTCATGAAAGCATGGGTGTTTCTTCCGGGACTGTTTCTGACTGCGCTGATGCCTGTCCTTGGTGTGGCGCAGATTCCTCCGACAAATCCGTTCAATGCCGTGAAGATCCTGCCCGGAAACCCGTTCGGGACGCAGGGCGCGGGAGGTTCGGGGACGGGCGAAGAAATTCGCGTTATGGGACATCGCCGGGCGCCACCGGTTTTTTTCGCCTCCCCGATCGTGACGCGCTATTTTGAAGACGGCCATACTGAGAGCCGGGTTACCCTTTGGAAGGGTATGACGGCTCATCTGAAATTTGGACGGGATCTGGATCATGATCCCGTCACAGGCACCAATACGTCGCGGTTTGGCGAGGCCTATGGAATGTCCTCGCCGTTGTTGCCGCGATAGGGGGGTCAGCGGCCCGTGTTGCGCGGATCGTCTTGCGGATTGACGTAGGCCATGCTGAACGGCCCCATTCCTGAAACCTGAAGCACGGCCCCTTGGCGTCCTGCCTTAATGGCGTGGGGCACGTTGACCGGCAGATGGACGAAGCCGCCCGGTCCAAGCGTGCGCTGCTGCGTCGCGTCGATGTTCTGTCCCACGAAATGCTGGATATTGCCGCTGATGACAGTCAGCATTTCATCCAGATTATGGGTGTGGGGCGGGATGAATGATCCGGCGGGCATCATGACGCGCAGGGTGAATGGGCCTGGCTTGCTGGTGTCGCCGGTCAGGACGGCCATTTTTGTTCCATGCGGGAACATGACAGGAGCGGGTTGCCATTTCACTGCATCGGAGCTCGGAATGATGGTGACGGCGGACTGGTCTGGTGCGGTTTCCGTCGGAACCGGGGCGCTGTGCGCGAGCGGTGTCACAATGAGCGTTGTGCAGAGTAGCAGGGTTGAGCTGGCGAAATGCTTTTTTGAAATATTGCCGGGGGGCATGGGGGTCTTCTCCGTTTCTTAAAGGCGTATGCGTGCCGTCTTGCGGCAACGCACTGGAGGAGAGGCGGTTTGGAATGCAGGGACAGGAACCGGTGTCTTCCTGTCCCGTAGGATCAGAAGGCGGTGGAGACCGTTCCGGTCATGGTGAAGCGCGGGGCGACCATGAAGGAGTTTCCGTAGCCGGTATAGGACGCCATGTTGCCGCTGTAGACCGTGCTCGGGTCCTTGGCGCTGTAAACCGCGCCCATGGCGCCGGTGCGAACGACGGAGCCTGTGAGGTTCGTGAAGTTCAGGCGGAATGTTGGGGACTGCGCGAACATGAACGGCTTGAAGTGATAGCCCATCGAGAGCGTGTCGGTGACGTAGCCCGGAATGCGCTGGTCGCCGGCGATGCTGACGGATTGCGGGCCGGTATAGTGGACCGAACCATTCGCGAAGAAGCCCTTATAGGTGTACGTCAGGCCGAAATTCGCAATGACATGCGGGGCCATGACGGCCTGCGTGCCTTTGGAGTGCAGCATCGTGTTCAGATACGGATCGAAGACGTTGCTGTCCTGGGTGGCGTGAAGGTATTCGACCGAAGCGTACGGGCTGAAGCCATGGATGGGGCGTGCCGCGACCATCACGTCAAATCCGCGCATTTGCTGGCTGCCAATATTGAACGGCTTGTAGCTGTTCATGCCCACATACTGGTCCACGATGCGGTTCGTGACGTTGTAGTTGAAGAAGGCGACGTCCGCGATGATATGGTCGTCGTGGTAGCGGTAGCCGAGTTCTTCCTTGATGGAATACTGGTTTTTGGGGATCGCAACACTGGTATACAGCCAGCCGAGATCGACAGCGCTGGGCTGACGGTAGTCGCCTTCGACGTTCAGGTAGATCTGGCTGTTGTTATTGATGCGATAGCCGATTGAAAGCTGCGGCAGCGGTGCGGTGCGGTTGGCTTCCTGACGGCCGTAATAGTCCTTGTTCCAGATGTTTGTCATGACGAATTTGAAGCCGGCGTCCACCGTCAGGTGGTCGTTGAAATATTTGGCGGTGTCATGCACGAATAGTGAGTGGATTTCGTAACCGGCCGTCTGTTTGTCGCCAGCTGAAACTTGGTACGCGGCCCAGTTGGGGCTTGGTGCGTTGCCGTCCGCCATCTGGTAGCTGGTGGGGTAGGACTGGATCGTCTGGGTGTTTTCATACCAGTAGCCGACCGAGAACGTGTTGTGACGGTCGATCTCCCAGTTGAGTTTCGCAACCGTTCCGACCGAGCGGTATTCGTTCTGCAGGAAGTAGCTGGTCAGACCGCGTGTGGCGCCGCTTGAATCGGTTGTGGTGCCATCAGGCGACGCGTCCCAGCCTTGTCCGAAGCTGAAATAGGGATGGATATCGAGCGACAGGCGCGAAGGTAGCGCGATATGGACCGGAGCCGAGATGAAGATCTGGTTCCAGTGATCGTTGTTGTTGCCCCAATAGTTGTTGCTCTTACGATCATCCGTTCGGCCATAGCCCTGACCGGTGTGTTTGTAGCGGAAGAACTGGTCAGAGGTGGGGTAGTTGTCGATGATGAAATCGGCCGAATTCCAGGACAGGAAGAACTTGGCGTTGGAGCCGTTCTTCCAGTCTTTCTGCAGGCCGAAATCGATATGTTTGCGCTGGTTGATGCCAGCGCCCATCCACGACCGGGCATGCGTGTTGGAGAACGAGAAATAGCCGCGGACGCCGCTATGTCCGATCTCGCCGGATTCGAGGCGGATGAACTCGCGCGACAGGTTGTTGGTGCCATAGGAGAAGTCGATCAGGCCGCCGCGTTTCTGCGACGGGGTGCGGGTTTCCTCGGCCATGACGCCCCCGGCTGCCGACATGACGGGAAGGTCCGTTGCGGAGGAACCTGGCGTGACGCTGACGCTCTCGAGGTTCTCGGAATCGACGTTTTCGCTCAGATATTTGGCAGCGGCCGCCGGGGCACCGTCCACCATCAGTCCCATATCCAGATCGGTCAGGCCGCGGGACTGGATCTGTCCTCCCTCCATGCCTGACGAATCCGGTGTCGTAACATTGAGGCTGGGCAGGTTCTGGATCAGATCAAGCGCCGTGCTGGTCGGCGCGCGCATGTTGATGAATTCCTTAGTGACGGTCTGCACGGCGTGTGGCGCGGTTTCGACGCGCATCATGCCGCCACCACCGTTCAGGGCGCGGCGCGAGGACGTGACGGAGACTGTTTCGGCAGCGGAGGCATTGAGTGCATGCGGACGCGGTGCGGCTGCGGGCCGGGCTTGGGGTGCGGTGTTGCGGGCCGTGCTGCGGACGGGAGCATGATGACGCGAAATGGGGTGCTTCGTGGTCTGTGCGGCGCGTGCGTCCGTGCCGAATGCAACAAGGGCGCTGCCGGCAAGGCAGGTTACTGCAAGAAGCTGGCGTCGATAGTCCGGTGACCAACGATTGTCTTTCATGCTGCCGGGCTCCTGTCGAAATAAAAGGTTCACTTTGAAAACGGTATTTATTCGACATTTGGATGTAAAACGGACGTCCTATCCGCACCAAAGATAAAATGTAGGGCAAGCCATTGCCGTTTTTAGGGTGGTGCAAAAATGTTACAGTCTGTGTGTCCCAATAGACGTAGGGCTCAGGGAGCGGGCTGGGACTGGTTCAGGGGGGACAGGAACTCTTTTTCTAGTTCGGAAATCACCAGCCGTGCAGCGCCTGAAAGCTGGCGAGAATGGTCCACGCACAGGGCAAGTGTCAGTGGAGGGAGATCGTGGTTGGAAATCGGGATGAAAGCCAGCTCCCCGCGCGTAACTTCTTCCATGACGTCGAGCGCACTGAGGATTCCGAGGCCGACGCCTTCGCGGACCAGAGACTTGATCATCTGGATATTGTCGGAGGATGCGGCGGCGTGAATGTCGAGATTGCTGTCGATCTGAAGAATTTCGATCTGGCGGTGCAGGGCGAGCGGGGGCTCGGGCATGATCATGGGATAATTCATCGCCAGACTGAAACGGGCGTTTTTGCGTTCGGCGACGGGATGCTTCGGTTGGCAGACGAAACCGAGCGGAAAGTCCTTGTGCGCGCGGACCAGAAGACCGCGGGCATGGGTCGGGTTCAGCAGCAGAGCGAGATCGACCGAACCGCCAATCAGGGTGTCCTGGATGCGGCTGTTGTCAAGGACATGGGTGCAGATGGTAATGCCGGGATGGGTCGTGCGCATGGCGCGGAGCAGGCGGGGTAGGAAGCCGCGGGTCAGGGCGTCAGGGACCGCGATATCCACCTGTCCCCGACGCAGGCCGCGCATGTCTTCGATCTGGACGCACATATTGGTCAGGTCCCGCGACCACTGTTTGCCGTGCGCATAAAGCAGTTCGCCGGTTGCCGTAAGGCGCAGGCCGGTGGGCAGACGCTCGAACAGCGGTGTGCCGAGGGATTCCTCGCCCTGAAGGATCTGCCGGTCGATGGCGGAGGCGGCGATGCGCAGATGTTCGGAGGCGCGACGGATGGAACCGTGCTGGGCGACGGCGAGGAAGTAGCGCAGGAAGCGTGAGAAGACAGGCATGGAAGAACTGCTCTCTTTTTGCGAACGGGAGGAGCGTTTTTATGGAGTATACGACCTTGAGGCGGTGTGAAACTATCCCGGCCGACAGGTAGCCTGTCGCTTTTGTTGCGGAAAGACACTCCGGCACCCACTGGAGACTGCCCTGTCCGTGCCGGTTTTTTGAGGTTTGACCACATGACATCCACTGTTTCTCTCGTCGATGCTCCGGCTATGGAAGCTTTGGCTGCACTTTCGGGGCGCGTGCGGGAGGATCTGGCGAAAATTCGTTATGCGACGGGTAACTGGAGCCTGACGCAGGACCGGGACGGGGAGTCGGTTCTGGATGTGGCGATCATCGGTGCGGGGCAGGGGGGCATTACGTCGTGCTTCGGTCTGCGGCGGCAGGGTGTGACCAATGTGCAGGTCTTTGAAAAAGCGGCGAAAGGTGGCGAAGGCCCGTGGGTGACGTTTGCGCGCATGATCACGCTGCGCACGCCCCGGCACGTCACGGGGCCGGATCTGGGCATTCCCAGCCTTACGCCGCAATCCTGGTTCGAGGCGCGGTATGGGGCGAAGGCCTGGGAAGATCTGGACAAGATTTCCCGCCATGACTGGCAGGCTTATCTGGACTGGGTGCGGCAGACGCTCGACATCCCGGTCGTGAACGATCAGGAGCTTGCGCATGTCGGCTGGGACGAGGGGCTGCTGCGGCTGACATTCCGCAATGCGGCCGGTCAGGAAACGGTGCGTCTGGCGCGGCGGATGGTGCTGGCGACGGGTATCGACGGCGGCGGGACATGGCATGTGCCGTCCTTTATTTCCAAGACGCTGCCGAAATCCGTTTATGCCCATACGCATGAAGACATTGATTTCGACGCGCTGAAGGGCAAGCGGATCGGTGTTCTGGGGGCCGGGGCTTCCGCGTTCGATAATGCGGCGACGGCGCTGGAAAAGGGCGCGGGGCGCGTGGATCTGTGCCTGCGTCGGGCGAAAATCCCCGCTATCAATCCGTATCGTTGGATGGAAAATGCGGGCTTTCTCGCGCATTTCTCGGAACTGCCGGACCTGACGCGCTGGCGTTTCATGCGGCAGATTTACAGCCTGAACCAGCCGCCGCCGCAGGACACGTTCTGGCGCTGCCGCCGTCATGAGAACTTCGCTTTCCATCCTGGAACGCCCTGGACGGCAACGCGGATGGACGGCGACGAGATCGTGGTGACGACGCCGCAGGGCGAGATGCGCTTCGATTTCCTGATTATCGGGACGGGGTTCACGATTGATCTTTCACAGCGTCCGGAAACGCGGGATTTTGCCTCTTCGGTGATGCTGTGGCGTGATCATTTCACGCCGCCTGCCGGGGAAGACAGTGCGCTTCTGGGGAGCCATCCTTATTTGGGGGCGCGGTTCCAGTTCCTGCCGAAAGACGCGTCCGATCCCAAGGCGCCGATGCTGGCGGCGATCTACAATTTCACGTTCGGCGCCATGCCGAGCATGGGGCTTTCGGGGGCGTCCATCAGCGGGATGCGCTTTGGCGTGGAGAAGCTGGCGCGGGGTATTGCGCGGGATCTGTTTGTCGAGGACGGCGACAGGCATCTGGCGAGCCTTCTGGCCTATGACACGGAAGAACTCATCAGTCTCGATCCGCCGGTGCTTTGAGAAGGGAAACGCCCATGACGCAGGACAGCTACCCGCGGGACATGATCGGCTATGGCCGTACGCCGCCGGATCCGAAATGGCCGAATGGCGCGCGCATCGCCGTGCAGTTCGTCATCAATTACGAGGAAGGGGCGGAAAATTCGGTTCTGCATGGGGATGCGGGATCGGAAGCATTCCTGTCCGAAATGGTGGGCACGAAATCCATCATTGGCGCGCGCTGTGCGCAGATGGAGAGCCTGTACGAATATGGCAGCCGGGCCGGGTTCTGGCGGCTGCGGCGTCTGTTCGATGACGCCGGGATGCCGGTGACGGTGTTTGGTGTGGCGAAGGCGCTGGCCCGTAATCCGGATGCGGTGGCAGCCATGAAGGAGAGCGGCTGGGAGATTGCGTCCCACGGGCTGCGCTGGATTGATTATCAGGATTTCCCCGAGGACGTGGAGCGGGCGCATATCCGCGAGGCGATTGCGCTGCATACCGAAGTGACGGGGGAGCGGCCGCTGGGCTGGTATCAGGGGCGTACGAGCCCGAACACGGCGCGTCTGGTCGCGGAGGAAGGCGGGTTTGTTTATGACGCCGATTCCTATGCGGATGACCTGCCGTATTATGACCACACCCATGGCCGGGCGCAACTGATCGTGCCCTATACGCTGGATGCGAACGACATGAAGTTTGCCGCGCTGAACGGGTTTACGGAAGGCGAGCAGTTCTTCACCTATCTGCGTGATGCGTTTGACATGCTGTATCGCGAAGGCGGCCGGATGATGTCGATCGGGCTGCATTGCCGTCTGGCGGGCAAGCCGGCGCGGGCGCTGGGGCTGATGAAATTTCTGGAGCATATCCGCAAGCATGAGGATGTGTGGGTGACGACGCGGCTGGATATCGCGCGGCACTGGCAGTCTGTGCATCCGGCATGAAGATTTCTGACGTCAATGCACTGTCGGCCGAGGCGTTTGTTGCCCGGTTCGGTGGGCTTTACGAACATTCGCCCTGGGTGGCGGAAGGGGCGCTGAAGGCACGGCCTTTTGCGGATGTGGATGCGATGCTGTCTGTGTTTGCACAGGGTGTGCGCTCTGCGGGGGCGGAGGCACAGCTTGCATTGGTGCGAGCGCATCCGGAACTGGGGCATCGAGCCGGGATTGATCCGGATCTGACGGAACATTCCGCCTCGGAACAGGCTTCGGCCGGACTGGATCGTCTGACGCCTGCGGAATATGAGCGGTTCCGGAGGCTGAATGACGCATATCGCGCGCGGTTTTCCATGCCGTTCGTGATCTGCGTGCGCAAGGTCGCTGCACCCGGAAAAGCTGCGAAAACCGTGATTATGGATGAAATGGAGCGCCGTCTGGCTGGCACTCCCGAACAGGAACTGACCGAGGCGCTGACGCAGATTGATGCGATTGCGGGGCTTCGTCTGAAAGATCTGGTGACGGCATGAGTTCTCTGTCCACGCATGTTCTCGATACGGTGTCTGGCAAGCCTGCCGCGGGTGTGAGCCTGCGTCTGTTGCAGGGGGATCGGGTTCTGTTTGAAGGCCAGACCAATGCGGACGGGCGTTGCCCGGAACTGCGGGATGTTGCAGTTTCGAAAGGGACGTATTGTCTGGAATTCCGGATTGGCGATTACTTCCGCAAAGGGGGGCAGGTTCTGTCTGATCCGCCGTTTCTGGATGTGGTGCCGATCGTGTTCGGGCTGGCGGCGGAGGCCCATGCGCATGTGCCGCTGCTGGCGGCGCCGTTCGGATATTCCACCTATCGCGGAAGCTGAGGGCTTTTCATGACTGCCGAGAACGCCGCGATGACCGGTCTGCATCCCGTTGACGAGAAACTGCCGGTCTGGCGGCTTGGGGCCTATGGGTTGCAGCATGTGCTGGCGTTTTATTCGGCGGCGGTCATTGTCCCGATCCTTGTGGCGGGGGCGCTGCATCTGCCGCGCGAGACGCTGATCCATCTGATTGATGCGGATCTGTTCACCTGTGGGATTGCTTCGCTGCTTCAGGCGGTGGGGTTCGGTCCGGTCGGAGTTCGGTTGCCGCTGTTGCAGGGCGTGACGTTCACTGCCGTGGGGCCGATGATTGCCATTGGCTCTGCTGTGGGCGGCGGAACGCCGGGGTTGTTGTCCATTTACGGGTCGGTCATCGTGGCGGGGTTTGTGACGTTGCTGATGGCGCGGCATTTCGCCGGACTGGTGCGGTTTTTCCCACCGGTCGTGACGGGGTCCATCATTCTCATTATCGGTCTGGCGCTGTTGCCGGTGGCGGCGAATGATATTGTCTCGGGGGCCAGCCCGTCCGTGATGCAGGACCATGTTCCGTTGCGGAGCATCTGGTACGGGCTGGGGACACTGGCGTCCATTCTGGTGATCCAGCGGCTGTTTCGCGGGTTTATTGCCACGATTGCCGTGCTGATCGGACTTGTGCTGGGAACGCTGGTGGCGTGGGTTCTGGGGGATGCGAATTTCGGGGAGGTGTCGTCCGCGCCGCTCCTGTCCATCACGCATCCGTTCTATTTCGGGATGCCGACGTTTCATCCGGTTTCGATCCTGTCGATGGTGATCGTCATGACGATTTCCATGATCGAGACGATCGGGAACGTCTATGCGACCGGCGAAATAGTGGACAAGCCGATCACGTCCGAAGACATCGCCCGCACGCTTCGGGCCGATGGGATCGCGACCATGCTCGGTGGTGTACTTAACTCGTTTCCCTATACGTGCTTTGCCGAAAATGTCGGTCTGGTGCGGATGACGGCTGTGAAGAGCCGCTGGGTTGTGGCGGCTGCCGCGGTCATCATGATGATGTTGGGCTGTCTGCCGCGTCTGGGTGCGCTGGTGGCTGCGGTGCCGCTACCGGTTCTGGGTGGGGCGGCGCTGGCGATGTTCGCAACTGTGGCCGTGGTCGGTGTGCAGACGCTCTCGCGGGTGGATTTCAACCGGCAGAGTAACGTGATTATCGTGGGGACCAGCATCGGGCTGAGTATGCTGGCGACGGCGCAACCGCATATTTCCGATACGTTTCCGATGTGGGCAAAGATTGTCTTTGGAAGCGGGATTACGCTTGGATCGCTGTCGGCGATTTCGCTGCATCTGATTTTTAATGTGAAGCGGACAATTCATGAGGCGGCTCATGCGATGGATGTGCCGCGTGAGTCGTTGATTGATGAGCGTATCCGCGAAGGGTAAGACTCAGGGCTCCGCCCTGAAACCCGCCAAAGGCCGGGGGGCTTTGGAAACCGATTCATCATAAGAAAGGGTGCAGGGATCGAGATCCCTGCCGGGTCCGGGCAGAGCCCGGATTGTCACGTCAGAATCCCGTTTGGGCGGAAAAATAGAAACCCGTCTGATTTTTATACGTCGCAATCGTTCCCAGCGACACATAGGCTAGTGTGACGTTCAGGTGTTTGTTGATGAAATAGCTGGTGTAGACGTCGAACCAGTTGCTTTCGTCGGTGAAGCGCTGGTTGCGCGGTTTGGTGCGGTATTCGACGCCGACGACCAGACCGGGAATGAAAGACGGCAGATAGCCGAGTGAGCCTTCGAACTGGGCGTGATAGTTGTTGTCCTTGTCGCCGCCGAAACCGAGAATGCCCCACTGGTTGCCTTTGGTGAAGCGGACGGTGGTGTCGATCAGAATGCCGATTTTCGGAAACAGCTTGGTCACGGCGAGATAGGCATCTCCACCATCCGTATGCATTGAGCCGACTTCGTGAATGACTTTGCCGTCACTGTCATGCTTGTACATGCCTCCGATGGCGACCTGTGGGATCAGGGTGTTGTCCGCGACATGACCGAAGAGGCGGACCTTTGCACCTGCGACGTCGAGATCGAACTGGTAGCCATTGCCGATACCGAGTTTTGCTCCGGTGCCGCGGGTCTGGAAGAAGTTGTGGGTGTATGAAATTTCGACGCGGTCAAAGAAGCCCATTGAGGCGCCGACATTCTGGTCCCAGTAGTTGGTGAGGTTCACGTAGCTGTAGTGCAGGGCCATGCCGGCGCTCTTGTTGGAACCATAGCCGCTGATTGTGGCCCAGCTTGCGATGCCGCCGCCGCTTGCACCTTCGAGCGAAGAAAGGCCGCTGGTTCCAAGCGCGCGCTGTCCGTCAAAGAGGGTGCGGAACATGGACCGTCCGCTGCTGTTTCCGTCGTTGCCCAGCGTGACCTGAGGGGGGGTGTTGGTGGTAGTGGCTTTGGCGTCCTGTCCCGTGATGAGGTAGCCGAGGGACAGGAGGGCTGTCATAGACGTCAGGATACGGAAGAACTGAGCAGCGGTGAGGAAACGGTGCATGATTCCTGCTTTTAAGTCGCGCGCCTGAAGAGGAGCTGGAGTATTTCCGCAGATGAAATACCTCTTGTTGTATTTACTTCTGCGAGACTGAAAAATAATTAAGACAACTCTAGAATTCAAAAATTTGTCCGTGTCAAAGAAAAACGGCACTCAGTGCCATTTTTTGAATTTGATGTGTGTTCCTTTGGCTTCAGACAGTGCTGCGTTTGTGCAGGAGTTCACCGGCGACATAGGTAGCGGCGATACTGCGATCGTCCCCAAGCATGGTCAGGGCGAAGAGGCGGTCGGCGAGGGTTTCGGCGGTTTGGGCGCGGATTCGTCCAAGTGGCGTGGCAGCCGGATCAAAAACGCACAGATCGGCATAGAGACCAGGCCTGATGCTGCCGATCCGGTTTTCGAGGCCAAGGGATTGCGCACCGCCGGCTGTGGCTAACCAGAGCCCCTGTGCGGGATGGAGTTTCGTCTGAAGTCCCTGCGCGACCTTGTAGGCGTCGGACAGGACCTGAAGCAGGGACAGGGTAGGCCCGGCGCCGATATCGCTTCCGATCCCGACATGGACGCGGCGTTCAGGATTGAGAGCTTTGAAGAGCGGGAATGACCCGCTGCCAAGGAACTGGTTTGAGCCAGGGCAGTGCGCGATGGAGCAACCTGTGTCGTGGCAGCGTTGGAAATCGGCTTCTTCGGCGTGGACGGCATGGGCGAGGATGGCGCGGGGGCGCAGGAGACCAGCCTTGTCGTACACGTCAAGATAGGAGCTTCGGTCGGGAAAAAGTTCGCGAACCCAGGCAATTTCCGAACGGTTTTCCAGCAGGTGGGTCTGCATGAACAGATCGGGTTTCGTGGCGAGAAGGGCGCCTGCGAGATCGAGCTGTTCAGGGGTGCTGGTGGGGGCGAAGCGGGGGGTGACGGCGTAAAGCTGGCGTCCGCGATTGTGCCACCGCGCGATGAGGTCTGCGGACTGGTCATAGCCGCTCTGGGCTGTGTCGCGCAGGTTTTCCGGGGCGTTGCGGTCCATCAGAACCTTGCCTGCGATCATGCAGGTATTGAGGCGCTCGGATTCCTCGAAGAAGGCGTCCACGGACTGGGGATGGACCGTGCAGTACACGGCGGCCGTCGTGGTGCCGACGCGCAGGAGTTCGTTCAGGAACTGCCGGGCAACAGTGCGGGCATAGGTGATGTCGGCGTAGCGGGCTTCGGCGGGAAAGACGTAGTTTTCCAGCCATTGCAGAAGCTGTTCGCCATAGGAGGCGATGACCGGGAGCTGTGGGTAATGGACATGGGTGTCTATCATGCCTGCGGAAATTAGCATGTCGGGGTAGTGGTCTACGGCGCCCCCGGCGGGGATGGTGTCGCGCAGCCTGTCCCAGGAGCCGGCTGCGGTGATGAGCCCGTTTTGGGTCAGGATCAGGCCATCGGGCTCATGGTGCAGGGCGTCCATGGGATCGGTGGTGAACGGATCGGCATGGAAGGTCAGGAAGGGGCCACGGATGGCTCGGATTTGGGTCATACGGGTATCTTACGCAGGGACTTCGGTGCGTGGAACGTGTTTGTGGAGCTGGGGTGCGCTGGCATTGGCAGTCGATGCGGGGCAGGTTTATAGTATTGACAGGAAGAACCGGCTCCTGGCGCGTTCTTCAGCATGAGCTCTGGAGTATCCGCAAATGATGCCAAATGATTCTGTTTCGCCGACTGTTGCACTGGATGTGACGGATTCCGGTACGGGCGGTGATGATGGTTCAGCGTCTCCGGCGTCTGGCAGCAGCGGAGGGTCTTATCTTGCCCCTCCGCGTGTCCCGGTTCTGGAGGGCGCGCGGGGTGTGCGGTTCGATTTCAATGATGGCGCGCGTGTCATGGTGCCCTCTCTGGAGCGCGATGGTGTGCCGTCGGGTTCGCAATGGCATGTGCGGCTTTCGGACCATTTAACCGGGAATGTGCTGTTCGATGCGCGCCTCAAGGGCGGCACGGTGGCGTCCACCAAGAAGTTTTTTGTACCGTTTCGAGTGGATGTCTGGCTGGAGCAGCCGGGCGAGACGCCGGAGCAGGTGCTGCATCATGATTTAGCGCTGTCGGGGCGGCCGGTTCTGGTGCAACTTCCGGTCGGAACGCTGGGGGATACGCTAGCCTGGCTTCCTGCGGTGCGACGTCTGGCACAGGAGAGCGGTGCGCAGGTGACGTGCTCGGTCTCCGAAGCGATTTTGCCGCTTGTGATGGGCGCTAATCCGGAATTGACGCTCGTTGGGCATGACCGCTTGAAGGCGGAGCCGGATTTCACGGCGCGGTTCTATGCGAGTTACAATATCGGGCTATTTTTCGCGGATAAGGAGTATACCCGCCAGCCGACGGATTTCCGTCATGTCGGGCTGCACCGAACAGCGGCTTACATCCTTGGCGTAGATCCCTGGAACGATGCACCACCGGGAATCACTATTCCCGATGGCGAGAGACCGCCCGTTGCGGAGCCGTATGTAGTCATCGCCACGCAGGCCAGTACGCAGTGCAAGTACTGGAATAATCCTGGTGGCTGGCATGAGGTGATCGCGTTTCTGAAAAAAGCGGGTTATCGCGTTATTTGTATTGATCAGAAACCGTATCATGGCACCGGTTACGTCTATAACCATATCCCGCACGGGGCCGAGGATCAGACTGGAAGCCGCCCGCTGGCCGAGCGCGCCCGCTGGCTGAAACATGCGAAATTCTTCATTGGGCTGTCGAGCGGGCTGGCCTGGCTGGCACACGCGGCGGGTACGCCGGTGGTGATGATTTCAGGGTTCACGCATCCGGACAACGAGTTCGCCACGCCTTACCGGGTCATCAACTGGCACACCTGTAATTCATGCTGGAATGACCCGGCGTTCCAGTTCGACCACAAGGACTTCTTGTGGTGCCCGCGCCACAAGGGCACGGACCGGCAGTTCGAGTGCTCGCGATTGATTACCGGGACGCAGGTCATTCATACCATCAGACGGTTGATGACGGATCGGGGGCTTGCGGGCGCGGAGCATGGCGCGCCCGTTTCTGTATAAGCAGGGCTTCAATCAGGGCGCAGACATAGATCACCAGACTGAGCTTCATCACGGGCAGGATGCGATGGCCGGGGGCATAGATCGTGGGGGAAAGGGGCCTGTCAGGTAAGGTCACGGTGAACGCGCCCAGAAGGAAAAATACGACATAGGCGTTCATCCAGGCTGTCGCGATCACTAGAAAGATGATGAACGAGCCGTTCCGTAGGATTGTTGTCTTAAAAGCGGCAGGCATGGGAAATTCTGTACAAGCTCTGTCCTGAAATGATGTTCAGGTGAATGGTCGCTCCTGGTATCATGCCAGCAGGCTTTTTTGGCGGCTCCGGTAAAGCCGGATCGGTTGTGAAAGGCATTAGCCTCTGTATGGAAGTTTCGTGCGGTATCGGGTCTTTCTTGATGCCGGTAGAGGATGGAGAATTCTTTTTCTCCGTCTTCTAGAGTGAGGATCAAAGTGGCCTTTTCGTCGGACCATGCACCTGAATGGAGTCTGGCGAAAACCGCAATGGTGTTTCATGGATTTGCAGAGCTGTTTCGGGCATTGGGGCTGTATGCTGTCCATCATGCCTTTCGGATATGGAAGAAAGGTTAGGGCCCTGCGATGAAGCGGGGCTGGCATGACGGCTTTGGCCCTGATATCTGCGGGGTTGTCTTTTTCATCCGATCGCGGCTGTGTCTGCGATCCCGGTAGCCGGATGCCTGCCCCATGTCCGATACTTTTGAACCGATCCGCATTGTCGCGCTGTATCATTTCACGCCGTTCGAAGCTCCGGCCGCATTGCGCGGGCCGTTGCTTGAGTTGTGTGAAAAGGAAGGGATCAAGGGAATCCTGCTTCTTGCGCGCGAGGGGATCAACGGGACAATTGCCGGGACGGATGAAGGCATGGAGCGCGTGATGGCATATATTCGTGCGCTGCCGGGCTGTGCGGATCTGGAGAGTAAGGACTCGCGGGCTCCGGAATTGCCATTTCGTCGCATGAAGGTGCGTCTGAAAAAGGAAATCGTTACGATGGGGGAGCCGGATATTGACCCGCGTCAGGGCGTGGGACGGTATGTGGCGCCAGAGGACTGGAACGCGCTGATTTCGGACCCGGATACGATCCTGATCGATACGCGCAATGATTATGAAGTGGCGATCGGGACGTTCAAAGGCGCGGAAGATCCCAAGACGAAATCATTCCGCGAATTCCCCGAATGGTTCCGCAAACGTCGGCAGGAACTCGAAGCGAAAGGCCGACTACCGAAGATTGCCATGTTCTGCACGGGCGGTATCCGCTGCGAAAAATCAACGTCCTTTGCACGGGCGGAGGGGGTGGATGAGGTCTATCACCTTAAGGGCGGTATCCTTAAATATCTGGAGACCATTCCGGAAGAGGAGAGCCTTTGGGAGGGTGAGTGCTTCGTGTTCGACCAGCGTGTGTCGGTAAAGCATGGGCTGGAGATCGGAACGCATGATGTCTGCCACGCCTGTCGTCGGCCGCTGAATGAAAAGGACAAGGCTTCGCTACTGTTTGTGCAGGGTGTGTCGTGCCCACATTGCCATAACGAGCGCACGGAAGAGCAGCGCCATCGCTATGCTGAACGTGAGCGTCAGGAAGCGCTGGCTCAGGCGCGGCGGACAGGGCATCTGGGTCTTCGACAGCAGTAAGCGGGAAGGACGCTTGTAAAACACTCTTGCTGAATATTCGCTATTGCCCTCATCTCTGCCGTTCAACCAACTGTCACGCTTTCTCGATAGCGGATATTACTGTCAACTTGTATCCACGAAAACTAATTTAAATATTGTGAAAAATATTACAGTATAGAGTTTATTAATGGAAAAATTTTCTATGTGGAAATATTTCTGAAAATTTTTAAGATAATAATTCAATTTCTTATGAAATTTCTGTAAAAATTTCCGACTTTCCGAGCATAGGATGGAAACTGAAAAGCCTTTGCCCGCACAAGTCCAGCTTGAATTAAGGACTGGTATAGAAGATCGTTTGTGCCAATTCTATGTATGGCTTCACTTATTTCTTTCACATCCAAGGGAGAGACCAGAAGTGCGGCCTGCTGGGCAATTTCTTCTGTGGCATGTCCAAAGCTGGTTATGACTGGAGTGCCCAGGAGCATAGCCTCAATGATCGGCAATCCGAAACCTTCTGCCAAAGAGGGGTAAATAACTGCACGGGCTTCCTGAATCGCTCTGATAAGGGCGCTTCGGGAACACCATGGGATTAGATGGACCAGTTCGGGTCTCGGGTGAGTGTGAAGAGCCGCGAGTTCAACCTTGGCTCCGAAGCCTTGATTGCCAATGAGCGTTAAAGGGCGGCTGGTTTTGGAGAGTCCGTGAGCAGTAATGATTCTCTCAATATTTTTGCGTTTCTCGATGGATCCAAAATATAAGAAACCATTACTGGGGCAGGGGGGCGAAGTATATCTGGCTTCCTGGAGTTCCTCGTCCGAAAAACTGACTGTCTGAGGCAGGAGGGTGATTTTGTCTTCTGCGATTCCCAATTCGGAGATCAGGTCTGCCTGGACGGCCTTGGATACGGTCACGATGCCGTCTGCCTGTTCACAGCATTGGAGTAGAAGGCGCTGCATTTCCGCCTTGGAAAAATTGCCGTATTCAGGATGAAGAATAGGAATGATGTCATGGATCGTAACAACATTCCGGGTATTTTTCCACATTAGGGGGAGTGGGTAAGTCCAGTGCATGAGAGAGGGAGGTTCTGGACTCTCCAGATACGTCATTTTGTGCCACGTTCTGCTGCGGACAGTGGCGGTACGGTAAAGGTCGTGGACCTGATAATGTATTCCGTTCCTTTGAACCAGCCGCTCTGAAAAGCTGGCTTTCAGTAGTCGCAATATCTGACGTGGCACAGAATGTGGGTTGAGATCCGGACGACCTCGTTGCAGGTCCAGAAGTCGGGAATGCTCAAGCCCCTCGGTTTCACAGGCTTTTTCTAACATCCGGGCATAGGTTGCTACGCCTGTTCCGCCTGAACGTCCCGTGCTGCGGGTGTCAAAGCAGATCCGCATCATTAGGACTGGCGGCGTTTTTCACTTTTGGTGCCGCAGATGCGGTCCCAAAAAATTGCTGTCACCGCGAAATTACGATCTGGCTTTGCATAGTGGTGCAGCATGTGGTGGCGGTGCAGACGGCGGAAAAACGGCCATTTTTTCATGGGGAACTGGTGGCAGGCGTAGTGGATGAAGTCATATCCGACATAACCCAACAGGAATCCCAGAAAGATCGCCTTTCCATTCTGATGGAAAAGCGAAACAGCTCCGAACCACAGAGCAGCTGCAATTGGAACCGTCACATTCAGGGGAAGCATATTGCGGAGGGGATCTGAGGGCAGGTCATGATGATTACCGTGGATGATAAAGATCAGATGCTGGCCAAAAGCAGATTTCAACTCCAGATGAAAAAGAAAGCGATGCCCCAGATATTCTATAACGCTCCACATCAGAAAACCCAGGGAAACCAATTCCAGAAAATGGCCAGCAGGCATAGGTAAAGTATTATAAATAACCAGGGCCAGTATAAGGGCCCAAAACGGCAGGAATATCTTCATTGGCATGAACGTCATCAGTTCCAGCCAACGGTTTTGGAAAAGCCTTACGGACATCTCGCTACCTGATCCCTTCTGCAATATGCCCGCAATCGCCTACTGCGCTTTAGATAAAAATCAATCTCCTTAATTCTAACGGCAGATCGTGCGTAAGTAAAATTGGAATAGAGCCTTCGCACCTTGATACAACGTGCTTTTCCTCTCATTTCGTTGCAGAAAAAATAGATCAGCAATCAGTTGCAAGATCGTGAAATCTAACTCCGAGTTCGGAAAGTTCTGGAAGAACGCTAGGATTTTTCCACCAGAGCCTTGCAACGCATCCAGGACATACGGTCGCGGAAGATGAACAGGACGTAGTAGTCCAGCTCGCGGCTACGGGTTTTTGTGGTGCGGGTATAGAAGGGATAGACATCAAACGGGCCCTGAAGCTCGGCGGGTACGGGTTCGAGCGCAAGGATGCAGTTCACTCGGAACAGGGGCATGTAGATTGCATCATCGCCAGGGTTGCGCCGCACATGCCACAGATTTCTCCGGAACTTCTTCAGCCGCTCAGGCAGGAGAAAGACCATCGACTTCTCGATGAATCCTTCTCCGAAATGCTCCGGCCGATAATACCGCATATCTTCGGGCATGTTGCAGAAATGGGGATGGTCCTGAACGATCATGGACCATCCTTTACGGCAATGTATCGGCCGCTGGGAGGGGGGGCGATGTCTCTGGCCTTATTCGGCCGGAGCGTTTTCCGAAGATGCCTCGTCGGACGCAGGAGCTGCGATCTCCGTGGCAGCACGGCGCAGGATTGCGACAATCCGCCGCAGCTCCTCTGCATCCGCGCCACGGCGGGACTTCAGGGCGGCCTTCAGCGCAAAGCGTGCGTCATGGAACTCCTGCCCCAGCGTCGGGTCGAGATCGTTGACGCCGGTGAAAGCATCGCGGACATCCGCCATGCGGGCGCCGATCCGGCTCATGATGTCGAGGATGCGGGCTGCCTCCTCTTTATTGGCCTTGTGATGCGCCTTTCCCTCATCCGTCAGACTGTAGAGTTTGCGGGTGCCTTCCTGGGTGACGGCGGCAAGACCGGTCTCTTCCAGATAGGTGAGGGACGGGTAGATCACGCCAGGGCTGGGCTTGTAGAACCCACCGGACCGTTCTTCGAGGCGACGGATCAGCTCATAGCCGTGGGCCGGGGCTTCGGCGAGCAGGGCCAGGATGACGAGCTGAAGCTCATCGGCCGTCAGCTTGCGACCGCGTGCGAAGCCTTCGCCCCCCAGATCGCCGCCAAAACCTTTGCCGAACCGGCCGCCGAAACGTCCACCGCCCGGGCCACCCATTCTGCCGCCGGGGCCACCACGGCCACCATGCCGACGGCCGGGACCGCCTTCACGGCGTCCTTCGCCCCGTTCGGCTCCGCGAGGGCGACCTTCACCGCGCTCTTCTCCTTCCGCAACAGGACGTCCCATGCCGAAAAAGCCGCGGCGATGGCCGCGATGTGATCGCTGTCCGGCATCCAGGCGTTCTGTGTTGAAGCGGTTAGTCTTGTGTGTGAACATAATATTCTCCTATTCGATATATCGAAAGATATAGTATCTTAAGATATATCTTCAAGAGGAAAATGCAGGGATATGATTTTTTTCCTAAAGCCATATCCCTGCGACAGGGACGCCAGCATGAACGCGTGTTTACGCTTCGGCCCATAGCCGCCGGGGCCTGCGGCTGGTATCGGGCAGGGATGGGTAGCCCGATTTCTCCTCCCCCCGCTCCGGAACTGCGTCGCACGCTGCGACAGATCGTTCCCTGGCGCGCCGCCCTAACGATCGGCGCGATGCTGGTTCTGGTGGCCGCACTCCAGCGACTGCCGTTCATCCATCATCTGCTGGAAAATGCGCCGCACTGGCGCGAGACGCCGGGCGCGCCACTGTGGTTCCTGCTGCTGGCCGTCCCCTATAGCGCCTGCGGACTACCGAGGCAGGCGCTTTGCGTGGCAGCGGGGCTGGCATTCGGATTATGGGGCGGGCTTGTCCTGTGTTCTCTGGCCTATATGCTGGGGGCGGTTCTGGCATATGGATGGGCACGGGGGCTGGCTCCGGCGGGCTTCCGGGAGCGGCTGCATGACAGGCTGGAAGCGGATTATGCGGCTCTTGCTCGCACGCTTCATGCAAGGCCTTTCCGAGCGGTTCTGACTCTTCGTCTGATGCCGGTGGGGTCTGCCCTGCTGGTCTCGACGGCGGCGGGGCTGTTCGAACTCCCGCTGCTGCCGTTCTCGGTCGCGACATTTCTGGGGGGGCTGCCGCAGACGTTGATCTTCGTTCTGGTTGGGTCCGGGACGCGGATCGGTCATGTTCTTCAGTTGGGACTTGCGGGAATCCTTTTCGTCGTGTCGGGTGTGCTGGGCGCTGTTCTGCTGCGTCAGCATGGCCAGACGCATGATCGGGCCGATGCCTCCTGACCAAGCCATCAGACCACCACTCCGAAACCTGAAGCAAACAGGCAGACGCGCATGACAGATCAGAACATGACATTCAGACGGGGAGATCCCCTGCCCGCATGGCTGCCGGTTCTGCTGGGAATCTTTACGGCTGTCGGGCCGGTCTCGACGGATGTCTATCTGCCGGCCCTGCCTGAAATGGAGCGTCAGCTTCATACGGCGGCGGGGTCGGGGAGTGCCACGATGGCCGCCTGGGTGATCGGGCTGGCCATCGGACAGATCACTATCGGTCCGATCTCGGACCGCTTCGGCCGTCGCTGGCCGCTGCTGCTTGGCATGCTTGGCTATACGCTCGGCGAGATCGGTTGTGCGCTGGCGCCAAGCATGACGTTCCTGTGCATCTGCCGTGTCTTCTCCGCCATCATGGCCTCGGCTGGGCTCGTGGTGCCGAATGCCTGTATCCGCGATCTGACGGAAGGTGACGCGTCCTCTAAAATGATGTCCCGCCTGATCGTCATCCAGGGCACTGTGCCGATCCTGGCCCCGATGCTGGGTGGCTTTGCGTTGAAATTCGTGGACTGGCGCGTCATCTTCTGGGTTACGGCCGTTTATGGCGGGATCTGTACCCTCCTGCTGATGACGATCTTCCCTGAAACGCTCGCCCCCCACGACCGGCGGGACCTGCGTCCCATCTCTATTATCGAACGCTACGTTTATATCCTGCGGACCCGCAGTTTCGTGACGAACGGTCTGGTCTGGAGTTTTCTGGGCTTCGTGACCTTCACCTATCTGACGGCAGCGCCCATGCTGTTCGAGGACGTGTTCGGGATGTCTCCGTTCCATTACGGCATGCTTTTCGGCCTGTTCGCGGTCTGCATGATCGGTGCGTCGGCTATTAACGGGCAGCTTGTCGGGCGCGTCAGCACGGGCCGGATGCTGTTCTCCGGACTAGGGGTCAGTCTGGCGGGATGCGCGATCCTGCTGCTGCTGGCTCTGGCCTCGAATTATGACCTTGATCCTCAGGGCCATATCAAGGCGATGTTCCTGTGGCCGCTCATCATCGCGCTCATCATCGCGATGGGGCCGACGGGCATCATCGGTCCGAACTCCATGGTGGGCGTCCTGTCCGAACAGTCCGACCGTGCTGGTTCGGCCTCGGCGCTGGCAGGGACGATGCAATATCTGTTCGGCGCCGTGGCGAGCGCCCTGTTCGGGCTGATGCCGTCGGGAACTGCCGTTCCCATGGCACTTTTTCTATCCTTCGCTTTTGTTGCGGCCATGGGGTCTGCCCTGCTGCGTCCCAACCTGCCGGCCGTGGCAGAACCGCCGCACCACTCCTGAAAATATATCTGTCATGAGGGCCCTGCCATGAAAGCTTTGCTTGTCGAAGACGATGTCGCCATCGCCCTGGTGGTCGAAACGGTTCTGGTTCGCGAAGGATGGAACGTGCGCCATGTGCCAGATGGCGCCTCGGCGCTGGAAGGTGATGAGGCACCGGATCTTCTGGTGACGGATCTCAATCTGCCTGGTGCACAGACCGGGTTGGAAATTGCGCATCTGCTGCGGGAGCGCCGCCCTCAGATGGCTGTTGTGCTCATGTCGGGAGATTACGAAGACAGCGATATGGCCCCTCGGGGTATGGCCGTCCTGCCCAAACCGTTCCGCAGGGCAGGGCTTCTCGCAGCCATTGCACAGGCCATCGAACAGGTGCGGGATCAGGCTTAAGGTTAGGCGCTCAGCGCAATCCGGGCTTGAGTCGGGGGGGAGAGTCCCCTACATGCCGCGCTGTTTGTCATGACCAGATGAAAGCAGTGCCGCCATGTCGTTTCAGGATCCCCAGCCTCTCGATCTCAAGAGTTACATCCGTGAGATTCCGGATTTTCCGAAGCCGGGCATTCTGTTCTACGACATCTCGACCTTGATCCGCTCGCCCGACGCCTGGCAGGTCGCCACCGCCCGTCTGGCCCGTGCGATCACGGCGTGGCAGCCGGACATTCTGGCCGGAATCGAAAGCCGCGGCTTCCTGACGGCTGCCCCGCTGGCCCTGCGTCTGGGCTGCGGCTTCACGATGCTGCGCAAACCGGGCAAGCTGCCGGGCAAGACCATTTCCCTGAAATACGGCCTCGAATATGGTGAGGACGAATTGCACATTCAGGCAGACGCCATCAAGCCGGGCCAGCGCGTTGTGGTGCTAGACGATCTTCTGGCAACGGGTGGTACGCTCGCGGCCTCCATTGATCTTCTGCGCAAGGTCGGGGCTGAAGTCGTGGGCGCTTCCGTGCTCATCGAACTTGCGGACCTGAAGGGCCGTGAGAAACTGGACGTTCCGCTGAACGCTTTGATGACATACGACGAATAAGGAAACACTATATGTCGGGCACTTCTTCCGAACGGATTTCCACGCTGTGGCAGACACGGTACCGCACACCAGCGCCGAAAACCCTGCCGGACAACGCGGTGCTCGACCTGCTGCTGTCCCATCATTCGGTCCGGGCCTACCTGTCCGATGCCCTGCCTCAAGGCACGCTGGAAGCGGGTATTGCTGCGGCATCTTCGGCCGCTACGTCCAGTAATCTTCAGGCATGGTCCGTCGTGGCTGTCGAAAACCCAGAAACGCGGGCCAGACTCGCTGAACTGTGCGGCGGCCAGAAGCATATCGAAGTCGCCCCGCTGTTCCTCGCATGGATCGTGGACTTGTCCCGGCTGGAGCGGATTGCAGAGCGGGCAGGGACGGGACACGAGGCGCTTGATTACGAAGAAATCTTCCTCATGGCGACGCTCGATACAGGTATTGCGGCCCAGAACGCGGTAACCGCCTTCGAGTCCCTCGGACTGGGTACGGTCTATATCGGGGGTTTGCGCAATCATCCCGAAGAAGTCGCCAGTCTCCTCTCTCTTCCGCCGCGTTCTGTCGCGGTTGTCGGACTCTGTGTGGGTAAACCTGATCCGTCCGCCCAGAATGGCTACAAACCCCGCCTGGGACAGGACGTCGTCCTGCACCGCGAGCGTTACAGCACGGAAAACGAGGCCGAAGGCATCGCGACCTATGACCGTATTGCAGACGACTATCAGAAGGAACAGGGCCTGACTTCGCGTGCCTGGTCAGAGACTGTGGCAACACGGGTGGACAGCTTCAGAGGCCTGAGCGGACGTCACGTCATGCGCACGGTGCTGCACAAGCTCGGCTTTCCGCTCCGTTAAAAATGAATTTCAGGGCTGGAGAAGAATAGAAGAAATGTTTTTTTGCCCTGAAAGTTGTTAAAGAGATCAAAGATTTCTTTATTCAGAGATTTGACGCAGTTATTGGTATTGGGAAAACAAATTTTTTGTGAAAACCTTTCCCGATGAAATATACGGGGAGGGTTTATTTTGAACTTGCTCCTAAGTGGATTTTTCAGGCATAGTCCACGTGCAGCTGTTTTTCTGGCTGGAGAATATCGTCTGCCACATTCGTGTAGCAGCCCACCTTTCCTCTCTGAAAAAACTGATTACGTGCATGTTTGCTTGTAAAGCTGCGTTATCAAAGGAGACCTGCAATGGCGACAGGTACAGTAAAGTGGTTCAACGCCACGAAGGGCTTTGGTTTCATCCAGCCCAGCGACGGCACCACAGACGTTTTCGTTCACATTTCTGCTCTCGAAAAAGCCGGGTTGCAGAACCTGAACGAAGGCCAGCAGGTCTCTTACGAGCTTGAAGACGGCCGCAACGGTCGCAAGTCTGCAGGAAGCCTCAAGGCGCTCTGACGAAATGGTGGCTCCGGCCACCATTTTTCGTTTCAGCTCCTTCCCCGCGCCATCGCTTTTTCGCGCAGACGCACGGTATAACAGCGGCTCTGACCTGCTGTGCCGGAGCCCGCGTCCTGACTGTTACCCTTCCCCCTGAACTTCCTGTCACGGCCATCCTGCCAGAGCTTTTGGCAATATTGGAGACACAGCCCAACGCCGTCCTCGTTGCCCCTCCCGGTGCGGGCAAGACGACGCTGACGCCGCTTGCGCTTCTGGACGCGCCGTGGCTGGGAGCGCAGCGTCTGATTCTCGTGGAGCCGCGTCGCGTGGCGGTGCGTGGGGCGGCCTCGCGCATGGCGTCGTCGCTGGGTGAAAAGCCGGGTGGCATCGTGGGGTTCCGCACGCGCACCGATTCCGCAATGTCCGCCAGAACGCGCATCGAGGTCGTGACCGAGGGTCTGCTTCTGCGCCGTCTGCTGACCGATCCGCTGCTGGATGGTGTGGGCGCGGTGCTGTTCGATGAAGTGCATGAACGCTCGCTCGATCTGGATGCGGCGCTGGCGTTCTGTCTGGACATGCAGCGCGAAATGAGGCCGGATATGCGGATTCTGGCCATGTCGGCCACGCCGGATGGCCGGGCGTTCACGACGTTGATGAACGCCCCGCTGATCGAGAGCGAAGGCCGCCAGTTCCCTATCGACATCCGCCACACCCGGGATATTCCCCACATGCGGGACCTGCCGGAAGCCTGCGCCCGCGCGATCCGTCAGGCGCTGGCGGAAGAAGACGGCGATATTCTCGCGTTCCTGCCCGGCGTCGGTGAAATCCGCCGCACGCAGGCGCTGCTGGACGGCACGGTTCCGGTTTTCCCGCTGCACGGCGAACAGACGACCGAAGATCAGGACCGCGCCATCGCGCCGTCGGACACGCGCCGCGTCGTGCTGGCGACGTCCATTGCCGAGACGTCTGTCACGGTTTCGGGCGTGCGGATTGTTGTGGATGGTGGTCTGCGTCGTGCCCCGCGGCTTGATCCGAATACGGGCCTGTCGCGGCTGGAAACGTTGAAGATTTCCCGCGCCACCGCCACCCAGCGCGCAGGCCGTGCGGGGCGGCAGTCTCCGGGCATTGCCATCCGCCTGTGGTCGGAGATGACACAGCGTAGCCTGCGCCCGCAGGACGCTCCAGAAATTCTCGTGGCCGATCTGACGGATTTCGCGCTCGTCACCGCCGCCTGGCAGGAAGTGATGGGCACGGTTCCGGACAGTCTGCCGCTGCTGGACACGCCTCCTTCCGGCGTTCTGGCGGGCGGCCGCGAATTGCTGCGGGAACTTGGCGCGCTGGATGATGCCAACCGCATCACGGCGCTTGGCAAACACATGGCGTCTCTCGGCACGCATCCGCGTCTGGCCGCGATGCTGTGCGCGGCCCGGACCCTGCCGGAGCGCGTGACGGCGGCCTGTCTGGCGGCGTTGCTGGAAGAGCGCGATCCGCTCCGTCCGCGTCCGAACCGCCCTTCCGGTCCTGCGGCAGGAGCCGATATCCGCTTACGCTTCGCCCTGTTCGAGCGCGATGACCCGCGCGCGGACCGGGCCAGCCTGTTCCATATGCGTCAGTCCGCCAAACGCTTCCTGCGCCGGATGGGAGAGCGGGACGTGCCACTGGTGCCGCTTCCGGATCATGCGGGCGCGCTGCTGGCCGCCGGCTTTCCGGATCGTGTGGCACAGGCGGCGGGCGAGCTTGGGCGTTTCCGTCTGGCGGGCGGGGGGAGTGCCCGCGTTTCGGTCAATGATCCGCTGGCCCGCGAGAAACTGCTGGCCGGGGCGGCGTTTCACACGCGGACCTCAACGGAAATCACGCTCGCAGCCCCGCTGGATGCCGAAAACCTGCCCCGGACCCTTCTGGACCGGACCCGTGAGCAGGTCGAGACGACGCTGGACGGGACATCTGGCCGCATCATCGCCCGTCGTAGGCTCCGTCTGGGGGCGTTGGTCCTGCGCGACCGCAACGGCGAGATCAGCCCCGAGGAAGCGCAGAGCCTGCTGATGCAGCAGATCGCCGCGACTCCGGCGCAGGCCCTGACCTGGACGGAGGCCGGACGTCAGTTTCAGGCCCGCGTGGCCCATGCCCGCGCGACCTATGCGCCGCATCTGCCGGACCTGTCCGATGACGGTCTGGCGGCGTCTCTGGAATGGCTGGAGCCGTATCTTGCGGGATGTGACCGGCTCGCGCAGGTCAGGGCGCTGGACCTGCTGTCCATCCTGCGCGCACGGCTGGACTATGCCGATTTGTCCGCGCTGGACCGTAAGCTCCCGCCGCGTCTGACGCTGAAGGCCAGCACGCACGATATCGACTATACCGGCGCGGTTCCTACGGTTTCCGCCCGCGCTCAGGCCTTTTACGGGACGGCCCGGACGCCGGAACTTGCAGATGGACAGCTGGCCCTGCAATGCGCGCTGCTGTCCCCTGCCGGACGTCCGCAGGCGATCACGGCGGATTTGGAAGGCTTCTGGAAAGGAAGTTGGGCCGATATGCGCCGGGACATGCGGGGCCGTTATCCCCGTCATGACTGGCCCGAGGACCCTGCAACGGCAGAGCCGCCGAAAGCGCGTTCGAAATCTCAGCAGGGGCGCTGAATCGTCAGGATCTTGGGATGTGGAACAATTCTGTGTTAGCAGATTTGGTATGACGATGTTCCTGTCCTGTTTCCCATGAACCGCACCCTGCAGGCTGCTGCAATCGGTGCCGGAACGGCCACTGTGATGACGGTGGGGCTGATGCTGGCCCTGCGCGGTTATGGTGACAGCCTGCAGAGCGTTGCACATCCCCTGGAGCAGCCGCAGAAGTCCGCAGTCGTGCAGGCTCCTACGCTGAAAATGCTTCCGACGATCATCCCCGACCGTACGGTCGCGGGGGAAAACACAGACGCGCAGGGTATCCCGACACAGCCCGCTATCATCCCGGCTCCGGCCCCCGCTCTCCCACCACTTCTGGTCAAATACGGCCCGCTGAGTTTCGCCCCGCTGGTGCGGCAGGTGATCCCGGCCGTGGTCAACATCGCCATCACCCAGAACAGCCCGGACGGACACGATCATACCCCGCCACAGATCCGCGGCACTCCGCTGGAAAAGCGTTACCGGGACCGGATGAAACGCCAGCAGGAAGAAATGGTCGGCGCAGGATCGGGTTTTATCGTTGATCCGTCCGGAATCATCGTGACCAACCGTCATGTCGTGGGGGGGGCGGACAAAGTGGTGGTTTCGCTGTCCAACGGGCATGAAATGCCGGCGCGTCTTCTGGGTGCCGATCCGTTGACGGATATCGCGGTCATCAAGGTCGACAGCCCCGAGCCGCTTCCGCACGTCACCTGGGGCGACAGTCAGCAGACCGACATTGGGGATTGGATTCTCGTCGCAGGCAATCCGTTCGGGTTCGGGTCATCCGTGACAGCGGGCATTGTCTCGGCGGTCGGGCGTGATCTGGGGATTGGTTCGCTCGACGATTTCATCCAGCTCGATGCGCCGATCAATCCCGGTAATTCGGGCGGTCCAGCCTTCAACATGCGCGGGCAGGTCGTGGCTGTGAATGCCGCTATCGTGACGCCTGCGGGCGGGTCGGTCGGGATCGGATTCGGGATTCCGTCTGAAATTGTGGCCCCGATCGTCGCGGAAATCGAGGCGACGGGCCATGCCGAACATGGCTGGCTCGGCATTACGCTGGATGATGGCGACACGGCGATCGGTATTGCCGGTGTCGATAATGGTGGCCCGGCCCAGAAAGGCGGTCTACGGTCTGGCGATATCGTGACCCAGGTGGATAATGTTCCCGTCACCAGTGCACGGATGCTCCTGCGTAGCATCGCGGCTGCTCGTCCGGGCGTGGTTCTGAGTTTCCGGATCCAGCGCGGCAAACAGTCTCTGACTCTGCCCATTCATATCGGTCCGCGTCCGCAGGATGCGGATGACTGAGCCACCCCGCAGGTCAGTTCGCCTTTGCCTGTGTGGTCTGCTCCTGCTGGCCGGGTTTACCGGATGCAGCTCCGTTCCGGCGTCACAGGGGCAAAGCGGTTATCGCGACGGGCTTTCGGAAGCGTCTCCGTTTTCATGGGGGCCGATCAGCGCGTCCTCCCTGCGCGATGCCCAGCAGGATGATTTTGACAACGCAATTCCCCGCTAGGCGCGCCTGTCTTTAGGACTCGTCTTTGACGGCGTCTCTCAAGTCGGTATTCTTTCGCACAGGAACGGCAAGACTGCGTTCGGAAGGAAGAAAGACAACGATGCGTATCCTGCTGGTCGAAGACGATCTGACTGTTCGTGCTTTTGTACTCAAGGGCCTGCGGGAGGCCGGGCATGTCGTGGACGAGGCGGATAACGGCAAGGACGGCCTGTTTCTGGCCGTCAGTGAGAATTATGACGTCGTGATTCTGGACCGGATGCTGCCTGGCGGTATTGACGGGCTGCGGATTCTGGAAACCCTGCGAGGGCAGAAGAACGTAACGCCAGTCCTGCTGCTCTCGGCGCTGGCGGATGTGGACGAACGTGTGGCTGGTCTCAAGGCTGGCGGCGACGACTACATGACCAAGCCTTTCGCCTTTTCCGAACTTCTGGCGCGTGTCGAGGCGCTGGGGCGTCGTGGTCGCCCCGAAAGCGCGCCGCAGACGCGGCTTGTGGTGGGCGATCTGGAAATGGACCTCCTGTCGCGCACGGTCAAACGTGGCGGCGAGAAGATTGACCTGCAGCCGCGCGAGTTCCGCCTTCTGGAATTCCTGATCCGTCATGCCGGGCAGGTCGTGACCCGCACCATGCTGCTCGAGCGCGTGTGGGACTATCATTTCGACCCGCAGACCAACGTGATCGACGTGCATGTCTCGCGCCTGCGCCAGAAGGTGGACAAGCCGTTCGACAAGCCCATGATCCACACGATCCGCAATGCGGGCTACATCCTGCGGGCGGACTGATTGTTGTTGATGCTGCGTAAGGTCCGCTGTTTCTGGCTGCTCCTGAAACGGCGCCTGCGCTGGCCCATTCGCTCGGCTGGGCTGAACTTCGCCCTGGCTTACGGACTGGTGTTCGTGATTTCGGCCGGAGCATTCCTGTCCTTTATATGGTGGAACACGACCGGCCAGCTCGACCGTCAGGTGGAGCTCGCGGTGCAGGTCGATGCCGCCGATCTCTCCCATCGCTGGGCTCAGGGAGGCCCGTCCGCGCTCAGCCTCGCCATTCAGGACCGGCTGGACCAGAACGTTGATGATGATGAGCTGTATCTTCTGGTCGGCCCGGATGGCCGAAAATTCGCCGGCAACCTGCCGGGCTGGCCGGTCGTCATCACCCGGCTGGACACGTTTTACGAACTGGCCATCAAGCGCGACGGTTTCCGCACCAATGCCAAGATGCACGCCTATCCTCTGACGCATGGCTTCCGGATGATCGTCGGGCGTGACGTCCGCGGGCGACAGCTCGTTCGTCACGTCCTGACCGATACGCTGATCTGGGCCTGGATCATGGTGACATTGCTGGCCGCCGGTGGCGCGCTGGCGATCCGGCGCATTTTCCGGCAGGTCGTTCGTTCTATCGCCCGGACTACGGCTGCCGTCGCACAGGGCGATCTTAGCCAACGCATCCCTCTGACCGGTAACGAGACGGATCTGGTGGGCCAGACTGTCAATACCATGCTCGAGCGGATCAATCGCCTGATGGATGGCGTGAAACAGGTCTCAAACGCCATCGCGCACGATTTGCGCACTCCGATCGCCCGTGCCCGCGCGCGTCTGGAAGACGCCAACCGCACCGCTACATCTGCTGAGGAGCTTCACGCTGCCATTGACCGTGCGGTCATGGATCTCGACCGGGTGACGTCGATTTTCGAGGCCCTGCTGAGAATCGCCCAGCTCGAAGCCGGGGCCAGACGAGCAGCCTTCACGGTGTTAGACATCCGTCCGTTGTTGGAAGGATTGAGCGAACTTTACGAGGCCTCTGTCGAGGATGCGGGTTTGCATCTGGATTTCAGGGCAGGGGCGACACAGCCGGTCAATGGCGATCCACACCTGCTGCAACAGGCTGTCGCTAACCTGCTGGACAACGCTATTAAGTTCGCCCCCCCCGGAACCACAATCACTCTTTCGGTGGACATGCAGGGCGAGCGTCTGGCCGTCACCGTTGCCGATCAGGGTCCAGGCATGAGCGAGGACGATCTGAGCCGTGCCTCGGAGCGTTTTTTTCGTGCCGAAACGGCCCGCAATACACCCGGTGCCGGGCTTGGCCTCTCGCTGGTGCAGGCTGTGATGAGCTTGCATGGCGGCGTGTTGGAACTCAGGGCTGGCGAACGGCAACCTGGCCTGTCCGCGATACTCCTGCTCCCGGTCGTGCCAGCCGCGCCCCGAAAGGCATGACGGAAGTTTCATCCGCGCCCCACTCTGCGCTAAGCTGGAATGGGCTAAACAATCCGTGATGCGCTTCTCCCTGCCTTCACCGACCGTTCTTCCGGCCTTCTGTCTGCTCGGCTGTCTGGCTGCGTCGCCGGTTTTGCGTCCGGTGCAGCACCTGCCGGCAGGACATTCGGACGATGCCATCCCGGTGACCTCTGAAAACGCGGAGTACTGCGCCCGCTTGCGTAAAAACGTGGATACCCGGCTGGTCGCTCCTCCCGCCGCCATCCCGCTGGGAATCATGGAAGACGCCCGCCATCTGCGCGCGCAGGGAGACCTTCTCTGCGCGCAGGGTCATATCCGGGCGGGGATCGAACGCCTGCGTCGGGCGTTGGTTCTGTTGAAACACGCTCCGGAACCGCGCTGACGGCATTTCGGACGGCCCTCGACACCTGTCCTCAGGAGACCTGATGATCCGTTTTTCTCTGACCCGGCCTCTTCTGCTTCTGGCGGCTGCTCTGGCCTTCTCTCCAGGCATGCTGCCCGGAACAGGCGTATTCTCCACCGCACAGGCAGCCGATATGCAGCAGAATACCACTCAGCTTGACTTCAGCGTTATGGGGCAGGCCCATGCGGTTCCAACGGAATTGACGGTCCGTCTCTCCGTCCGGTCCGACAGCCCGTCCGCCGCTACCGCCCAGAAGGACGTGAACACCCGGATGGCTGCTGCCATGAAGCTGGCGGGTGGTCAGGACGGAATCGTGGCGAAGGCGGGGGGATACTCCATTTACGAAAACACGCCCGAACATGGCCCCAAAAGCTGGACGGCCCGGCAGGAGCTCGAGCTCAGCGGGCAGGATTCGGTGCGGCTGCTTGGTCTGGCCGGGCAGCTTCAGTCCCAGTCCCTGATGCTGGAAGGGCTTGACTGGTCGCTCGATGATGCTACCCGCGACCGCCTGCTTCAGGAAGCCCGCACGGAAGCCCTCAAAAAGGTTCGTTCCCAGGCTGAACAGAGTGCGCAGACCTTGGGTCTGCGCCTTGCGCGCCTCAAGGAAGTTCGCATTTCCTATCAGGAATCTGGCCCCCGTCCCGTGATGCTCATGGCTGCCCGCATGGCCGATTCCGCCCCGCCCCAGCGCAGTCCGGACGAGCAGACACTTCGCGTGAATGTCTCCGTGCAGGCCGAATTGTCGCCATGACTTTCCCTCAGTCGGGACTTTGCGGATCGTGGTGACGGTCTGGTTCGATGGTGGATGTCCGCTTTGCCGACGAGAGATTGCGCTGATGAAGCGGCTGGACCGACGCGGTGCCATCCGCTTCATTAATCTGGAGTCGGCTAAGGGCTGTCCGCTGGATCGGGACACCCTTCTGGCTCGGTTCCATGCCGAGGAAGACGGGTGTCTTTATGAAGGGGCCGCTGCCTTCGCCGCTATGTGGCGGGCCATTCCCCTGCTGCGTCCTCTGGGTCTTGCAGCCCGCAATCCGATCGTTCTGGCCGTTTTGCAATGGGGGTACGGCAAATTCCTGCGCATCCGCCCGTTTCTGCAGCGTCTGACCCGCAGACTGGAAGGCTGAACCGCACATCAGGACAGGAAGCTGGAGGATTTTAAGGGTTTCTTAGGAGGCGTCCGCTACGACGGAAAAAAAAGGAGCCTTCATGCCCAACTCTTTCCGTTTGCTGGCGCAGGACATTCTCGCTCTTGGTGAGGCAGGTGACATCCCGTCTGCGCTCGAAAAGCTGCATGAAGGCATCCAGACCCTGCCTCAGGATACCCATTCCATGTTTCTGGCAGGATGTCTTTATGAACGCTTCAGGGACTGGCCGCAGGCGCGCAGCTTCTATCTCAAGAGCCTGCACATGAACGTGCACGCCCCGAGAATCTGGCATCGTCTGGGCATTGTCTGTCTGGAAGCCGGAGATCTGGACGGTGCAGAGAGGGCGCTGAAAGTCGCGATTCAGCAGAAGCCGTCCGAGGCCCCTTATTACATCGATCTCAGTCTGGTTCAGGCCCGCAGGGGTCTGTTCGATGACGCCCTTGAGAATGCCGTAACCGGCGACGCGCTTTTCCCTGACCATGTCCCGGCCATCAACAATATTGCGCACGCCCTGCAGTGCCTTGGCCGAAGCGAGGAGTCTCTGCCGTATTATGACAGGGCCATCGCACTGGCTCCCGAAAACGGCGTTTGTCGTTTCGGGTGTGCTGTCAGTCTCCTGAAAACCGGAAAGTTCGACGCTGGATGGCGGGAATATGAATGGCGGTGGCGCTGCTGCCAGACCCCGCGCACAGATCTCACTGTCCCGCAATGGGAAGGGGAAGACCTGAACGGCAAGACCATTCTGGTTCATCACGAACAGGGCTATGGCGATACACTCCAGTTCATCCGCTTCGTGCCTCTGCTTAAAGCGCGCGGAGCGACGGTCGTGGTTCAGGTGCCCATCCCGTTGGTGAGGCTTCTGGAACGGGTGGAAGGGATCGATCAGATCGTCTCGGTGTTCGATCCTGCGCTGCATCTGGATCTGCACTGCCCGATGGTCGGCTTGCCATTCCGCCTGAAGATGACGCCGTCCACAGCGCCTGACTGTCCGTACCTGTCCGTTCCCGTCGAAGAGCAGATCGGGGAAGGAGGCGCTCTTCGCCAGAGTCTGACGGAAACCACGGCGCAGCCCGATTTGATTGTCGGCCTTGTCTGGAACGGTGATCCCAGGGCGCATGATCCTGTTGCCACGCAGGTTGATCGCCGGCGGAGCGTGCCTCTGGAGAAACTCGCTCCCCTGATGGAGGTGGATGGCATTCGTTTCGTTAGTTTCCAGCTAGGCATGCCCAAAAACCAGATTGTCGAAACGGGCCTGCCCGTGATCGATGTGACAGACGGGATCACGGATTTCGCTGATACAGCGGCCCGGCTTTACGGTGTAGACCTGCTGATTAGTGTGGATACGTCCATTGTGCATCTGGCTGGCGGACTCGGCCTGCCGGTCTGGATGATCTCACGCAGCGATGCATGCTGGCGCTGGGGCGAAACCGCTACGACGACGCCTTGGTATCCGAGCATGCGGATTTTTCGCCAGCCCCGTTCGGGGGACTGGGAAACCCCGGTCGCCCAGATCGCAGGAATGCTGCGGCAGTTTGTCGCGCTTTATCGGACGAATCTCGAAGCCGAGGCCGCCTGACGGACGGGCCACAAAAAAACCGGCCGATCCCGAAAGGGTGGCCGGTTTTTTTGTGCGGGCTGAACGCATCCCTTAGCGGGGTGCAATCACCATCAGCATCTGGCGGTTTTCAAGGCGGGGCATCTGCTCCACCTTCGCCTTTTCTTCCACTTCCTGGCGGATACGCTCAAGCATCTTGATGCCAAGCTCTTGATGGGCCATTTCGCGGCCCTTGAAGCGCAGGGAAATCTTGACCTTATCACCTTCGTTAAGAAAGCTGTGAATGGCCTTGAGCTTCGTCTGGAAGTCATGCTCGCCCGTACCCGGACGGACCTTCACTTCCTTGATCTCAACGACCTTCTGCTTCTTGCGGGCTTCGTTCTTCTTTTTCTGCTGCTCATACTTGAACTTGCCGTAGTCGAGAATCTTCACGACAGGAGGAACAGCAGTCGGGCTGATTTCCAGCAGATCGAGACCCACCGAAAAAGCGCGCATCATGGCATCCCGGGTCGTCATGATGCCCTGCATTTCGCCTTCTTCGTCAATCAGACGAACCTGCGGAACACGGATTTCCTCGTTGACGCGCGGTCCTTCACGGGTGGGCGCGGCCTGCATCGGCGGTCTAGCTATGGTCAGCTCCTGTCATCAGTTTCGTTCGGGTCTAGTCACCAGTATCCGCCTTCACGAAGAAAGGCGGGATACGGCCATTCCCGATCCCGTTCCTTCTGCACATAGTCCTGCCTTACGCCCGGTGCAAGGGGATTACGCTTAATCCTTTGCAAAGCGCGCGATGTCAGGGGCCTGTGCCTCTTTCGCAAGGGCTGCGACGGCGTCGTCGAGGGACAGGATCTCCTGTGCCGCGCCTCCCAGACGCCGCATGGCCACCTTGCGCTCTTCGGCTTCGCGGCGCCCCACGACCAGGATGACCGGAACGCGCGCAAGGCTGTGTTCGCGGATCTTGGCGTTGATCTTGTCGCTGCGGGTGTCGGTCTCGACCTGGAGTCCCGCGGCTTTTAGCGTCGCAGCCACTTCGTTGGCGTAATCGCCAGCGTCGGAGACGATGGACGCCACGACAACCTGCGTCGGCGCCAGCCAGAGCGGGAACTTGCCAGCATACTGCTCGATCAGGATGCCGATGAAGCGCTCGAAACTGCCGAGAATCGCGCGATGCAGCATGACCGGGCGGTGACGGTTGCTGTCCTCGCCGATGTAAGACGCATCCAGACGTTCTGGCAGAACGTAATCCACTTGAAGCGTGCCACACTGCCAGTCACGGCCGATGGCGTCGGTCAGCACGAATTCCAGCTTCGGGCCGTAGAACGCGCCTTCACCCGGATTGTATTCGTACTCAACGCCCGCGATCTCACAGGCTTTCTTGAGTGCGCCTTCCGCACGGTCCCACACTTCATCAGAGCCCGCACGCGTTTCCGGACGATCGGAGAACTTCACGCGGAAGGTATCGAATCCAAGGTCGGAATAGACCTCCGCCAGCATCTTCACGAACTTCGCGGTCTCGTCCGCAATCTGGTCGTCCGTGCAGAAGATATGGGCGTCGTCCTGCGTAAAGCCGCGGACACGCATGATGCCATGCAGAGCGCCTGACGGCTCGTAACGGTGGCATGCACCGAATTCCGCCATTCGCAGCGGTAGTTCACGATAGGAACGCAGGCCATGGCGGAAGATCTGCACGTGGCACGGGCAGTTCATGGGCTTCAGCGCGAGCGTTTTGTCCTCGTCCTCGACGGTCGCGATGAACATGTTCTCGCGATACTTGTCCCAGTGGCCCGAAGCCTCCCAAAGTGCGCGGTCGACGAGCTGCGGGGTGCGGACTTCCTCGTAGTTGTTCCGTTCCTGCGCACGACGCATGTAGTCCTGAAGGACGGTGTACAGGCGCCAGCCCTTGCTGTGCCAGAAGATCTGCCCGACGGCTTCTTCCTGAATGTGAAACAAGTCCATCTCGCGGCCGATGCGGCGATGGTCGCGCTTCTCGGCTTCCTCAAGGCGCAGGAGATGGGCGTCCAGCTCCTTCTTGTCGCGCCAGGCGGTGCCGTAGATGCGGGTCAGCATGGGGTTGCGGTGGTCACCACGCCAGTAGGCCCCGGCCACGCGCATCAGCTTGAATGCCGTGCCGACATCGCCAGTGGTGCGCAGATGCGGGCCACGGCACAGGTCGAGCCATTCGCCCTGACGGTAGATCGAGATCTGCTCGTCTTCCGGCAGGTCGCGGATCAGCTCGGCTTTGAAGTCTTCGCCTTTTTCTTCGAAGAAGCGGATGGCTTCGTCACGACCCCAGACCTCGCGGACGAAGGGCGTGTTGGCCGCCACGATCTCGCGCATTTTCTCTTCGATGGCCGGGAAGTCTTCAGGCGTGAACGGCTTCTCGCGGGAGAAATCGTAGTAGAACCCGTCCTTGATGCTCGGCCCGATCGTGACCTGTGTTTCAGGCCACAGGGACTGCACAGCTTCTGCGAGAACATGCGCTGCGTCATGGCGAATCATTTCCAGCGCGTCCTCATCCTTTCGGGTGACGAACTTTACGGACGCATCGCTGCTGATTTCGGTGCTGATATCGACGGGCTTGCCGTCCACTTCCATAGCCATGGCAGCCTTGGCGAGGCCCGGCCCGATGGAAGCTGCGATCGTCGTGCCCGTCACCGTCCCGTCGAATGTGCGGACGCTTCCGTCGGGGAGTGTGATGGCGGGCATGGAGATCGCTCCTGTGCGAGTGGGAACGGCAGATCGCTCTGCCGAAAAACGAACCGGTAAATGGCCTCAATCCCCGCTGCGCTGCAACCCCCAGACGGACAGACAGTCCGTTTTCAGGTCACTTTGTCCATCTGAAGGATAAGCGGCGGAACATTGCCGGGATCGGACTCTCGGCCTTCATCCCATCCACAAGTAAGATAATGGATGATTGGCCAGATTCCATAATAGGCATCCTGCGCTACATCCGGGTTATTCTGGACGTAGAAAACCGGATCGAATACCCGGTATTCGTGCTGCTGCCTGTCCTCCCGTGCCCGATGCGCGACAAAGCCGGGTGGAATGTTGAGGGGCGGACGCGGAATGGTATCGCCGGTTCCAAGCAGGATATCCGGATCAATTCCCAGCTCCCGCAGGCGATTTGCGATCACGGGAGCATAGATATTCGGGACGGGCCGATATCCGGCGGCAAAATCCGCGGCGCCTGTTTGGAAGTAGAAGTGCAGATGCGTCCCGTCCTGAGGGTGCTCCAGCGTCTCGCCGCGTTCCGCAGCAGCCAGTTTCTGCCGCGCGAAACGGCGGATTTCTTCATAATCTGGGCGATTGTGCAGATGGAGATGCACGAACGGCGTGCGGACGTAGCGCTTGGGGTAGATGCTCTGCGGGTTGTGAAACCCCCGGTCCAGACCGACGATCGTCTGCGCTCGGAACAGCCCGCGCCGCACGATCTGGGGAAGATAGTAATCCGGAGCTTCCGGCACGTTCAGTAGAAGCCGGTCCGTGATGAAGGTAGCGTTTTCCTGTATCAGATAATCGAACTGCCGCCGGATGACTTCCGGATCAAGCGAAAGCTGGTCCAGAAAGACCGTCAGGAACTCGTCGCAGTCCAATGGTACGGCAAAATCGCAGGCATTCTCTACGTCCCACTGCCGGATAATCCCGGCAATAACGTCTCCCTTGTGCAGAAAATCCGTGGGAGACGCATGATCCCGGACGATCCGGACCCCTTTGACTTCATACCGCGTCTGGATGTCCAGAACGGCCGGATCGGTTGAACCATTGTCGATGACGGTCAGATTTGAAAAACCGAAGATCGCCGCGTGCCACAGAATCCAAGGCTCCAGCAGTGTCGCCTCGTTCTTCTGCATCATGACGCAGCGGACCCGGGTCATCGGGAGAGCATTGCCTCCATGCAGGTCTCGACGCGGGAAGAGGGCAGCATCGCCAGATCAGGCACCACGATCAGATCCGTCCGGCCTGCCGTGGGCGTGAGGGGGGCCGTCAGGCGTGGATCACTGTCAGGACCGAAGAGCGTGATGCAGGGCGTGTCCATCGCAGCGGCCAGATGCATCGGGCCGGTGTCATTGCCGATCACGATCTGCGCGCGATCCAGAACGCCCGCCAGCTCTACGAGCGTGGTCCGGCCCGTCAGGTCGAGGGCATCTGGACAGGTGCGCAGGATGTCCTGCGCCAGCAGCGCTTCAGGCTGTGTTCCTACGATAACCGGTCTGATTCCCTTTGCCACAAGGGCTTTGGCGATTTCGGCAAAGCGGGAGCTGGGCCAGCGTTTCTGGGGGCGGTGAGGTGCGGCGCCCGGTACCAGAACGGCATAGGGTGCTGCGATTTCGGGTCCATGCCCTTTGAGCCAGCGCGGAACACTGCGGGGCAGGGGAGTGACGCCGGCATCAAGAAGCTGGTCGTCCAGTCGGGCCAGCGTGTGCATGTCATTGCGCGAAGGGTTGCCATGTGGATGGCAGCAGCCTTCTGAAATACCGGACCAGTTCGCGGGTTGTCCGGCGAGGCGGAAATAGGTTTTCGAACGTCCCGACGTCTGAAGATCGAAGACCCGGTCATAGCCGCGCAGTTTCCGTGACAGCCGCCACAGTCCTGGCAGATTGCTCATCGACGGGCGCTCATCCGTCAGGATGTTGTCAAACCATGGCGCGGCTTGGGCCAGATCCACAAAAGGCGCAGTGGTCAGAAGGGTAAAGGTGGCGTGCGGAAAAGCGGCCCGGATGGACGCGAAAGCTCCAAAGGCCTGAACGAAATCGCCCAAGGCGCCGAGCTTTATGACAAGAATGCGACTCATGGGCCGACTTTAGCAGGGTGTTGCGGAACGCCAACCATTCCGGCAGGCGTTCCGCAAAGAAATCCCCTACGTGGGATTCCGGTCCTTCGCGGGGAAGGGATCAGACCGTCTTGTCGACGCCCTGCGGTGCGGCCTGTGCGCCGCCTTTGGCAACCACGACCATAGCCGGCTTCAGCAGACGGCCCTTGAGCAGCCATGCCGGCGTCCAGGACTGCATAACATGGCCCGACGGGTGCTGGTCGGACGGCTGTTCCGCCATGGCCTGATGCAGGTTGGCGTCGAACGGCTTGCCGGTCGGGTCTTCGCAGGTGATGCCATGGCGTTCGAGAATGTTGATGAAGGACCGCTCAGTCCCTTCGATTCCTTCACGCAGCTTGGTGATGAGGACGTCTTCACCTTCCGTCTTGGCAGGCAGGGAGGCCAGGCCGCGCTGGAGGTTCTCGGCAGCTTCAACCACGTCACGGGCGAATTTCTGGATGGCGTACTGGCGCGCATCCTCAATATCGCGCTTGGCGCGGGTGCGGATGTTCTGGCTTTCGGCTTCGGAACGGACCCAGCGGTCCTTCAGTTCGGCAACTTCGGCTTCAAGAGCCTCGATCCGGGCTTCCGGTGTTGTCTCTTCCAGCGTTTCACCGCCGGTCTCGTTCATGCCCGGAGTGTCGGTGCCGGAGGTCTCGACGCCCTGTTCAGGCACGTCGTGGGCCGTTTCCGGCGAGGCATTGTGGTCTGTCATGTCACGACCTTCTGTGGTGGGACGGGCCATCATGCGGCCCCGTTCGTCTTCAGGAGATAACGCTGATTGTCCTAAAGACAAGGGTTGTGCCATCGCATAACGACGCATCATGTCATTGAAAAGCCTATTTTCCGCCATCATGGATCATGGGTTATAGGTAAAAAGTCGCAACAGTTCTTAGCAGACGGACCCCTCATGGAGACGCCCCGAACCCCCTACGCGCCGCCCGCGCCTGCCTCGCAGACGCCGTCCGGAGCCTCCGCCGCGCCGATCATTGCGCTGGTAGACGATGACCGGAACATTCTTGCGTCCGTCCAGATGACGCTCGAAGCTGAAGGATTTACCGTTCATACCTATACTGATGGCGAAAGCGCACTGCAGGGCATCACCTCGCGCCCCGTCAGCCTTGCGGTGCTGGACGTAAAGATGCCGCGTATGGACGGCATGGAACTGCTCCAGCGCCTGCGTGCGCGTTCGAACCTGCCGGTGATTTTCCTGACGTCCAAGGACGAGGAACTGGATCAGCTCATGGGCTTGCGTCTGGGGGCTGACGACTACATCACCAAGCCGTTCTCCCAGCGCCTGTTGATCGAGCGCATCCGCGCCCTGCTGCGCCGTCAGGATGCCAGCCGGGCCGAGGCCACGGGCGTGGCAGCCGTCGGCTCCGCCATCGTGCGTGGCAAGCTTTCGCTGGACGAGACGCGCCATCAGTGTCTGTGGGATGGGCAGGACATTGCACTTACGGTCACGGAATTCCTGTTGGTCAAGGCTCTGGCCTTGCGTCCGGGAATGGTGAAGTCGCGCGATCAACTCATCGATGCTGCCTATGGTGACAACATCTATGTCGATGACCGCACGATCGACAGCCATATCAAGCGCGTCCGCAAGAAGTTTCGGCAGGTGGACGATGAGTTCAACCAGATCGAGACGCTCTACGGCATCGGTTACCGTTACCGGGACGAGTAAGCGCGCGTGAATGATGACTCCGCCTCTTTCCCGACAGGTCAGGCGCTGGACGCTGACCGGCTCGAACAGGGCCGGGAGCGTCGGCGTGCCGAATCGGCGCGCGCGGGGCTGGGTGAGGCCTTTCGGAAGATCGGCGCAAAGATCCTGAAGCGTCTGCGGCCCCGTCAGGCATCGGAGATGTCCCTGTCGCGCAAGCGTCTTGCTTCGCCGCTTCTGGTGCGGATCCTGCTGCTCAACGCCCTGCCGCTCGCCCTTCTGGCCGTCACGCTTCTGTTTCTGGACCAGTTCCAGAACGGCCTGCTGGAAACCGACGTCAATGCCCTGCGCGAGCAGGCTCATATCTATGCCGGAGCTCTCGGCCAGTCCGCCGTCCGCATCAGCGCCCATGCGCCCGGTCATCCGGCGCCCGGTGGCAATCTGGAGCTGGACGTGGCGCAGGCCCGCCCCCTGTTGGCCCGTCTGACCGAACCGAGTCCCAACGCCCATGCCCTGCTGTTCGATCCGGACGGCAAGCTTGTCGTGGACAGTCGCACGGCCTCGCGTGGCAAACAGGATCATGCTGCTCCTGACCCTGTCGATGGGGGATCGTGGCAGCCGCCCCGGAATAATATTCTCGAAAGTTTCTACGACTGGCTGCTGTCGCTTCTGCCGCTGACCTCCAGTGAGGAAGTGACGCTCGATACCAACGATACCGCCATGGATGGCCCGCATGACGCCCAGCCGCTTCATTCGCAAGCCGAACTGCCGCCCTTCATCCGGCGCACCAAGGACCACCAGCTTGTCGTGACGGTTGTGGAACCGGTTGTGCGCGATGGTGTGACTGTTGGCGAAATCCAGCTCACACGTCATGCGCCCGAGGTGGACCGCACGCTTTTCGCCGTTCGCTCCTCGATCCTGTCGCTGGTTCTGGCAGCCCTGCTCGTGACGGTTCTGCTGTCCTGGTACCTGTCGCTTACGATCGCCCGTCCGCTGTTGACGCTGGCGCGTGCGTCCAACGACATGCGCGAGACGGATGGCCGCAAAGACCTTGTGCCCGAGCGGCTTTTGGCCCGGCGTGATGAAATCGGCGTTCTGGCCCGCTCGCTCCGGGGCAGTGCGCTGGCGCTTTGGGCACGGATGGACGACATCGAACGCTTCGCCGCCGATGTCAGCCACGAAATCAAGAATCCGCTTTCGTCTATCCGTTCCGCCATCGAGACCCTGCCGCGCATCCAGATCGCCGAACGGCGCGAACGGCTCCTTGGCATCATTAACAGTGACGTCAAACGGCTGGACCGTCTGATTACGGACATTTCCGACGCCAGCCGTATCGACGCTGAACTTTCCCGCGTACGTCCAGAGCCGGTCTCTGTTGTGGCACTGCTCTCTATTCTGGCTGAAATGCACCAGACAACGCGTCGGGAAAACGATCCCGTTCTCCGACTCGATGTCCGCGATCAGGATCCACCACTGAAGGCGCTGGCTGTGGAAGATCGCTTGGTGCAGGTTCTGCGCAACCTGATCGGCAATGCAGTGTCGTTCTCACCACCAAAAGGTATCATTGCCCTGCATGCCAGCGCGCGCGATATCGCCGGGGAGGGGCCCGGGACCGGCAGTGTGGTTGAAATCACCATCACCGATCAGGGCCCCGGCATTCCGCCCGGAAAGCTCGATAGCATTTTTGACCGTTTCTATTCAGAGCGGCCCCAGACCGAAAACTTCGGCCAGCATTCCGGTCTCGGCCTCGCGATCAGCCGGCAGATCATTCACGCCCTGCGTGGCAGTCTGTTCGCGGAGAACCGGATGGATGCGTCCGGGACGATCCGCGGCGCCTGCTTCGTGGTGCGGCTGCCCCGTGCGTCCTGAGGTTGACAGTCTGGCCGGGGCCTGAACGGTGATGGCCGGTTCCGAGGATAGCCCGTCGATCACGCCTGGCACGAGCGTCGCCGCAAAGGGGAGAGCAAGGACCAGCACCAGGAGGAGATGTCGGGCCATGACGGTTACTTTCTGGCGGACAGGGCGAGGAAGATATGCCCGTTCCGGCGGCTGGCTCGCTGTCGGTCGCGCAGGTTATCCAGACTGACCCGGGCATCGGAGAGAGCATCCTGTTCGCAGTCAGTCACGTCGACTGCGAACGGCCAGTTCTCTTCCTGAAGCTGGTTGCAGACGGCGCGGGAGGCTTGAATAACCTGCTGCGTTGCCGTTTCCCAGCCGCTCCGGGACGTAAGATCCAGCGAAGACAGATTGACTGTCATGCTGACCTTGTCAGTGTTGGCCGGCGCGGTGCTGGCCGGAGTGGTCTCGGCTTGTGTCGGGGTGGCCTGAGCAGCCTGAAGTGACAGGGCAATGCTGGCAGACACGGCGCAGGTCAGAAGGAAAGAAAAGCGGATCATGGCGTGAAGCTCCTGAAGAGAAATCCGACGTTCATGGCGTCTGGAAATCTTCAATGCATGAAGCGTGCCAATTTTTATTTTTCGCGCCTTAAATCTATTTCGTAAAAGCTGACTAAAGCCAAAAAACTATAAAAATGGTCATTTACGCCATAAAATGATGTGTTTTGTTGTTATTTATGTGGAACGGCGGTCAAGCTAAGGGAGATGCGTTGCTCGGGTAGGGGAAAACGCTGCACGATGCGCAGGGTTAGCGCGGGTTTTGCTGTCGCCAGGGCCTCGTTCAGGGCAGCCTGACAATGAGTAAAAGTCTGCCCTTCGCGGATCATGGCGGCGACGTGTCGGGTATGGCCCAGGGTGAGGCCATGATCGGCCAGAGCTTCGGAAATGGCGGAAAGTGCTGCCTGACATTCATCCGATAGCCGGCCGGGACGGTCCCCGTCCGGACCGAAGCCACTGAAATCGGTGCAGATGACTTCGTCTCCATGTACGGTGACGGTCTGGCGAGGGGAGGATGCGCCCATGGGTTCGTGGTCCTGCTCCATGTCAGGGATCCATCATGCCCCTGTCTGGCCCAAGGTCTTAGTCCGCTCCTGTGGAGGTCGCAATCCATCATGTCCGTCCTGTCCTTACTGCCTGAAGGCTCGGTTCATGCCTGTTGCGTGGCATGGAACGGAGACGGCGTACTGATTTCCGGCCCACCCGGATCGGGGAAATCCGAACTGGCCCTGCGGCTGATGGATGCGGGTTTCGATCTCGTGGCGGATGACCGGGTCCTGCTGGATGGTGCTGTGGCGTCCGCCCCCGAACGCCTTGCGGGGCTGATTGAGGTCCGGGGGGTTGGTATCCTTAAGACATCCTTTGTCACAAAATCGACGGTGCGTCTGCGGGTCTGTCTGGGCCAAGGGCAGACCCGTCTGCCAGAGCCCTGCCGGGACCCGTGGACGGGAGCAGTCATGCTGTATCTGGAGCCCGGTTTTCCGGGAACGGTGGCGCGGATCCGGGCCGCCCTCAAAGCCTGCTGCGGGCCTTATGAATGGGTGGCGGGAGCTGGAGGCGATGTTGCAAAAACGTGAAAATGCGAAATAGTTCCGTACAAAAAGAAAAACGGCTAGAGTGTGGCACATGGCATCGGCGAACCATCCCGAGTCTGGCTCCATATCCGGATATGATCATGGTTCCCGCCGGATCCTGATCGTGACGGGTCTGTCCGGGGCGGGAAAATCATCCATATTGCGGGTTCTGGAAGATCTGGGTCATGAGGTCGTGGATAACCCACCCCTGAACCTGATCCAGGCGCTCGCCTCACGGGCCGGGCAGAATCTGGCCATCGGGATCGACGTCCGCAGTCGCGGGTTCGAGGCCTCCCGTGTACTGGAAGAGCTCGAACGCCTCCGACTTCTGCCGGACTGCTCGGTCCAGCTTCTTTACGCCACCGCCGAACCCGAAATCCTTTTGCGTCGCTTCACCGCCACGCGCCGTCGCCATCCGCTGGTCACCAGCGGCACGGTCCTCCCAGGAATTGAACAGGAGACTGCTCTTCTGGCTCCGCTGCGGGCCAACGCGGATCTCGTTATCGACACATCTGACCTTCCATCGCCGGAATTGCGTCAGCTGATTGAGACGCGCTTTGGCAGCGCAGGTGGTGAAGGGCTGACGGTTGCACTGATGTCCTTTGCCTATCCGTCCGGTCTGCCCCGCGAGGCGGACATGGTTTTTGATGCACGCTTCCTGCGCAATCCCCATTATGATCCCCTGCTTCAGCCCATGACCGGGCTGGATGAGGCGGTTGTGCAATACGTGAAGTCGGACCCAGCCTATCCCGCATTCTTCGGCCATATCCAGAGCCTGTTGGAACTTGTGCTTCCTCGGTTTGTGGCTGAAGGCAAGAAATATGCGACCATCGCCATCGGGTGCAGTGGCGGTCGCCACCGCTCAGTGACAATCGTTGAAGAATTGGCCCGCATTCTCCCGAAAACCGCACCGGTCGGGCCCATGATGGTCCTGCACCGCGAACTCGCCCGCAAGGGGCTGGCGTCCTGGCGCTGGGCCGTTCCCCCCCAGGATCCTTCACAGGACACAACGGTATGATCGGACTGATGCTGGTAACGCATGGGCGCCTTGGGGATGTCCTGCTGGAAACGCTGGTTCATGTCGTGGGACCCCAGACCCAGGTCGGTGTGGTGGGCGTGGCGGATGATGATGATCCGGCACTTCTCCGGCCAGCCGCCGAGCGCCTGCTCCAACGCCTCGATACCGGGGACGGAGTGCTGCTGTTGACGGATATTTTCGGAAGCTCGCCGTCCAATCTGGCGCTCTCCCTGCGGGAGCCAGGGCATATTGAGGTCGTGTCGGGCGTGAATGTGCCCATGCTGGTCAAGCTGGCGAAAACAAGGCGGGACCTGGACCTTGCAGGCTGCGTGGAAAAGGCCACAATGGCTGGGCGGAAGTATATAGCCGTGGCGTCACAGCTTCCCGACCCCTGTCTCCATGGCGGGCCGCGTGCCTGTACGCTGCCGGTTCATTGAATTGGTTCCCTGAATGAGCGACACGACCCTTTCTGTTCCGCCGCGTACCGTTACCATCGTCAATCATCTGGGCCTTCATGCTCGTCCCGCTGCCAAAATCGTCACGACGGCCGAGCGTTTTGACGCCGAGATCACGATCGCCCATGGCACCAATGTTGTCTCTGCCCTGTCGATCATGGGGCTGATGATGCTGGGCGCGGGAGAAGGGCAGGACGTCACGCTGCGTGCCCATGGCCCGCAGGCTGCCGAAGCGCTCGACGCGCTACAGGCCCTGATCGCGGACGGGTTCGGCGAGCGTGACTGAAACGCCCCCCCGATCGACCCGCAGCCGCTCTCCTCGCACATCCCGCCGCAGTGCGCGCTCAGGTGTTTTCCTTCAGGGCAAGGCCATCACGCCGGGCATGGCGCTCGGTCCGGCAGGGCGTGTTGAAGAACTTCCCCTTCCCGACATTACCGAGCGCTACAGTGCCATCGGACCGGAAGCCGAGGGTGTCCGGCTGGATGAGGCGGTCGCACGGGCGCTGCACCAGATTGAAAAGATGCGAGACCGGTTGGTCGGGTTGCCGGAAGAGGGCCGCGAGGAAATTGCCTCCCTTCTGATGGTCTATGAACGGATGCTTGGTTCATCGCGTCTGCTGCGTCAGGTTCGTAGCCGGATTGCCGACGACGGACTTTGCGCCGAAGCCGCTGTTTCAGAAGTGACGCATGAGCTGGCGTTGCAGGTCTCGCGCATGGCCGAGGCCGTGGCGCACGAGAACAACACGCAGGAAGCCGACGCCAATCTGCGTCTGGCGGGAGAGTTTGAGGAAATTGGTCGTCGTCTGGTGCGAAACCTGACCGGCATTTCCTATCGCGCATTTTCCAGCCTGCCTCCGGGGTCTGTTCTGGTCGCTGAGCAACTGCGTCCGGCCGATGTCGCTATGATCGACCCGGCCCGGGTCGCGGCCGTCGTCACACAGGGCGGTGGCGGTGCGGATCACACGGCGATTCTGCTGCGTGCGCTCGACATTCCTGCCATCCTTGCCGTGCCGAACCTCATGGCGCAGGTGCAGGAAGGCGAAATGCTGGTCGTGGACGGGCATCTCGGCACCGTCACGCTTTCTCCTAATGAGAGCGAGCTGCGTCTGGCTGCGGAATCCGCGCAGCGCGAAGCCAAGGAAAAGCGGGCTTTCGGGCGCCTCAAGCGCCTTCCGGCCGAGCTTCAGAGCGGCGAGGACATCGAGCTTTCAGCCAATCTGGAACTCCCGGCGGAAATGCCGATGCTCCTGCGCAATGGCGCGAAAGGCATTGGTCTGCTGCGTAGCGAGTTCCTGTTTGGCGAACGTGAGGATCTGCCTGACGAAGACGGTCAGACGGAGACCTATCGCGCCATCGTTCAGGCCATGGACGGACGTCCCGTGACGATCCGCGTGCTGGACTGGGGCGGTGAGAAGGGGCGTGCCTGCATGCGCAGACTGGGTCTGGCGGAGCAGGTTGCAGATGGCGACAATCCTGCGCTGGGTTTGCGGGGCGTGCGGCTTCTGCTCCGCGTACCGGAGGTTCTGGAGACGCAGTTTGCGGCTATCCTTCGGGCCGCAGAGCCTGAAGAGGGCGTACCTCCCGGCCAAGTGCGGATCCTGTTACCGATGGTCACGTCTTCGGACGAGATCTTGGAAGCTCGCGAGATTTACGAACGGGTAGTACGCCGCCTTAAGCGCAAGGGACACACGCTCCCTGACCCGGTGCCCCCGCTGGGAATCATGGTCGAGACGCCGGCCGCGGCCCTTACTGTGGATACGCTGGCCCGACACGCCGATTTCATGGCGCTCGGCACCAATGACCTGACGATGTACACACTTGCCGTGGACCGTGCCGATTCCATGGTGGCAGATCGTTACAGCCCGCTCCATCCCGGTGTGTTGAGGCTGATTGAGGCGGCTGTGGATTCAGCGCTGCGGGCGCGCCGTCCGATCTCGGTCTGTGGTGAGATGGCATCCGATCCCCGGGTGGTGGCGCTACTGATTGGCATGGGTCTGCGGTCTTTTTCCATGAATTCCGCCTCTCTGCCGCGCGTGAAACGCCTGATCCGCACCCTTACGCTCGAAGACTGCGACCAGCTCCGCCGACAGGTCATGCTGGAAAGCGATCCGAAGGCGATCCAGGATCTGGTGCGTCAGTTCGCGGCTTGACGCCTGTTTGTGGTGAGGTCTCTCGGCAAAGCAGGGCGGGGATGCCATATTGACGTTTATGCCGGATTCTTCTGCCATCGCTGACACGCTCATCTTTTCGCCCGAAGTCACGGAACGTCTCGACCGCACGGCCGAATGGTGCCAACGCAACGGACAACGCCTGACGGAAACACGCCGCCTCGTGCTGGGTCTGATCCTGTCGAGCGAAAAGCCTTCCGGCGCCTATGATCTTCTGTCCAGACTGCGCCCGGCTCATCCGAAAGCCGCGCCACCTACGGTTTACCGCGCTCTGGAGTTCCTGCTTGAGAACAGCCTGATCCACCGTCTGGAGCGGCTGAGCGCCTTTGTCGGCTGTTCGCACGCCGTGGAATGTCCACATGGTTGTGTTCATCATGACGAAGGAGGCATGCACCGTGCGCAGTTTCTGATCTGCCGCGGCTGCGACCGTGCCTGGGAGCTGGAACAGGAGGCCATCGCCCCAGTGCTGCACCACGCTGCGCAGAGCATGGGCTTCCAAGCCGAAGCAGCGACCGTGGAAATTGAAGGCCTGTGTGCGGCCTGCCAGAAAGCTGGTGTCACGCCAGTGCGGCGTCCGAAGACCTCAGCAGGCTGAGGCGGATGAGCCGTCGCCGTTCTCCGTCGCCGGCGCTACCGTTCGAAACCTTGCCCAGATCGCGGAGACCGCGTTCAGAGAACACGCAATCCAGTGCGTCTGCACCCTCGATAGAGCAGCCTGATCTCCTGAACTGGGTGCCTCCGCTCACTCATCTGCGTCCTGAGGATGTTGAAGCCTGTTTCCTCAGTCCTGCCGGTTTTCAGCCGCCGGCTGGGGAGGCGTTTTTATATCATCTGACGGATGTCGAAACTGCCCGGGCTTACGTGAATAATGCCCTGCCACTGGGGGATGGCCTTGTCTTCCGCAGCGCGGTGCACCTGGCGGAAGATCTTGCCGATATCTCGGCAGCGGGAGAGCTAGGGGTCGTGAAGGTTCGGCGGCGCCTGATTCAGCCTTGGCTGATGCCAGATCGTCAGGACGGTCGTCCGTGCTATGTGCTCGGGCCAGAAACGTCATGACAGACATCATAGGAAACAGGGGAACAAGCAAATGGCAGCACAGTCGGGCCTTCTGGCCGAGGTCACGCGCGGCGGACGTGTGGAATCCCATCATCTGGGCCGGGCCGTCGTCGTAGATGCCGATGGCAGCGTGGTCTGGTCCTGCGGTGACGTAGATGCCGCTGTCTTCCCGCGCTCGACCGTCAAATCCCTGTTGGCCATCGAACTGGTGGAAAGTGGCGCGGCCGACCGTCTTGGACTGAGCAGTGACGCGCTGGCTTTGGCCTGCGCCTCGCATGGCGGCGAAAAGGCCCATGCCGAAATGGCTGCTACGATGCTTGCTTCCGTGGGGCGGGATGTCGGCGCCCTGGAATGTGGAGCGCACTGGCCGACCTATGAACCCGCGGGCCGCGCTCTGGCCGCTGCCCATCAAAACGCCTGCTCGCTGCACAATAACTGTTCCGGCAAACATGCGGGTATGGTGTGCCTCTCCTGCGATCAGGGCGTCGACCCAACCGGCTATATCCAGCCCTCTCACGAGATCCAGCGTCGCGTGACGGATGTGCTGGCCGCCATGATGGATACGCCGCATGACGACAGCAATCGTGGTATGGATGGCTGTTCCATGCCGACTTATGCGGTGCCTCTGAAAGTTCTCGCGAAAGGTTTTGCAAAATTCGGTGCGGGAACCGGACTGTCCAAAGGGCGTTTCCGTGCGGCCACACGTCTTCGTGAGGCTGTGGCGGCCAATCCGTTCATGGTCGCCGGGACAGGGCGCTATGATACGAAAATCATGGACCGGTTCGGCACACGGGCCTTTGTAAAGATGGGTGCAGAAGGCGTGATGATCGCCTCCCTGCCGGAGTTGGGCCTTGGTCTGGCCATCAAGACCGATGATGGCGCTAACCGTGCTGCAGAAGTCGCAATGTCCGCCTTGCTGCGTCGTTTCGGTGGTGAGACGCTGTGTCGGGATGCCGCAGACTGCGACGTTCTGGATGCAACAGTCACGCAGACCATGCGGAACTGGAACGGGTTCACAGTCGGCGAACTCCGCAATGCGCTCCCGCTGTAAACGGTTTTGTGTTATAGGTTACGGATATGACATCCTCATGAAAGATTGGTGTCATTTTATGACTGAGTAAGAGGAACGCACTGGCCTATGAATGATCAGCCCGGAATGACAGGGACCATTTCGCCGCAGGATGACAGCAGCACATCCATTTTTGACGCAACGCGCTTCAAAATTATCGCCATTGGCGTGATCGCGGCGTTGGCGGGTCTCATGTCCGGGCTTGATATCGGGGTAGTGGCAGGTGCACTGGACCTGTTTGGAAAGGAATACCACGCTTCCATTATTGCTCTGGAATGGGTCGTCAGCTCCATGATGGCGGGTGCGGCGGTGGGTGCGCTCAGTGCAGGCTGGATGTCCAAGGCACTCGGGCGGAAACATTCGCTGATTGTCGGCGGTGCGATCTTCGTGCTCGGGACGATCGGCTGTGCCATGAGCTGGTCTGTTGCGTCCATGATCTCCTTCCGGGTGGTCATGGGGATCGCGGTCGGGATTTCCGCCTTCACAGCCCCGCTCTACCTGTCTGAAATTGCCAGCGAAGATGCGCGCGGGGCGATGGTCTCGACCTATCAGCTCATGGTGACGGTCGGCATTTTCATCGCCTTCCTGTCCGACACGTATTTTTCCTATAGCGGTAACTGGCGCTGGATGTTTGGCGTGGCGGGCATTCCGGCCATTCTGTTCCTGATCGGCGTGCTGTTCCTGCCCTATAGCCCGCGCTGGCTGATGGCGCAGGGACGTCACAAGGAAGCGCGGCAGATCCTGCTCGACCTGCGCGAAGATCCGCTGGAAGCTGCCAAGGAAATCCGTGCAATCCGCGAGCAGCTCGATACGAAACAGGAAGGCTTCAAACTCTTCCGCACCAACTCCAACTTTCGGCGGTCGGTAGCGCTGGGAGTCATGTTGCAGATGATGCAGCAGCTCGCAGGCATCAATATCGTCATGTATTACGCGCCCAACATTCTCGCGGCGGCGCATTTCGATGCGCAGTCGCAGATGTGGTGTACGGCCATCATTGGTCTGGTGAACATGCTTGCGACCTTCGTGGCCGTGGGGCTGGTTGATCGCTGGGGCCGTAAGCCGATCCTCTATGCGGGCTTCACGGTCATGGCTCTCGGCATGGGCATGCTGGCCATGCTGCTCCAGACTGGCATGACTACGCAGTCCTCGCAGATCGCGGCAGTTTTCCTGCTGATGATCTTCTGCGCCGGCTTCGCCATGTCGGCGGGTCCGCTGACATGGGTCCTGTGTTCCGAAATCCAGCCGCTGGTCGGACGTGATTTCGGGATTGCCATTTCGACCTTTACCAACTGGATGACAAATCTTCTGGTGGGTGTCAGCTTCCTGACGCTCATGCAGACGCTGGGAACGGCGGGCACGTTCTGGCTCTTCGCCGTTCTGAACGCGCTGTTCCTGCTGCTGACGATCCTGTTCGTCCCCGAGACCCGGGGCATGTCTCTTGCAGTCATCGAAAAACGGCTCATGCAGGGCGTAAAACTCCGCAAACTGGGCCGTTAGAGTTTTCCGGGTATCACCATCGAGTGACCATGCGCCCGGCCCCTCTGGCCGGGCGTTTTCATTTAAACCTCCATTAAGGAAATGCGCTTGAGCGAATTCTCCAGACCTTCCCGTGACTTCAGCCGTAGTGTGAACAAGGGCGGCGTCCTGCTTGTCTATGCGCTTTATATCGCCCGCTTCTTTACGGGGATCAGCCTTTTGGTGGGTGTGATCCTTGCCTATATTTTGTGCGGATCAAGTGTCGGAATGGAACGGACACATCTGAACTGGCTGGTGCGCCTGTTCTGGTATGATGTGGCATTCATTATCGGTTCGGCCGCTCTGTTTCTGGCGTGCTTCATGACGCAACCGCCGGGAAGTTCAGGTCCGGGTCAGCTTCTCTTCCTGCTGCCGATTGGGATTTTCGTGGCCTGGAACATCGTCCTGCTGGTCGCGCTCGTTGTGGGCCTGAGGGGCTTTCTGGCCGGACGTGGCCCGCTGCCGGAACGCTTCCGCGCTCTGGCCGAGTAGATTTCGTCGTCGGACTGGCGTAATTCGCCAGTTTTTTGGTTTTCAAACTGGCCGATTTTAACAGAACATCAGTAAAATCGGTTTTGGCACGGTTCATGCATCAGGGTTGCTATCGAGTTTTTCTCAGAGGAGCTTTCCCGCATGTACGCCTCCTATACCCCGTATGAACCCGCAAACCGTTACGGCCGTGGTTACGACACTGAAGCAGGGCGCGATCTGGTCCTGCTGGTTTATGCCCTGTACATCGCAGGCTTCTTTACGGGCGTGACCGCCCTGATCGGGGTGATAATCGCGCATTCAGGCCGCCGCTCCGCGATGGGGCTGAAGCGCGCGCAGCTGGACTGGCAGATCCGGATGTTCTGGTACGGCGTTCTGACCCTGACGGTTATCGGGATGATCCATCTCATGGTCGCGGGTCTAGGTGCCATCACGGGCGGTCTTGGACTGGTGTTGATGGTGGTGCCATGGGGGCTGACGCTCGCCTGGGGCATCCTTACGGCTTGGGCGATTGCGCGCGGCGTTCATGCCGCTCTGCTCAATCGTCCCGTTGCCTCTGCACAGTTCTGAAGCCGGAAAGACCCATCCCATGATCCGTTTCATGTTCTCTCTTCCCGTTTTTGTCCTCGGGACAGCACTGGTCTTTCCGGTCTGTGCGGCACCGCTGAGTCAATCCGCCATTTCGGACGATATTTCTCAGTCCACCCTGCCCGAAGGCGGAAAATTCTCCACTGTCAGCGGAAATGTCGCCGTCGGGACGTCTGACGGCGCCCTGTTCGTCCGGACCGTCAGCGGTGACATCCATGTCACGCAGTCCCACGGCCCGCTCAACGTTCATACGGTCAGCGGTGCGTTGGATGTGGAGCACGCCGCCGGAGCCGTTGAGGTTCGCAGCGCGAGTGGAAACGTCACGCTGGATCACGCGGACGGGGCCGTCTCCATCCGCACCATGAGCGGCGAGAGCACTCTCGATCATGCCGCCCGGGATATCATGATCCGCAGTGTCAGCGGAGACATGACCCTGATGCTCGACGCTGCCTCCCAGATGCGCACGATCGATATCGGCACGATCAGCGGTGATATGACGATCCATCTGCCGCATGGCTTTGGCGGAACATTCGACATCCGCCTGAAACAGCGCCGTTCAGAGGCGACACTCCCTCTCCAGCAGTCCCTCGGTCTTACGGTGCAGGTGGGGAACTGGGAGAAAGAATCCGGCAATTCAGAAGAGGTCCGGACGATTACGGCCACCGGCAAGGTCGGCGATGGCCGCGATCACATCATCGTCCGCAGCGTGGCTGGGTCCCTGAAGCTCGTTCAGGACTGAGCACCGGTTTCATAGCCCATCGTCCGCAGGCTCGTCGCCATGAACTTCGGCGGCAGGGCCTGCGCGCTGAGCGCATCGGATGGCAGGTTCAGTTCCAGACTGCGCGCCAGAAGATGCAGCCCTGGCAGGGCTGAGCCGTCCGGAGCGGGCGCTCCATAAAGCGGATCGCCAAGGATTGGCGTTCCCAGTTCTGCGCAATGGATGCGCGCCTGATGCGTCCTCCCGGTGAGCAGTTCCAGCTCCAGCCAGCACAGACCCTCGCCACGTCCCAGAATCCGCCAGCGCGTGCGGGCTTCGTCGCCCTTCGCATCAACGGCCATCCGCCAGCCCGAGGCATTAGACTGACGTAAAAGCGGCGCGTCGATCTCGCCACTATCCTGCGGAAGATCGCCTACCACGACGGCCCAGTACAGCTTACGGACCTGCCGTTCCTGAAACGCCTTCTGCGCTTCGATCAACGCTGTCTTGCGTCGCGCGACCAGCAGGCAGCCGGACGTATCCGCGTCCAGCCGATGCGCCAGCCACGGTCCCCCGCGCGGATGCGGGAGCAGCCGTGTCTCAACGGAATCCTGCGTGGAGGGACCGGGATGCACGGCTAGACCGGCCGGTTTGTCCAGAATCAGGAAGCGAGGGGTTTCCAGAAGGACGGGAATGTCCATGCCGTGGTGGAATGGGGTACGCGGTCCTTCCGGGGCCAGGGAAGAGGCCTGTTGAGGCAGGCGCCGTGGTTTGTGTGAATTGCGCGAGGCCTTCGCGCGCCGGATACGCTCCTTCCGGTCAGTCTTCATGCTCTTCCTTGCGGCGGATCAGGATCTCGCGTTTGCCTACATGGTTGGCGGCGCCGATGATGCCTTCCTTTTCCATCTGGTCGATCAGCTTGGCCGCACGGTTGTATCCGATCGAGAGATGACGCTGGATGAAGCTCGTGGAGGCACGGCCTTCACGCATCACGATATCTACGGCCTGATCGAACAGGCTGCCTTCTCCGTCACCACCCGAACTGGCGCCTGCCGTCAGGCCGCCCGCGCTGTCGTCATCCTGACCGGATACCACATCATCGTTATAGATCGGATCGCCCTTGGAGCGCAGATCCGCCACCACGGCTTCGACTTCCTCATCCGCCACGAACGGGCCGTGGACACGCGTGATGCGGCCACCGCCCTGCATGAAGAGCATGTCACCCTGGCCCAAAAGCTGTTCGGCGCCCTGTTCCTGAAGGATCGTGCGGCTGTCGAACTTGCTGATGACCTGAAAGGAAATGCGGGTCGGGAAGTTGGCTTTGATGGTGCCGGTGATGACGTCAACGGACGGCCGCTGTGTCGCCATGATGACGTGGATGCCGGCTGCACGGGCCTTCTGGGCCAGACGTTGTACGGCTGTCTCGATTTCCTTGCCCGCGACCATCATCAGGTCGGCCATCTCATCGATGACGACGACAATATAGGGCAGGTTTTCCGTTGCGACCTGCTGCTCGTCAAACACCGGGCGGCCCGTTTCGGGATCAAAGCCGGTCTGGACGCGCTTGGTCACCATCTCGCCCGAAGAGCGGAGCTGGTTCACGCGCTCGTTGTAGCCGTTGATGTTACGGACCTGAAGCTGCGCCATCAGGCGGTAGCGGCGGTCCATTTCCTGCACGGTCCATTTGAGCGCGCTGACGGCCTTGGTCGGTTCCGTCACGACCGGGGTCAGGAGATGCGGAATCCCGTCATAGATCGACAGTTCGAGGATCTTGGGGTCGATCATGATCAGGCGGCACTCTTCCGGGCTGAGCCGGTAGAGCAGCGACAGGATCATGGCATTCACGCCGACCGACTTACCCGAACCCGTCGTACCCGCAACGAGCAGATGCGGCATTTTTGCAAGGTCTGTATAGACCGGAACGCCGGCGATATCCTTGCCGAGCGCGATCTGAAGGCGGCCGTTTCCGTTCTGCCATTCCGGCGTGCGAAGCAGTTCAGAGAAATAGACCGTCTCGCGCTTGGCGTTGGGCACCTCGATGCCGATGACGTTGCGTCCCGGTACGGTCGCGATACGCACGCTCAGAACTGAAAGCGAGCGCGCCACGTCGTCGGCGAGCCCGATCACGCGGGATGAGCGGATGCCCGGTGCGGGTTCGAGTTCGTACAGCGTGACGACTGGACCAGCATGGATATCGCCGATCGTGCCCTGCACGCCATAATCGGCCAGAACGCTCTCCAGCAGGCGCGCATTGGACTGCAACGTCTCCTGCGACGGCCCTGTTACGGCGTGCGGCGGCGGCGGGTTCAGCAGGGCGAGCGGGGGCAGTTCCCAGCCCGTCGTCACGGCATTGCGTGGCGCGGCGGGACGCGGGGCGACAGGCTCGGGAGGACGTTCCGGACGGCGCATTCCGAACAGGCCGCGCTTTTGCGGCTCGGGTTCGGGCGGTGTGTCGATGCTGCTCTGGGGCAGATCCTCGTCCATTTCGTCGTCAATCTGACGCCGGACGGGCGGCAGCGGCGTGTCGCGCTGGCGGGCGATCTGGGCCAGACGCTCGGCATAGGGGTTGGAAGGCGCGTCTTCCTCTTCTGGGACGGTGATCTGGCGGGCACGAGCAGCTGCGGCTTCTGTCCGGCTGACCGGACGCGTCTCTGCGGCTGGTTGGCTGTAGGGATCGTCCTGCGTGTCCATGGGGGGCTGCATCCAGCCGGTATTCTGCGGCACAAACGGCTCGGGGCGTGAGCGCGGATCGCTTTTGCCGAAGCTGCGGCGCAGGAAAGACAGAGGCGCTGCATCCGCCGCCGGCGCCCCACCGGCTGGGCTGGGCTGGAATTCATAAAGGCGCGGATCGGGCGCGGGTCGATGGTCGGATGTCTGCGGGCCGTTCATGCGCTTGGCGAGCGAGAAGGGCTGGCGTCCTAACACCACGGCCGTCTTGCCCAGAGCGCGCCATTCGCGGGCTTCGAGACCCATGGCGAGCGGCAGAAGCAGACCCATCAGCAGCAGGACGAGAAGAACGGCAATCGCATTTCCGGCGGCCCCCGCTTCGGCATGGGCGGCATCGAGCAGGCGGTGGGCACAGGAAACGCCCATTTCTCCGCCCAGACCGCTGGCGGTCGGCCAGTCGACCTCAAGACCGGGAATGAGAAGCTGGAGCGTGCCGATGAAGGTGGCGCTGGCGGGCAGGAGAGCGAGGGCGGCCACGATCCGCAGGATCGGCAGGCTCATGCCATGATGACGGACCATGCGCCAGGCCCAGGCCAGCAGGATGACGATCGGCATGCCGCTGCCGAGGCCGAGCCACTGGATCAACCCATCCGAAATGGTTGCGCCTGTGCGGCCCAGAAGGTTCGTCGGCTGCGTTCCCGTCGAGGTGTTGAAGGACGGATCGTGCGGATTGAAGCTCCACAGCGCGATTCCGACCGCCACGGCGAAGATCAGCAGGACCAGCCCGAGAAGCTCCATGCAGCGGGCGCGCAGGGCGCTTCGCAGTTTCGGTGTCATGTGCCGGTCATGCGCGTCGCGGACGATGTTGCGCACTGTACTGGTCGATCGGCTGAACGCGGCCAAGTCTCGTCACCCCGTCGGTTTTCTGGATTGCGGCTTGTAAAATTCACTCTGAACTATAGCCGACAGGGTACTGAATACAGAGGGAAAATTAAGGAAAAGTGGAGAAATGCTTCCAGATCGTCACCTTTGCTGCGCCAAAACGGCGCTCGCAGAGGATTTCAGGCGTCAATGTGGGCATAAAGTGTTCGGAAGGTGGCATGATGGGCGTAAATTCTTCCGTGGCGCCTGTTTCGGTCACGATCAGCGCGCCCTGCGCCAGCCAGCCGTTCCGCGCCAGTGCCCGCAGGCCCGATTCGACAAGGCCCTTGCCGTAGGGCGGGTCGAGGAAAACCAGCGTGTAGGGCTCCGTGGCCTTGGGCGGATGCGTGACACTGCAGCTCAGCACACGCGAGCGGTCACGGGCTTTGCAGATGTCCAGATTGATCCGCAGGGCCGCCAGCGCACTGCGATCGCGTTCGATGAATGCAGCTTTTTCCGCCCCACGCGACAGGGCTTCGAGCCCCAGCGCGCCGGTTCCGGCGTAGCAGTCCAGCACGGAGGCCTTTTCCAGCTCCTCTTGTCCGTACCAAGGCGCATGGGCGAGCATGTCGAAAATCGCTTGTCGCGTGCGGTCCGATGTGGGGCGCGTGCTGGTTCCGGACGGCGCGGTCAGGGCGCGGCCCTTGTTGTCTCCTCCAACAATCCTCATCGATCAGCGCGTCCGGTGACGCTTCGGGGCGGGAAGATCCGGCACCTGCTCGCGCAGGGTCTTGCCGGGAACTTCCTCCAGCTCGCGCGCTTTCAGAGAGCCAAGTTGGAACGGGCCGTAGGACAAGCGGATCAGGCGGCTGACATGCAGGTTCAGACCTTCCATGACGCGCCGAATTTCACGGTTCTTGCCTTCGCGCAGACTGACCGTGAGCCAGGCGTTATCGCCCTTTTTCGAATCCAGAGCCGCTTCGATGGAGCCGTAGCGCACGCCTTCATATTCGAAACCGTCAACCAGCGAGGCCAGACGCTTTTCGTCCACCAGGCCAAAAACGCGCACACGGTAACGGCGCACCCAGGCATTCCCCGGAAGTTCAAGGCGGCGCGCCAGTTCACCGTCATTGGTCAGCAGCAGCAGACCTTCGGAATTGATATCGAGGCGCCCGACGCTGATGACGCGCGGCAATCCTTCGGGCAGCGTGTCGAACACGGTTTTACGGCCTTCCGGGTCCTTGTGGGTCGTCATCAGGCCGTCAGGTTTGTGATAGCGCCACAGACGCGTGCGCTCGGGGGAGTCCACGGGCTTGCCGTCCACCAGCATGATGTCGCCCGGCTGCACGAACGTCGCCGGATGCGTGACAATCTGCCCGCCCAGCTTGATGCGTCCGTCCTCGATCATGCGCTCGATATCGCGGCGGCTCGCTACGCCGGCGCGGGCCAGCGCTTTGGCGATGCGCTCGCCTCTCGGGGCAGAGCTTTCCGGTTCGGAACCGGGGATTTCGGTCTCGCGCATCTCGGGGGTGGTGTTTTCGGTGTTGTCGTCGGTCATCGTGCAGTCTCCACAAGCGCCGCATACAGGCGACGGTCGCCGGGGTCGAGGGAGAATTCAGGATGCCACTGTACGCCAATGGCGAAACGGGGGCCATCAAGCTCGATTGCCTCGATCGTTCCATCCGGCGCGCGGGCGCAGATTTTGGTCCGTCCGGGGTCGCGCACAGCCTGATGATGAGAGGAGTTCACGCTCATGCGTTTCGCTCCCACGATCCGCGCAAGTTTCGTGCCGGGGACGATTTCGATGTTATGGCCGGGTTCATGGCGCGGGTTGGGCTGTTCGTGTTGCAGGTCTTCCGACAAGTGCTGGATCAGCGTGCCTCCGGCCTCCACAGCCAGAAGCTGCATCCCGCCACAGATCCCCAGAACCGGCTTGCCCTGCGCCAGTGCGGCCCGCAGGAGCGCCAGTTCGGCAGCGGTCCGCGCCGGGCGCGGGTTGGTCAGCGGATGGGGCGCCTCGCCATACAGCGTCGGATCGACGTCGAACGCGCCGCCTGTGACGATCAGTCCGTCCAGCCGAGCCATCAGGGCCTCGGCGTTGCAGCCGTAACCCAGACAGACCGGAATTCCGCCCGCGTCACTCACGGCTGTCAGGTAGTTTTCCCGCAGGGCATGGAAGGGGTAGCGCGAGAACTGCCCCACGCCGCCGGGTTCATGATCCAGCGTTAATCCGATTAGCGGTGCAGGATGCGAAGGGGATGGACGAGGGAGGGTCATGCACCGCATCATCGCATCATGATTCAGGGTGAGACAAGGATTCAGACGGATATCGGTCCGGCCATGCAGATCGCACTGCAAGCCGCGCGGGAGGCTGCGTCATGTGAGGAAGTTCCGGTGGGCGCGGTCGTGCTCGGTCCCGACGGCAGCGTTCTGGCCGTTGCACGCAATCATGTGGAGGGCGCTTATGACGCTTCTGCCCATGCTGAGCTTCTGGCGATGCGTGAGGCCGCCGCACGCCTGCAAAACCCGCGCCTGACGGATTGCACGCTGGTTGTGACGCTGGAGCCGTGTCCGATGTGTGCGGCGGCGATCGTGCATTTCCGGATCGGGCGGGTCGTGTTCGGTGCCTATGATCCCAAGGGCGGGGGTGTGGAGCATGGACCGCGCATTTTCGAGCGCCCGTCCTGTCTGCACCGCCCCGAGGTCATCGGCGGCGTGTGTGAACGCGAGGCGTCCGGGCTTCTGAAAGACTTTTTCCGCAAACTCCGCAAACCCATCGCAGAATGACGCGGTGGAAGGCTGAATTCACAGTCCGTCACGAACTTACGGATGTTTCACCCTGCGGCCAGCTTGTGGAACGGGAACGGGGTTCATAGTTCAGCGCTATAAGCCACGATGTTTTTGCAACAAGTCGGGATTGATATGACCACACGCTTTCGCACGTCCCTGTCCGCTCTCGCTGCAACCACCATGCTGGTCGCGGCCCCGTTCGCTTTTGCGGACACCACGCCTGCAACCGCCACTCAGGCGGGTGCCACGACGGCCGCAAGCGGGGCCATCAAGCCGCAGACAGGTGTTCAGGCGCTCCCCAACTTCGTCAATCTCGTCAAGCAGGTGAAGCCGGCGGTCGTTTCCATCACGGCGCACATCAAGGCGGATGTGGCAGAGGAAGAGGAAAACGGCCCGGGTGGCGGTGGGCAGGGTGGCGGTATGCCGTTCCCGTTTCCCTTCCCGTTCCAGATGATGCCGCAGCAGCAGCAGAACCGCACGGTCGAGGCCCGCGGGTCGGGATTCATTATCTCGTCTGACGGTTATGTTGTGACGAACAACCATGTCGTGAACGGCGCGACCAAGGTGACGGTCACGCTCGATGACGGCACGACGCTGCCTGCCAAGATCATCGGCCGTGACCCGAAGACGGACGTCGCCCTCCTGCGCGTCAAACCGACCGGCAAGCTGCCATTCATCGAGCTGGGCGATTCCGACGAGGTCCAGCCGGGTGAGTGGGTTATTGCCGTGGGCAACCCCTACGGTCTGGGTGGCACGGTGACGGCGGGTATCGTCTCCGCGCTGGGTCGTGACCTGCATTCGGGCGCCTATAACGACTTCATTCAGGTCGATGCACCGATCAATCACGGCAACTCTGGCGGTCCGCTGTTCACGCAGGATGGCAAGGTCGTGGGCATCAACTCCATGATCATCTCGCCCAATGGCGGCGGCTCGATTGGTATCGGGTTCGCCATTCCGTCCAACACCGTGAAATCCGTCGTGAGCCAGCTTGAAAAGACCGGACATGTCACGCGCGGCTATCTTGGTATTGAAGGGCAGGACATCTCGCCGACCATGGCGCAGGCGCTGAACCTCAAGTCTTCCGAACCGGGTGCACCACCGCGCGGAACGCTGGTAGCGTCCGTCTCCAAGGGGAGCCCCGCCGAGAAGGCCGGCATCAAGAGCGGGGATGTCGTTACCACGCTGAACGGTAAATCGATCAAGAACGGCCATGATCTGGCAGTGAAGGTTGTTTCCATCGCACCGGGAACCGCTGCGACGTTGGGTCTTCTGCGTGACGGCAAACCAATGACCATGAACTTCACGGTCGGCAACCTGTCCGCACAGGACCATGCTGCGGGTAATGCGACAGATACCGCACAGTCCGGCGCGGGCAAGCTTGGTGTGTCGCTTGCGTCCCTAACGCCGCGGGCACGTCAGGAACTGGGCCTGGATGACAGCGTGCAGGGCGCGGTCGTGGCCGATGTTGTACAGGGCTCCCCAGCTGATCAATCCGGCATCCGTCCGGGCGACATCATTGTCGCCGTCGGCAATCACGTCACGCCGTCGCCCAAGGCTGTCGTGGCTCAGGTGCATGATGCGCTGGGCCGCAAGCAGCCGCCACTTCTGCGGATCCTGCGTGACGGACAGCAGCTATTTGTGGCTGTCTCCCCGAATGGCTCGGACGACGACAGCTCCGACGACGCCCAGTAAGACCGGCGTTCAGACAAGTCGCTTGAAAAGGCGGGAAGGGTCACACCTTCCCGCCTTTTTTCATGTTTGCACCCCGGATCGAATTCGGAATGTATTCCGGCCGAGCGAGGGCAGAGCGGAACAGCCGTCATTGTTCTGTCGATGTTTGCGGGCCGGATGGGTGCCATTGCATGGGCAGCATCCGGAGACGACGGAAAATCAAGACCTGTTTCAGGGCACTTTCAACACGTAGGAAATATCGTGCTTGTTCTGGAGCTGATTTTCGTGGAAGCCGCGATCATGGGGTATGCTATATTTCACCATGAGCCCCGCGCTGGATACCTCCTGTATTGACCATAACGGCCGGGAGAAGAACCTAACGCTCGGAGGACTTGCCGATCCGGTCATGGAAGAACCAAACGCCTAGCATCTGTGATAGCAGAATCGTTGCATTGCACGCTGCTGTCGACAGGCAGGCCCCCGCCAGACCGAAATGCCGCGTCAGGACATAGAGCGCCGGGAAATAGACTGCCATGACGGCGGTCCGGTTCTTCATGAGGAACTTCACATGCCCCACAACAATCAGCAGCGGCTCCAGCGGAATGACCAGCAGGCTGAACACCGCGGCCAGCAGCATAATGGAAATATAGAGCGACGTGTGATGTACATGCACATGCAGCAGGAAGCGGAAAATTGTCGAGCCAAAGAAGGCCGAGAGCAGCAGAAGCGCGACTGAAAGCCCGCTCAGAACGCCAAACATCTTCCACGTCACGCGCTTGAGGCCGCGCCAGTCCTGCCGGTCCCGCATCCGGACCAGTTCGGGATAGAGCACCGGCGAGATGAGCTGTGCGGGGGTGACGATTCCGTCCGCAATCTGGCGGCAGACGCGGAAGACGGCAGCCTCGGCCGGTCCCAGCCCGTTACCGACCAGCAGCGTCGCCACATGGCCCGAGATGTTACCCAGCGTCTGGTTGACGCTGGCAGCGCGTGTGAACTGCCACATGCCCGGAAGCTGCCAGCGCCAGTGCCGGAATGCCCGGAAATACTGGAAGCTGAACTTCCGGCGCAGGATATCCAGCGCGTAATGGATATAGAAGCCGTAATCGATGATGATCGTCATCGCCCAGATGAACAGGAAATATCCGAGCTTCAGGTGGAGGACATAGCCTATGATGACACCGAGCGTCTTCGCAAGGGCCGCACAGCTGTCGATGATCGGGACAAGATGGAATTTCCCCGCCATCCGCAGGATGCCGTTCGCCCAGCCTGAATACATTAACGGGCTGACGAACATGTACAGGTCCGCCAGAAACCGCACATGGGCGGACCAGTGTGCAGTGTGTCCGTAGATTTGCACGCCCACCAGTCCAAACACGATGGCGAACATGGCCGAGAGCGTGTCAAGGCGGATGCAGAAATGGATTACCCGATGCAGGAGATCCGTATCGCCATTGCCGAAACTCTCGCTGCCGAAACGGATCAGCGTCTGCCAGGACTGCATCCGCGACAGAACCGAACTGGTCGAAGCCAGAGAATGGATCAGGATCAGAAGCCCGAAATCGGACAGGCCCAGCGCCCGCACAGCCAGGGCGATATAGATGAAGCTGCACAGCGCATTGGCGATGCGGCCGAGGGTGAGCACGCTGACGTTTCGGAAAATGGATTTGAAAACGGAGCGCTCGCCGGACATGCGGGCCTTACTGACCACAAAGCCTCGAAGCTGTCCATGCTGCGTGGTCATGCAGCAGGGTAGTGTCGCAGAGGGGCGGATGTTTCTTGACAGAGGACGGTCAGGGATTATGAAGAAATTATTACACATTTCGTTACTAGAGTTCCTGCACACGGGATTTGGTAACGAGCTGTTTTTTTCTGAGGGCCACACCACAAAAAAATGCAGGTTTCAGCCTGTTTTTTCAGGCAGGACGCATCTCACCAGTCATGAAAATCGCCTTCATCTACATCGCTGAACCGTATCAGTGCTATCACACGGCCTCCGTCGCCAGCGCCCTTGCTGCAATTCCCGGTCATGACGTGGTGGAGTATTACAGCTTTCCGGAAACGGTGGAGCATCTCTCCCGCATCCGCCAGGCGTTGGACGTGCCAGCTCTGCCGCTGAAAGCGTTCCCCAAATCCCTCAAGGCCCGTCTACTGAAGCACGCAAGGCGGCTCGATCAGGAACGCCTCGTGGTGCTGCGCGAGAACATTGCCGAGCTGAACCGGTACGATGCGGTGGTGGCGACGGAATACACGGCGGGTGTCCTGAAGGAGATGGGACTTGCCGGTCCGAAGCTCATCCTGCTCATGCACGGTGCCGGGGACCGCTACGTCAATGACGAGCACCTCGTCCGCGAATTCGATCTGACGCTCGTGTCCGGTCCGAAAGTGGAAAATTATTTTCAGGACAAGGGTCTGCTGCGGCCGGAAACCACGCGGGTGGTCGGTTATCCGAAATTCGATGTATTCGAGGCGGTGCAGCGGAAAAAGACGATTTCGTTCGCTAATGGACAGCCGTTCGCGCTGTACAACCCGCACTACCAGCGCAAACTGACATCCGCTTCAGGCTGGATGATGCCGCTGATCCGGGGCTTTAAGGCCCAGAATGATTACAATCTTGTGGTGGCGCCCCATATCAAGACCTTCCACAGGGGCTTCGGAATCCGCGAGCGTCAACTCAAACGCCAGCGCAGCCCCGAAGTCATGGTCGATACGGGATCGTCTGCCATGCTGGACATGACCTACACGTCTCAAGCTGCGCTCTATATCGGCGATGTCAGCAGCCAGGTGTACGAGTTCCTGGGCACTCCGCGCCCCTGTGTTTTTCTGAACCCGCGCAAATTGCCGTGGCGGGATGATCCGTATTTTCTGCACTGGACGTTCGGGGACGTGGTGGAGGATCTCGACGATCTCATGCCTGCCATCGCCCGCGCGCAGGAGCGTCATGCTTTCTACCGTCCGGTACAAGAAAAGCTGTTCCGCGAAACCTTTGGCGAGCCGCTTCTGGGGGCGTCCCAGCGTGCGGCCGATGCCATCGCGCAGTTCATGACTGCGGCCTGAGCGTCCTCAACATTCGGGGAAATTGACGGCCAGACCGCCGAGGGACGTTTCCTTGTAGCGGTGGTTCATGTCGCGGCCCGTCTCGGCCATTGTGCGGATAACCTGATCGAGTGAAACGTGATGGTCGCCATCCCCGTGCATGGCGAGAGACGCCGCGTTGACGGCCTTGATCGCCCCGAAAGCATTACGCTCGATACAAGGGATCTGCACCAGCCCCGCCACTGGGTCGCAGGTCATGCCCAGATGATGCTCCATCCCGATTTCGGCGGCATTCTCCACCTGAAGTGGCGTGGCACCCAGGGCTGCAGCAAGTCCGGCAGCGGCCATTGAAGATGCAACGCCGACTTCGCCCTGACACCCGACTTCTGCGCCTGAAATCGACGCATTCAGCTTGAACAGTCCGCCAATGGCCGCCGCGGTCAGCAGGAACCGTCGCTGCCCGTCGAGCGAATATTCGGGGCAGAACTCGCGGTAATAACGCAGCACGGCCGGGATCACGCCCGCAGCACCGTTGGTTGGTGCCGTAACGACGCGCCCGCCAGCGGCGTTTTCTTCATTCACAGCGATAGCGAACAGGCTGATCCAGTCCATGACCCCATGCGCGGCGGGCTGGTTGCTGCGGCTTTGTTCCTGCAGCCGTTCGTACAGCGCAGCAGCCCGCCGTCGCACGTTCAGCCGTCCCGGCAGCGTGCCTGAACGGTGCAGTCCGGCGTCCACGCAGTCCATCATTATAGCTACGATCCGGTCCAGATACGCCTCGACTTCGGCGCGCGGCCGCAGCACGTTTTCATTGGCCAGAACCACACCCGCGATATCGAGCCCTGTTTCCTGCGTGCGGGTCAGGAGTTCCGCGCCGCTGGTGAAGTCATAAGGCATGTCAGGCTGGGCATAGGTCGCGGTTTCGGTCGCCTGTTCGGGGACGATGAACCCACCACCCACCGAACAGAACCGCGCACAGGCCAGCAGACGGTCTTCGGCATCGAACGCCTCGAACTGGAGCGTGTTGGGATGAACCGGCGGGATGGTCTTTGTATCGAGGACGATGTCTGTTTCCGGATCGAAGGGCGTGGGATGCCCTTTGAACGGGATCAGATGTGTCTGGTTCACGGAGGTCACAATGCTGTCTGCCAGCATCGGGTCCATCGTGTCGGGCTTTTCGCCCGCCAGCCCAAGAATGACGGCACGGTCCGTCGCATGGCCCCGCGCCGTCCAGGCGAGCGAGCCGTAAAGTGTGACGCGCAGACGCGACACCTCCGCCGCATGGGGCAGGGTGTCGGCAAAACGTGCGGCCGCACGCATGGGGCCGACAGTGTGCGAAGAAGACGGACCGATCCCGATCTTGAACAGGTCGAACAGGCTGATCATTCAGGCAGCGATTTCGGCAAGCAGTGCGTCAACGTCCTGTTCCCGGGTGTAAAAGCTCGGCACAAGACGGATGAGCGTGCCCGACACCCCCTCGGGTGTCGGCCAGCGATAGAAGCCAAATCCTGCCGCTTCCAGTTCTTCGACCAGCCGGTCCGGCAGGATGACGAACACTTCGTTGCCCTGCGTCTCGAACGGAAGCTGTGCGCCCGCGTGACGGCGCAAACCTTCGACGATCCGCTGAGCCATGGCGTTGGCATGTGCGCTGTTCTTCAGCCACAGCCCATTGTCCAGCAGGGTCAGAAGCTGCGCGCTCAGGAACCGCGCCTTGGACCACAGATGGCCGCTGCGTTTGATGCGCCGCTCGAAATCTTTCAGCGCCGGGCGCGTGCGCTCATTGACGAAGAACACGACCGCTTCTGCCGCCATGGCCCCGCATTTCGTGCCGCCGAACGACAGAACATCCACCCCGGCCTGCCACGTCGCTTCGGCCGGTGTGCAGCCCAGATGCGCGATAGCATTGCTCAACCGAGAGCCATCCAGATGGACGGGCAGGTCCTGCTCATGGGCGATGTCGCACAGCGTCGCCAGATCCTTAAGGGCATAGACCGTGCCCCATTCTGTGGCCTGCGTCAGGGATAGCGCCTGGATGGGGGGCTTGAGAATTCCGCCCTGTGCATTGACCTGCAGACCTGTTTGCAGGGCTTCAGGCGCCATGCGGCCATCGGCGGAAGGCAGCGTGACAAGCTTGGCGCCATGCATGAAAAATTCCGGCGCCCCGCCCTCGTCATTGCTGATATGCGCGCTCTGGTCGCACAGCACCGCGCCATAGGGTGCCACAAGCGCGGAGAGTGCCAAACTATTGGTCGCAGTCCCCGTCACGACGGGAAAAACCGCGACTTCTGCTTCGAAGACCTCGCTGAAACGCGTATTGAGGGTGCTGCTCAGGATATCGGCGCCATAGGATCCGACGCTGCCCTCATTGGCGCGCATCATGGCCTCCATCACGGCGGGGCAGGCGGGGGAAACATTGTCACTGGCGAAGTTCTTGCGTATTTCGTCGGTCACGAGACCATCCTCAGTTCCTGCGGCCGTCACGGCCTGTTTGTTAGCGTAACTGAACTGACTGCCAGTTGTCATCCGGAGTGCCCATGAGCATGTTGTTCCCCGAGAAGTCTTCCGAACCGGCATCCCAGATCGTTGATGGCAAGATCATTGACGGCAAAGGCATCGCCCGCGCTCTGACCGATCAGGTGGGTCGTGAAGTGGCAAAATTCGTCGAACAGGGCAATACCATTCCTGGCCTTGCCGTTGTTCTGGTGGGTAATGATCCGGCCTCTGAAGTCTATGTGAAGAACAAGGCGATCCAGACCCATCGCGTGGGCATGCGTTCCTTCATGCACATGCTGCCGCAAAGCACGTCGCAGGATGAACTGCTGGACCTGATTGCCCAGCTCAACGCCAATCCGAAGATCCACGGTATTCTGGTTCAGCTTCCTCTCCCGGCCCAGATCGACCCGGTTGCAGTGACGAACGCCATTGCGCCGCACAAGGACGTGGACGGTCTGGGCGAGGTCAATGCCGGCCGCCTGTCGCTCGGGATCGATGGCATCGTGCCCTGCACGCCGCTGGGCTGCCTGATGCTGCTCAAATCCGTCCATGAGGACATGACCGGCAAGCATGCCGTGGTGATTGGTGCGTCCAACCTTGTCGGTAAGCCGATGGCACAGCTCCTGCTCAAGGAGAATTGCACGGTCACGGTCGCCCATATCCACACCCGCAATACAAAGGAACTGGCCCGGGAAGCGGACATCCTGGTCGTGGCGACGGGGAAAAGCGGTCTGGTCCGTGGTGACTGGATCAAGCCGGGCGCGACTGTGATCGATGTCGGCATCACCCGTGTTCCGGCCGAAAATGGCAAGACACGCCTGGTGGGCGACGTGGTATTTGATGAGGCTCTGCCGGTCGCCGGACACATCACACCGGTTCCGGGCGGTGTTGGCCCCATGACCATCGCCTGTCTGCTGCACAATACGCTTCAGGCCGCCCGTGCAACGCAGGCGGTTGCGGACGCGTCTTCATGACCCGCGTTTCGGTTGAGCTGGTTCCGCGTTCGGCAGAGGCCCTGCTGGCGGATGTGCAGACCGTACGCGATGTCCTGCCGCAGGTTAGCACGTTAAATATTCCGGACCTGATCCGATTCCCTCTGCGTAGCTACGATGCCGCCTCTCTGCTTACGAAACAGGCGTCGTTTGAGGTCATCCCGCATATCCGTGCCGTCGATATCGCTCCGGGTGCGCCGTTGCCGGGCGCGGACCGTCCGGAACTGACCTCCATTCTCGTCGTCGCTGGCGACCCGCCACCAGCCGGAAGTGACAGAAAGGTCTATCCCAACACGTCCGCCCAGATCATCGAACGTTACTGCCGGGAAGCGCCGCATCTGAAGGTCTATGCGGTGTTCGACCCGTATCGCCGCGCGCCGTATCAGGAACTCGAGGATATTGCCCGCAAACGCGATGCTGGTGCCTGCGGGTTCTTCACCCAGCCGCTATTCGACATTCCGATGCTCGAATCCTGCATGGACTGGCTGCAGGACGACACGGTGTTCTGGGGCATTTCTCCCGTTCTGGGTGATAAATCCCGCCGTTACTGGGAGCGCGTTAACCATGTGGTCTTCCCGCGAGACTACGATGGGACGCTGGAAGGCAATATAGCTTTTGCGCGCCGGATGCTGGATGTTATCCGCGAGAAAAACGACAATGCCTACCTGATGCCCCTGAAAGTTGACCTGGCATCCTATCTGGGAGCGCTTGACGACATTATAACGGGGTAACATCGAACCACCGAACGGAGGGTCCGCCCCGGATGTCTGTGCGCCTTTTTCTGCTTCCTCTGCTGGGAGGCATGCTCGTTCCTGCTGCCTTGCTGCCCGAGACCGTTACTGCAAAAACGCTCGCCGATCCGGCAGCCGTTTTCGCACCCCTGACCCTCCCTGATGCTCCAAACGCCTATCGCTCGGGGTCGGGTCTTCCGGGCCCGCAATACTGGCAGAACCGTACGGATTACGTCATCCATTCACGGATCGACACACAGGCCCACGTCCTGCACGGTTCTGAAACCATAACCTACAGCAACAACAGCCCCGAGGCGCTCGACGTTCTGTGGCTTCAGCTCGATCAGAACATCTATCGCGCCGATACGCGGGGCGAGGTCGGAGCGATCCCCGGCAGCCATATGATGTCGGGCAATCATACCGATGGCATTGTGATCGAACATGTCTCGGTCGTTCAGGGTGGTCGTGCAGTGGACGTCACGCCTCTGATTTCCGACACGCGGATGCAGCTCACGCTCCCCCGTACGATCAATCCGCATGGTGTGGCCTTCGTGAAGGTCGACTGGCATTACACGCTGCCCGGTCCGTGGGGTGGCCGCACGGCTGTTACGCCGACACGCGAAGGCGATATCTATGAAGTCGCGCAGTGGTATCCGCGCCTGAGCGTTTATGATGATCGCCGTGGCTGGAACACGCTGCCTTATCTGGGGCAGGAGTTCTTCCTGGAATATGGCAGCTTCGATTACAGCGTGACCGTGCCCTGGAACTACACGCTCGTGGGGTCCGGCGCGCTGCTTAATCCCGAACAGGTTCTGACTCCCACCGAGCGCAACCGTCTGGCGCAGGCGGCCCAGAGCGACACGCGCGTCATGATCCGCACGCTCAATGATATCACCGATCCGAAAAGCCACCTGAAGCAGAGCGGTGAAGTCACCTGGCATTACGCCATGCGTAACTCGCGCGATGTGGCGTTTGCGGCCTCGCCGGCTTTTGTCTGGGACGCCGCGCGGATCAACCTGCCGCCGATTGTGCCTTGGTCGAACTATCACCCTGTGCCCCGGCTTGCGATGTCGGTCTATCCGCGTGAAGGGATCGGGCCGCATGGCTGGGACCGCTCAACGGATTACGTCAAACACGCCATCGAGTATTTCTCGTCGCAGTGGTTCGAATATCCTTGGCCGAACGCCGTCAATCTGGGCGGACATGGTGCGGGCATGGAATATCCGGGCATCGTCTTTGACGGTATGAGCGATCGCGATCCGCAGTTGTTCTGGATTACGACGCATGAACTGGGACATGGCTGGTTCCCGATGATCGTCGGCACGGATGAACGGCGCAACGCCTTCATGGACGAGGGCTTCAACACGTTTATCGACGTGTATGCCTCAGACCACTTCAACAACGGCGAGTTTGCCCCCAAGCGCGATTCTGAATTCGCTCCCAAGACCGGTAACCCCGCGCAGGATATCGTCCCGGTCCTTACCGATCCGAACGCGCCCGTGCTCATGACGGCCGCAGACGGCGTGTCCGAAAAATACCGTCACAGCGTGACCTATTTCAAAGGCGCCTATGGCCTGAAACTCCTGCGCGAACAGATCCTCGGCCCGGTCCGGTTCGACGCAGCTTTCCGGCGCTATATTTCCGAATGGTCGTTCAAGCACCCGTCGCCGTCCGATTTCTTTCGTCTGATGAGCAGCGAAGCGGGCGAGGATCTGGGATGGTTCTGGCGTGGCTGGTACTTCACCAACGCTGCTCCGGATTATGCACTGGGAGACATTCATCATGACGCCGGAAAGCCTGTGACCGTACAGGTCCGCAATTACGGAGCCCTCCCGCTTCCGGTGCTCCTGCGTGCCGATTATGCAGATGGCAAATCGGAAGAACTTCGTATCCCGACGGAAGCTTGGCGCCAGAGCAGCGATATCGTTGTTTCACTGCCGGCCCATGATGGCCTCAAGGCCGTTACGCTGGACCCGGATCATGTCATCCCGGATATCGACCGCTCGGATAACCGGATTGCCGTTACTCCCTGAGGTTACGGAAAAGTGCGGGGCATAAAATGCCTTGCACTCCTGTCGCGAACAGGGAACGAAAAAGGGCGCTTGGCTAAGCCGGCGCCCTGAAGCGGCATATCAACACCGAAAATGGTAGGACCAGACAGTCGTGCCGGATTTCAGCCCACGAGTTCCAGAGAGGATCTCGTGGGGGCCGTGGAATAGGCACCGGCCATCGTGGGCGCCACGTTCTGAGGCACCGGTGCTGCGACCAAACCTTCGATCATGTCGTTGTTGATGTCGATGAGTGGCTGCAGATCCTTCGGCGCGTTGAAGGCGGAATTGGAATAACGCATCGACCAGGATCCGACCTTGATCAGATCGTCGCGTAGAACAGGCGGCAGAGGGCAGTCGACCCGCTCGACGCTCAAGGACAGTAGGCTCCAAAGCTTCAGATTGGCCGCCAGAGCGGCGACCTTTGCCTCGTGATCGGAAGCCTGCGTCAGAAGCATATTGACGTGCCGGAATGCCATGATTTCGACTTCTCGCGAAGAAAGGTAGCTTCCGGACTGTTTCTGATACTGTGAGGATGCATAAGTCACGACGGCAAACACCTTTCGGTAAAGACTGTTTAAGGAGCCGCTGCGGGATGAAGCAGCAGGCTTCTGAAGCAGTCCTGCGTATGGGCAGGGGAAGGTCTGGGGCGTGAAGGGCACCGGAAAACCGGTGCCCTTCAGATACCTGATCAGCCGCGGAAGAGGCTGAGCAGGGTGGAAGACTGCGAGTTTGCAATCGACAGCGACTGAACAGCCAGCTGCTGCTTCGTCTGAAGCGAGGTCAACTTGGCGCTTTCCGCTGCCAGATCTGCGTCCGTCAAGGCGCCTACACCCGTCGTCAGTGCGTCGGACAGGCTGGATGTCGTGGTCTGAAGGTTGGAAATTGTCGTGCTGGAATAACCGATCGAAGAGGCGGTGCGTGTTACGCTCGAAATCGCAGCCTGAATGACGGCGCTGACAACAGCCGCGCCAGTGACAGCTGTGGCTGTACCAGTGAAGCCCGCAGGGGTTCCGGCTGTTCCGGCGGAGACGACCCCGGAGGTGACTGTGCCCATCACGGTCTTCGTGGCAGCAATGGAATTGCCGGCGATGGTCAGATCATTGCTGGTGTCACGGGAGACACCGAAGCCCTGATATTCCATAGCCTGCGTCATCAGGTCGACTTCTTTGACGCTTTTTGCGCTTAACGTACCATTTGAGGTGCTTAGGCTTGTTGCGGCGGACGTATTGACGTCCGTGACGACAGTTTTGGTCGTCACGTTTCCATTGGCGTCGAAAGCCGTATTGGCGGTATAAACGGAGTTACCATTGCCGTCCTTGGACTGGACAATGCTGTCGCCGTTGTTCAGCGAGTAGGTAATCGACCCGTCGGATGCTGTGGTTTGGGATGTGATTGTGACCGTGCCTGAATCCGCCAGGGTGCCGTCCGAATTGAGCGAGAAATCGCTACCACTCCCGCCGATTGCCTTGCTCAGCACACCCAGAGCGTCGCCCTGCCCGGCAGTAGACTGGTCGTCCGCGATAAAGTTGTAGGTGACAGACGGATTCGATGCACTGACAGTGCCGCCCGTTCCGGCTGCCGCAACGTTCTCCATCTGGATAGCTGGATTTGCTCCGAGGGCAGTCGAAGTTGCAGATGTATCGCTGCCCAGTGCCAGCAGCGAGCCCTGCGTATCCATGCTCAGGTTGGACAGGCCAAGGCCTGCGGATGTCACGTTGAAGCCGTTCTGCGTGAACATCGTGCCCTGTGCATCCATGGCGGTGGACAGGGTTGTGTAGCTCGTGCCGTTGCCCGTCTGGCCGGACAGCAGGTTTACACCTTCGAACTTGGCGCCCGTGGCAGCAGAGTCGATGGCGGACAGGGTCTGCGTGATGGCGGTGTTCAGGGTCGAGTCGTCGACGCCCGTGGTGTTCGTGCCGATCGTGGTTGCCAGGGACTGCAGGGAAGCCGAGATACTCGACAGACCCGTCGTCGCCGTGTTTAGCACCTGAGCGGAGAACTGAAGGCCTGTGGAGACGCCCGACAGTGTCGAGAGCTGGGCGGTCATGTTCTGGGCAATGGAATACATTGCGGGATTGTCAGACGCGCTGTTGACCGACTTGCCCGTGGAGACCGCGTTTTCGGTCTGGGTCAGCTCAGCCGTCGTCTGGTTGAGGCTCTGGAGTGCGGCCATTGCCGCAGTATTTGTATTAATTGACAATGACATTGAATTCGTTCTCCGTCGGTGCAGGTTTGCGTCCTCAGGATAGGGGGGAGTAGTTAACGGAAGCTGAATCCGGATCGTTAAAAAAAGCCCTCCGAAAATAACGAAAAATCGGGAAAAACTGGTTAATTTCACGCTTTCTCTTGCGCTCCAGACTCTGGAACGAAATAAGAACGCAGTATGAAGAAATCCCTCTCCCAGCGCTTGGCGATTCTGTCTGATGCGGCGAAATACGATGCGTCCTGCGCGTCGAGCGGGTCGGGGCGCAGGGATTCGGCCAAAAGCGGCGGCATTGGCTCCACGACCGGGAACGGAATCTGTCATGCGTACACGCCGGACGGGCGCTGTGTGTCGCTGCTCAAAATCCTGCTGACCAACTTCTGCGTCTACGACTGCGCCTACTGCATCAACCGCTCGTCCTCGAACGTGGAGCGTGCCCGCTTTACGCCCGAGGAAGTCGTGTGGCTGACGCTGGAGTTCTACCGGCGCAACTGCATCGAAGGGCTGTTCCTGTCTTCGGGCATCATCCGCTCGTCCGACCATACGATGGAACAGCTTGTGCAGGTGGCGCGGGACCTACGTTTGAAACACGGATTCCGGGGCTACATCCATCTCAAGACCATCCCCGACGCATCACCGCGTCTTCTGGAAGAAGCCGGGCGCTATGCGGATCGCCTGTCGATTAACGTTGAAATGCCGACCGTCGCCGGGCTGGAACAGTACGCGCCGCAGAAAAAGGCGAGCGGTATCCGGCAGGCGATGGGTGAAATGCGCCTGAAGATCGACGCGGGTAAGGACCGCAGCCATACCGGTCGCCGGGCGGAGCGCTTCTCGCCGGGGGGGCAGAGCACACAGATGATCGTGGGGGCGGATGCCGCGTCCGATCAGGATATTCTCGCCAGCAGCGCCAATCTTTATGGCTCTTACGGGCTGCGTCGCGTCTATTATTCCGCCTTCAGCCCCATTCCCGACGCCTCGGCCCTTCTGCCCGCGAAAAGCCCGCCGCTTCAGCGTGAGCACAGGCTTTATCAGGCTGACTGGCTGTTCCGGTTCTACGGGTTTGCGTTTGGAGAACTGACGGCCGGTCGCGCGGATGGGATGCTCGATCTGGAGTTGGACCCCAAGCTGGCCTGGGCGCTGGATAACCGGGCGCTGTTTCCGGTTGATTTGAACCGGGCATCGAAAGAAATGCTGCTGCGGGTGCCGGGGCTGGGGGTGAAGGCCGTGGCGGCCATTCTCAGGGCACGGCGGCATCAGGCGGTACGGCTGGAGGATCTGGCACGGTTGAATGTATCCATCCGTAAGGTGCGTCCCTTCGTGCAGACGCCGGGCTGGAGTCCCGCTCGCCTGACCGACCGGCATGACCTGCGCAGCCTGTTCAGCCCCGCGCCCCAGCAGATGAGCCTTCTGTGACGCGCTACGTCCTCATGGTTGAGGACAGTGCCGCGTTTGAGCCCTGGCGGGAGATGGCCCGCGCGGCATTGCAGTGCGCAATCCCGCCCGAAGCCATCGACTGGCGCATCCGGGGTGGCGAGACGGATCTTTTCGGACAACTCGCGGACACGGACGACGGGATGGAGGCGCTGACGGCGGCCCCTTTTGCGAAAACCGTGACATTGCGGGCGTCCTGTATTGCGCTGCTGCGGGACATGCTGTGCCATTCCGATCCCGGCCGGTTCGCGCTCGCCTACCGGATCGCCTGGCGGGTGCAGGGCAATCCGCATCTCCTGGATGTGGCGACCGACGCCGATATCGCCAAAGCCCGGATCATGGTGAGGCAGAACCGGCAGGACTGTCACAAGATGATGGCTTTTGTCCGCTTCCGCGAACAGCCAGTACAATCGGATGAAGGGGAGGGGCGGCGACGCTTTCTCGCATGGTTCGAGCCGCAGCATCATATCCTTGAACGTATCGCCCCGTTCTTTTCGAAGCGCTTCACGGATATGGACTGGATGATCCTTACCCCGCGTGGCTCGATCTGCTGGAACGGCAAGGATCTTGCCTACTCTGCGGAAGCCTGTGAGCAGCCGGAACTGGACGACGGGTTCGGGGATCTGTGGAACACCTATTACGCCTCCACTTTCAATCCCGCCCGCGTCCGTACGAAAGCAATGCGCCGCGAAATGCCGGGCCGTTATTGGAAAGACCTGCCTGAAACCCGCCTGATCCCGCAGCTTGTCTCGGGTGCGGAAGCGCGGGTCCGGGCGATGGCCGAGCAGGAGCTCCAGCCCGCCCCGGCTTTTCATGAGCGGCTGCGGTCCCGTGAGGAGCGTCCGGTGGAATTCTTGCCTGACCTGCCGGAGAGCCTTGACGGACTGGCGGCCCGGATCCGCACCTGCACGTCCTGCCCGCTACACTGTTCGGCGACGCAGGCTGTCGTCGGGGAAGGGCTAGCCAACGCACGCATCATGGTCGTCGGAGAGCAGCCGGGCGATCAGGAGGATCTGGCAGGGCGTCCTTTCGTCGGTCCGGCAGGACAGCTTCTGCATGAGGCGCTCGGAGAGGCCGGGGTCGATCGTAGTGCGCTGTATTTGACGAATGCCGTCAAACATTTCCGTTTCCGTCTTCAAGGGCGCCGGCGCATCCATCAGAACCCGCATGCGGAGCATGTGACGGCTTGCCGCCCCTGGCTGGAGCAGGAAATTGCGCTGATTCGTCCGAAACTCATCGTATCGCTGGGGGCCACGGCACTCAGGGCGCTGGACGGGCCGGGCATGGCGATGTCGGATGTTCGCGGGACGTCATGGACCGTGGGAACTGGCGAAAATGCCGTCCGGCGTCTGGCGCTTGCCCATCCGTCCTGGTTGCTGCGGCTGGGGGAGGGGGCCCAGGGTGAGGGCGAGCGGCAGCGCTTCGTAGAGGGGCTCGCCCGTCTGAGAAACTTTCCGGATCAATCGGGGTTGTAGGGGACGGTGCGTCTCAGAGAATGGAAACGGATCAGTTTTTTCCAGCTTGAAGCCCATGAGACGATATGCCATGGATGACCGAACCGATCGGTCAGTAGAGGGTTTTCACGCCCCACAGCACATCCGGTCATGATCTGACAGACCTGTTTTCAAAGCGAGACAAACATTATGGCGCAAGGCGATCAGGCCGATCACGCGCAGGGTGACACGACATCCGACAAGAACGGAAAGCCGCAGAAAAAGCGCAATCCCCTTGTCCGTGTCGCGCTGATTCTGCTGGTGATTGTGGTGCTCGTGGGTATCGGGGCCTATCTTTTCCTGACCCGCAACAATATCGAGACGGATGACGCTTACACGGCTGGTCGCAAGATCGCCATTGCGCCCCACGTCAACGGTTACGTTACGCAGCTTCTGGTGAACGACAACCAGTTCGTCCATGCGGGTGACCTGCTCGTGCGGATTGACAGCCGCGATTATGCTGCGTCCCTGAAGAAGGCCGAAGCCGCCGTCTCTCAGGCGAAAGCCAATATCGATGCGTACCAGCTCATGCTGGCCGTGGCGCACAAGAACTTCCCGGGACAGCTCGTCACCGCGCAGGGTAATCTTGCCGCAGCGCAGGCGCAGCTTGTGAAGGCCGAAGCCGACTATCGCCGCCAGCGTTCGGTGGCCCGCGCTGCCACTTCGCAGCAGGACATTGATTATGCCCGCGCCGCGCTGGATCAGGCGAAAGCCCGCGTGTTGCAGGCCCAGGGTCAGCTGACGCAGGCGGAGCCGGTGAAGGAAAACGTGGCCAATGCGGACGCTCGCGTCACGCAGGAACAGGCCGCGCTCGCATCCGCTAATGCCGATCTGACTCAGGCCCGTCTGAACCTTGAATGGACGGAAGTCCGCGCCCCGCATGATGGCTGGGTTTCCCAGCGTAACGTCGAGCGCGGCAACTTCGTGCAGACCGGTCAGCAGATGTTCTCCATCGTCGAGCCAGAGGTCTGGGTCGTGGCGAACTACAAGGAAACGCAGCTCACCCACATGCGTCCGGGTCAGAAGGTGGACATCGAGGTCGATGCCTATCCGCAGCTCAAACTGCATGGCCATGTGGATTCCATCCAGCTCGGCTCGGGTGAATCCTTCAGCGCCTTCCCCCCGGAAAACGCGACCGGAAACTTCGTGAAAACGGTTCAGCGTATCCCGGTCAAGATCGTGGTGGATAGCGGACTTGATCCGAACCTTCCGCTGGCTCTTGGCCTGTCTGTCGAGCCGACGGTTTATGTGAAATGAGCGATACTGCCGGGCATCAGGACTGGAAACCCAGTCACAATCCGTGGCTTGTGGCCGTTACGGTCACGCTGGCGGCTTTCATGGAGGTGCTGGACACCACCATCGTCAACGTGGCGCTGCCACATATCGCGGGATCGCTCGGCAGTTCATACGACGACGCTACCTGGGCGCTGACGTCCTATCTGGTCGCGAACGGCATCGTGTTGACGATTTCGGGCTGGCTGTCGCGGCTCTTTGGTCGCAAACGCTACTTCCTGATCTGCATCACGATGTTCACCGTCTCGTCCTTCCTGTGCGGACTGGCGACATCGCTGCCGATGCTGGTGGTGTTCCGGCTTATGCAGGGCTTCTTCGGAGGCGGTCTGCAACCCAGTCAGCAATCCATCATTCTCGACACGTTCCCACCTGAAAAGCGCGGGGCGGCGTTCGGTCTGACGGCCATTGCCACCATTGTCGGGCCGGTTCTGGGCCCGATGCTGGGCGGTTACCTAACGGATAATTTCTCCTGGCGCTGGATCTTCTTCGTCAACGTGCCTTTCGGGATCCTGACGGTGATGGCCGTGACGGCCTTCGTCGAGGATCCGCCCTGGGAACGCAAGAGGCGCGAGAAGGTGGACGTGGTCGGCATCAGCTTGATTACGCTGGGTCTCGGCTGCCTCGAAGTCATGTGTGATCGTGGCGAGGATGACGACTGGTTTGGCTCGCCGTTCATTATCAGCATGGCCGTTCTGGGGGCGATCGGCGTCATCGGGGCAATCGTCTGGCTGTGCTATGCGAAGAACCCGCTGGTCCGCCTGTCGGTCCTCAAGGACCGCAACTTTGCGACGGGGATGCTTCTGATTTCGATGGTGGGTGCGACGCTTTATGCCTCGGCTATCATCGTTCCGCAGTTCGCTCAGCAGGTTCTTGGTTACACAGCGACGACATCCGGCCTGCTGTTGGCTCCGGGCGGTGTCGCGGTGATCTGTCTGATTCCCATCGTGGGCAGGCTGATGAAGTTCATCCAGATGCGCTATCTCATCGCGTTCGGGTTCTTCGCGATGGGCATGGCCATGTTCCAGGCATCGAACCTCTATGCCGGGATGGATTTCAGGCACCTGATGTTCTACCGCATCAGCCAGACAGCCTCGCTGGCCTTCCTGTTCGTGCCGATCTCCACGATCGCCTATTCGACCCTGCCGCGTGAGCTGAATTCCGATGCGTCGGCCCTGTTCTCGATGGCCCGGAACTATGTCGGCTCGCTGGCGATTTCGCTTGCCACCGCTGCCATCATCGAGACCCGGCAGCGGCATCAGACCTATGTGACGGACCATATGACCCCGGCGAACCCGGAGTTCAACAGCTATATCGCTACCGTCCAGCAGGCCGCACAGGCGCATGGCATGGCTCCGGCACAGGCGCACAGCTTCGCGATGTACCGGCTTTTTCAGGAGTTTACCTCGCAGGTCTCCATGTTGGCCTATAACGAAGTGTTCGACTGGATCGGCGTGATCGCGCTGTTCGTGGTGCCTCTGTGCTTCCTGCTGTCACCCAACGGCAAGAAGGAGGCCCAGGCCTCCGGTGGCGGTCACTGATGGCGGGGTTCGTAGATCTTCATAAAGCTGTCGGCGGTGAAAGCCGCGAATGTCGCAATGGCGGCATCGCTGTCATCGACCGGCAATCCGAAACGGCGGCGCTGTACGATGCGGGTCTGGCACATGAGCATGAACTGCTCGGCCGACAGGCGCGGATCGGGGATGTCCAGCTCACCGCGGTCCACGATGCGCGTCAGGTATTCCGTCAGGTTGCTGAGCTTCCTGTCGAAGCCATACCGCCAGAACGTGTCGGCCAGATTGGGAAATTTCTCGACCTCGCCCACGATGATGCGATACAGCCCCAGCGCCACCGGGGAAATCAGCATATGGACCGCTATTTCCGCAAACCGGATCAGTGTCAGGCGGACGGATTGTTCATCGCTGCGCGAAAGCGCCTCGATCGGTGTAAGACGGCAGCGGACCTGTTCTTCGAAGAACGCGGAGAACAAGGACGCCTTGCCATCAAAATGATTGTAGAGCGTTCCCTTGGAGACGCCTGCCACCTGCGCGATCCGGGACATGGATGCCCCTTCGTAGCCATCCGCCAGAAAGACCGTTCCCGCGCCTTTCAGGATCTGTTCGCGCTTGGCGCATCCTCCAGGGTCGGCGCTGCCCGCGTGGCCGTCGTCCATGATGCCCGTCATGTGAGCGAGAGATCCTTCTATCCGTCAGGTCGAGTTCCTGACATGCTGACCGAACCGGTCGGTCACCGCAAGATCATTTCCGCCTCAGGAGTTTCTTTGTGAGCGCAGCCTTCACTTCCCGCGCGCTGCTTTGCGGCTGCGCCCTGTTCACCTTGTCCGGCTGCCTCATGGTGGGGCCTGAATACCATGCGCCCAAGCCCTGGTCGCCGGCACATTACGCTGATCATGCGGCCGGCGCGCCCGACAGCACCGTCAGCGAGATGAAGGCCGACAGCCACTGGTGGCAGATCTTCCACGATCCGGAACTCACCTCGCTGGAAGACCGTCTGGTCAACCAGAACCTGTCTTTCCGCCTTGCGACTGCCAATCTGGCGCAGAGCCGCGCGCAGCTCATCATGGCCGGGGCTGAGCGCTTCCCGACCCTGAGCGCTTCGGGCTCGTACCAGCGTAGCCAGTACAGCACCAAGGAAATGCAGGAGATCATCAGCCGGGTGGGCGGCAATATCGCAAAGTCCGCGGGGAACACCGCCGGAGCTTCGGTCGGTCCGCTTCTTCAGGGTGCAGCCGATGGCGCTACGGTTCCGCTGTTGAACCAGTGGCGTAGCGCGATTGATGCGACCTATGAAATTGACCTGTGGGGCCGTGTCGCGCACCAGTACGACGCCGCCAAAGCCGATCTTCAGGCTACGGACGAGGAGCGGCGCTCCATTCTTATTGCCCAGCAGGCCGACATGGCGCATGGCTATATGAGCCTGCGCGGCGACCAGCAGCGCCTGAAGATCCTGCGCGACAATATCAAGGTCCTGACCCAGATCGCCAGCATCGCACAGGACCGCTATCGCGGCGGTCTGGTGACGGAACTGGATGTGGATTCCGCACAGGCCCGCCTGCATGATACACAGGGTCAGGAAGCACAGCTTGAACAGGCCGTGGCGCAGGAAGAGAACGCGCTCGCCCTGCTTCTGGGCGCCCCGCCAGAGAGCCTCAACACTGAACTGGAAAAGAACGCCGGCGTGCCGGTCGTCCCGCCGGTGGTGCCTGTCGGCCTCCCGTCCGAGCTGGCCCATCGCCGCCCGGACATCCGCGAGGCCGAAGCCCGTCTGCGCGGTGCCGTCGCCGAAGTGGGCGAGGCCACGGCGGATTTCTATCCAAAGGTTACGATCAACGCCGATTTTGGCTTCCAGACCCTGTCCTTCCGTGATCTGGGCTTCTGGAATGCGCGGGCGTGGAATGTCGGCCCGTCCATCTCTTTGCCGATTTTTCAGGGCGGTCGTCTGTACGGTCAGCTTGAGTTGAAGAAATACGCTCAGAAGGCGGCCGCGATTTCCTATCAGCAGACGGTCATCAAGGCCTGGCATAACGTGGATAACGCGCTGATCGCCTATCGTGACGAGCAGCTTCACCGTCAGGGCCTACAGAACGCCGTCAACGACAATAGCAAGGCGCTCATGCTGGCCCAGAGCCAGTATCGCAGCGGTTTGACGAACTACCTGAACGTCCTGAACGCACAGGCGCAGCTCCAGTCCGCCCAGCTTGACCTCGCCAACAGCGATGCCACGCTGGCGACGAACCTGACGCGCCTTTACAACGCGCTCGGCGGTGGTTGGGAGGATGCACTTCCCGACAGCCGGGACGTAGCCAAGGCGCAGCTCGCTTCCGCCACGCCCGGCCCCTGAAATCCGGCAAACCTGTTCAGGAGGCTGGAGCCTCCTGAAGGCTGCTCCTGTCAGGATTTGCGGGCGACGGACCGACCCTTGGAGCCCAGGATCTCGAAGGCTTCATCCAGGCGTTCGACAATGGACTTCTCGCCCACGCGCAGCCATTTGCGCGGATCGTAGAGCGACTTCATCGGTTTGTCGGTGTCGGGATCGATCTGGTGCTGGAAAGCCACCGGATGTTTCAGAACATAGCTGCCCACGCCATGCGCGAACGCGAACTGGATGTCGGTATCGAGGTTCATCTTGAACACGCCATAGGACACAGCAGCGTCGATTTCCGCGATCGTGGATCCCGATCCGCCATGGAAAACCAGTGGCAGCGGCTTGGGGCCGCTCTGCGTCGCTTTCTGAACGGCATCCTGCGAATTTTTCAGGATTTCGGGGCGAAGCTGCACATTGCCCGGCTTGTAAACACCATGAACATTGCCGAAGGACGCAGCGATCGACACCGTCCCGATCGGGGAGAGCAATTCCCAGGCCTTCAGCACGTCCTCTGGCTGCGTGTAGAGATGCGCGTTGTCCGCACCTTCCTCGAGGTCATGGCCGATGCCATCTTCCTCGCCACCCGTAACGCCCAGTTCGATTTCCAGCCCCATTCCCAGCGGTGCCAGACGCTTCAGCATGGAAGCTGAAGTCGCAAGATTTTCTTCCAGCGGTTCCGTGGAAAGGTCGAGCATGTGGGACGTGAACAGCGGCTTGCCGGTCGCCTTGAACTCGTCCTCGCTCATCGTAATGAGGTCGTCGAGCCAGGGGATCAGCTTGCGGTCGGCGTGGTCGGTATGGAGAATGACGGCAATGCCGTATTCCTTCGCCAGAAGATGGACATGACGCGCCATGGACGCCGCGCCCAGCACACGGGCCCGATGGGCATCTGGCAGACCTTCGCCCGCGTAAAAACGCGCCCCACCGTTGGAAACCTGGATGATGACGTCCGATCCGTTGCGGGCAGCCGCTTCCAGAACCGCGTTGACGCTGTCGGTGCCGACGACATTGATGGCGGGAAGGGCATAGCCCCCTTCGTGGCAGGCCTTGATCAAGGCCGTATAACTGGCGCCACTGACGACGCCGGGAGAAACTCGTGACATGGGCGACTCCGACTGAACGCATGAAACGGGCCAGCAGAACGGGCATGGCCGTGATGTGTTGTACTGTACGATGTTAATCTCTTTTCGTCATGAGCGCTAAAGTGTCGGGAACAGTTGTTTTCAGGATTTGTTGCTTGTGATGCCAACCCTGTGGAGACTATGGAAAAGACATGGTGCCAAATCTTTCTGACCCCGATCTCCCCGCCCGTATCCTCGTTGTCGAAGATGATGCGGGCATGCGGACCCTCATTCTTCGTGCCCTCCAGGGCGGCGGTTTCCGTGCCCGTGGCGTTGCCTGCGGGGACGAGATGTGGGCTGCGCTTGAAGTGGCCCCCGTCGATCTCATCATCATGGACATTATGCTGCCCGGCAAAAGCGGCATCGAACTGTGCCGCGCGCTGCGCAGCGGGCAGGGGGCCACGCATGAGAACGAAACCTCGCCGGCCCAGGTGCCGATCATCATGGTTTCAGCCCGTGGCGAGGAACGCGACCGCGTAAACGGTCTCGAATCGGGCGCGGACGACTACGTTCCCAAGCCCTTCGGCCAGCGCGAACTTCTGGCGCGTGTGCGCGCGGTGCTACGCCGCGGCATCGCTACCGGTGCGCCGCAGGAGCGTGTGCGTCGCGAGACGCTGCGTTTCGCAGGCTGGACGCTCGACCTGCGCCGTCGCGAACTGACGGACCCGTCCGGAGCCACCGTCGATATTTCCGGCGCGGAGCACGATCTGCTGACGAGCTTTCTGGACAATCCGCAGCGGGTTATCGCCCGTGACCGGCTTCTGGAACTGTCACGAACCCGTCTGGGCGACGTGTCGGACCGCAGCATTGACGTTCTCGTCAGCCGTCTGCGCCGCAAACTGGGCTCTGACGCCGATCAGCTGATCCGTACGGTGCGCGGTCTGGGTTACATCTTCGTGGCCGAGGTTGAACGGGTCTGAACATCCAGCATCGCATTCTGATGTGGCCGCTGGGGCTGGTCGGGCGCGTCTGCGTTGTCCTGACCGTCGCAGTGACACTGGTGTTCCTCACGAATGCCATTTTCTACGGTCAGGCAGAGACCTACATTGTTGATGACGTGCGTATCGCCCAGCTGGGCGAGGCGCTGAGTACGGATCTTCGCGTTCTCGCCGCAGCGCCCGTCAGCCAGAGATCCTTTTTGGCCGTGATGCTTTCGGGCAGTGAACTCAGCGTGGCGTGGCAGCCAGCCTCGATCACGCCTGCGCTGCCGGGGCACTACCCGGTTGCACTTACGCAGCTCGTCAGGCGTCTGACCGCAGACGATCCCATTCTCGAACAGGCCCATCTGGAACTGTATACGCTTGGGCCGGGAAGTGCGGATGTGCTGGGCTCTCAGCGCCTGCCGGATGGAAGCTACATCCATTTCCGTGTGCCAGGCATGCTCGGTCATCACCGCGTCACGCGTGGTCTGGCTTCGGCCGCTATCGCAGCAGGCGCAGTAGCCATTGCGGCGGCCATGTTGATCCGCGGCCTCAGTATGCCGCTCCGCGCCCTGGTCTCGGTGGCGGATCGGATCGGCTCCAGCGAGAAATGGGTGCCGCTGGCCGAACGCGGACCGCCCGAAGTCCGCGGGCTGGCCCACGCCATCAACGCTATGCAGGACCGCATCCAGAGCCTCATCAATGATCGCACACAGGCGCTGGCAGCCGTCTCTCACGACTTGCGGACGCCTCTAACCCGCCTGCGCCTGCGCTGTGGCTTTCTCAGTGACGGCGAAGCACAGGCCGCCATCGAGGCCGATCTGGACGAAATGGAAGCCATGGTGAACGGTATTCTGGCGTATCTCGCTGGCGCCGATGATCCGGAAGTGCCTCGTACCATCAATATTGTCGCTACGCTCGAAACCCTTGTGGATGATCATGTTGATCGCGGGCACGAGGCCCGTTACGAAGGGCCGGACCGCGCTCTGCTCCATGTCCGTCCGCTCGCCATGAAGCGCGTGCTGTCAAACCTGATCGAAAACGCCATCAATTACGGCGGCAATGTCCTCGCCACTCTCCGCACCCGCGAGGACGGCGCATTGGAGATCTCCATTAGTGACAGTGGCCCCGGCATCCCCGAAAGTGAATACCAACGCGTCCTGACCCCGTTCTATCGTCTGGAAGGGTCGCGCTCGCGCACCACAGGGGGAATCGGCCTAGGGCTTGCAATCGTTCAGCGTGAAATCGCTCGCGAGGGCGGCTCTCTGGTTCTGGGGCGTGGAGATGCCTTGAGAGGCTATGGCGGCCTACGCGCGACCATCATCCTGCCCCGTGGACTCCCTTCTCCGGCAAGGAAAACCGAGGGGCAGAGCGAGCAGGTCTGAAAACACCCGGCCTGCCGTAAAAACACGGGAAGTCGGACCAATGTAGTCCCGACACTTGCACCTTGGGGCGAAGTGGCACATGTCAGGGCGGACTGGAACGCAAGGACATGACCACGATGTTCATCGAGACCGAAGACACTCCCAATCCCGCTACCCTGAAATTCCTGCCCGGCCGCAGCGTGACCGGCGATGCCCGGCCCGTTGATTTCGGTGATGCCGATGTCGCTCTCGGACGCTCCGAACTGGCGACCGCGCTGTTCGACCAGCCGAACGTGCGCCGCGTCTTCCTTGGCGGCGATTTCGTCTCTGTCACGAAGTCTGACGACATCAGCTGGGGCGATCTCAAGCCCATCGTGCTGGGCACGATCACGACCTTCTTCGAAAGTGGCCGCCCGGTTCTTTCGGGAACGCAGTCCGCTCCGGAACATGACGTTGCTCCCGAGGATGCCGAAGTCGTCAGCCGTATTCAGGACCTGCTGGACACGCGCGTGCGGCCTGCCGTGGCCGGTGACGGCGGCGACATCGCATTTCGCGGCTACAAGGACGGCGTGGTCTATCTGGCCATGCAGGGCGCATGCTCCGGCTGCCCGTCCTCCCGCGCGACCCTGAAGCACGGCGTTGAGAACATGCTGCGGCACTATGTTCCCGAAGTCGTCTCGGTCGAACAGGTCGAGGACTGAACCATGGACGGCCAGACAGCCCCTGATTGCGCCCCGGTTCCGGGCGCGGAAGCCCTGTTCACGCAGGCCCGGACGCCGCGCAGTTTTTCGCCGCGCCCGGTCGGGGAAGATGTCCTGCGCCGTCTGTACGATCTGGTGAAGCTGGGGCCGACATCCGGTAACTGCTCGCCGGGTCGTTTCGTTTTCCTGACGACGCAGGATGCCCGTGAGCGCATCCGCCCCGCGCTGTCGCCGGGAAATGTGGCTCGCGCCATGGCCGCTCCGGTTCTGGCTGTTGTCTGCCATGATCCGCTGTTTTTTGAGGCGCTGCCCCGGCTGAACCCGCAGGAGGGCCTGCGCGACTGGTTTGCCGCTGATGTGGGCCTTTCCGATGAAACGGCGTTTCGCAACGGCACGCTTGAAGGTGCCTATCTCATCATGGCCGCCCGGATGCTGGGCCTGTCCGCCATGCCGATGTCCGGCTTTGACTGTTTCATGGTCGAGGACACGCTGTTGAACGCCACCGGCTGGCGCGTGAACTTCCTTGTCGGGCTGGGCTATCCGGCAGAAAACGAACCCGCCCCCGATCATGCCGAACAGCGTGCGCCCCGTCTGGACTTCGGGGAAGCGTGTCTGTGTCTGTAAGGACAGTTGTTTTCAACGGGGCAGGGGCCGGTACTGGTCTGACCAGTCTGGTGGCGCTTGTTCAGGACGGGCATGTCGTCGCAGAAAAACTGATGGCCGGTCGCGGCGCTTCTGAACATTTCGCCCCCGCCATCCGTGACCTCCTGACGCAGAGCAACTGGACCACGCCCCCAGATCGCGTCGTCGCCGTCATCGGTCCGGGCTCGTTCACGGGCCTGCGCTCGTCCCTGTCGCTGGCAGCAGGACTGGCGGCCGGCTGGAACTGCCCCACGATCGGCGTCACGCTTGGTGCGGCCATCCGTGCCACGCTTGCCCGTCCGGACGCCGTTTGTGTCAGTATCGCCCGTCGTGGCCGGGTTTTCGTGGATCCGCCGTATGGTCCTGTCACCGCCAGTCAGACTGCCGATCTTGATCCCGCAGGCTGGGCCTGCGTGACGGGCGACGCTGTTTCTGAAAAGACCGACTGGCCCTGTCCAGTGCTTCCCTGCGAGACCCCTGATGCGCTGGGCATTCTGCAGGCGGCGCTGGGCGTTACGCCCGGTCCGTTGATGCCGCTCTATGTCGACCCTCCTGAAGCTAAGCCCCCCGCTGCCGGCCTGAGGTCTGCGCCACTGTGAACAGTCCTGAAAAGGATTTTCAGTTACGCGTCATGGGGATCGAATGTGCGTCGCTTCTTGCAGCGCTGCATGAAGTCACATTTCGCGGCGGAGAAGTCTGGGACGCAACTTCATTTGCCGCCCTGCTTTCAGGTCCAGGGACTGAAGCGACGCTTGCCGTGATAGACACTGTTCCCGTCGGCTTCATTCTTACACGGTCCATTCTGGACGAGACGGAAATCCTGACCCTGGCCGTACACCCGGATTTCCGGCGCCGCGGCATAGGACAGGCTCTGGTGCAGAACGTTCTGGGTAAAGGTAAAGTATTTCTGGAGGTAGCAGTCTGTAATAATCAGGCAGCTGCGCTGTATGAGAAGTGCTCTTTTGTAAAAGCCGGGATCCGTCGCGCTTATTACAGGGACGGAAGCGATGCCCTGGTACTTGTTTCTAGCAATGTTTAACGGTCAGGTAGTAAAGATTTTGGCTGCCAGTAACAGGTGAATTTTCTAGAATTGTATGGCCGAGTGCCTTTACCGACGCGCAAACATTCTTCCGTGTTTCTGTTCCGCGAAGGTGGATCTCAAGTCTCTGTCCGGAAGTCATGGTGTCAAGTTTCACCCGGACATATACTGTGGTCATGGGGCATTTTTTTTCAGTTATATCTATGAAAAATGTTTCATTTTCTGTCACGCGCATATTTCCTTTTTTTATGCTTGAACTGGCCAATTTATGACTGCTACATGCTCACTCGCTCAAGGATGAAGGACTTAATTACAATGTCGCAAGAGACAAATGCCCCCGAACTGCATCAGCTGACCGCGCAGATCGTCACGGCCTATGTATCGAACAACGATATTCCGGCTGACGCTCTTCCGGCTTTGATCCGGTCCGTTCATGACTCTCTTGCAACGGTGAACGTTCCGGAAGAGGCTCCTGTTGAAAAGCCTGTGCCGGCTGTTTCGCCGCGCAAGTCGGTTTTTCCGGACTACATCATCTGCCTGGAAGACGGTAAGAAGCTGAAGCTGCTGCGCCGTCACCTCAAGACCGCCTATAACATGACGCCGCAGGAATACCGTGAGCGCTGGGGTCTGCCGCCGGAATATCCGATGGTTGCGCCGAACTACGTGAACCACCGCTCCTCTCTGGCCCGCAAGATCGGCCTCGGCCGTCGTCGCGAAGACTGAGAGTCGCTTTTTCCTGCCGCCGGTTTCTTCATCCTGGCGGTAGGAAAAAGTCTGACAGGCTCCACGAAGTGGACAAGATGCCTGTTTTTCGGCTAGTCCGCAGATATGGTCGCAGATACGAAAATCGCCGAGAGACGCGCCAGCCTAGGGAATCGGAAGGCCCCGTCTTCCCCTGTGCCGGATGATTCGCACATTGCCCGCCTGTGTGTGGAAAGCGGCCTGAAAATGACCGGGCAGAGACGGGTGATCGCCCATGTTCTGTCCGTGGCTGATGATCACCCGGACGTCGAGGAACTGTATCGCCGCGCGTCCGAGATCGACAGCCGCATTTCCGTGGCAACGGTCTACCGCACCGTCCGCCTTCTGGAAGAAAAAGGCATTCTCGAACGCCGTGATTTCGGTGGCGGTCGTGCACGTTACGAAGCCAGTGACAGCGGCAATCACTATCATCTGATCGATGTGGACAGTGGCCGCGTCGTCGAATTTGAGGACGAGGAGCCGGTCCGTCTTCTGGCCCAGCTTGCCCAGCGTCTGGGGTTTGACCTTGTCTCGCATCGGATCGAATTGTTCGGCCGCCGCGCCGAACCTGATGACAGGCAAACATCTCCTTCAGAAAACAGCAACAAGAGCGGATCATGACCACCAAACCGGCTGGCACACCTCTTTCCGTTCCAGATGACGCCACAGTCGCTTCAGTTTCGGCGCCTGCATCGGCTCCGGCACCCCATACGCTGGCCAGCAGCGAGGAAACGCTGCGTCAGATGGAGACGCTCTCCACGCTTTCCCTGAACCGCGAAGGCGGCTTTCAGGAACTGCGGGGCGGCACGCTGGGTGTGCGCATCGCCGAGACGGCTGAGGAACGCGATGCCGCTCAAGCTCTACGCTATCGTGTTTTCTTCGAGGAGCTCGGCGCCCGTCCTGATGAACGTGCCTTCCGCACCAAACGTGACGTGGACGAATTCGATGAGGCCGCCGATCACCTTCTGGTCATCGACCACGCCAAAGGCCCGGGCGCTGCTGGCGTCGTCGGTACCTACCGTCTGTTGCGCTCTGACGCTGCCGAGAAGGTTGGGCGTTTTTACACGTCTTCCGAATATGACATTTCGACCTTGACGGAATTTCCCGGTCGACTGCTTGAAGTCGGGCGCTCCTGTGTCGCGAAGGAATATCGCGGCCGGTCTGCGATGCAGCTCCTGTGGCGCGGTATTGCCTCCTACATCTTCCTGCACCGGATCGACGTGCTGTTTGGCTGCGGCAGTCTTCCGGGCACGAACCCGGACGCTCTGGCCGACCAGCTCACTTACATGCATCATAACCACCTGGCCCCGCCGGCACTGCGCATCCGCGCGCTTCCGGACCGTTATGTGGAAATGCAGCGGACTGACCCGCACGTGTTGGATTACCGCGCCTGCCTCAACAAACTGCCACCGTTGATCAAGGGTTATCTGCGACTGGGTGGCTATGTCGGTGACGGCGCGGTCGTGGACGAGCAGTTCAACACGACGGATGTCGCTGTTCTGGTGAAGAGCGAACTTCTGGCGGATAAATATTACCGACATTACGAACGTCGCCTGCGCGACGCTCTCGACTGAGCTTTCCCGCAGCCGGACCTTCACAGTCCGGCTGTTTTCTGTTTCAGCCTTTTCGTCAGCCGGACGGTTCCTTCATGATTTCGACGCTCCCTGTCCGTGGCTGGCGCCTGGCCGGACTGATGTTGCTCGCCGGTGGGTTGGCAGCGCTGTCCCTGCCGCCGGTGCACGTCCTGTTCCTGCTGCCTGTGGGACTGATGATCCTCTATCGCGTCTCCGAAGACGCGCGCTCATGGAAACAGGCGGCCTGGTGCGGATTCATGTTCGGCATGGGCTTTCACACAGTCGGGCTCTACTGGCTGACCAACGCCATTCTTACCCGTGTTCATGAATTCTGGTGGGTTGTCCCCTTCGCGTCCCCCGGCGTGGCACTACTGATCGCCCCCTTCATCTGCGTCCCGGCGATCCTGTGTCGCGTAGTACGTCCCGGCTGGCGGCGGGTGCTGATGTTCGCAGGAAGCTGGACCGTCATGGACATGGGGCGCGTCTTCATGTTCTCGGGCTTTCCGTGGAACCCGCTGGGCAGTGATCTTGAACTCCCGGGTTTCGTCGGAGACGTCATGATCCAGCCGGCTTCGGTTCTGGGCGTAGACGGCCTGTCGCTTGCATTAGTGCTCGGCTCTCTCGCTCTGTTCCGTGGCAGACGCGCGGCTGTGGGCGTGCTGGCTGTGTCCGTGTTGTGGATCGCCGCAGGAGCATGGCGCCTGTCGTCCGCCACGCCGCTGAACATTATCAATCCCCGCGCGGTTCTGGTGCAGGGCAACGTGCCTGAAGCTGAAGTCATCAGCCACGCGGACGCGGTCGGTAATTTCCGCCGCTATCTGAGCCTGACCGCGCAGGGCGCCCAGAAAGCCTTCGCGGAGGGTAGTCGTTCGCCTGTGGTGATCTGGCCGGAATCTGGCTTTCCTGGCCTTCTGGATGAGGACACGCTGGCCCGGCAGATGATCGCCCGCGCCGCCGATGGCGCCCCGGCGCTGATCGGTTCGGACCGTGAATCCGGCAAGGACTGGTTCAACAGCCTGATTGCCGTTGCTCCTGATGGAAGCATTGCGGCGATCTACGATAAGAGCCGTCTCGTCCCGTTCGGAGAATACCAGCCCTGGATCCTGCCTTTCAACGTCCTGCCGGGCGTCCTGACACCGGGGTCGGGCCTGAAAACCTGGGATCTTCCGGGTATAGGGCGCGTAGGCCCGATGGTCTGCTACGAGATCATTTTCTCGGGCTCCGTCACGGCCCGGAATGAGCGCCCGAACTGGCTCGTCACGATCTCGAATGACGCCTGGTACGGCAATAGTGCCGGCCCCCGCCAGCATCTCGCCACGGGACGGATGCGGGCCGTGGAAGAAGGGCTTCCGGTTGTCTTCGCCAACAATACCGGTATTTCCGCCATCTATGACGCCACCGGACACGAGACGGCCCGTCTGGGCTGGGGCCGGGCCGGCGTGCTGGTTAGTGATATTCCGTCACCGCTTCCCCCGACCTTCTTTTCCCGTTTCGGCCGCGCCACCCCGCTTGCGCTGTCAATTCTGTGCATGATTCTGGCGCTCATCCCCACAGAACGTAAGAAGCGTGACTGGGACATGGGGGTGTATAAAGGTTAACATTGACAATCCAGGGTTGTCTTATTAACCATTTGCGTGTGTCAGAAAAAGAATCCTCCCCGGATCGCACCCGCCCTGAATCCCGCAGTTCCGCTGCTGCCGGACCGGTGGATGTCCATGTCGGCAACCGCATCCGGCTGCGTCGCACACTCATGGGGCTGTCGCAGGAAAAACTCGGCGAGGCTCTGGGGCTGACCTTCCAGCAAATCCAGAAATACGAGCGCGGGGCCAACCGCGTGGGCGCTAGCCGCCTCTACGATCTGGCGCAGGTTCTGGATGTGCCGATCGGCTTCTTTTTTGATGATATGCAGGAGGTGCGCCCGTCCGCACCGTCCAGCGCATCACGGCCGTTTTCCGGTTCCGCTCCAACATTCAATCCGGCTTTCGACCAGACGCCTGCTGTGCAGTCCCCCGTCACGGGGTTCGCTGAGACGCAGTCGGCATTCGGGGCCCCACCGCCTCGTCCGGCTGCACCGCCGCCGCGTCTGTTCGATCTTCCAGTGGACGAGGCCGCCCTGTTCGGCCGCCGCGAGACGGTCGATCTGGTACGCTCCTATTACCGCATCCCGGACCCTGCGGTCCGCAAGCGGATGCTGGACCTGATCCGCTCTCTCGGCCCGGCAGACGTCAAGCCGGATTGAGGCCTATTCCCGGCGCAGAATGCTGTCGTTTACGAAGGATGCCAGCTTCCCGGCCTTGAAATCGGCCCGTAGACGGTCCTCGTCATACTCGTCCCGAACCCAGTCCAGAAACGGCAGGCGCCCTTCCGCTTCTTTCTGATAGCGGAGGAAGAACGCGTCCAGAATGCCCGTGCGCGAGCGGTTGAAATGCCCGAACCGCCAGTGCAACTGCCCCAGTGCGTCCTGAGCCGTGCCGCCTTCAAACATCAGCACCAGACCTGACGCCAGGCCTGCCCGGTCCGCACCGGACTTGCAATGCATGAGCATGGGGAAGGTGAGCGTCTGGTACATGTCGTAAAAGCGCAGGATACGGTCCCGGTGCGGCGCGCCCCGGCTCTCGAAAGCCATGTCCAGATGCGTCAGTCCCAGTTTCGCGCTGGCGCCCCGGGATAGCGCATCCGAGCCGCATTTGCGATGCCCGCGCAGGTTCACGAGCGTCTTCAGATGCAGCCGTCGCGTCAGGCTGCGCAGGCGTGCGGGCGTGGGATGATTACAGCGCCAGACCTTGCCCGGCACGACAGGGGCGAGGTTGGTCCAGCCCAGCCGGAAGATGGAATGGTCCACGAACAGACTGTCCCACCAGGCGCGGCGCCGCGCGGCGGGAGACGTGATCCGGCCTTCGAACATGGTGAATGCATCCTTGCTGGACATGCCGCTCGGCAGGGACGGGCGGCGGGGAAGAACGCGCTGTGTCCCATCCCGCAAAGGGATGCGTCAACCGCCGAAAAGTGCTATGTTGTGTCTTATGCGCTTCGTTTCCCCTTTCTTCATGCTCTCGTTTCTCGCCACGGCAGGATGTGGGTCCATGTTCAGCGGGCCCGCGCCAGACATGGCCGCCCTCCCGCCGCCAGGCGCCGCCCCTGGCCATTATTCCCATAACTCCCACCGCAGCCCCCATCACCGTCATGCCAGCGGCACGTCCTATGCCGATGATGCTCCGGTCATGCCGATGCCGCCGGGTGCAGAAAGTCCGCCCTCGGCCTCGCATGATACGGCCAACAGCGCGTCTCCGGGGAGTGTGTCCTTCGGCGGCGGTCAGGGCAACAGCGTCAATATCGCTCCCCAGCCCGCAACCCCCGATACCGAAGTCTCCTACGGACAGAACAACGCGTCCAACTGATCCCGGGATTGTCGGCCCTTCTTCATGATTGCGTAACTCTTGGTGTGTTACGGGCATTGCTCTGAACACGCGCCAAATCGACGCTCTGGAGACTCCGACTATGACTGAGCAGGTCAAGGCAGACATTGCCGAGCGGCTGCTGTTTCTTGGCATCGGCGCAGCTGAGAAAGCTCATCTGGCCAGAATCCGCCCTCAGGCGCTGGGGGTGCTCGGGCCTGCGCTGGACCGCTTCTATGGTCGGATTCACAAGACTCCGGCCCTGAACCGCTTTTTTGCCAACGAGCAGCATCGCATCGGTGCACGCAACCAGCAGGAAAAGCACTGGAAGCGGATTCTTCAAGGTGACTTCGGTGCCGATTATGTCGAGAGCACCCGCGCCATCGGCAACACCCATGCCCGGATCGGCCTCAAGCCGCAGTGGTATGTCGGCGGTTATGCCCTGCTGATTGAAGGTATGGTGACGGACCTGCTCCGCCAGTACTGGCCGCAACCGCGCCGCAGCCTGCTCGATCGCCTTTTGCGACGTCCGGCCCGGGGAACCTCCGCCGAGGAGGCCGCAGCGCAGATTGGCCTGCTGATCCGCTGCGGTCTTCTGGACATGGAACTCGGGCTGGAAACCTACACGCAAAATCTGGATGTCCGTGAGCGTTCACGCGCCGAAAACGAGCGGATACAGAGCCTTGCCGCCCTGTCGGACGCGCTGGCGGACGCGCTCGATCGCATGGCCGGAGGCGATCTGGTCCAGCAGATCGACCCGGCGCTGGAAAACGGCTCGACCCGCATGAGCGGTGCTTTCCATCGGGCCTGCGAAGGGCTGGGACGTATTGTCCATGCCGTCCGTGAAACTTCCGGAGCCGTGGAGCAGCGCGCGCGCGAAATCAGTGGCTCCACCGAGAACATCACCTGCCGCATCGCCGAACAGGTCGACGCCCTGGCGGCTGTGGCCCGCAACATTACGGAACTGACGTCTTCGGTGAAAGAAGTCGCCGACGAAGCCCGTCAGGCCGATACGACCGTAGCCGACTGCTGTCAGGAAACCGAGCAGGGCCGCGATATCGTCGCCAAAACCGTCGAGGCCATGGCCAAGATTTCATCGTCTTCCAACCGCATCGTCCAGATCATCGGCGTGATCGACGAGATCGCGTTCCAGACCAATCTTCTGGCCCTCAACGCCGGCGTCGAAGCTGCCCATGCCGGGGACGCGGGGCGTGGTTTTGCAGTTGTCGCACAGGAAATCCGGGCTCTGGCCCAGCGTTCCGCCACGGCCGCCAAGGAAATCAAATCCCTGATCGCCAGTAGCATGGAAGATGTGCAGCGCGGCGTGCAGATGGTCGACGAAACCGGAACGGCCCTGGGTAATATCAGCACGTCCGTCGAGCGTCTGGGAACGGCGGTGGGACAGATCGCCTCGGGGGCTGAGGCCCAGGCCCGGCGCATTATGGACATCAACGCCAGCACGACGCAGCTCGAGGGGGTGACCAAAAGCAACGCCGCGATCGTCCACCAGACCAGTGGCGCCAGTCAGAAACTGGTGGGTGATGCTGGCGAACTGACGCGCGTTGTACGGAACTTCAAGGTCCGCAAAAGCCCCTCCCGCCCGTCACAGCGCGTGCTGGAGGGCCGGAAAACACCTTCTCCGACCAGTACCACAGAAAAGGCCTGATCTCCCGGACAGGGATCAGGCGTCGATCTGGCGTGCCTCTTCGGGCAGCATGATGGGAATGCCGTCCCGGATCGGGAAAGCCAGCTTCGCCCGGGGGCTGATGAGCTCCTGGGTCTCGCGGTCATAGGTCAGCGGCCCCTTGGTAACCGGGCAGACCAGAAGGGATAGGAGGCGGGGATCGAGTTCAGTCGTCATAACTATTCCATGCCCCTCTCAAGAAGATCCAGCAAGAGCCCGGCGCGTTCATCCAACGTCATGGCTTCCAGAAGAGACTGTTTTTCCACCGGAGTGAACGGCACGAGCATCGGCAGGACAACCAGCAGCGTTTCATCGTCCATATCTTCGATCAGCGGCCAGCTTGCCTGTAGGTCGCGGGATTCCAGATAGGTTTTAAGGCCGTTCAACAGCAGATCGCGGTTGATTGGCAGGGGATCTTCCTCGACGAGGTCTGCCGCGAAGGGGGTGGCGTCTATGATGCCTTCGCGCCATCCCTGATCTGTCGATGTCTCGCGGATCAGGCGAAACCGGGAAATGCCGAGCAGGGTTACGGAGAATGTGCCATCGACATGTTCGGTAAATTCCGTGATGCGGCCCAGTGTTCCGGTCCGGTAGAGCAGAGGGTGTTCGTCCGTGTCCGGGTCCATGAGGGGCTGGATCACGCCGATCATCCGCCGCCCGGCCAGCGCATCCTCAAGCAGGGCCACATAAGGAGGCTCAAAGACCAGCAGTGGCAGGTGCCCGCCCGGCAGCAGCAGCGCGCCCGAAAGCGGGAACAGGCCGACACGTGGCGGAATGTCGGCGAGCGTCAGTTCCGTCAGGGGGGGCGCACGGCGGGGACGTTCGGCGGATGGAAGGTCGGGCGTTTCGGTCATCGGCTCACGAAAACAGAAGGGAAGAGAGTTTGCGTCGTGCCGCCAGCGTATCAGGATCCGTATGCCCCCACGCTTCGAAAAAGCGCAGAAGTTCTGTTTTTGCGGCGCCGTCGTTCCAGTTACGATCCTTGCGGAGGATATCGAGCAGGGTATTGGCGGCTTCCGCACGCTCGCCTGCGCCGTTGAGGGCGGCGGCCAGTCTGAGGCGCAGGTCGAAATCGTTCGGTGAGGCAGCGCTCTGCCGGCTAAGCGTTTCAAGTTCTGAGGCGGCCTTGGCGCCCTCGGTGTGGAGGGCCAGCGCAGCGCGGGCACCGGTGACCTCGGAATGCCTGTCCAGCTTTGCAGGCACCTGCGCGGAAGCGTCCTGGGCGGCTTCGGGTTCGTTCAGGGCAATGAGCGCCCGGATCATGCCGCCCCAGGCTTCAGGGTTTTCAGGCTCGGATTCCAGAAGCTGCGAGAACAGAGCGGCGGCCTGATCCGCGTGTCCGTCTGCCAACGCCTGACGGGCTGCTGCCAGGATTTCCGTTGCTGGCATGACGTCACCGGCCAGTTTCAGAAGGGATTCCACGAAACGGCGGACTTCGCTTTCCGGCTGGGCACCCTGGAAAAGATCCAGCACCTGACCTTTCCAGAAAGCCACGACAAGCGGAATGGACTGGAGCGGTAGACCCAGTTGGCCGAGTTGTGCGGCGAGGGCCTGATTGGCTTCCACATCGACCTTGACGAGTCTGACGCGCCCTCCAGCCGCCTGGACGACCTTTTCGAGTACAGGGGTGAGCTGTTTGCAAGGACCGCACCAGGGAGCCCAGAAATCGACCAGAACCGGGATTTCCCGACTGGCTTCCACGACATCTGTCATGAAATTCGTCTGATCGGCGTCAATGATGGTGGCGGCTGCGCCTGCCGCTGCTTTGCTGGAAGACTGACCAATCAGGTGTTCGTCGAATGTGCTGCTCATGGGGGCGGAAACCGTTCGCTGGAAAGACAAGTTCCCTGAAAGATCGGATGTGCGTCTCCGGTGTGCAAGTCCCGGGTGCTGTCCTGTGACTTGGGGTGTTGTGTCTGAAAAAGAATATTGCTTCTGAATCGAAAAATTCCTCTTGCGCTGTGATGTTGATTCGGTCATAAGCCCCTCCACGGAGTGCGGGCGTAGCTCAGGGGTAGAGCACAACCTTGCCAAGGTTGGGGTCGTGGGTTCGAATCCCATCGCCCGCTCCATCGAAAAAGGCACCTTCGGGTGCCTTTTTTCGTTTCAGATTTCCCCTCCTGGCCGATATCAGTTTTCATGTCTGAGCACTGTTGGCGGAAGGTGCATGTTGCCTCTTGCACGATGTTCGGGATTCGGCCATAAGCCCCTCCACGGAGTGCGGGCGTAGCTCAGGGGTAGAGCACAACCTTGCCAAGGTTGGGGTCGTGGGTTCGAATCCCATCGCCCGCTCCAGAAGGTTTCCAGAATATTGAAAATTACGGACTATTGCCTTCTGGGGCAGGTTTTCTGATGTTCTGTTGAGCGGTTTTCGAGAACGTCTGTTACGAAACGTCCTGCTCAGTTTCCGTTGTTTTAGTCATGCTCCGCTTTGCAGACGATTCAGTGGAGAAAAACGGCAGCATGTCCCCTTCAGACCGCCCTCTCATTGTTATCATAGGAGGCGGGGCCAGCGGAACGCTGCTGGCCTGGAACCTACGCAGGATGCATGTTCAGGCGCGGATCATCGTGATCGATCCTGCGGAACGCCCTGCGGTCGGGCTGGCCTATTCCACGCTGTCTCCCTGCCATTTTCTCAATGTTCCAGCGGGCGGCATGAGTGCTGATCCCGATGATCCGGAGCATTTCCTGCGCTGGCTCCGTGTGCATCACGATGCGGAAGTCACGCCCGGCCAGTTCATGCCGAGGGCTGTGTTCGGGCAGTATCTGTCCAGTCTCTGGGCGGAGGGGCGTCCTGAGTGGCGGCAGACCAGCGTGCTGTCCTGCCATCGCGTCGCGGGGCGGCTGGAACTGGCGCTCGGTGATGGAGAGAGGCTTCAGGCAGATCAGGTTGTGCTCGCGACCGGCAATTTCGGCCCCGCGCCTGTTGCCAAGGTAGACCCGGACTTGGTTTTGAGGAGGCAGTATCATCCCTCGGGCTGGGACAACGGATTCTATGACCGGATCGCGCCTGATGCGGCTGTTGTTCTGATCGGAACGGGGCTGACCTCCCTCGACGTGCTGATGCGCCTGCGCGAAAACGGTCATCGGGGGCGGGTTGTGGCCCTGTCCCGTCATGGCTGGTGTCCCGAGCGTCATGCGCCTTCCGCTCCCGCAAAAACGGCCATCATTCCCGCCGGAACACCTGCGACGGCGCGGGCATATTTCCGGGCGTTCCGGGCCAGTCTGGCCAAAGGGAGTGGCTGGCGAAGTGTGGTCGATGCGCTGCGTCCGCGGATCAATCCGCTGTGGCAGGCTCTGGATCTGGCGGAAAAACAGCGCTTCCGGCGGCATCTTCAGCGACGCTGGGACATCGTGCGGCATCGCGTGGCGCCGGATGTGGCAGATTTCATGAGGGCGGAACTGGAAAATGGCACGCTGGATTGCCGGCGGGGGCAGGTAACCCATCTGGCTCTGGAGGCCGGGCGCGTGCTGATCCGGGCACGTGACAGGACAGGCCTGTTCACGCTGTCCGCCGATCATGTTGTGAATTGTACGGGACCAAGCCGGGCTTACCGGCAGATGGCAGATACTCTTCCCCATGAGCTTCTGGAAGCCGGAATGGTGCGGGAGACCGCTCTGGGTGGATTGCACTGTCGCGAGGATGGCGCGCTGACAGATGCGGCCGGGCGCTGTTCTGGAGACTTGTTCGCGCTGGGGCCGATGCGCTGGGGAACATTGTTCGAGACGACGGCCATTCCGGAAATCCGCAGGCAGGCAGCAGATCTGGCCGCTTTGCTGACAGAACGGTGTGGGCGGAACGTAAAGGAAGCATCGTGGGAAACGATGCTTCCTGGATAGGGGATCAGAAGAACTGGACGTGGCTTTTGAAGCCGAGCATTGCTGCGTCCTTGAGGGCCTTCTGGGCGCCTGGGTGGAAATAGTACTGGAAGTCGGGCGCGAAGGTGATGCCGCGCATGACATGAATGCGGTAGGTTGCTTCGAACACTTCACCAAAGGTCTGTGGCGTCAGAGAGCTGGCCATGAGGGGTAGTCCGGACATGGCCTGCAGACGCTCCGTTGCTGTCGCGTATTTGGAGACGCGCACATAGGAGAAGTTGATGCCGATCGTATCCAGCGGACGGGCTGCCCAGAATCCGCTGTCGATAAGGCCGGCGGAATATTGCTGCGCTCTGAGCTGCGTGCGGGGGCTGTTGGCATACATGCCGCCCAGCAGAATCAGACCCGCATCCGCATTGCCTTTGACGTGATGGCGCAGGATCATCTGATCCGCGAGTACCCAGGCCGACCATGAGTAGTTCAGGGTGCGGGCCGACTTTCCGGTCAGGACATACGGCTGCCCGTTTACATCGTAATAATTGTCCTTATGCGGTGCATTGTCGATTGTATAGCCAACCTTGTAATGGCCGGGCAGCTTGTCTTTTCCGAACAGGGGCTCCCAGCCAGCTTCGACCGGAATGGCCTCGCCGTGGATGTCCGCACCGTTAAATTTGAAGCCCGTACGATACTGCGTGTTGGCGTAAATGCCGGCCTGGGAAAAATAGACGCCCGTCTGGATGTAGGTGCTGGTGGTGGGGCGTGTCCGCACTCGGAACGCCCAGCTTGCATCCGGATAGGATGAATGGGTGATATTGTCGGAAGATGCTTTGGGGTTTCCGCAGAACGCGTTGTTCTGGAAAGTGCAGTACAGCGGGCTGGCGGAGAAATCGTTCAGGAATGGAATACGGCCGCCCGCAAGGTCCACACGGCCCTTGGCGATCGTCTCTTCCGCGTAGGCGTAGACGAGATGGACGACCACGTTGCCGCCTGCACCGTAAATTTCGGAGCTCGGGTTGAGGTTGTCACCGAACATACGGCTACCAGGGATGCCGTACCGGCCCACGACGAGCGCATGGGTCGAGAAGCCGCGTACATTGGCAAGCTTTTCCCAGTCGATATCGTTTTCAAGGCTGTACTGGCCGGCATTGCTGCTGCCCTGACGCAGGCCATAGCCCTTGGTGGGGCTGGTGATGGCGCCCGAAAACTCGTTGGTCGTATCCATCATGATGGCCACGCCCCGGTCCCGCAACCAGGTGTTCCAGCCGAATGGATCGACGAGAATGGCTTCGGGATGCGGCAGGGGCGGGACCCATTCATTGCCGAAATAGATCTGGTTCAACGGCGTGCTGACGCGCTCGCTGGGCAGTTCGGAGTTTTCGGAGGGCCAGACGACTGGTGTCTCGGGTTGCAAGGGCGCCGTGACCTGGATCTGGGTCACTTTTGCATTGGGGGTGTAGCTCTGGACGGTTAATGGCGCTGAGCTGGAAGCAAACGTGGTTCTGGAGACGGGAGATGTCTGTGCGGTGCCATCCTGAGCTGTGGTGCTTGTGGCTCCAAGGCTCTGGGCGATTGCGCAGGAGGGAAGAAATGTGGCCAGGCAGAAAACTGCGTGGATATGGACTCGAGACAAGCCGCTGATTCCTTGGAAAGCAGATTAGCAACGGCGATATAACACATATTTAGCGATAAAGTTTATGAAATAGTGTTACTTAAGTCGTAAATAATCACAAAACGATGTTATGTCAGGTGAGAAAAAACCCTGTCTCCCGAGGGGAGACAGGGTTTTTGCAAAAGTATCGGGCGGGCTCGTGCACGGAGCTGATACGCCCGGCTTGAGCCTGATCGGTCTTATTTGGCGGCGGCGAGCGCTTCCATGATGACCTTGCCGGCTTCTGTCTTGTCAGCCCAGCCCGTGACCTTGACCCACTTGTTGGGCTCCAGATCCTTGTAGCGCTCGAAGAAATGCGTGATCGCCTTCTTCGTGATTTCAGGCAGGTCGTCCACTGAATGCACGTTGGAGAACTGCGGATGCACCTTGTCGTGCGGGACGCAGATGATCTTCTCGTCCTGGCCGCTTTCGTCTTCCATCTTCAGCATGCCGATCGGACGGGCGCGGATCACGGAGCCCGGAACAACGGCTGCTGGCGTCAGGACAAGGGCGTCGGCCGGATCGCCATCGGCTGCCAGCGTGCCCGGAATGAAGCCGTAGGCAGCCGGATAGGCCATCGGCGTGAAGAGGAAACGGTCAACGATGAGGGCGCCGCTGTCCTTGTCCACTTCGTACTTCACCTGCGATCCCTGCGGGATTTCGATGACGACGTTGATGTCGTTGGGCAGGTCCTTGCCGGGCGAGATTTTGGAAATGTCCATGATGTTCATGTCCTGAACTGTTTGGAGAGGCGGGGATATTACCGGCGCCTGTGGTCCCTGCCCAGAGCGGAAAGGGGCGAAGCCCGGCCCAGCGGCGGGAAGTGTGCATAAAAAAACTCCCCGTGCCGTGGGGCAGGGGAGTTTTTGCGAAATCCGGGTCCTGCGGGCAGGGCTCAGAGCATCGGCTGTGCGGCCTTGACGGCTGCGTGACAGGCGGCGCGGCGGTCGTCTTCGTTCGTGTAGGCCACGAGGTAGAAGCGCTTGCCGTTGCTGTCGAAGTAACCGGCGGTGCCGAGCGCATAGTCGAAATTGCCGACCGTCTGTTCGGTTGCCTTGTACTTCTCGCTCAGCCCGTAAAGAACCGGGTTGCCTTCGTCATAGGAGACGTACTGCTGCTCGACGCAGTAGTTCATGATGCCGGCGAGATTGGCGGGCGAAACGCCCGTGAAGTCCTTGCTTGGCGTGCCCTGAACGGCTGGCGGGGGCGGGGGGGACTGTTCCTGTGCCATGGCGGCCTGGGAAGCCAGACCGAGCCCGAGGGCGAGGCCGAGGACGGGCACGATACGACGAAACATCACGGTATCCTTAGTTCTGAAACCCAGTAGGTCTTAAACCTGTCGTCCGCGGTATCCCGCGGCTGAAAACGAACAATTCCTCCGTTTCCCGGAAAAGGGAAGTGTGTTTCAGAACATTTCTTCGTGATCGGTTCGTGAGGATTGTGTCAGCCCGGATTCAGTCAGGGGGGCAGCCAGCGTTCAGCCGGTCGATTCCAGTTCTTCAGAGCGGACGGAGGGGTCGAGATACGGGCTATTTGCATCGAAGAAAATGCGGTTCGTGTCCAGCTCCGTGGCGATGACGTCCAGACTGGTCAGGGCAGCGATCAGGATGAAACGCTCGCGGGGGCGGGATTCGGTGCGTTCGCAGGTCCGCAGATTCAGGATCGCGAGTTTCGTTGCCCGCAGGGTGCGGCCGTAATGGCCGTGATAGCGGCCGCTGAAATGGCTCATGCGCCCCATGACGAGGGCGAGCGCCTTTGTGGCGTTCCGGTTGAGCCGTTTATCGCGACGGATGGCCTGAAGACGCAGCAGGTTGAGCATGACGCGCATGCCTGACAGGATTCCCGTCAGATAGGCTTGTATGATTGGGGATGGCGTCGAGCCCGAATTGGTCATGAGCCGGACGAAACGGTCCACGTTGCGTGACACCACGCTATCCACCGTTTCCTGCATCCGGCCATTGGCGATGCGGTGCAGGTCCCGCAGGATGTGTCCGCGCATGGTCCAGCGCTGGTGTGCGGGATCATAAGGCAGGAAGACCCGGTACATCCAGGAGGCGTAAAGCAGGCCCAGAACGAGCGGCAGAGCCGTGTTGAAATAGACGATTTCGTCGGTCTTTGCCTGATTGGACGGCCCGATGAGGATCGGCAGGAAGAGGTTGTACGACACGGCGGGAAGGGTCAGGGGCGGGTAAGCGAAGGCTAGACCGCCGATCATCATGGCAAGGCCTGACCACATGCCCAGCATTTCGAACGTCGTGGATTTGCCCATCAGGGCGAGATTGAGCACGCCGGCGGCCACGACCGCACAGCACGCGCCGCGCAGGAACGCCTGCGTGGCCAGCGCGGGGCGCTCTAGCGTGGAGAACAGGCTGCAGATGATGCAGACGAACATAATGAAGGTCAGGCCGCTGGGCCAGGCGGTGCAAATCCAGATCAGTCCCGCTCCGAAGACCGTGACGGACGAGCGCAGGCTGTTGGTGATGGCCTGCTGCCAGTCGCGATAGGAGAGGATCGGGGCGTGGAAATGGTCGTGCGCTTCGGGGTGCCGGCTGGCCTCGAAGTGGCTCAGCGCCATGCGGAGCGCATCGATCAGTTCAACGAGGGCCTGCTGGAGCATCCCGTGGCGCAGGACGGCTTCGCGCGCGGCACCATCCGGCTGAACGGTGTTGAAATCGATCACAACCTTCTGGCGACATTGACGGCGCAGGTCTAGCAGATCCGCCAGAATGGCGTTCATGTTCTCCGTCCCTTCCAGCCGGGTGGGGAGTTTAAGAAACACATCCCGGATGGTCTCGGCTTCCTGATGGAACATGTCGTCCTGACTGAGCGGCAAGCGCATGAGGGTCGCCAGATCGAGCGCGCGGGCGAGAAGGACTGCGATATCCGCCAGTGCCGCGCGGGCATGGTCGCCGGCATGGTCGCGGCGGCCGAGCTCAACTTCCGCGAACTCTACCTGATCGCCGAGCGTCGTGATCTGGGTGAAGATACCCTGCACGTTCTGCATGGCCCCTTCTTTGCCGATCAGGATGTCTGCGATGGCGGTCAGGGCGGGTTTGAGCGTGTCCTCGAACGTGCTGGCGAGCTGTCGGCGTGTCCGTTTGGTCAGGCCGAGCTGGAAGAGTCCGGAAATCGAGGCTTCGAGTACGATCCCCAGCAGAATATAGGTGGCGCGCGCCATGGCGATGGCGAAGATGTGGTGCGGGTCCGCGATGCCGTCGAGGGAGATAATCGCGTAGGTGAAGCCCGAGGCCCGCATACCGTGGATACGGTAGTTCGTCATGGACGCCGGACCGGGCATGAAGGTGCCGATCATGCAGAAGGCGCCGATTCCGCCTGCCAGCAGAAGAATGAACATCAGCGGCGCCTGTGGAAAGGAGGCGACCAGAACGATTCCGCTGATGACACCGACCACCATGCCGAACAGGTGCCATTTGGCTTTCGCGAGGCTGCGTCCGCGTGTGCCCTGTGCGACCATCCAGACGGTCAGGGCAGCCCATTGCGGACTGCCGAGCTCCATCCACAAGGCGATGCCGAGCGCGAGCAGAGAGGTGAAGGTCGTTCGCAGCGCATATCCGGCCATGACCGGGTCGGGGGCATAAAGCCATCGCAGTCGGCGGATGAGCGCGACCGGTCCGGCCTGTATCATGTCTGTGGGGTACTACTGGGTATTTTCGCGATATTTGCAGGCATCGGATATCCCTTCGGGCAATACGGACCAGTGAGGCCATCTCGCAACGGCAGCAAAGGTCGCCTGAACGGCCTTTAGGGAACGGGAAGGCGTGACACACTAACTTAAAAAGACACATTCCACCATGTCGCCCCTTGCAAAAAGACCCGAGTTGGGCGATTTCGAACTGCACCCGCGCGCCTGTAGCTCAATTGGTTAGAGCCGGCCGCTCATAACGGCTTGGTTGGGGGTTCGAGTCCCTCCGGGCGCACGGTGTGCCAACCTGATTTCTGCGGGACATCTGTTCCGCTTCTTCCCCGCCCATCCACCGATCAAGGAGACCTCCCATGGCCGCCTACCAGTACGTCTATGTCATGAAGGACCTCACGAAGGCCTATCCGGGTGGGCGCGAAGTCTTCAAGGGCATCACGCTGTCCTTCCTGCCGGGTGTGAAGATCGGTGTGCTGGGTGTGAACGGCGCGGGTAAGTCCACGCTGCTCAAGGTCATGGCGGGCATTGAGAAAGAATATGGCGGCGAGGCATGGGCCGCCGAGGGCGTCCGCATCGGCTATCTCGAACAGGAGCCCAAGCTCGACGAGAGCATGACGGTCGGCGAGAATGTTGCGCAGGGCTTTGGGGACCTGAAAAAGGCCGTGGATCGCTTCAACGAGATTTCGATGAAGTTCGCAGAGCCGATGTCGGACGATGAAATGACTGCGCTGCTTGCCGAGCAGGCCGATCTTCAGGAAAAGATCGACGCTGGCGACGGCTGGGAGCTGGACCGCAAGCTGGAAATCGCGCTCGATGCGCTGCGTTGCCCGCCGGCCGACAGCCCGGTCACGAAGCTCTCGGGTGGTGAACGCCGCCGCGTGGCACTGTGCCGCCTGCTGCTTGAAAAGCCCGACATCCTGCTGCTTGACGAACCGACCAACCATCTCGACGCTGAGAGCGTGAGCTGGCTCGAAAAGACGCTGCGGGACTATCAGGGCACCGTCATGGTCATCACCCATGACCGTTACTTCCTCGACAACGTCACGAACTGGATTCTCGAACTCGAGCGTGGTCGTGGCTATCCGTTCGAAGGCAACTACTCCTCCTGGCTCGTGCAGAAGCGTAAGCGTCTGGCGCAGGAAGAGAAGGAAGAAAGCTCCCGCCAGCGCGCTCTCGCCGCCGAGCAGGAGTGGATTTCCAGCTCCCCGAAGGCCCGTCAGGCGAAGAGCAAGGCGCGTATCACGAAGTATGAGGAAATGCTGGCGGCAAATGCCGAAAAGGCAGGCGGCACGGCAGATATCGTGATTACGCCGGGCCCGCGTCTGGGTGGCACGGTCATTGAGGCCGAAAATCTCAGCAAGGGCTTTGGCGATCGTCTGCTGATCGACAATCTCAGCTTCAAGCTGCCGCCGGGCGGCATCGTGGGCGTGATCGGGCCGAACGGTGCGGGTAAGTCCACGCTGTTCAAAATGATCACGGGCGATGATGCGCCGGATGGCGGTTCGCTCAAGATCGGCGAGACGGTGAAGCTGGGTTATGTGGACCAGTCCCGCAACACGCTCGATGACAACAAGACCGTCTGGGAAGAAATTTCCGGCGGTACGGACGTCATCCAGCTTGGCAAGCGCACGGTGCCGTCCCGCGCTTATGTGGGCGCGTTCAACTTCAAGGGCGCGGACCAGCAGAAGCGTGTGGGTATCCTGTCGGGTGGTGAGCGCAACCGCGTGCATCTGGCGAAGATGCTCAAGCAGGACAGCAACGTCATCCTGCTCGACGAACCGACCAATGATCTTGACGTCGATACGCTGCGTGCTCTCGAAGACGCTCTGGCAGAATTTGCTGGTTGCGCCGTGATCATCACCCATGACCGCTGGTTCCTCGACCGTCTGGCCACGCATATCCTTGCGTTTGAGGGTGACAGCCATGTCGAATGGTTCGAGGGCAACTTCCAGGACTACGAAGCTGACAAGCGCCGTCGTCTGGGCCCGGATGCCACCGAACCCGGCCGCATCAAGTACCGCCCGCTGGCCCGCTGATCCGGCGTTTTCCGTTCAGCGGACGGGGTAATTCTGTCCGTTGAAGGTTTCTGCTGATGGTCTGGGGAGAGCTGCGTGCTGGGGCGTGAAATCCGAACCGCCCGGCTTGTTCTGACTCCGGTCAACTGGCCGGACCTCGAAGATATGGTGGCGCTTAAGGGCGATGCCGGTGCCTTCGCCAAGATGCTCGGTGGTGTTCGTAACCGGACCGCGACCGAAGAGGAAATGGCGGAGGACGTCAGTTTTTGGGCCAGGCGCGGCGTGGGGATTTTTGCCATCCGCGAAAATGGCCGCTTCGTTGGCATCACGGGCGTTCATGAACGCCCTGACGGGCGCGGTCTCGGGCTGCGCTTTGCCCTGTTCCCCTGGGCCGCCGGGCGCGGCATCGCCCGCGAAGCCGCTGCGGCCGCCCTGCGCTATGTGCTCGACTGTGGGGAGAAACGGATCGTGGCCGTTGCGCGGGAAGACAATCTCGCGTCCCGTACGGTTCTGGGCAGTCTGGGTCTGCACCACACTCAGACCTTCGATCGCAACGGCGACACCATGCTTCTGTACGAAATCACGGCGGACTGACGCGTGGCCGCCCTACCGGGGGCGCAGGACGTGCAGGGACGGGAACCCCTCGACCGGCATGTACAGGCTGGCCAGTCTTTCCCTGACGCAGGCGAAAAACGGCCGGACGGTCAGCGACGCGGGATCGCTCTCGGGCATGTAGACGATCAGGGGCGGCGGGTCTTTCAGCAGGCTCTGGCACAGATCATGCGGATAGCCCGGGATGGAATGTTGGGCATAAACCCAGTCCCAGGGCAGATACTCGTAATAGCCATAAGGCGGCCGCCGGTCGGCCATCCAGTAGAACTCGGGCATGTAGGGCAGCATCAGGATGGGCTGTCCCGGCGGCACGAGCGCTCGGACCTTCTGGCTGATGGCGTCATTGACCGGTTGATACAGCGTGTAGGGTGGTCTGTGGGTGGTGTCCCGGTAGGTCCAGCCGAAGGGGGTGTTGGTGGGCAGATGGCTGCTGCTCCAGAACGCCAGCACCACTAGAATGGCGCAGGGCAAAGCCTTGCTGACCGTCTTGCCCGACTCTCCCCGCTGTTCGAAAAATGCCATGAGCGCCAGTCCTGCCAGCGCAAACGCCACGATCAGGGTCTGCCCGTCCTTGAAGCCCACGGCGGCACGCGCGTTGAGAAGAATAATGCCCACGAAGCCGATCAGGATGGCGATCCTGTTGCGCTCCGGCCGCCTGTAGAGCAGCAGGGGAAGTGAACCGATGAGCAGGATATGGGCGAGGGTGGGGTAAAACGCCTCACCCTGAAAAGAGGGCAGAAGGGAGAGCAGGAAGGTGCCCGGTCCGAAATGAATGAACGGGGCATAGGCGATCTGGTTGAAGAGGATATGGAAGACCACGAAACTTCCGAGATCCGCATATCTCAGGAACCACAGACCCAGCAGGAACACGCCAAGAAGAACGCCCCCTGCGAAGGCCCGGATGGCCCCGTAGTTCTTCTGTCCGGCCAGAAGCCAGAGGGCGGACGCTACGATCAGGAGCGCTCCTGGTCCATAGGCGTAGGCGCATGCCAGGATCAGGATCAGACACAGACCCGCGAGCGCTGAAGGCAGGGCAGGCGGGGTTCTGCCGAGCCAGGCCGGCACCACGAACAGGGCCAGCAGTCCCACGGTCAGAAACCCGGCTACGGCGTAGAAACTGACCATGTAGAACGCGTCCATCAGCCAGTAGGACGCAAGTCCGCCGACGAAGACCAGACTGGCGAGAAGGCGCTGTCGGCGTCCGGGCAGGGCGGATGTGGCGCAGAGGGACGCGGCGGCCATGAGCGCCAGAAGCGGCAGGAACAGCCGTGCGCCCTGCGGGAAATGCCATCCGAAGAGGGCGCCGTAGAGCTGGGACAGCATGAAGATGACCGGCCCGTGTGTGTCCACATAGGACACATAGAGCTTGCCGCCCTCGTTCAGCATCCTGCCGCCCAGAAGATGTTCGCCCTCGTCGCAGAACGAGAGGAACCAGAGGCCTTTCCAGCATGTCCAACCGAAGAATGTCAGGCAGGCGAGGGTGAAGACCGCCAGAAGTCCGCCCTGACGCCCGAGGTCAGGAAAACCCTTGCTCCGTGCTGTCTGTCCGGCTTTTGGCAATGTCGGGCTTGTCATCCGGTCTTGTCTCACGGCGCTGGATAGCAGAACGGACGGCTCTCCGCTGGAAAGCCGTCCGTTTCAGGAACTCATAACCGCAGAAGCGGTAGTTTGTAGCAGTATCTTACTGGTGGTGGTTTAGCTGGCGCTCAAGGGCAGCGTTCAGCGCATCGACGTCGCCGTTATGGCGGGCCAGATAAGAGCTGTAATCGCTGCGCTGGTTCATGCGCAGGCTGGCACCTTCGCCATACATGTCCACGACCTTGGGTGGGTTGCCGCCGATGATGAGCTGCATGTTGACCTCCGGTTGGCCCGGACGGTCGATCAGCGCATTGACGCGCTCGCCATCCGGGGTCGTCGTCGTCGTCGTGACGCGGAAGCTCACGCCCTTGTAGTTGCCGATCTGGTCCGTGATGGTGTTGACTAGCACCTGATCGAACAGGGAGATGTACTTGTCACGCTGGGCCGGTGTTGCGGTACGCCAGTATTTGCCGAGGCAGTAGCGGCCAATCCCGGTAATATCGACGTTATCCTTGAGCAGCGGAAGAACCTCTTTCTTCTTTTCGTCCAGCGACTTGCCCGAGTTGACCACAGCAGCCAGACGGCTCCCGAAGGAGTTCACGAAATCTGTCGCTGTACTGGCGTGAGCTGCCCCTGTTGCAACGGCGAGGGAGACGACGGCCCCAAGAGCAGCGCGGCGCGAAAATACGTTGAACATGTCGTTCTCCTCAGTTGTACCAGTCAGGGGTTGTTGCGCGATCGTCGCTCTTGATGGTGTCGATCTGGCTCTGACGGTTCTGCTGCCAAGCACTCCGGATATAGGAGTACGGGTCAAGGCTGTCCTGTTCGAGATGGTCGATCTGGTCGATGGAGCTGGCATAGCCTTCCATGGTCCCGGCCACGTTGTAAGCCCAGTTGAAGGTTAGCAGATCATAGCCGCGAGGCACATAGTTGATCGGCGTCAGGCCTTGGCTGATGCCGTAGCCGATGCCGTCACGGATGTTGGTCGGGCCAATAAAAGGCACGAACAGGTACGGGCCGCCCGCCACGCCCCAGGTTCCCAGCGTCAGGCCGGGATCGGTTTCGTGCTGCTTGTACCCGACGAGGCCGGCAACATCGAAAAAGCCAGCCACGCCAGCACTCATATTGATGGCGAAGCGCATGAAAGCATCTCCGGCACGACGCGGCTTGCCTGCGCCCACATCCGAGAAAAACACGGCAGGCTCGCGCCAGGTTTCATTTACATTTGCAATGGAATGACGCACGGGCTTGGGAACAGCCCAGATCCAGGCCTTGCCTACCGGGCGCAGGACCTTGTGATAGGCCCACATCTGGAGGTTGTACATCTTGCGGTTCATGGGTTCGTAAGGATCGTTGGCGGCCTTGTAGTCCGCCAGGTCGTCCGGATCCTTCGGCGGTGGGTTACGCAGCGAGCCACAGGCTCCGAGCGTCAGCAGGGCGAGGGCCCCTGCGAGAGCCCTGCTGCGGCGTGACACACGGCGTGAGCGCGTCTCCCGGATTTCGTTTTCGTCCTGCCGAAAGTCCATAACCATCCCCAAAATGCCCTTCCCAGCCCTGTGCTCACGAAGAAGTCACAGAGAAACGGAAATTTTCATAATCCGTTCCCTGCAGGACTCCATGAACCCCGATGGGCCACACGCCATCCGTCGCGGAAAACTGCGGAGGGGCGTAGTCATAACGTATCCTCCGATAGCGTGCATCCCTGTATGTCTGCAAATGCTGGTCGTTTGAAGAGGGCATCTGCTTTAGCGATCCAGATACTCTGCCGTCACTTTCGAGGCTTTGACCCCTCAAGGTTTTTGGGATCACTGTGGCCCCAACTCAACACCCGGGAGGTTTTCAATGTCCAGATTCTTCGGCTCCAGAAGTGCGCTTTTTGCGACTGTCGCGGTTCTCTCCGTGGGGGCTGGTGTGGCACAGGCGCATCCTACCGTGGTCAGTCAGCCCTGGGGCAGCACGCCGGATGGCAAGCCCGTGCGGATCGTGACCCTAAAGAACGACCTCGGCACGACGGCCCGTATCATCACCTATGGCGGCATCATCCAGTCCGTCGAGACGCCGGACCGTGAGGGGCATGTCCAGGACGTGGTTCTTGGCTTTGACAACCTGAAGGGTTACACGGTCGACAGCGCGAAGGGCGGCCTGTTTTTCGGCGCCATCATCGGCCGCTACGCCAACCGTCTCGCAGGCGGTAACTTTCCCGTTGAAGGCAAGATTTATCACACTGACGTGACGGCACCGCCGAACGCTCTGCATGGCGGCAAGAAGGGCTTCGATAAGAACGTCTGGACGATCGAAAAGACCGGCACCAATGCCAACGGTGCGTATCTGACGCTCAAGCTGGTCAGCCCGAACGGCGATCAGGGCTTCCCTGGCAAGCTGACGACACATGTGACCTATACGCTGGGCACCGACAATGCCCTGTCGTTGCATTATGTCGCCACGACCGATGCGCCGACGGTTCTGAACCTGACGAACCACAGTTACTGGAACCTGAATGGCGAGGGTTCGGGCTCCATCGAGCCGGAAATCCTGCAGATCAACGCCGATGGATTCACGCCGACCGATGCCACGTCCATCCCGACTGGCCAGATCGCGCCTGTTGCCGGGACGCCGCTTGATTTCAGCAAGCCGACCATCATCGGGGACCGTCTGCGCAGCAACGACCAGCAGATGATGTATGCGCGTGGCTATGACATGAACTGGGTCGTCAATGGTGCTTACGGTCAGGCACCGCGTCTGGCGGGCAAGGTCTACGATCCGCGTTCGGGCCGCAGCATGGAAATCCTGACGAACCAGCCGGGGCTTCAGGTCTACACGTCCAACTCGCTGGATGGCGGTTATGCCGGGGTATCCGGTCATGCCTATCGTCAGGGCGATGCGATTGCGTTCGAGGCCGAGCATTATCCCGACAGCCCGAACCACCCGTCTTTCCCAACGACTGAACTCAAGCCGGGCCAGACGTTCGATTACACGACGATTTTCAAGTTCTCGAACAAGTAAGAGACATCAGGGGCCGGGGCGCAGGCTCCGGGCCCTGATTTTTCTTTAAGCCCGGCTTTCAGGCTGGCCGGGGTGTAGTGCCCACGATCCGCGCCGGGTTGCCGACTGCTGTAGAATAGGCCGGGATGTCTTCCAGCACGACTGAGGCCGCGCCGATCCGGGCATATTCCCCGATGACGAGGCGTCCGAGGATTCTGGCGCCCGCGCCGATCATGGCACCGCGGCGCACGATGGGGTGACGGTTGCCGCTTAGTTTGCCCGTACCGCCCAGCGTGACATCCTGAAATAGCGAGACGTCATCTTCGACGATACAGGTCTCGCCGATAACAATCCCCGTTCCGTGGTCGATGCTCAGCCGGCGCCCGAGACGGGCCGCAGGGTGAATGTCGATGGCGAAAAGCTCGTTGATCCGGCTCTGGAAATGATGGGCCAGATGCTGGCGGCCCTTCGTCCAGAGATGATGCGAGATCCGGTAAGCCTGAAGCGCCTGCCATCCCTTGAAGAACAGGAAGGGCGTGACGAGGTCGGGGCAGGCCGGGTCGCGGTCATAGGTCGCGAGAATATCTGCTGCCGCGGCTTCGGCGATATCGGGATCGGCGCTCAGGATCGAGGCGACGAGCCGGGTGATGCTCGTCGCTGGAATGGAGCGGTCCGCAAGTTTCGTGCCCAGCAGGGAGGCCAGCGCGGACGCAAAATCCGGATGGTCTCCGATATTGGTGGAAAACACATCCTGGATCAGCGGATCATGGCAACTGCAGGCCTGGGATTGCATGTCCTGCCAGAAGGCCGTGAGGTCCGATGTTCTTTCGGGGGGCGTTTCGGTAGCGGCTCGCGTCATACGCCCATGGCCTTTCTGACGAAGGCCCGGCGGAGGGCGGGAAAGCGCTGGATGCCCGCGATGCCCATATCGCGCAGACGGCGCAGGACGAGATTGTCGTTCCCGAACAGGCGCTCAAGCGCGTCCGTTGCGGCGAGCATGGCCATGTTGCCGGGGCGGGTGTTGCGCTGATAGCGGACCAGAAGCTCGCGGCTTCCCATGTCCTTGTGATTGCGGTGTGCCTCGATGAGCAGGTTCGCGAGTGAGATCACGTCCCGGAAGCCGATGTTCAGGCCTTGCCCGGCAATCGGATGAATGCCGTGCGCTGCATCGCCAGCCAGAGCGAGGCGCGGGCCGATATAGCTGTGGGCATATTGGGCCGAGAGTGGATAGATCCAACGACGACCGGTCGGGGTGATCTCGCCCAGATCTTCGTCCGCCATGCGGGCCTTGATTTCACGGGCGAAAATCTCGTCCGGCAAGTCATGGAAGCGCTGGGCGCGGCCTTCGCCCTCGGCCCAGACGATGGCGGAGCGGTGTGGGTGTTCGGCTGTGCCTGGCATGGGCAGCCGCGCAAACGGGCCTTCCGGCAGAAAATGTTCGAGCGCCACGCCATGATGCGGCTTTTCATGCGCGATGGTCGCAACGATGCCGTATTCATTATAGGGAATTTTCGTCAGGCCGATCCGCGCCTGACGGCGGAGCGGGGATCGACGGCCTTCCGCTGCTACGGCAATTTTCGCCGTTACGGTATTGCCGGAGGCCAGACGGATGGAGACATGATCCGGATGGAACGTGAAGTTTCCCAGATCCGGCGCCAGCACATCAAGGCTGTCATACTGCTGCAATGTCCGGTTGATAGCCAGCCGGAGGTCCCGTGCCTCGACCATCCAGCCAAAGCTCTGGCCTTCGGGCGCATCTTCCGGGCCGAAATGCAGCGTTAGCGGGGAAGGGGCCTCGTGAGGGCGTCCGTCCGCCACGAGGATTTCATGGATCGGCTGGGCCACATTGGGCAGATTGTCCCAGATGCCCGCCTCCGCAAGCATCCGGCGGGAGCCTTCCGCGATGGCATAGGCCCGGCCATCCAGAGCCGGATCTTCCATGCCGGGCAGGGCATTGCGGTCGATGAGCAGGACGCGAACGCCCTCTGCCGCCAGACGACACGCCAGCGTAGCGCCTACAGGGCCGGCGCCGTTGATGCAGAGGTCGTAATGGGTTTTTTTCATTGTACTCATCTCCCTGCCCCTGTCCTACTCCTGCGGCGGTTTGAGCGGAAGGGGGCGTGCGCGTGACAGACGTGCCTGCGGCCCGATGAAATGTCTGCGCCAGCGTGCCAGTGACAGTATCGGGGTGAACTGTGTTGAATAATCCGGATGTGCCGCAGATATACCGTTAAAGAAATGCGACTTTCGAACTGTATTTTTGCAGTCGATTCCCGAAAATTCGGGATGCATAATCAGAAAATTAGATGCGGAATGCGGCTTTGGTGTTCTTGTTTCCTGTTCGGGGCGGCATGGTAGGACCGTAATCCTGAATGAATGTCTGGCGGCGTCGGAGAAATCAGGGAACATTTCGTTTCGGACGGTGTTCTGTTCTCCATCGCTATGAGCGCCAGATGACAATGGCAGCGGAAGACGGCCCTGCGCCTTTTCCGTACCAGACCGGCTTTCCGGCTCCATGGAGCCGTCCGGAGCCGCATCGGTTAGACTATGCAGGGGATAAGGGAACCGCACAGCGTATGATTGAACATTCCTACGTCAATTCCATGAGCCGGGTCGGGAATCTTCTGAGCTGGCTTCCTGCTCCGCTGGGTTCGATCCTGCTGCTGCTTCTGGCGGCGGGCATTGCGCTGCTGTTCAGTCGGGTCATTACGGACGCCCTGCCGCGCCTGCCGGGTCTGCGCCGCATTCAGTTCATTCACGCCATCATTGCACGCCTGCGGACGATCATTCGCAATTTCCTGATCATTATTGCCGTCAGTGCCGCCCTTCAGGCCACGACGGGCTTTACCGATGCGACGACCGCCTTTTTGGAGCAGGCTTTTCTGTGTCTGTTCATCCTTAATCTCGGTTTCGGCATCATCAGGACGTTTCGCCTGCTGACGGACCAGTATCTTAACCGTATCACAGCCAAAGAGCACACGGACGATATCACCGCGCGCTCGCACCAGACGCAGATCCGCGTTCTGCGTCGCCTGACCGAGATTTCATTCGGTGTGCTGACGGTCGCATCCTCGCTGATGGTGTTCCATTCGGTGCAGAAATTTGGCGTCTCGCTGTTTGCGTCTGCCGGTGCGGCCTCCCTGATCGTTGGTCTGTCAGCCCGTCCGGCCCTGACGAATTTGCTCGCGGGCATCCAGATTGCCGTGACCCAGCCCATTCGCATGGAAGACATGCTAATCCTGAACGGAGACTGGGCGTGGGTTGAGGAAATCAACGCGACCTATGTTGTCCTGCGCACCTGGGACCGGCGTCGCTATATCGTGCCGATCTCTTACTTCCTTGAAAATCCGTTCCAGAACTGGACGCACAGTTCGCCGTCTCTGATCTGTTCTCTGTTTCTGTGGCTGGACTATCAGACGCCGGTCGAACGTCTGCGGGAGATCTATTTCGAGGAACTCGCCAAGTGCCCGGACTGGGATCTGGACAAGACCTCCATTGGTTGCCAGATCGCGGATACCAATGCCCAGGTCATTTCCATCCGGTTGATCGCGGGGGCTGTCGATGCGAACGGGATGTGGAATCTGGGCTGCGACATCCGTGAACGTATGCTGCGGCGTTTGCGGACTGAGATGCCGGAATGTCTGCCGCGTGGTCGGACCGCCATTGTCTCCGGGACGCCGGACCAGAATCCGTGGCCGGACAACCTGGTCTCGCCGACGGTCAATCGCCCGCAGGATGGTCCATATCGCGGCCCGGATATGCCTGCGACCCCACCTGCTGTCCCTCCCGGCGGGATGCCCGGACGTCCCTGAGACGAAGCGTTTGGGCAACAGCATCCGGGGTTCAGGAAAATTTCAGCGAAAACGACATGGGCGGTCTGCCAATATCATTATGAGACTGGCATGATCTGGGGCATACTCTGATACAGATTGCCAGACCGCAACGAGGATATGCCGTTCGTGAAGCTCGTTACTGCCATCATCAAACCGTTCAAGCTCGATGACGTCCGCGAGGCCCTGACCCCGCTTGGGGTGCAGGGCCTGACTGTTACCGAGGTCAAGGGTTTTGGCCGCCAGAAAGGCCAGACGGAAATCTATCGCGGCGCTGAGTATCACGTCAGCTTCTTGCCCAAGCTCAAGATCGAGGTCGCAGTTGCCGACACGATTGCCGAGGACGTGATCGAGGCAATCATGACCGCAGCCCGCACCGGCAAGATCGGTGACGGCAAGATTATGGTCTCCAGCCTCGATCAGCTCATCCGCATCCGCACGGGAGAAACCGGCGAGGGCGCTCTGTGATGTCCGTCCATGCGCTGAGGCGCTCCGTACTTTCCCTCGCAGCCGGTGCCGTCGCGCTGCCCGCCGTCGCCCAGGCCGCTCCGGCAGCCGCGCCTATCGATACGGGTGATACGGCCTGGATGCTTGTCAGCACGGCCTTTGTCCTGATGATGACCATCCCTGGTCTGGCGCTGTTCTATGGCGGCATGGTCCGTAAGAAGAACGTGCTGGCGACGCTGATCCAGTCCTTCATGATCTGCTGCATCGGAAGTCTGGTCTGGATGGTGGCCGGGTACAGTCTGGCGTTCTCGACGGGTTCGCCCTGGATCGGGGATCTGTCGCGCGTCCTGCTGCGGGGTGTTGCGGACAATTTCCATGAGGGGATTGATTCCGCCTTCACGCTTGGCGCGGGCACACCTGCGGCCGTGCCGATGACAATTCCCGAGAGCGTCTACATGATGTTCCAGATGACGTTCGCCGTCATCACTCCAGCCCTCATCACGGGTGCCTATGCCGAGCGCATGAAGTTCTCTTCCATGTGCCTCTTTACGGTGGCCTGGTTGCTGCTGGTCTACGCGCCGGTTGCGCACTGGGTTTGGAGCCCGACCGGCTGGGTTGCAGGGCTTGGTGCGGTGGACTTCGCCGGCGGCACGGTCGTCCACATCAATTCCGGTGTGGCGGGTCTGGTCTGTGCGATCATTCTGGGACGCCGCAAGGGGATTGGTACGGAAGATCTGTCTCCGTTCAACCTGACTTACGCCATTATCGGCGCGTCGCTGCTCTGGGTCGGCTGGTTCGGTTTCAATGCCGGTTCTGCGTTGGGGGCCAATGGTCGGGCGGGTATGGCCATGTTGACGACGCAGGTTGCTGCCGCAGCGGGCGGCGTGGCCTGGATGGTCGTCGAATGGATGCGCACGGGCAAGCCAACGGCGCTGGGGATTATTTCGGGTGCGGTGGCTGGTCTGGTCGCCATTACGCCGGCTGCAGGGTTCGTTCTACCGGGCAGCGCTGTCCTCATTGGTCTGATTGCTGGTGCGGGATGCTTCTGGAGCGCCACCTGGCTCAAGCACCGCTTTAATTATGACGATAGCCTCGATGCGTTCGGCGTCCACGGCACCGGCGGTATCATTGGCGCTATTCTGACCGGCGCATTTGCCTATGGCCCGCTTTCGGCCACGGCGTCTAACCCGGAGGGGACGGTTGCTAGTGTCCATCAGGTCGTGGCGCAGGCCGAGGCCGTGGGTGTGACGGTGGTCTGGTGTGTTATCATGACGACCTTGATCCTTAAGGTTCTGGATTTGGTGATGGGCCTGCGGGTCTCGCCGGAAGAGGAGCTTGAAGGTCTCGACATGATTTTGCATGGTGAGCGTATCAACTGATTGCGCTCATTCGGCGGTTATGCTTGCGGGGGCTGTTTTCTCCCGCCGGTTTCAGAATGAAGGTTCTTTCTGTATGACGTTTACAAAAGCCTTTTCCGGCCTCTCCCTCGCAGCGCTTCTGGCCGCCGGTCTGAGCGTTGCCCCCGCGCATGCCATGACCGCCAAGGAATGCCACGCCGCATTCAAGACGGCCAAGCAGAACGGTTCCCTGAACGGCCAGTCCTACAAGGCCTTCAAGGCGGCCAACTGTGCTGCAACGACCAAGGCTGCGGCTGCTGAAGCCGCACCGACTGCCGTAGCAACCCCCGCCGCCCCGGCCGCGGCTGCAACTTCGGCCAGCACGGCCGCGCCGGTTGCTACGAAGGCTCCGGTTGCCTCATCGGGCAATGTTGTGTTCCCGACCGCCATTTCTCCCGAGTTCAGCAAGCTCTCGGCTGGCCGCGCCCGCCAGAAGACCTGCGTGGCCCAGTACAACGCCAACAAGGCGAACGGTGGGAACGGTGCTCTGAAATGGATCCAGAAGGGCGGCGGCTACTGGTCGCAGTGCAATTCGCGCCTCAAGGGTGAATGAGCACAGCCTTTCAAATAAGGCCCCTTCCTTTGGGAAGGGGCTTTTTTTTATGCAGATATTATTCCCACTAGGCTCAGGCTCAGGCTCAGGCTCAGCGAGGAGACTGAAGGTGAGCGACCGGTGTTTGGTTGACGGACAAACAGATGGATCGTCTGTGGCCGCTCTTTCCGAAAAGCCAAGACAGACTCCGAGTTGATAGCCGCCGCGTGTTGAGCGGCATCATTTTTGTGCACCGCAATGGGATGCGCTCGGGCGTATGAGGATCTTCGCCCGGATGATGGATGGCCTGTCTGTTGCAAAGGCCGAGCCCCGAACCATTATGATTGATGTGACCCTGCGGCTAAAAAAGGCGGCATGAACACGAAGCTACATGCCGGTCACCGATCAGAACAGACGACCGCTGAGCCTCTTCATGACGACGGGTCAGGTCAGTAATTATACCGGTGCCTCTGTACTGCAGGACAGTCTTCCTGCCGCACAATGGATGCTGGGAGATCGCGGGTATGACGCCGACTGGTTCAGGGACCCCTGGAAGAGAAAGGGATAAAATCCTGCATTCCAGGACGGAAATCTCGCGGGAAACCGGTCAAATACGACAGGCGGAAATACAAACGCAGCAATCGCATCGAGACCATGTTCGGAAGGCTCAAGGACTGGCGGCGGGTCGCAACCCGCTACGACAGATGCCTTGCGCCTATCGAAAAAAAAGCTGCTGCGTGGCGTAAGACAGCCAGATTTCGTGATGGGCGAACCAGTCGGAGCCCAGCAGCATGTCTGCCTGATCGTGAACCGGGGCGACTGTCAGGACCGGTCGTGTCCAGACGGTGCTTCCCAGTTCAAGACGCCCGAAATGGTGCCAGTGGTATTCGCGTTCCTTCATGTCCATGCCTGCTGTCAGGCCACCGGGGTCAAGGGCGAGCTGGTCGTCGGTCAGGCCCAGGCGATGGGCGAAATCCGTGCTTACGATATGTGAGCGCGCGCCGCTGTCCAGCAGGGCCGTGCCCCTCAGGCCGTCCAGCGTGAAGGCTACGGTCAGACGCCCAGATTGCCGGTGTATGGGTGTGGTCGTCCAGTGCCCGGTCCAGACGGGAGGCTGCTTACACAGGCGGGAGCCCAGACGGATAGTCCATAAAGTCAGGCGCTGGTGTGGGACATCGAATTCCAAATCGTAATCCGCCAGAACATCCGCGCCGAGCAGGCCCAGAACGGGGGGCGTGATTATGGGCGAACCCGGGAGCATCCCGACGGCCATTGTTCCGGGGCCAAGGGGAAGTTCGGCCGCAGGGTGCGTGCCAAGCCGGAGATCCTGAATCCGGACGTTCGGCACCAGGCGTGGGCTACCATTGGGGCCCTGCATTATGGTGCGGTGTTCGGGGTCGGGCGGCAGGCGCAGGGCGGAGACTCCAGCCGGTGTTATGAGGCTGCCTTCTGAGCCTGTATCCACGATCATGGAGGCCGCCCGTCCGTTCACCGTCACGGACACGCTCAGATATCCTCCGTCATCGCGCAGCGGCAACACGATGGCGCGGCTCATTTCGCAGACGGGGGCGGCGTGAACCGTTGTTGCGTACAGTGCCATGCCCAGGATCAGGGCGGCCGGTAGAAGGCGTCTCATGACTCTTGCGCCGCCCGTGGGTGGGCTTTGCGCCAGACATCAAGCAGGTGTTTTTCATCTGCCAGCGTATAGGCCTGCGTGGTGGAGAGGCTGGCATGACCCATCAGTTCCTGAATGGTGCGCAGGTCGGCCCCGCCTTCCATCAGATGCGTCGCAAAGGAATGGCGCAGGGCATGGGGCGTTGCGGAATCAGGCAGACCTTCGCCCTTGCGCCAGGTCCGCATGGCGCGCTGGGCTACGCCGGGATTGAGCCGCCCACCGCGCACCCCGCAGAACAGGGGCGCATCGGGCGTCGGAGACGGATGGGCAGCTTTCCAGCTTTCCAGCACCTTGATCACGGCCGGAAGTAAAGGCACGAGCCGTTCCTTGCCACCCTTGCCGACGACTCGGAGCATGTTTTGTCCTGCGTTGGTCAGATCGCGGATATTGAGCGCCAGTGCCTCGCCGATCCGCATCCCGGTGCCATAAAGCAGCATGAACAGTGCGCGGTCCCGAAATGCCGCCAGGCTGGTTTCCGCATCATCGGAAATACCTTCTGCCGCTGCCCGTGCGGCGTCTTCCCCAAGAGGGCGCGGCAGGCGCTTTTTCGTGCGCGGCGTGGCGAGTAGTGAGGGTGCAGGATTGGAGAGATCGTGCCGTAGACCCAGATACCGGAAGAACGACCGCAGCGCGGAGACATGCCTCGCCCGCGAGCGTGCCCGCGAGTCGGCGCTGGTGGTGCGGCGTGTTGGTTGTTCGCTACGGGCCGTTTCATGGGCAAGCCAGGCGCGCAGGTCCGCAAGCGAGAGTTTTCCCAGGTCCGCCAATGTCACCTCGGCGCCCAGATGCTGCTGAAAAAACGTCAGTGCCAGCAGAATGTCGTGCCGGTAGGCTTCGACCGTGCGTGGGCTCGAACGCCTCTCGTGAGTCAGCCATTCGGTCCAGTCTCGCAGGGCATCGAGCGCCATTAATGTGGCCGTCATGGCATTTCGGAGCGTGGGAGGTTAGATACGGTCATGGCATCCAGCAGCCTATCCAAGCCTGATCTCCGGCGAAAGCCACCTTCCACCGGAACGCGTGTTTCGGTGCTCGTGCCGCTGCCGTTTCCGGGGCCACTCGACTACCTCGCGCCTATGCCGCTTCAGCCCGGAGATCTTGTCTCTGTTCCGTTGGGTCGACGTGAAACCGTGGGGTGTGTCTGGGAAACCGACCGCACTCTGCCAGCGGATTTCGCCTTTCCGGTCGGCCGTGAGGTCCCGCTTGCGCGTCTGCGTCCCGTGGCGGGAAAGCTGGATGTTCGGCCCCTTCCCCAGAGCCTGCGCCGCTTCATAGACTGGGTTGCTGCCTATACGCTGACCCCGCCGGGTCTGGTGCTGGCGATGGCGATGCGTATCCATCTGAAAGATGCGCCCAAGCCCACTTTGGGCTGGGTGCGGACTGATGCACTGGAAGGCGATCTGCGCATTACGCCGGCTCGCCGTTCGGTGCTCAATTTTGTTTCGTCTACGCCCATGACAACTGCCGAGCTGGGTTCCCGAAGCGGGGCGAGTGCTGCCGTGATCCGTGGTCTGGCCAGTGCTGGTTTGCTGCGCGAGGCTGTTATTGACGTGGCCGCCCCGTTCGCAACGCCGGACCCGAGCCACGGTGCGCCGAAACTCTCCGAAGAACAGGCTGAAGTCGCGCAGGAACTCTGTAGGCCGGTCGAAGCCGGTCGGTTTCAGGTCACCCTGCTGGAAGGCGTGACCGGTTCAGGGAAGACCGAGGTCTATTTCGAGGCTGTGGCGGCTTGTCTGGCCAAGGGAAAACAGGCCTTGGTCTTGCTGCCGGAAATCGCGCTTTCCGCTCAGTGGACGGATCGTTTCATCCGGCGTTTTGGGGTCGAACCTGCCATCTGGCACTCCGATCTCGGGGCCAAGCGCCGGCGTGAGACATGGCGGGCCGTGGCGGAAGGGAGTGCCCGCGTTGTGGTGGGGGCCCGCTCGGCACTGTTCCTGCCCTTTGCTGATCTGGGCCTTGTCGTGGTGGACGAGGAGCACGAGAGTGCTTTCAAGCAGGAAGAGGGCGTCATGTATCACGGGCGCGACATGGCGGTTGTTCGCGCCCGTCTGGCCGATGCGCCCGCCATTCTGGTTTCCGCTACGCCGTCGCTCGAAACGCTTGCGAATGTGGAGAGCAGGCGCTACCGGCACGAACTTCTGACCGCGCGGCATGGCGGAGCGACCCTACCGGATGTGTCGTTGGTGGATATGCGGGCAGACCCGCCCGAACGCGGCCTGTTTCTGTCGCCCAAGCTCTGCACTGCCATTGATGAGACGCTGGAGAAGGGGGAGCAGGCCATGCTGTTCCTCAACCGGCGCGGCTATGCGCCGCTGACGCTGTGCCGGGCCTGCGGGCACCGGATGCAGTGCCCGAACTGTTCGGCCTGGCTGGTGGAGCATCGGGCACGGGGTATTCTGACCTGCCATCACTGCGGGCATAACGAGCGGATTCCCAAGGATTGCCCGGAGTGTCACGCCGAGAACTCACTCGTGCCCATCGGACCGGGAATCGAGCGCATTACGGAAGAGGCGAAGCTGCGCTTTCCGGAAGCGAAACTGCTGGTGATGTCCTCCGATACGCTCGGTTCTCCCGCCGCTACGGCGGAGGCGGTTCGGAAGATTTCGGACGGAGAGGTCAATCTTATCATCGGCACGCAGATTGTGGCCAAGGGCTGGCATTTTCCGAAACTGACGCTCGTGGGCGTTGTTGATGCCGATCTGGGCCTGGGGGGCGGAGATTTACGCGCTGCGGAGCGGACCGTGCAGCTTCTGCATCAGGTCGCGGGCCGTGCGGGCCGTGCGGAGCACCGCGGGCGCGTGCTGCTCCAGAGTTATGTCGGCGAGCATCCGGTCATGACGGCTCTGGTCTCCAATGATTTCCAGACCTTCATGGAGCAGGAGGCCGAGCAGAGACGCCCGTCATTCTGGCCGCCTTACGGACGATTGGCTGCGCTGATCGTAAGTGCGCCCAGTGCGGAAGCGGCAGATGCGCTGGCGCGGGAAATTGCACTCTCTGCGCCAGAGCGGGAAGGGGTGCAGGTCTTGGGGCCAGCGCCGGCCCCGCTTGCTGTTCTGCGCGGAAGGCATCGCCGCAGACTGTTGTTGCGGACGATGCGAGGCATCGCCGTGCAGCCGATTCTGCGTCAATGGCTTGGAGATATCAAACCGACCGGCGGAGCAAAGGTCGATATCGATATCGACCCTATTTCCTTCCTTTAGGGCTGGAAAATCAGCTCTTGCGCTTGCGGAAAAACTCGACCGAAGCGGTCACGACCGCGATTACGGCCAGAATCTGCTGGAAATACGGGCGGAAGCGCTTGGGTCCAAATGTGGCCATGGCGGTCATGCCGGCGAGGCCGATTTCACGGGCGCGCGTGGCCTTCTGACAGCAGGTCTTCATCTTGGAGCAGCAGCTTTTCTTCGCGTTCGGCTCTGTAATGATGGTTTCGGGGGCGGGGGAATGCTTGGTCATAAAAATCTCCTGAAAAAAAGAATCAGGGGATGAACACCCGGCAATACAAGGGGTTGCCCGAGCAAGAGACGCCGAAGCGTCAGTCCTGCTGGCCGTCCCGGGCCTGCTCCAGCGTTTTGAGCTGCTTGTCAGAATCGGGTGTTTTCGGATTCATCAGCAGCATTTGATGGAAGGCCTTGAGAGCGGCCTCGGGCTCATGCCGTTCATGTTCTGCTTCCGCAAGCATGCCCCAGGCCGTCGGATCACCGGGATCAACCTGAAGCTCAACGCCCAGATCGGCGATGGCTCCGTTGCTGTCACCCGCAGCCAGCCGGATGGCGGCACGCTGACGGTAAAGCACGAACTGGTCAGGCTGGATCGTGATTGCGGCTGTCAGATCGTCCTGTGCCTGCTGGAAATCATGTTTTTCCAGCGCATCATGCGAATCGCTGATGAGCATCTGTACGCTGCCGGTCAGGGCGCGGCTGCGGAGGGCTTCGGCACGTTCGGAGATTTCGCTAGCTTGCTTTTCATTCCCCGCCATGGCGAGAGCCTTTTCCGCATCCATAAGGCGGTTATGGAGCGTTTTGCGCGGCGGATGGGGCGATGAAGCAAGGGGCGTGGCCTTTGCCGCCTGAGAGGCGGGAAGGGCAGGCTGTGCAGTAGAAGGCGCTGCGGGGCCGTACGTAGCAGGATCTGCGGCGCGTGCAGCCAGAACTGGCAGAAAAGTCAGGGCCGGGCTACAAAGCAGAACGGCGCCAGCCATCAGCCAGCGCCGCCTGTCCGTCATCCGGCAGACCAAGGGGTTCAGCCCTGGCGAGCCTTCATGCGCGGGTTCTTCTTGTTGATGATGTAAATGCGGCCGCGGCGGCGGACAACGCGGCAGTCCTTGTCGCGGACCTTGGCGGACTTCAGGCTGTTGCGGATCTTCATGGTTGCAGGCTCTCGACGGGTAAGGCCCTTGCGGACCGGACAGCGGGCCGGAACGCCCGCGAAAGAATGGCCCCGATTACCCATCCCGCCCTGCAGAGTCAAGCTGGCAAGCCATGCAGACGGCGGAATTCCTTGCTGCGGCCTGTTTGCAACAACCTGCAACAGCCTCGTTCAGGGTCTTTGTCCAGTTCGGATTTTCTCCTAACGTAAGAGTCATGATCAAGCGCCATTCCCGTCCCGCCCTTCTGCTGGCTCTTCTTCCTCTCACCTTCGCCCTCGCCAGCCCTGTCGCGGTTCGGGCTGATGATGGCGAGGCCAAGACTAATGACGACGATCCCACGATTAACCAGCAGGGTTTTGCCATCAACAAGATCCTTCGGGTGCTGCAGACCAACCCTGACGCGGCGGGTGACACTTGCATCAACGCGCTAAAGGAGATGCATCAGGCGCAGACGGCGCTGAGCAAGGAAGAAGGCATCGATCCTGAACACAATCAGGACATTGGTGTTGCGCGTGACGTTCTTTCCTCAGAAATGGAGGATGTCACGAATATGTGTGGTGCTGATGCCAGAACCTATTGTCGTACGTCTACATCCCATCCGGACCCCAAGCTGACTGCGGCCTGCAACGCTCTCCCACCCGAAGAAGAGTAGCCTCCTGGACGGTGAAAATTCAAAGCACCATCTGTCAAAACGTGTCCAGAGAATTCGAGGGCTAACTTTTTCGGGCAAGCGCTCCTAAGGTTGGAAGTCTACTTCTGGTAATGAGGGCCGTGGGGCTGATTCTGATAAAGTCTGTGCCGGTTAGGGGGTGTCGCTCTTGACTGAGGCACTACAGTCAGTTCTTCGTCCAGGGTGGCTCCAATTCAGTCTCAGGACCTGGTTTGCACTTGTCCTGGCGCTTGGAACGGCTTTCTGGTCGCAGCTTGACTCTCCGGCCAGTGCTGGCGTGACCGTCATGATCCTGGCGCAGCCTCTACGTGGTCAGGCGTTGTCCAAGGCGTTCTACCGCCTTGCCGGCACCGTGCTCGGTGTCAGTGTCTCCATTATCCTTGTTGCGATGTTCAATGAGGAGCGTGCTCTTTCTCTTGGTGGCGCAGCCCTCTGGATTTCAGCCTGTGCGTTTGTAGGGTCGCTGGAGCGTGACTTTCGGTCGTATGGGGCACTTCTGGCAGGCTATACGGTCGCGCTGGTGGCCATCCCCACTATGGATGACCCGCAGAACATCTACCCTGTCAGCATTGCGCGCGCCTCGGATATCGCCATTGGCGTTGCATCCATCGCTGTAGTGAACATTCTTTCGGGCTCTCCGGAAGCCTGGCGCAGACTGTCCACGGCCATGGAGACGCTGTCCCATCGTGTGCGGCAGACCGGAAAGTCCGCCATCATGGGCGAGCCGATCGCAACGCCGGAAGAGATGATCGGGCTAAGCGGCGAGATCCTCGCGCTCATGACCCAGATTTCCTACGCCCGGACCGAAGTTGAACGCGGACGTCTGCGGATGGCGGGCGCGCGCCTGGGCATCATCGGCATGCTAACGGTCCTGACCACGAGTCGTGCGATTGCATTGCTTCTGGAAACGGGCGGCATTTCCGACATTCTGATCCGTCACGTTCGGGCCTGGCATGAGCGCTCCGAGGACGGCACAACCCGCCTTGAGACAATGGATACGATTCTGGACGGCATCCGCAAGGAAGACCCGGGTTTCGTCCCTTCAGCACGGGAAGCCTGGTTTTTCGAGCGCTGCTCGACGTTGCTTAGTAACCGTCTGCATATCCGCACCGGTATGAACACGCTCCTGCGCGCTACCCCGGCGGGCGATGCACTCAAGCTGGCCCATCTCGAGAGCAATCCGGACTATGTGACGGCGTTCATCAACGCGATGCGTGTCCTGCTGGGCTTTAGTGTGGCCGCCGCGCTTTGTCTCGCCTCCAGTATTCCGGCTTCCGTTACGGCCCTGGCGCAGACGGCGCTGGTTCTGACGCTGGCGTCTACCGCCATTGACACCGCTCAGTTCGGCAAGGGCGCGATTATCGGCATGCCTGCAGGCATTCTCGTGGCGGCATGGCTGGACTTTATGATTCTGCCCCATATTGAGAGCATGTTGGGGCTGGCGCTGGTGCTTTTGCCGCAGACCGTCATTTCCTGCCTGTTGCTGATGAATCCGAAAACAAGCGCCATCGGCTTCAATTACGGCGTGTTCTTTCTGGTGTTTATCGGACTCGGCAATCATCACAATTACGACCCCCTGGCCTTCATCACCCGCAATACCTTCTATGCGATGGCGGCCGTACTCTCTTTCGTGCTGCTGGTCCTGCTCTGGCCCCCCACGGCGCGAAGGCATCGCTTCCGGCTGGCGGTTTCCATCGCCTATGATCTGGAGAGGCAGCTTGCTGGACATGGCGAGCGGATGGGGCCGCCGCTTCTTAGCCGGAAATACGAACGCCTGAGCCAGTTCCTGATGTGGACGGGCCGGATGCACGATCCCGGCCTGTGCTCCCGGCGTGTCTTCAACCGTTTCGTGGCCCTTGAGGATTTTTCCAGCACGATCGCCCGTGTTCGGCACTATCTGGATCAGGCGGGGCATCTTCATGGCCTCAGGCCCATGGTTCGTCATGTCCGCCGCTTGTTGGCCCACGATAGGCTCGGCCTTCTGGAAGCCGAAATTCCCGAACTTCAGGCCATGTTTTTCGAGCGTTTGTCTGACGGTATTCGCGAAGAGCAGTCGATGATCATCAACTGTATTGGTGGTCTTGAAGCTGTACGGACGATGGTGCGCCTGAACCGCTCCGCCGTGCATCATTATGGAATAGGACGCAAACGATGGTGATGACACAGGTTGTCGATCTCGATGGCGTGCTGGTTTCGGCGTTCGTGATCAATCTGGCGCTGGCGCTCCTGACGTTGGCTATCCTGCGTTGGATCATGGGCTGGTTCGATCTGTGGCGTTTCGTCTGGGATCCGCCACTGGCCCAGTTCGGCATCCTGATCTGCCTGATTGGTCTTTACACACTGATCCTTTGATCCCCCTTCGAACTTCTTCTTCCGCAACCAAGGTGACCTTCCCGTGCTTGCCAATGCCCATCGCCTGATCCGCTTGACCATCACGCTCTGTATTCTCGTGGTGGCGGCTCTCGTGGTCGTCATTCTGTGGGATTACTATACGGCCTCTCCCTGGACCCGGAACGGACAGGTCCGTGCGCAGGTCGCCAATATCGCGCCGCGCGTCTCGGGACAGATCATCGAAGTGCGAGTGAAGGACAACCAGTTCGTTCACAAGGGGGACGTGCTCTATGTCATTGACCCGTTCGACTTCAAGGTGGCGCTCGATACCGCCAAAGCCCGTGTGGTCGAGCGCAAGGCCGACCTTGAATTTCGTGTCGTTCAGGCCCAGTGGCGCAAGGCCATCCCCGGCACGGCCGTCTCCGTTGAGGAAAAGCGGCAGTACGAGGCCCTGTCCCAGCAGATGCAGGCCCAGTACGACGCGGCGCAGGCCGCGGAACGTCAGGCCGCGATCAATCTCGACCGAACGGAAGTCCGCAGTTCCATCGACGGCATCGTGACCAACCTCATTATGCGTCCTGGCGATTTCGCAACCGCTGGTGTGGTCAATATCCACATCATCGACACCAGTTCCTACTGGGTGGACGGCTATTTCGAGGAAACCAAGGTTCATGATCTCGACGAAGGTGACCTCGTCCGTATGGATCTGATGGGCTATCACGACCCGCTTTTCGGTCATGTCGAGAGCATCACCCGCGGTATCGCCAGCAACAATGCGCTAGTGAACAAGCAGGGCCTTCCGGAAGTGGATCCGGTCTATACTTGGGTGCGTCTGGCGCAGCGTATCCCGGTCCGTGTGAAGATCGACAAGATCCCCGATGACTTGACGCTCGCCGCTGGTATGACGGCCACCGTGACTGTCGTGTCAGAAGAAGGTAACCGCCGTCACCGCTCTACGCATGCCGCCTTCCAACACTTCGGCGACGATATCCGCCATCTGTTCGGTCACAGATGAAATCACCCGCATCGGGTGACAGTTCTATGGAGAGGGTCTTTTCGACCATGCCGTTGAAAAACAGCTCGACGAGTACCTGAAATATCTCGGAGAGTTTCGGTGGGTGCCACCAGCCTATGGAGTACTTTGTTGTGCCATGCGGGGCATGAGGGTGTAGGGGAGCATCCCGCCCGGGAAATCCTTCGCCCGGCGTTGCGGTGCATGGTCGTCTTGGGGGACTAGAACAGTCCAGGCTGAAGCAGAGTGCGTAGTATCATGTTTTTCGTTTAAATATGGATTACCCCCACCCACAGATCCGGGCGGGGGTAACGTCATATTACAGGGCGACTTTAGGCTGTAACCGCGATTTCTGCCTTTGCAGTCTCATTCAGGACGTACGGTCCCGCATTTTTGATCTGAAGAGCAAGAAGGGCAATGCTGTTGGGGTGACGCTCGCCGAGGGGCAGCATGGCGTTGCCAGCCGTCCAGCGCGTACCTGCCTGTTCGAGTGTATTCCAGCCATTCAGCTCACCTTCGGTCAGATGTGCCGTGATGTTGTGAGTGCAATTGCTCTCGAACATCAGGACTTCGCCAACCTCAACGCCGAAGTAGCGGCGGTCATCGACGAACGGGCCAATGACATCGCTGGGGCGGCTTGCGTTGGAGACGATGCGCACACTCTTCACGCCCGTCGGGATCATGAAAACAACGCGGTCATCTGCCGTTCGGGCAGCGTGGATAACCATGCCATTGCTCGTCTCGAGACGCAGATCGGATTCTTGGGTCAGAACTGGAGCCGAGTTCTGGCTTGCAATTGCAGCCTGCTTTGCGCGGGCTTCGATCTGGCTGAACAGCGGCTCGACGAACTCGCGGCTGACACCAAGGGGGGCTGCTGCGTCGTCGTTCCAGGACAGGGCAGGGCACGTGACGGCGTGAGGGAAACGACCTTGCCATCCTGGCGGAAAGAGCGGCGGTTTCCGGTGTCGAGATAGGATTCGGTCAGCATGCCGTCGGCTGTGATGACAGAGTGCTGCTCGGTCTCGACATGGTAGTAGTCGTAGGACGTGATGGACTTGTCGTAGAAGATTGAGCTGCCGTTTACCAGCATACGGGCGGGTACGAACTTTCCGTCAAGGAACAGGCAATGCTCGGCGGTGATCAGCATGTCCTTGTAGGGTACGCCATCAGCGATTGCGTTCTTGAGAATGCGCACCGGCCAGCCAGCTTCGTCATCCGGCAGGTGAGCGCTGACCACAGCATGCGCTTTTCCAGCCCATACGACAGAGCGGCTGACATCTTTGTTGGCTTCCCAGTCAAGGGCAATAACGTTGTCTCCGATCTGGAGATCTTCGACAGCAACTTCGCCTTTGGGCGTACGGATCATGCTGCCCGGTAGGAAGCAGACGATTGTTACCGTGTCTCCGGAGAAGTAGTAGTTGTCCTTGCTGTAGCCTTTAGCAAATGTCACATTTGCCAGAACTGTATTATTTTGATCTAAAATTTCAGATCCGTCGTTGCTCCAATGAAGAGACGTGGTCGCGCCATTGTTGAAAACAATTCTGTCACGCGGAGACAGGTTGTTCAGGGTGAGGACACCGCTGGCAGCATTGTTTGTGACTGTGAGGGTGTTGTATGCAGAAGAATCTGCAGGGGACGCACCGAACGTCACAGCAGCCTTGAGCGTGCCAACAGTCAGGGCGCCGCCATCGGCAATGGTTATAGCGCTTCCCGTTAATGTTCCAAGAACTGTTAAATTGGCAGATTCAACAGCCAGGGCGCCGTCGTTGGTAACGCTTCCGTCAATTGTAAGGTAACCATTTCCCGTAAGAGTTACATTGCCTTTTGTTGTAAGGGAACTGGACGTGAAAGGTGAGGATGCGCTTCCTTCGTCTCCCCAAGAGTATTGTGTTGGAGAAATATTTACACTGATTGCGCTTTTTGTTCCGTCGAGAACAATATCTTTATAATTGTAATTTTCTCCGCTCCAGTTTCCACTTGATGTAACGGTAATAGTTGTCACTTCTTAATTCCCAATTTCCGCAAACAAATCTTTACAGCCCTTTAAGCTGAGGCGTTTATCACCGAAAGGTGAAGTGAGGGCAAGGGGAGAGTTAATAAAAACAAAACATTAAAAAAATATGAAGAAAGCTTCTAGCAATCACGTTGTGAGAGCTCGGGAGCAGATGGGCGAGCATGCGCGCTTCAGATAAAAGCGAAGTGGATTCGGGGTCTTCTGGTGAGACCTGATCGATCAGTATGCTGATCCTGTCTCACCAGACGTCGCGTCTGCGTTCTGCGCTTTTGCGAAGATGGCCTTGAGTTTGGAGAAGGCCTTCTCAATGGAGTTGCAGTCCGGGCTGTAAGGCAGGAAATAGCTCGATCAGCATCTGCTGCTTCGCGCGGCCTGAACGCTAGGACCTTTGTGAGAGCCAAGATTGTCCGTGATGATAATGTCGCCTGGCTGCAGATCGGCTATCAGCACGCGATCGACATAGCGCTGAAAGCTGTGGCCATTGATCGGAGCATCCAGCGCCATGGGCGTTACGATATTGCTTGGTCGTAACCCGGCGACGACTATCGCCGTTTTCCAGTGACGATGTAGCGTTGCAGCGTTCAGCTTCTGGCTGCGCCGACACCGCCCATAATGGCGCGCCATATTGGTGGAAGCTCAGGTTAAATCAATGAAGACCAGCCCTGCCGGATCGAGATCGGGCAGGGTATCGAGCCACTCCTGGTGTCGTGTCCGGATGTTCGAGTTCCGCCGCTTGAGCGGTATTTTTTATCTGATCTTATGGCGCGCGAAAAAGCGCTACAGCGTGCCGATGGCACAGTGATGGTCATCCTCAGCCAGTTGAGCGCGAATCTCGGCCAAGGTCAGATTGCCCTTCTCGGCTGTCATGGACATTGGCGCCCGGCGGCGGAGCGGTGAGGGGAAGGCTCTATTGATCCGTGAGGGTCGAGCCAGTCGTTCCACCCCTTTTTTGCTACGAAGGATGCGCTATCCATGCAGATCTGGCTCAATACCGCTATTTATTAGGTGCGATAAGTGCGATCCATCGCCCAAATCGCGAAGGCCTGAACGAGCGCGACTTCTTCCAGTCTTTTGAAGCGGCCCGACGAGCCACCGTGGCCGGCTTCCATGTTGATGCGGCACAGGAACGGGCCGCCGGACGTGACTTCGCGCAGCTTGGCGATCCATTTCGCGGGCTCCCAGTAGGTTACGCGCGGATCGGACAGGCCACCCATCGCTAGAACTGGCGGATACGCTTTGGGTGCGATGTTGTCATAGGGCGAATAGCTGTCGATCAGGTCGTAGGCGGCAGGGTCTTCCAGTGGATTGCCCCATTCTGGCCATTCCGGCGGCGTGAGCGGCAGGGAGACGTCGGACATGGTGTTAAGCATGTCCACGAACGGCACTTGGGCGGCGATGCCGGCAAACAGTTCGGGCGCCATGTTCGTGATCGCCCCCATCAGCAATCCGCCAGCTGAGCCGCCCTGCGCGACGATGCGCCCGGCCGAGCCATAACCTTCCGAGACGAGGTGGTGGGCGCAGGCGATGAAATCGATGAATGTGTTGGTTTTTTTCGCCCCGCGTCCGTCCAGAAACCAGTTCCAGCCCTTTTCAGAGCCACCGCGTACATGGGCGATAGCATGGATCCAACCCCGGTCTACCAGGCTGAATACGGTTGTGGAGAAATCGGCGTCCATGGCAATGCCGTAGGAGCCATATCCATACAGAAGAAGGGGGGCCGATCCGTCCAGAACCTGTCCTTTGCGCATCAGGACCGTGATGGGAACCTGCGCGCCATCTGGGGATGTCGCAAACAGGCGGCGCGTCTCGTACCGGCTTGCATCATGGCCGGACGGGACTTCGCGGATCTTGCGTAGCACACGCTCGCCGCTCGCCATGTCGTAATCGTACCAGTGCGCTGGGTTGGTCGGCGACTGGTAGATGTAGCGCAGGACCGGGGTGTCATATTCCAGCGTGCCCAGCATTGTTAGGTCATAGGCGGGCTCGTCCATGCCGATGGCCTTAGCCTGCGCGCGGATATCGCCTTCCGTGCCTTCGGGCACGACGAGAATATGGATGTTGCCATCCCGACGCTCGGCCCAGACGAGATGCCCGCGCGAGGCGCTGGCCCCCAGGAGATAATGCCCTTCGCGATACGGAACGAAGGGCGCCCAGTTCTCGCGTTCCGTTGCCGTGTCGGGCGTCTGCATGAACTGGAAGTCCACGGCTCCGCCTGCGTTGGTCAGGATGATGAAGCGGTCGTTCCAGTGCGTCAGGGAATAACGCTCGCCCCGTACCAGAGGGGCCGCCACGACGGGCGGGGCCGTCGGATCGGAAGCCGGGATGAGTAATGTCTCATTGGTATCATGGTCGCCGCGCTCGATGACGATCCATTTGCGCGATGCGCTGACGCCGATGCTGAGGAAGAACCCCGGATCGGTTTCATCAAAGACCAGAACATCCTCGCCTCCCGTCAGCGGGCGGCGATAGATCTTCGACGGACGGCCATTGTCATCCCGGTAAATCCAAAACAGCCACTCGCTGTCCGGTGAAATGGCGAAGCTGCCTGTCGTGCTCGGTACGGGCGGGGTGCAGAGCTTTCCGGTTTCCAGATCCTCGACCTGAATCCGATAGACCTCGGATCCCTGAATGTCCTCCGCGTAGACGAAATATCGGTGATCGGGAGAATGGTCGGTCTGCGAGAGCGCGTAATAGCCGTGCTGCTTCGCGAGGGCATCGGCATCGAGCAGGACCTGTTCCGTGCCACCGCCGCGCGGGCAACGAACCCGCAGCGGATGCTGGGCTCCGTCCTCGAAGCGGGCATAATATTCCCATGGACCATCCGGGACCGGCACGGAGGCCTCTGCTGGCGGGATGCGGCCGATCATTTCCTGAAGAAGTGTCTCGCGCAACGGCTCCATGCCCGTCAGTACGGCTTCCGCGTAGGCGTTCTCCGCTTTCAGATGTGCGGCGATGTCCTCGCGCAGAACGGATGGGTCCCGCAAGACCTGCTGCCAGTTCTCATCTTTCATCCAGGCATAGGAATCCGTGCGTGTCCGGCCAAGCTGTGTAGTGCTCAGTGGTTCACGGCGGGCAACGGGAGGAACGGGGGCGGCGGAGGGAGCATCGGGGAGCTTTGACATGGGTAAACTGTGAAGCAGAAACCGTCGCCATTCAATGCGCTCCTGCTGGGGAAGCGAAGGTCCACGATGTGTTCAACAAATCGTAATCATCCAAAAGTTCTTGCATGATTGTCATGAAGAAAAAGGGTATCCTTCAAGAAACCACATCCGGTCTTGAGTGTTAATTAAGGCAATGGATCATCTTTTATGATGTCCCAGGTTGGATGATTTCTGTATCTCCTTCTCGGCGCGCGCAGGTCATCCTGTATATGGAAAGAATAGTGCCATGATCTCGAATAAATATTTCGTTGTTCTTGCCGCTGCCGGACTGGCCATTTCGGGTGCTGCTGTTGCCCAGACGATCCCGCCTATCCCGCAGAGCAGCCCCGTCCGGACGATCCCGGCTGGAACCCAGGCAACCCTGCCTTCCGCCAATTTTCAGGCAGTTGCTGCTGGTAAGAGCATCCTAACTGCCGCATCGCCGGGCACGCTGGGCGCGGATGGTCTTCCGTCCATCGAGAATGCACAGGCTGGTAACGTTGCGGGACTGAGCTATTACTGTGTGCAGAAGAAACTGGTGCTCGGCACGTCGCCGATCGTGGCCGCTCGAACAATTGCGAAGCGCCCAGATGTTCAGAGTGACCAGTTCTATTCGCTCGGTGGCAAGGGCCTGCTCCAGACGGCTGGAGGCAATGTCTTCGACATCAGTACCCTGCCCAAGGACAAGCGCGTCATGACGTGTAACGACATCATCAAGAAGGCTCAGTCCTTTGGGGGTTCTTCTGTCGTCGGACATTAAGGCGTCATCACCTCAATGCAAAACGCCCCGACCTGTTATGGTCGGGGCGTTTTTTTATGCCGTAAAGCGCTGCGGGTTCAGGTCTTGAGCTGTTCCATGAGCTGGATGCCTTCGGGATTTCCCAGCACGGCGGCCTTCTCCTGACGTGAAAGGCGTTCCAGCGCGATCTGAATGGATGGTGCCTCTCTCAGCTTGACCAGTCCCACGAGCAGATTGGCATCGATTGGGCCGCCCGGCTTGCGGGGAGGGGGCAGGGCGCCTTCATGGGCGGCTAAAAGTGTGGCGTTCTGGCGGAGGGCGGCAAAGGCTTCTTCCGGCGGCGCATCGGGAGCATGGGCTGCGCGTTCACGCGCGGTGTCGTTTGCGGCGGCGAGCTGAAGGATCGGCGGAGGGGCGGTTTCCTCCTCAATCAATAGAAGCCCGGCACGACGCAGGCCCAGCCCGACGTCCCGGCTCGCCGTCAGCGCGGCCAGCGGGATGGCGAGCACCAGTCCGAGCAGCACTGGCGTCATCCATAGGAACAGCGCCTGCGAGACGGACCATGCCGCAACGGCTAGAAGCAGGCCGAACACGGTGTAGATCCAGTAACCGTGCGCCACCTCCTTCAGCGAGACCCGGCCATCGTCACGGTTCTGAGCATTCCAGCCGGAATCCCGCCCTAGTAAGATCGAAATGACGCCGGAGGTCTGGATCAGCATGGCAATCGGTGCGATCAGGCCGCCAATCAGGGTTTCCAGTACGATCGAGACCGCAAGCCGGAACATGCCGCCCGATCCGCGCAGGGCTGCGCGGTCGAATATCATGGCGATGAATGCGAGGGCCTTCGGTGCTAGAAGAATCCCCATTGTTCCGATGAAGACGAGCTTTGCCTGAACCGGATCGACCCGCGGCCAGTGCGGATAAAGCGTGGGTTTGGTGCCGAAATATTCGGGATGATAGAAATGGGACTGGAGCGAGATAAGGATGCCGAAGAGGAGGAACAGCAGCCAGAGCGGGGACATGATGTAGGAGCCGATGCCAGTTAGCATGTGGACGCGGCTGACCCAGTGCATTCCCTTCGTGCCAAGGATCTTACTGTGCTGCAGATTACCCTGGCACCAGCGACGGTCGCGGATGGCGACATCCGTCAGGGACGGCGGGCTTTCTTCATAGGAGCCGAACAGGCCCGGAACCATGTGAATGGCCCAGCCTCCACGGCGCATGAGTGCGGCTTCCACAAAGTCATGACTGAGGATATGCCCGCCAAAGGGGGCCTTACCCTTCAGATGCGGCAGACCGGCCTGTTCGGCGAAGGCCTGAGTACGGATGACGGCGTTATGACCCCAGTAATTACCTTCCGATCCGTGCCACCACGCGATGCCATGAGCGATCAGCGGTCCATAAACTCGGCCTGCAAACTGCTGCATCCGGGCAAAAAGCGTGCGGCCGCCCACAATGACTGGCAGGGTCTGGATCAGGCCTACACCGTTATGCTGCTCCATGGCCGCCGTAATGCGCACGATCAGGCTGCCATCCATGACACTGTCCGCATCGAGTGTGAGCATCTGCTGATAGGATGAGCCAAACCGCGTGACCCAGTCGCCCAGATTGCCGGCCTTGCGGTCGATATTCTTGTGACGGCGGCGGTAGAAGATCCGCCTGTCGCCGTTCGTGGCCTTGCGGAATTCTAGAAAAGCCCGCTCTTCCTGCACCCAGACATCCGGATTGGTGGTGTCGGACAGGATGAAGAAATCGAAGGCGTCGATCTGCCCGGTCGCTAGAATGCTGTCGTGAATGGCTCGCAGACCGGCGAGGACCCGCATCGGGTCCTCGTTATAGGTCGGCATTAGGACGGCGGTGCGGCTTTTCAGTTCCGGGAGCGGTCCTGTGCGATGAATGCCGAGCCCCAGTCCGCCCCGCCTGATCAGCGAGACGAAGCCCCCCAGGCAGGACGTAAAAGACAGGGCAATCCAGAATGCGAGAATGGCGAACAGGAGCAGAATGATGACGCCCAGTGCCGAGACACCGAGCGAGTTGAAGACCTGGTTGATCCTGTACATGCCGTAGCCCGTCAGCAGCAGCGCACCACCAAAAACGAACAGGCGGCGCAGCCACAGGAAGGAGGGCGTGGTCGGCAGGATACGGAAAGGTCTGCCGTGACGGTCGGGCTGCTGGTGAAGGTTCTGCTCCTTCATGACCAGCGGCGCTTCCGGCGGCAGGAACGGGGCTGTGGCCGGCCCGGCGGAAGGGGAAAATTCGGTCACGGCGTCCAACGATACATCCATTTTTCTGAAATCGGACCCTGATCGCTGGCGAGCTGGGCCTGAAGTTCACACATTTTCGCATCGCCGGGCACGAACTCAAAGGTTGCGCGCCAGCCCTGGATTTCGGGATTGGGCTCGACCACGACGTTGCGGATCGTGCCGGGTGTGGCTTGCGAGATCAGATGGAAATTCGTGCCCTGCGGCACGTTCTGGAACGGTGCGCCAGTAAAGTCGATCGCGAAGAACCGTGCATCGGCATGGTCGGTCACACTACCAACCCGCGTTGCAGCAACCCGGGCCATCTGGGTCGGCCATGGCGTATCCCAGCCCCAGTACATCCGGTAGATGTAGCTGTATTCCTGTCCGCCCTTTATGGGCTGCTTGGGGCGCCAGAAGGAGACGATGTTGTCGTTCACTTCGTTTGGCGTCGGGATCTCCACGAGATCGATGGCACCGTCGCCCCAGTTGCCGATGGGCTCGATCCACAGTGACGGACGCTTCTGGTAGTTGAGCGCCAGATCCTCGTAGTCGTGGAAGGAGCGCTTGCGCTGCATTAGACCGAAACCGTGCGGGCTGCTGTCCTCGAAAGCCGAGAACTGGAGATCGGTTGGGTTGATGAGCGGCCGGTAAAGCTGCTGCCCTGCACCCGTCCAGATCTGGAGGGCTTCGCTGTCATGAGCAGCCGGACGCCAGTCATCGACGTGATTGCGTTCGTTGGCGTCGAAATAGAACATGCCTGTGAGTGGCGCGATCCCTGATTCCGTGATGTCCTGACGCGGGAACAGCGAGGACTGCACGTCGAAAACGGTCGTATCACCTGGACGTATGGTGAAGCGGAACGCACCGGTCAGTGACGGGCTGTCGAGCAGCGCATGAATGACGATGGACTCCACGCCAGGTTCGGGCTTTTCAAGCCAGAACTCGCGGAACAGGGCGAATTCTTCGCCCTTCGGATTGCCGGTTCCATTCGCGAACGCACGGGCGGACAGACCGTAATTCTGTCCCTTGGCCACGGCACGGAAATAGGATGCGCCAAGAAAGACGGCACATTCTTCCATGACGCCCGGCGTGTTGATCGCATAGCGCAGACGCAGACCCGAAAAGCCGAGATCATCTGTGACGCGCAGGACGGGGTTGGAATAGGTGAAGAGATCGGGGTCGTAGGGGATGGGCGTGGACTGCCCGCCCGTGACCTCGTTCATGCCGATCCGCGGTTTGTACAGGAAGCCGCGCGGGAAGAATTCCACGTCGAACGCCAGGTTCTGACCATGCCACAGCGCCTTCTCTGGATTGAAGGCAATGCTGCGGAACTGGTCGAAATCCATGTTCGCGATGGCATTTGGCAACGTCGGAGACGGCGGGGAATAGGGCTTCTTCGACAGGCGCTGCGCCAGAAGGCGGACCGTGCCATCGTCAAAGGGCGTCGATTCCGGTGCGGCGGTTCCGGCTGATGGAGAAGCCGCTGTGGCTGTGGACTGGGCATGGGCCATACGGGAGGCTGTTCCCAGAAGGGTCAGTCCGGCCCCAAGCTTGACCAGATCACGGCGCAGGATACTCATACTCTTCCCAATATCCCAGTTTCTGTCGGCATCTCCGAAACGAGGCCCGATTTTCCAGCGATACGCCGGAAGCCTTGCGTTGCGAAGAGCCCTTCTATGACGAGGACGTTATTTCACAAGGGTTGACGCGGCCTTTTTATGGCATGCGTCAAGATGACACATTATTGTGAAATCTGTTGCTGCAAGACATCAAGTAACGGAACGTGGCCTGATAATCCAGAGACGACCGTTTCCGTTATCGCGTCAAGCTGCGGAATTCTAAACAGGATATTCGTTTTTCCGAAGTGTGCAATATCGTATTCATTTCCGGGGTTGGACGGTCCGACCGGAACCACACCCAGAACCGGAATACCGCGTCGCCGCAAAGCCTCAAGGCTCAGAAGTGTGTGATTGATCGTCCCCAGTCCGCTGCGTGTGACCAGCACGACCGGCAGGTCAAGGCTGTTGATCAGGTCTACGATCATCATGTCTTCACGCACCGGCACCATCAGGCCACCCGCGCCTTCCACAACCAGCGGTCCCTGCACCTGCGGCAGAACAAGTCGTCCCGGATTGACGGTCACGTTTTCCAGATAGCCCGCTGCAAGCGGGGCAAGCGGGGCCTGAAAGGCATAGGCGGGGGGAATGATCCGCGCAGGAGACATCCCTGCAAGCTCCCGCACTGTCGGCGTATCGCCTTCCTCATCCGCAAGACCGGTCTGAAGCGGCTTCCAGTAGGTGGCGTTCCAGGCGCGGCATAGAATGGCGCTGACCAGCGTCTTGCCGATCCCGGTATCCGTTCCCGTGACGAAAACCCCGCGTTGAAAGTTCATGGCTCTGTCCTTTCCGTTTTTTCGACGGATTTCACGAATGTCCCGATGCCGATCTGATAGGTCACGCTGGAACTTGTACGATCAAAATGCCGCATGGCCCGGCGCAGGGTCGCAGTGCTGGCGGGAGAGCTGCCGATGCGAGGAATTGACGCGCCGATTTGCCGCAGACCTCGCAGGAACATACGCGCGCTGTCCACAGGGTCATGCAGGGTCAGCACTTCCCATGTTCCTGTGCCACCGGCGGGCCACTCGGCTTGCACCGTCTGTGCAGATGGATAATCCGGTACCCCACAGGGCGCGCATTCAGCCAGGCAGGCCTGCTTCCATTCGTCCAGACTACCCTGTAGCAGTGTCGTGACCATCAGCTGCCCTTGTGGCGCCAGCAGGTTGCAAAGCCTCTGCAAACCGTCACTGCGGTTCGAGAACCATTGCAGGCACAGGCTGGAGGCAATCAGATCGAACGGACCGGACGTATCCGGGTGTTCTGCGTCCATGACGTGAAAGCGGGTGGCTTCTCCCGAAAGTCGCTGACGTGCCCGTGCGATCATGCCAGGCGCCAGATCGGTCGCGAGCAGGCTGGCCTGCGGAAATTGATCCGCTAGTTGGGCTGTCAGGAAGCCGGTACCACAGCCGAATTCCAGAATGGACGCGGGAGCATCATCTGCTGTAGCGGCCCGGATGCGATCCATCAGTGCCATGGCGCAGCGACGCTGAAGATGGGCAGCGGCGTCATAGTCCTGCGCCGCGTCAAATCGTGCGGCGATGTTGTTTCGGCGCAGGAGGTTTTCGGGAGTATCAGCGTGGGTCATCGAGCCACCGCCGCACGAAGTTTGCGCAGAATTCAGGGTGAGTGAGGGGCAGAAGATGCTTGCCTTCAACCCGTTCGCCCGGTGTTGTAAAACCGGCCTTGGCGGCACCGAACGGATCGTCGGTTCCCGTCATCCAGTGTAGTTTGTTCTTCCAATTCGCAGCCTGTGAGCGACAGTCCAGGGACTGGAGCTCTTCCAGTCCCTGCGCCAGTGCATCCACATCCGGTGTGCCGGGAAGTGGCGCATCCGTTCCACAAAGCGCACGGAAATCGTGCAGAACGCTGGCCGGATCACGCTTCAGGCGCGCGCGCATCCGGATTAGGACTCTCTCGGGTGTGCCGTCCGGGAAATCTGGTGCGGCTGTGAAACGCGGAAAGCCGTTGAAAAACACTAGTCCCTCACACCCTGACAGGTCTTGTCCCAGCAGGGCCAGCGATCCTGCCGAATGCCCGACAGCCAGATAGGGCGTTTGCGGCAGGGGCGGGCGATGTTCTGAGCCGAAATATCCGCAATCCACGATCTGTGTGCTCACATCCGGCAGATGCGCCAGCATCGCTGCCCAGAAGGACGCGTCAAACCCCCAGCCATGCATAAGATACAGCGCCCGTGTCATGCGATGTCTCTTGTCAGAGCGATGACGGCCTGCCCCAGACGGTCGATTTCCGAATCGTTTAGCCGGGCGTGGAGCGCCAGCCGTAGTCGCGCGGTTCCGGCTGGAACGGTCGGTGGGCGGATCGCTACCGTCAGGAACCCGGCCTCCTCAAGTCCGGCTGCGACCTGCATTGCGCGTTCGGACTCTCCGATCAGGACAGGAACAATCTGTGTCGTGGAGTCGGCTGTGGACAGTCCAGCCCCGTGCAGCATGGTCCGAAGCCGTTCTGCCTGTCCAAGCAACTGGGCGCGTTCCACATTCAGGCCCGGTACGACATCCAGTGCTGCGTCAATTGCGCCCAGAACCGCAGGGGGTAGGGCCGTGCTGTAAATAAAGCCCGACGCATGATTCACCAGATAGTCGCAGAGCGGTTTCGAGCCCGTGATATATGCGCCCATGCCGCCCAGCGCCTTGCTGCACGTTCCCATCGTCAGATCGGCCATTCCGCAGGACAATCCGCGACCCTTTGGCCCTAGAACGCCGGTCGCATGGGCTTCGTCCACATAAAGGAATGCCCCGGCCCGGTCCGCCAGTGCGCGCAGGGCCGGAATATCGGCGCGGTCTCCGTCCATGGAGAATACGCTCTCCGTCACGATCATCCGCAATCCGGGTTTTTCGGCCTCGCGGGCCAGCAAGGTTTCTAGATGGGATAGGTCGTTATGCCGGAAGCGAATCTGTCGCACGCCGGCCGCTGCGCAGCCATGATGCAGGCTGGCATGGTTCAACCGGTCCGAAAACACCAGCATCGGCGCGCCTGTTCGGGCCACGGATAGCGCACAGAGTGCAGGCATGACGGAGGCGTTGGCCTGCCAGCCCGAGGCGAACAGGATCGCATCTTCGCAGCCCTTGAAGGTGGCCATTTTCGTCTCGACCCGCCGGTGCAGGTCCAGCGTTCCGCTGACCAGCCGAGAGGCGCGCGCGCCTGTCCCGAAGCGCAGCGCCCAGTCGGCAGCGCGTTCGCGCAGCAGCAGATGATCCGCCAGCCCGAGATAGTCGTTGGACGACACATCCAGCATCTGTCGCCCGTCACGGACGATCATGCCGTCCTGCCGGAGCACTGGACGCAGGGTCCGGCGCGTTCCGGCGACTTCGCGTTCAGTCAGGGTGGCTGTGAAATGGTTGTCGAACAGGCTCATGCGGCCTCCCGCAACACGTCCACGATGGCTGTCGTCAGGCGCGTGAGTTCTTCGGGCTTGATCGTGAAGGCGGGCGTCAGATAGACGATGTTGCGGAAAGGCCGGATCCAGACACCGCGCTCCACAAAGGCGCGGCGCAGGGCATCCGGATTGTCCAGCGTCTCAAGCTCCACCACGCCGATTGCACCAAGGACGCGTACATCCCTGACGCCGGGCAGCGTGCGGCATGGCTCCAACTCCCGCGACAGCTGGGCCGCGATGGCCGCGACCTGCTCCAGTCGCGGCTCGGTCTCGAACAGGTCGAGCGACGCATTGGCAACTGCGCAGGCCAGTGGATTGGCCATGAATGTTGGCCCGTGCATCAGGGCGTGTCCCGCGTTGTCGGACAGGAACGCTTCGAAGACACCCTGTCGCGCCACTGTGGCCGCCAGCGCCATGGTTCCGCCTGTCAGGGCTTTCGAGAGCGCCACGATATCCGGCACGACCCCTGCCTGTTCGCAGGCGAACATCGTCCCGGTGCGTCCAAAACCGGTGAAGATCTCATCCAGGATCAGCAAAGTCCCGTGCCGATCGCACAGTTTGCGCAGACGGCGCAGGACCTCGGGGTCATGAAACAGCATGCCGCCCGCCCCCTGAACGAGAGGCTCTGTGACTATTGCTGCGATGCTGTCGCCACGTTCTGCCAGCAGCGCTTCAAGCTGCGCCAGACTGGCCGCGTCTACGGGCAGATCGGCCAGAACCTGTTCGGGCAGAACGCCGGCGAACAGGCTGTGCATGCCTTCCTCGGGGTCGCAGATGGACATCATACCCAGCGTGTCCCCGTGATACCCGCCGCGGAAAGACAGAATTTTCTGCCGTCCTTCTGTGCCTTGGTTGATGTGGTACTGCACGGCCATCTTAATCGCGACTTCCATCGCGACCGACCCGGAATCGGTGAAGAACACGCGCTCCAGATCCCCCGGCAGCATTGCCGCCAGTCGTGCGGCCAGACGGATGGCGGGTTCATGCACCATCCCGCCGAACATCACATGCGGCATCCGCTCCGCCTGCCGGACCAGCGCCGCATGAATGTGTGGATGGCTGTAGCCATGACAGGCCGTCCACCATGCCGCCACGCCATCCACAAGCTCGCGTCCATCCGCAAGTGTGATCCGGCTTGCCGAAGTGCTGACGGCTTCCACAGGGAAAGGCGCGGTTTGCATCTGGGTATAAGGCAGCCACAGATTCGGCTGGTCAGCGGCGGTCAGGTGATGGGCGGAAGGAGCTTTGCGAGACATGGTGTGCGTTTTCCCGCATGGCTCGGGGTGAGTCCATCCCCTGCCTTCCATGAGGTTCCGGGAAAGGAGCAAGATCGTTCCGTAGCCGGCACACCGTATCATAAAAAGGTCACGTTCCTTTAAGCAACGATATGGCATGAGCCTCGTTAGTGACGCGTTCCAGATCGGTGGAGCCCTGAGGAGGGGCTCGTGTGGAACGTGGAAACATTTTGTGCTCCCGACGTGGGAGTCATGACGAGGTTGAAGGCCAATGCTGAGTTCCAAGGTCATTCATGTCGATGGTGTCTTTCTGGGGACGGCCATCATGAGTGGAAGCCTGAGCACCCTGCGTTTCTATGCCACGCATGAGAGCGTGCGCGCGCTTCACAACGCCTGCATGCCGGATTTCGGAGTACTGTATGCTCAGGTCAAAAGCCTGTTCAACCGCAGCCGCCTGCTGACGCCGCAAGTCGCCTGATCCGGCTGTTCTGATCCTTTTCCCTGCGGTGCGTCAGGTGCCGCAGAATGTATTCATGACCTTCTCATGAGGTGCCGGGGGTACCTCAAACCCGTCTGCCGCATCATCAAACGGGTGTGACAGCGTCTCAACCAGACGGTGGAACGGCGCGTAATCGCCCGCTACCGCTGACTGGATCGTCTCTTCGATCCTGTGATTGCGTGGAATGATGCGGGGATTGGTCGTCTGCATGTCCGTGTAACTGGCTTCGACCGGACGCTCTTCCCGGCCCAGTCGCGCCAGCCAGTCTCCGATCCAGTCTTCAATCCCCGAACCTGGTCCGAACAGCGTCACGAGACTGTCCGTCTGTTCGGTACGCACCATGTCGCCAAGCCGTCGGAATGTTAGCGTGAAATCTGCGTCGCCCCGATGCATGGCCGTCAGCAGGCGTCCCGTGAGCCTGGCATCTCCGTTTTCTTCCCGCGCCAGACCCAGCTTCCGCCGCCAGCCGACCAGATAGGTGTCGTTGAACACGCCATCAAAGCGCATCAGCGCGTCTTTGGCCTGTTCGATCGCCTTCTCGCGATTGCTGTCCAGCAGGGGCAGCAGCGCTTCTGCCAGTCGTCCAAGGTTCCACAGCGCCATGTCCGGCTGGTTGCCGTAGGCATAGCGCCCGTTCTGGTCGATGAAGCTGAAGACTTTCGCTGGATCATAGGCGTCCAGAAACGCGCAGGGGCCGAAATCGATGGTTTCGCCTGCGATGGACATGTTGTCCGTGTTCATGACGCCATGAATGAACCCGACCAGCATCCAGCGCGCCACCAGATCCGCCTGCCGTGCCGTCACGGCTTCCAGAAGCGCCAGATAGGGATTTTCTGCCTCCGCCAGTTCCGGATACAGACGTCCGATTACATGGTCCGCAAGAATGCGCACTCCTTCGATATCGCCCTGCGCTGCGAAATACTGGAACGTCCCGACCCGCACATGGCTGGAGGCGACTCGCACGATAACGCCGCCGGGCTGCATCGTCTCGCGGGCAACGCTCTCGCCTGTCGTCAGGGCGGCAAGAGCGCGTGCCGTGGGAATGCCGAGCGCATGCATGGCTTCACTGACCATATATTCGCGCAGAACCGGCCCCAGAGCCGCCCGTCCGTCCCCACGTCGGGAAAACGGTGTCGGCCCGGAGCCCTTGAGATGAATGTCCCGCAGGCGCCCGGACCGGTCCGTCACTTCACCGACCAGCATGGCTCGCCCGTCCCCGAGGCTCGGGACGAAATGTCCGAACTGATGTCCGGCATAAGCCATGGCGACCGGTGCGCCTCCGTCCGGTCGCAAGCCCTGGCTCAGAAAGGCGATCCCCGCCGGGCTACGCAGCCAGTCCGGGTTCATCCCGAGTTCGCGCGCCAGAGGCTCATTCAGCGTCACGATCTGTGGATTGCGAAACGGTGCCGGGGAGAGGGGGGCGGAAAAACGCTCTGGCAGGGAGGCATAGATGCGGGAGAGCTGCATCAAAAATCCAATCGGGACTTGTGGAGTCTGTCTTCAGATGGGACACAGAGGCACAAAAGGGAAGGGCCGTAGCCGGTTCCCAGGTTCAGCTTTCGGTATCTTTGGGAAAACAGTGCGCGTTCAGAAGTCCGCTTAGCCATTCAGTAAAGACTTCCAGTCTTCGATACGATCCGTGGTAGGCGAGGTGTAGAGAATGGCTTGATGCGCGGACAGATCGGCGGGACGCTGCGGGGTGCCATGCTGTGCCAGATAGGACGGGCTTGCGACCTTGAAGACTGGCAGTAGCCCCAGTTTCCGGCCGATCAGGCTAGAATCCTGCAAAGGCCCGACCGTAGTACACAGTTCGTCCCATCTTCAGCCAGGTTGATACTGCGATCCGTCATGTCCAATTCAATGTCCAGCCCCGGATAACGGTCCAGAAACTCAGGAAGGGCGGGTGCGACGATCAGCCGTTCGATACGGCTGGCAAGGTTCTCAAGAAGTCGATTCTGGAGACGTCCGAGGACGTTGTACCCATCGTCCGTTGCCTGGTTTCGGATGGCTGGTGGATGACCGGGCAGACCATTCTCGTTAACGGAGGGTACACGACAAAGTAACGGTCTCGGAAAGGGCGGAGAGGAAAGCCAACACTTTCAGAAAAGCCTAAACCCCGTGACGAAAAGGGAAAAGATCAAAACGTCCGATTGGGAATAACAGGACACTGGATATGGTTTTCTCTGATCATATCACGTGTTTTCAATAAAACGTCCTCATGACGCGTGTGTTTATGCTTGAAGGAGGTAATGAGTTTTTGATCTGTCTGGACTATGCTGGCATCAGGTATTTTTCATTTCCTGCCTGCAGGGGTGGTGACGGAAAAGAGAGTCTTCTCTATTCATGAGAGGATAAACTGGCGTTCCTGCCTGTGGTGCCGCCCTTTGGTCCGCCTTGGCGCGACAACAGCATAGAGGACATTTCGTGGAGCATACCCAGAGCTTGTCAGGACCCGGCGGAAGGGTCAGTCCGACCGTCATCCGGCTTTACGCTGTCCTGGCCGCCGCCCGCTATCACGGCCTGGAACTGGATATCCGCGATTTTGCGGCGGAACCAGGTGAGGATTCGCCCTCCCCCGCCACCCTCGCGCGCTGGTTAAACGAACAGGGCGCCGTTGCCAAAGGCATGCGCCTGCGGTGGCGTTATCTCGTCAAGATCCGCAATTCTCCGCCTGTCGTCCTAATGTTTAAGGATGGTTCGGCGGGTCTGATGGTCCGTGCCGATGCCGAAAAAGGCGTGGTATGGCTCCGTGATCCGATGGGCGGCGAAGGTGACGCCCCGGTCCCCGTCGATGAACTGCGCCTCATGCAGGTCTGGACCGGCGATGTGCTGCTGGTCAAACGTCGACGTGATGAATCCGAGGCTGATGCCAGATTCGATCTGCTCTGGTTCGCGAAGATGGTACTTCGCGAAAAGCAGGTGATGCGGGACATCGCCTTTGCTTCGCTGACTTTGAGTATTCTGCAGGTCTTTCCTGCTCTGATCGTCATGCAGGTCGTCGATCGGGTGGTGAACTACCACTCCATGGCGACGCTGGTTTCCCTGACCGGCTTTGTCGTCATTCTCTCGTTCTACGAAATTCTGCTGACCTACGCCCGGCGCGAGCTGTCCCTCATCCTGTCCACCCGGCTGGATGCCCGTATCTCGTTGCATGCTTTCAACAGGCTTCTCGCCCTTCCGCTCGAGTTCTATGAGCGCGAACAGACGGGTGAAATCCTGGGTCGGTTCATGGCTGTCTTTAAAGTCCGGGACTTCTTGACCGGGCAGCTGATGAGCACCTTGCTCGACCTCTTCACCCTTATCGTGATTCTGCCCATCCTGTTCGTGATGAGCCCTACTCTCGCATGGATGACGCTGGCCGCCGCAGGTTGTATCGGTCTCATCGTGGTGATCTTCCTGCCTTTGGTTACCCGCGTGATGGGGCGCCAGGTGCTTGCTGAGATGAAGCGTGGCTCCGTCCTCTACGAGACGGTCGCTGGTATCCGGACGGTCAAGACCCTGGCTCTGGAAACGACGCGGCGTGAACTGTGGGATGAGCGCACGGCAGATGTGGTGCGCTGGAAGCTTGCGGCCGGTCGCATGGCCAGTTGGCCGCAGACCCTGGTTATGCCGTTCGAGATCTTCATCAACCGCGGTATCATCTTGGTTGGGGCCTATCTGATCCTGACGAATTCCAGTTCCATGCAGTCCGGCGCTCTCATGGGCTTCATGATGCTCGGTGGCCGTGTCGCCAGCCCGCTTGTCAATCTTGCCAAGCTGATGGAAGCCTTCAATGAGGTTAGTGTTTCCTTGAGTGAAGCGGGAATGGTTCTGAACCAGCCGACGGAAACCAAGGCGCTGACAACGGGCATGCGCCCTGTCATCAAGGGCGCGCTCTCGTTCAGTCATGTTGACTTCTCCTACCCCGGGTCGACAGCAAAAGCCCTCAATAATGTCACGTTCGACATTCCTGCCGGCACGATGCTGGGTCTCGTCGGACGGTCGGGCTCCGGTAAATCGACGATCACGCGCCTTCTGCAGGGTGTGAGCCGGAACTACACCGGTTATCTGCGTCTCGACGGTGTAGATCTGCGTGAAATCAATCTGACCCATCTGCGTCGCTCCTTTGGCGTGGTGCTTCAGGACAACTTCCTGTTCCGTGGAACGATCCGTGATAACATCACGGCGGGTCGTCCGGGGCTGACGATCGACGACGCGATCCGTGCCGCGCGCCTTGCCGGTGCCGAAGAGTTCATCGAGCGCATGCCAGCTGGCTATGATACCTGGATTGAAGAAGGCTCGACCAATATCTCAGGTGGCCAGCGGCAGCGGCTTGCTATTGCTCGTGCGGTCATCAGTGATCCGAAGCTGATGATTCTGGATGAGGCCACATCAGCGCTGGACCCGGAATCTGAAGCGCTTGTGAACGCTAATCTGCAACGGATTGGCAAGGGCCGCACGATGGTGATCGTTTCCCATCGTCTGTCGTCTCTTGTAAACTGCCACCAGATCGCTGTTATGGATCAGGGCAAACTGATCGATATTGCACCTCACCGTGTCTTGCTGGAGCGCTGTGAAATCTACCGTATGCTCTGGCTGCAGCAGAACCGGCACATGACAGATAACGATGGTCCCGGTTCTGCCGGGCAACTGACGGAAGGAGAGTAATAATGAGCTCTTCCGACATGATCCCCAATGGTGACCAGTCTTCCGGCCAGTCCGACGAAGAATTCAACCAGCACGTTCCGCGTCCGGCCACCGATCCTTTTGCGCCCAATGACATGCCATTGGCGCTGCTTGAGTTTCATTCGCCAACAGCAGGGCTGGTCAATCTTCCGGCTACCCCGGCTGCGCGCTACATCATTCTGCTGATCGGTGGTCTGTTCCTGGCCTGTCTTGCAGTTATGGCCTTGTTCCCGATCAATCGTGTCGTCTCCACACCGGGTCGACTGATTTCAACGCAGCCGACCATCGTTGTGCAGCCGCTTGAAACCTCCATCATTCGTTCCATCGATGTCCATGTTGGCGATTTCGTGAAAAAGGGCGACGTGCTCGCCCATCTTGATCCCACCATCACCGAGGCTGACATCACGAACATGCATCTGCAGCGTGATGCCTATCAGGCGGAATATGACCGCCTGAAAGCGGAGGCTGCGGGGCAGGACTACCATGTCAATTTGAACGATCCTGCTTCGGTCGAGCAGGGCGCTGCCTTCATGCGCCGCAAGACCGAATACCAAGCGCATGTCGAGAACTATACCCAGCAGATTGCCAGCCTTGAAAGCGATATTCAGGGCTACAGGGCCAATGCGGCCATGTATGGCAGCAAGATGCGCGTTGCGTCCGAGGTCCTGCAGATGCGACAGCGGGAACAGGCCGATCAGGTCGGCTCCCGTCTTTCGACTCTTGGCGCGCAGACCGAACTGATGGAAGCCGAGCGTGCGGAGATCGCTGCCCAGCAGAGCGCTAATTCCGCGGACAAGAAGCTGGCCGCCATGAAGGCCGAGCGTGACGGATATATTGGGAACTGGCAGGCCACAATCTATTCGGACCTGACCGAAGCCGGGCATCATCTGGCGGAATACCGCAGTTCCTATGAAAAGGCGCGTCTTCGTCAGGATCTCGTTCTGCTGCGCGCTCCGGAAGACGGTATTGTCCTGACCATCGCACAGGGCTCTGTCGGCTCTGTTCTTCAGTCCGCCGGACAGTTCATCACCCTCGTTCCCACGGGCTACGGCCTTGAAATGGAAGCTGTCCTGCGTTCACAGGATGTGGGTTTCGTGCAGGTCGGCGATCATGCGTTGTTGAAATTTGCGACATTCCCATACGATCAGTACGGCGGCGCAGAAGCTACGGTTCGTGTCATCAGTGCGGATGCTTTCACATCGTCCTCGCAGAACGGCGGTGGTGGCAGTAATGGAAATACACCGTCTGATGATGCCACTGCTTTAGGGGTCTATCGTGTCCGTCTGCGAATCGACCGTTATACCCTTCATGGCCAGCCCTCATTCTTTCATCCGATGCCGGGCATGTCCGTGACAGCCGAGATCGATGTCGGAAAACGGACCGTGCTGCAGTATCTGTTCAACAAAATTACACCAGCACTTACCAATGGTATGAGAGAGCCATAATAAAAGCATGGAGCGTCCCTCGAAGCGCTCAAAGGAACGCCCGGCGTAGACCGGGCGTTCTTGTATGGCAGTTATTCAGGACCTGTGTCGCTCATGTCGTTCAAACGTCGCCTTTCCGCTCTTCTTTCCTCCCGTGGAAAGTTGGAATATGCGATCCATCTCACGGAAACCGGTCAACCTGTTCAGGGGTTTGCGCTTCTCAGTCGCCTCGCCGCCACAGGAGACGCAGAGGCCGCGTTCCGGGTCGGGCGTGCCTATCTGGACGGGCTTGGAGCTCCGCCCAGTCTCGAAGATGGGGCACGGTGGATCTATCAGGCCGCCGAGGCAGGGCATATTGAAGCGGCTTTTGTGCTGGCCACACTTTATACGATCGGCCTGCCCGAAGGATTTGAAATCCGCACGGCCAGCGAGGGGCTGGATCTCTCGCATGTGCCGCAGGTAGGCCCGAGGCATCCGGATTTTCACCTTGGTCTGCGATGGGCCAAAATCGCTGCGGATGCCGACTCCCCCGATGCACAGGCCCTTCTGGGGTATATTCTGACTAATGGACCGGAAGATCTGCGCGACCTGACGCAGGCCCGGTCCTGGTACGGCCGTTCCGCGGCTGCAGGGTGTTCGCAGGGCCATCTTGGCGTGGCGCTCTCCATTCTCCATGAGGCCCATTCAGAGGAGGATCTGTCTTCCGCGGCTCGACATCTGACCGAAGCGACGAAGGGTGGCCTCGGCACGGCTTTCGATATTCTGGGCAGGATGTATGAGGCAGGTTCGGGTGTCCCCCGGGATATCGGAAAAGCCGCTAGTTATTTCCATCAGGCGGCGGAGCGTAACATCGTAACGGCCCAGGCGCGCTACGGGCTGATGCTGCTGGAAGGAACAGGCACGCCCCGGCATTACGGCCGGGCTGAAACATGGCTGAAGCGCGCCGCGATGAATGGCGATACGCAGTCTGCGGCCCTGCTTGGTGATCTGTGCGCCAATGGCGGCGATCTGCCTCCAAATCTTATGGAAGCCGCCAAATGGTACCGTCTGGCTGCCGAGCAGAAACATGCCGGCGCCGCACGTGCCCTCGGGTTGCTCTATCTGACAGGCAATGGTGTTCATCAGGACCCCGATGTCGCGGCGCACTGGTTCAAGGTCGCGTCGGAGGCAGGGGATGCCCACGCGGATGCGGATTTCGGGAACCTGATTCTCGCTGGGGCATCTGCGACCCCTGATGAAAAACAGGCCCTCCACGCCCGTTTCGAAAAAGCCGCCGAAAAGGGGGATCTGGTTGGGGCTTATAATCTGGGTGTGTGCTTTGCCGAAGGCGTGACTGGCACGAAGGATGGACGTGAAGCGGCCCGCTGGATGCAGAAAGCCGCGGATGGTGTCGTCAACGCGCAGTACTGGTACGGCAGGATGCTGTTGGAAGGACGCGGCGTACAGCCCGATCCCACGCAGGCGCTTTACTGGATGGAAAAGGCCGCCGATGCGGGTATGGCCGACGCACAGGTCACTGTGGCGGGACTGCTCGTGGCCGGGAGCATCAACAGTCGGCAGGATCATGAGAAAGCCCTGACATTGTATCGGAAGGCTGCCGAGAGCGGCAATGTGGACGCCATGTTCTCTCTGGCCGCGATGTATGGCGGTGGTCATGATGTCCCTGAGAATCGTCCGCAGGCGCAACTGTGGTTCCGCAAGGCTGCCCAGCGTGGAAACGGCCTCGCCCAGATGATGCTCGGCCGTTATCTCGTGCGCGGACTGGCCGGTGTGACGGACCCGGTGGAAGGTCGTATCTGGTTGGAGCGGGCAAAGGCACAGAATATCAGGGACGCTGAAATTGCACTCGCTCTTCTGGACGACGCGCAGCCGGATGACGATGACTGATCTCCGTGTCTGCTGATCGTCCTCCCCCCGGTCCGAAGCCCCCCGGTGCAGCGTTTGCCGGCTTCGGACGGACTGTCAGCGATGAGGACCGTGCCCTGTGGCGTGAGGCCATGAGTCGCAGGGCGCAGGAAGCCTTTGCCCGGGGGCAGGCTGCCCTTCAGGCCAGTAACACATCGCTTGGCCTGTTTTGGCTTGAGCGTGCCGAACGGATGTCGCGGCATAACCCCAATCTGATATGGTCCGTCGGGCTGGCCTGTCTTTCTGCGGGCAGGCTCATGGACTGTCTGGTCCGCATGGAAAATCTGCGCAAGGATTTCGGGCTGAGGGAAGCTGCGTTTCTGGAAGTCGTCTGCCTGGTACGACTGCAGCGCATGGAAGAGGCCACCCTCCGGATGCAGGCGGCTCTGTCCGCCTTTCATGCGACCCCGGAAACCTATCCTTTGGCGGAACAGATCGCAGTTTCTGCGGGGCTGCCGGGATGGATGACGGTGTCCAATGCGGGTAGCGTCTATATCGGGACGTCCCGCCCAGTCCGTCTGTTTCTTGATGGACGGGAAATCGCACGAGGCGCCACGGGCGGCCAATATGACCTTCCGGAAGGCTGGCGCTTAGCACGGCATTTGGCGGTCTGCGTTGGGCGTCGGCATGTTCTCGGCAGCCCGCTGGACATCGCAGCCCTGACCCGGTGCGAGTCCTTTGTGCAAGCGACGGCGGATGGCCTGAGGGGCTGGATCTGGACGCCGGCCGAACCCGAGCATGTACCGGTAATCACACTTTGGAACGGATCCACCCTCCGGGCTGAGGAGTTCGCGCAGGATGTGGACAGCGACGTCCCTCTGGCGCGCTACCGGGTTTTTCACGTCCCGGCCAAAGAGTGCCCCGGACGCGATAAGAGTTCCCTCGATCTGTGGAACGAGAATGGCCGTCTTTTGACGGGGGCACCCGTTGATCCTTTGGTGGGGAAACTGGTTTCGGGACAGACACGGGGTCTGCCGGCATGCTTATGTCCTGTGAAGATCCAGCCGGGCAGGATGCGTCCGTATCTTCCGCGTCAGAGCCCAGGCTGTGCGGTCGTGATCCCGGTCTATGCCGACCGGGTCCGGACCATGGCCTGCCTGCGGAGCGTTCTTGCGACCTGCCCGGCGGATGTGCCGGTGATCGTCGTGGACGATGCTACTCCGGAACCATCTCTCGCACGGGCGCTCGAACAACTGGCGGAGGACGGACGGATTACCCTGATCCGTCACGACCGGAACCGGGGCTTTCCGATATCCGCCAATGATGGAATGCGCGCAGCAGCAGGGCGGGATATTCTGCTGCTTAACAGCGACACCCTTGTTCCCGCAGGCTGGGTCGAGCGGTTGCGGGCAAGGCTTGCAGGATCGGATGTCGGCACGGTCACGCCATTTTCCAATGATGCAACCATCCTCTCTTACCCGTCTACGGACCGTTCCAATCCGGTTCCGTCTCTTGCGGCAATGCGCGCGATGGACCGGCTGTGCCAGAAGAATGCCGCCGTCTTTACGGAAATCGATCTGCCCACTGCCCACGGGTTCTGCATGGCGATTTCGGCGGAGTGTCTAGCCGAAACGGGTCTGTTCCGCGAAGACCTGTTCGCCCAGGGCTATGGCGAGGAAAATGATTTCTGCCTCCGTGCGACGGCCCGAGGATTTCGGCATCTGGCCGCGCCGGAGCTTTACGTCGCCCACGTTGGCTCTGCGTCATTCGGAACAGCCAGAAACGCGCTTGGCGCGCGGAATTTGGACATCCTCAATGCCCTTCACCCCGGCTATCATGCCCTTGTGGCGCGTTTTATTGCCGCTGATCCCTTGCACGAAACGCGGCGAAGACTTGATGTCGCGCGGCTGCTCCAGCAGGGAGCAGGTCGCTCTGCCATTTTAATGCTCCAGCACGATGCGGGCGGTGGCGTCGGGCGGGTCGTGCGTGAGCGATCGGAGGCTTTCGAGGCAGACGGTGTTCTGGCTCTAGCCCTTCGCCCACATGAAAATGGCTGCGTGCTCGAATATGCTCTTGATGGAAAATGCTTTCCCAGCCTGAAATATCGTCTCCCGGACGAGCTGCCGTCCTTGCTGGACCTGCTCGCTGCCCTGCGTGTCCGAGCAGTGGAGTGGCACCATCTGATCGGTCACGCGCCGTGCGTCCGGACCCTGCATGAGGCGCTCGGTGTTCCGTATGACGTCTTCATCCATGATCATGTCTGGTTTTGCCCGCGAATCTCGCTCTGTGACGGGGCAGGGCGCTACTGCGGCGAACCTGACCCGGCGGGATGTGAGCTGTGTGTGGCACGATGGGGAAGCTATCTCGGCGAAGACCTCTCAATTGCTGACCTTCTGGCCCGCTCTACCCGCGAACTATCCGGGGCGCGTAGGCTCATGGCACCTTCCGAGGATACGGTCCGGCGCATCTGCCGCCATTTCCCCAGTCTGAGTATCGAAGCCATACCGTTAGAAGACGATGCGGCGCTTCACCAAGGTATCATGCCCCATCGTCGAGTGACCCGGGGGCAGCCGCTCAGGGTATGTGTTGTGGGGGGAATTAGTCAGTGGAAAGGTTATGACCTTCTGTTGGCGCTGGCGACCGAGATCCAGACCCATCGCCTGCCCATCGTGCTGTCCCTGGTGGGTCATACGCATGATGACGATGCCTTGATCTCGCGGGGGGTGCTGGTGACGGGGGAATATCGCGAAGACGAGGTCCAGTCCCTGATCCGCCAGCAGCAGCCGGATGTGGGGCTGATTCCTTCCATCGCGCCCGAAACATGGTGCTACGCTCTCGGGCAGGTCTGGCGCAGTGGGGTGGAAGCGGTCTGCTTTGATCTGGGCGCGCAGGGCGAACGGGTCAGAAAAAGTGCAACCGGTCTTGCGGTGCCACTTGGTGTTGCACCCTACCAGCTCGCCATGATTCTGTTGGGGCGATGGGGGCCAGTATGATGACGGGTGATTTACCGTTTTTATTGAAACAAGCCACTATAATGCCGAAAGAGAAGCCGGTATTTGTAAAAACTGGTGCAACGCATCGTCGGTCTGCTGCTTGTAACTGTCATGACCACTCGTGACAGTTTATGAAACATGCCAGTATTGTTGCCCGCAAGAACGGACGCAATTGGGAGTAGGGAATGTCTAACGCCGCCGAAGCACCACGACAGAACCGGGTCATCGACCTCAAGGCCGGTGCACATATGATGGTTCTGGATGCAGGTATTTTCTGCATCTTCCATGTTGCCGGCCAGGCGCCCGCAGGTCCGGCCGGACTGCCGGGAGTCCGGATTTCGCGTGCTCCGGGGACGCCGCCCGGGATCGTTACGGTCAGCACCTTCGAGGAGGATGGCTGGATCGGCGGTTCGAACGGTGCTGCGCTGGTTCGTGTGATGCGCGGCCCGGCTGCTGTTCTCGTGACGACCTATCAGGAACCAGGCACTACGCATGCCGCACCGCGTCTGCAGGTTGCCCAGCTTGCCGGCCCCGTGACCTCGGCTCCCGTACAGTCTGTGCCCCAGTCGGCTGCGGCCCCTGTGGCCGCATCGGCTGCCGCTGAAGCAACAGCCGATGCGGAAAAGATCTCGAAGGATATTTCCGCTCATATCCAGCGCCGTGGCGATGTTACGAGTGGCATCGGACACTGGATGGGTGTGCCCGGCAGCCAGAGCTGGATCGAAGGTTTCAGTGTCGCTCCTGAAGAGGGCATCCCAGCGTCGGACATCGAATACCAGGCCGTTCTCGGCAAGGGCTGGCTGTCTCCGTGGGCTGAAGGTGGCCAGTACTGTGGTTCACGGGGTATGGCGCTCCCGATTCTTGGCCTGCGTGTCCGCCTGAAAGGCAAGTCCGCCGAGATGCACCGGGTCCGTTTGACGGCAACGTTCACGGACGGAACGCGTCTTGGGCCCGTGGATGGTTCTGAAGCGCTGGAAGCCGAAAGCCTGGCGCCGCTGGAAGCCTTCCTGCTGGAAATCCTGCCCGAGGGCGAGGAAACCGCAGCACCTAAGGCCGCCCCCAAAGCGCCCCATGCCAAAGCCCCTGCGAAGCCTCGTGCTCCGAAAGCCGCCGCAGCATCTGTCAAAACGGCATCCCCCAGAAAGCGTAAGCCTACTCCGGCATCTTGATCCGTCGCTGATGCCCGAACAAATGACCGGCGAGGGAACTTTCCTTCTCCGGTCGCCTTTGAAAACTGCTGTCATCTGCTGTCCTCTCCGTGTGCGAACAGGAAACCGCAGAGGCGTTCTGTCGCTCTGGAGAAGACGTGCGTTATCTATTCGTCCATCAGAATTTTCCAGGACAGTTCCTGCATTTTGTCCGCCATCTTCTGGCGCAGGGACATGAGATTGTCTTCATCTCCGAAGCGAACAGCAATCATATTCCCGGTGTCCGCCGTGCCATTTACCGAGTGCCGCGCCTGCCTTCGATGGAAACCCATCGCAGCCTGAGGGAATTCGAATACGGTCTGCTCAGGGCCGAAGCCGTCGCCACGGCAGCCCGGACGCTGAAGGGGCTGGGGTATGAGCCCGATATCATCATCGGTCATCACGGCTGGGGTGAGCTGCTTAATCTGGTCGATGTTTTTCCGGCCTGCCCAATTCTCGGATATTTCGAGTTCTTTTATCATGCCGACCAGAACGACGTGGGGTTCGACCCGGAATTTCCGCCTTCATCGGAGCTTGCCGCGTCCGTGCGGGTCAAGAACGCGATCAATCTGCAGGCGCTCTGCCTGGCGAACGGATATGGCCAGTGCCCTACGCAGTTCCAGCTCGGAACCTATCCCATTTGGGCGCAGGAAAAGATTTCCCTGTTGCGCGAAGGCGTCAATCTGGAACTCTGCGCCCCCGAACCGCAGGCCAGACGGCGCAACTTTGTTATCAAAGACGTCCGGATCACGCCCAAAACCCCGCTCGTCACCTATGTGGCCCGTGATCTCGAGCCCTATCGCGGCTTTCACGTCGTCATGCGTGCGCTTCCACGTATTCTTTCCGAACGCAAAGACGCGCATGTCATTCTCGTTGGTGGCGACAAGGTCAGCTATGGCACGCTACCGCCAGATGCGAGAAGCTGGCGCGAGGTCATGCTCCGCGAGTTGGGAGACAGGCTGGATCTCGATCGCGTACATTTTGTAGGAAAGGTCGAATATGACGATTTTCGTGCTCTCTTGCGGCGTTCAGATGCCCATCTGTATCTGACCTACCCGTTCGTCGCTTCCTGGTCTCTGCGCGAAGCCATGGCCACAGGCTGTCCGATCATCGGAAGCAACACGGCACCGGTGCGGGAGTTCATCACGGATGACGTCACGGGTCGGCTGGTGCCGTTTCTGGAGCCCGAGAAGATCGCCGAAACCACGCTTGCGCTTCTGGACGATCGCAGGACGGCCCGTCGTCTAGGACAGGAAGCCCGGCGTTACGCTGAGGCCGAACTCTGTCTGAACGATTATCTGCAGCGTTACGACGATCTGGTCGAGCAGATTGCGAGAGTGCACCGCTCCTGATGGTCGCAAAATAGTCTGTGGCCCTGCAGCGCATTGTAAGATCGCGCGGCTGACAGCTTTGTTGAGGGCGCGCCGTATAGCCCGCAAAGTTCAGATGTGTTGACCAGCGCATCATGGCGCTGTTGGAAATGATGCCACATCCTTGATGCTGCCGGTCGTGAGCTTCTTCTCGACCTCGCGTGAACGGATCCGCAGATTGGCGCCTTCTGCAGGATGGCGGACCTTGCGAAAGATCTTGGAAATCTCCTTTCCGTAATAATCATAAAGCCATTTCATGGCTGTCTCGTGATTGAAGATCGTAAACCAGGGTTCTTGACGGTAGTGGATGTTGTCCCTGATTTCTGCCGGTGGGTCGTAATTCCAGTACATGCAAAGATGGGAGGAGGTCGGGTTCGGGCGGGTAATATTTTCCCTGCTCTTGAGGCCACCAGGCGGGTACCGTAGGGCTAGTTCCAGATAAGGCCTGTCCGACTTTCCCATCCTGCCAGGTGATCTGGATATCCTGAATGTAATTGGCGAGCGCAGGTGAATATGTTGCCAGATTTTCAAATTCCTCCGGTAGCGGCATATTGGAGGATTTTAGGGGGAATAGCAGTCTGATCTGAAGAAGATACTGGATTAAAGGAAATTCCGACTGTCATTTGTTGTGTGTATCGAAAAATAACCTGTAAAAATTAGGGATATTTGATAACTATTCTGATATAATTTCAAGATGATGAGATTGGGTATTATGGATTTATAAATCACATATATCATTTTTCATCATTATATAAAACATTCAAGAAGTCTATTTTTATTCTATTGATCAATAATTTCATTATGGCTTTGGGTATTTCTCGTCTTTTTCATGATTTTTCTGTATTTCGGAGCTCCGATCGACTGACGTCCGGACAGGGAATCGGGCAGGATGAGGTGGGGAGAAATTACAATGGTGAATGACATCGTAGTATCGGTTTTGAAAAGCGCTCTGGGCCGTTGGGTGTGCAAAAAAGATCTGTCATCCCATCCGTCCTTGCTTTCGGAACCGGATCTTCATGCTCTTGCCGTGGCGACACAGGCAGGGATGTTGAGCTCATCTTCACTGGAGGGGGAACCGGAATGGGGCAATCTGAGGGAGTTAACGAAGGACTGGATTGTTCAGCAGAAACCAGGCGTGGCACCAGGCCCGTTGCAGTTCAATGATTTCGAACATTTGGCCGCTTTGATCTCACCGGTACTTTCAAAGGGGCTCGCACCTCAGTCGGTCTCGGAGTTAGCCGTATCACAACATGAGCTGTCGCAGGACGATATTCAGCCGCAGGTGGTGGATCGTTGGGTGCGCGAGGCTCCGGAACTGGCGTTTGCCCGCGAGCATCTCGAGCGCTGTCTCTGAACAGTAAAACGCCCCACAGGAGATCTGTGGAGCGTCGGAAGGCTTAGTCGGTGCCCGGAGTTGATCAGCTCCGGCTTCCCTTGTGGTCGCCGTCGCGCATCTGGCCCGTCGGCTCCTGTACATGTGCTTCCAGGAACCAGAGATGCTTGTCGAGACCACGGGACACTTCCGTAAAGATGTCGGCCGTATCGTCGTCGCCAGCCTCGTCCGTCACCTTGATGGACTCACGCATGTTGTTGGCAACCGTCGCGTAACGATCGATCAACGCCGCCAGATGGTCGGCCACGCGGTAGATGTTGTTCGGATAAGGCTTACAGGCGCTGTTTTTGGTAACATCCTGTACGGTCCCCAATGCTGTACCGCCAAGCTGGACAGCACGTTCGGCGACAGTATCGGAGAAGCCGTCGATGCTGGAACGGAAGCCGTCGAGCATTTCATGAACGCCGATGAACTGCGGTCCCTTGAGGTTCCAGTGAGCCTGCTTGGTGATCAGCGCCAGATCAATCAGGTCGGAAAGACGGGCGTTCAGCGTCTCGATGGAAACATTCTTGGTGTTGTCTGCCGTGTTGTTCTGAGTCACGTGGCGGTCGGTTCTGGAAACCATGAGAATACTCCTGAATATCGGAATGTGACCCGAAGACGGGATTCAGGTCGTGAAAATTTTCTTGTGCCCCCTTACTGTTTCAGGGCCTCGCTCATCTAAACGTGTCATCTATGCCACGGTTGCGTCGCGAATTTTAGGTGAGGGTTGGCAATCTCATGGTTTGCTGCCGGGTGAGGTGTTCGGAGCTGCTACCCGAGCCTTCTATTGGCCGTTCACGGCGGTTTGTAACGGCCATGACCTGTGGAGATGACATAAATCTTTCATCCCGTGTTGTTCCTGTTCTGGTTGTTCTTCCATGACAGGACGGCTAATGCACTGGTGTGGTGGCTGTAGCTGCCGGATAATGCCCGTTTTTCAAGTCAGAGCTCCTCACGCATGACCCTTGCCACAGCCACGCAGCCCGACGAGGCCCGCGACAAGGCCGGTGTTTCTCACAGTGGAAGCCGCCGCAGCGGGCCCGATACCGCATTTCATCTTCTGGTCGCCGCTTCGGCGCTTCTGGTTCTGGTGGTGCTGGGCGGTCTTGTGCTCCTTATGGGCGTGGGGGGCAGTCAGGCTTTCCGGACGTTTGGTCTTGGGTTTGCCTTCCATGATGTCTGGAACCCGGTCGCTGATCAGTACGGGGCCTGGGCGCCGCTGTTCGGTACGATCGTCAGCACGCTGATTGGTGTGGCGATTGCCCTGCCGCTGGCGTTTGGAACTGCATTCTGGCTGACGGCAATGGCCCCCCCCCGGATTGCTGCAATTGTCGGAACAGCCGTGCAACTTCTGGCTGCCGTGCCCTCCATCATCTTCGGTATGTGGGGCTTTTTCACGATTGTTCCCTTCATGGCGCGGACGGTTCAGCCTTTCCTGACCCACCACTTCAGGCATGTTCCGGGGTTAAGATTCATTATTCATGGTGCGCCCTTCGGTACGGGGCTCATGACGGCCGGTCTGGTGCTGGCGGTCATGATCGCACCTTTCATGACCGCCGTGATGCGCGACGTGTTTGCCGCCATGCCTGCCATGCTGCGTGAAAGCGCCTATGGCCTGGGCGCCACGCGCTGGGACGTGATGTGGAAGGTGGTGGTGCCCTGGTCCCGGACGGGCATGATCGGTGCGATTGTTCTCGGGATGGGGCGTGCCTTGGGTGAAACCATGGCCGTGACCTTTGTGATCGGAAATGTGACGGCTGTTGGCTGGTCGCTGTTTGCGCCCCGCAGTACGGTGGCCTCTCTGATCGCCCTTCAGTTCCCGGAAAGCCCGGCCGGGTCGCTGCGTCTGTCCGCGTTGCTGGCGCTGGGCTTCATCCTGATGCTGTTGTCCTTTGCCAGTCTGGCGCTTGCGCGGATGTTGCGGGGAGATACGAAATGAGCGAAACCTTCGTCTCCACGACCGGCTGGAAGCCCAACCCGCGGGCTGCTCGTCGGCGCCGCGCCGATCATTTGGCGACCGCTTTTGGTATGTTGATGGCTGGCATCCTTGTGCTGGTGTTGGCATCCATCCTGTGGACGCTGCTGTCACGCGGACTTTCCGGTCTGTCTGCCGCCGCGATCATGAAGCCGATGGGACCGCCCGGATCGTCTTCTGGGCTGGCGAACGCGATCGTGGGTAGTCTGGTCCAGACCTTCATGGCGCTGCTGATGGCGACGCCTCTTGGCCTTGGATGCGGGATCTATCTTTCCGAATACGGGACAGAAACCAACAAGTTCGCGTCTTGTGTCCGCTTTGTGTCCGACGTGCTGATGTCAGTGCCGTCCATTCTGGTGGGCCTGTTCGTCTATCAAGTGTTGGTGGCACCGTTCGGCCATTTTTCTGCGCTTGCTGGCTCTGTTGCGCTGGCGATCCTGGCGGTGCCGATCATTGTGCGTACGACCGAGGACATGCTGCGGCTTGTTCCGACGTCCATGCGCGAAGCTGGGGCTGCTCTTGGTGCGACACGCTGGCGGGTGACTCTTTCGCTGTGTCTGCGTTCTGCCAAGACGGGCGTTCTGACGGGTATTCTGCTGGCTTTGGCCCGGGTGAGCGGTGAGACGGCGCCGCTGCTGTTTACGTCGCTCGGCAACCAGAATTGGTCTTTCAGCCTCAATCGGCCGATGGCGAGCCTGCCGGTGACGATCTATCAGTATGCCGGTGCATCCTATGAAGACTGGGTACAACTGGCCTGGGCCGGCGCGCTTCTGGTGACGATGGGTGTGCTGGCCATCAACATTGCTGTCCGCGTTTCGGCGCGACGCGGATGACCCCGGGAACAAGGCAGGGGATGATACAGGATTCCATGATGACCGAGATTGATCTGCAGGTAGCGAAAAGCCCTGAAGTGGCGCTGGCTGTCCGCAACCTGAACTTCTACTATGGTGAAAACCACGCCCTGCACGATATTTCGATCGACTTCCCGGCCCGCCGTGTTACGGCCATGATCGGGCCGAGCGGATGTGGTAAATCCACACTGCTGCGGATTTTTAACCGCATGTACGACCTGTATCCCGGCCAGCGCGCGACGGGCGAGGTGATTTTCGACGGGCGCAATGTTCTGGAACGTGATCTGGATCTGAACATCCTGCGTGCCCGTGTGGGTATGGTGTTCCAGAAGCCGACGCCATTCCCGATGTCGATCTACGACAACATCGCCTTTGGTGTGCGTCTGCATGAGAAGCTGAACAAGGCTGACATGGACGCTCGTGTCCAGGACGTGCTGACCCGTGTCGCACTGTGGAACGAAGTCCGGGACCGTCTGAATGCACCTGCTTCCGGTCTTTCGGGTGGTCAGCAGCAGCGTCTGTGTATCGCCCGTTCGATTGCAACGCGCCCGGAAGTGCTGCTCCTCGATGAGCCGACCTCGGCGCTGGATCCGATTTCCACGGCGCGCATTGAGGAACTTCTCGACGAACTCAAGGAAGAGTTCACGATCGCGATTGTGACCCACAACATGCAGCAGGCTGCACGCTGCGCTGATCAGGTGGCTTTCTTTTATATGGGGCGGCTGATCGAAGTGGACAGTGCTGATCGGATGTTTACCAATCCGAAGCAGCAGCAGACCCAGGACTACATCACCGGCAGGTTTGGATAACGCGTCATGGCTGACAGATCTCACATCGTCAAAAGCTACGAACAGGAGCTGGGTCAACTCCGGTCTATGATGGCGCAGATGGGCGGCATCGTGGAAAATCAGGTGGCTCTCGCGCTTTCCGCTATTGCGGATCGTAACGAGGAAGCTGCGGATGCGGCCGCCCGTCAGGACCCGGAAGTCGATCAGCTTGAACGCGAGGTCGAAGGCCTTGCGATCCGCCTTCTGGCCCTGCGCAGCCCCATGGCAGGCGATCTGCGCGAGATTGTGGCCGCCCTGAAGATCACCGGTGATCTGGAACGTATTGGTGATTACGCCTCGTCCATCGCTCGGCGTTCCCTGCGGATCCGGATGCCGGAAAACCAAATTTCGCTTTCGGGCCTGCGCAGCATGGGCCGTCTGGTGCAGGAAAATCTGCGTCGGTCGATCGATGCTATTACGCAGCAGGATTCCAACCGTGCCATGGAAGTCTGGCATTCGGACCGCGCCGTGGACGAGTATTATACGGCGCTGTTCCGCGAACTCGTGACGTACATGATGGAAGATGCCCGCAATATACGGGCTTGCACGGAACTGCTGTTCATCGCCAAGAACCTCGAGCGAATCGGCGATCATGCGACCAACGTCGCCGAGCGCGTCTTCTATGCCGTGACGGGTGATAACCTGCCGTCCCTGCGTCCGCGCGGGGCTCCGGCGTCGGCCCTGACGGCGACAGAGACGATGCAGGAGCCTGACGTCCGGTGAAGGGCCCTTCACCGGCACGTGCCAAGGGCCTCGTTCTGCTGGTCGAGGACGATCCGGCCCTTCTCCTGATGACTCGCTATAATCTCGAGCAGCGCGGATATCGTGTTGAGACGGCAGAGGACGGAGAAGCGGCCCTTCTGGCGCTTGAGACGGCCCGTCCGGATGCTGTGGTGCTGGACTGGATGCTCCCGGGCTTGTCCGGGCTGGATGTGTGTCGCCGGATCCGCGCCAATCCCGCATTGCGCGACGTTCCGGTTCTGCTTCTGACGGCGCGTTCGGCTGAGCAGGATGCGATCCGTGGGCTGGATACGGGCGCGGATGACTATCTGATGAAGCCGTGCAGTATTGATACGCTTGATGCGCGTCTGCGGGCGCTTCTGCGTCGGCATCAGTCCTCTTATGACCGCCTGTCCTTTGCGGACGTCACGCTGGACCCGGAAACGCACCGCGTGGAGCGGGCTGGGCGGATGCTTGCGCTCGGACCGACAGAATACCGTCTGCTGGATTTGCTGATTCGCAATCCGCGCAAGGTGTTTTCCCGTGAAGATCTGCTGCGTCGGATCTGGGGTCAGAACATCCATGTCGAGATCCGGACGATCGACGTCCATATCCGGCGTCTGCGCAAGGCCATCAATGGGCCGGACGAGGTCGATCTGGTGCGGACCGTGCGGGCGGCCGGTTATGCCTTGGATGACGGCCCGACGACGGATGGCGGCTGACTGGTGCCGCCGGGAGGATTGCCGCCTGCAGCGGATATGCTGCCACTGCAGGTGGGCATGGTCCTCGTATGCGTTGCCTTGGCAGGATGGGTTCTGGCGGTTTGGCTCCTGTTGCGACAGCCCCGGGTTCCGACGTCTCCGCCTGATGATTATCTAAGACCGGTTTCTCCGGCTGATTTGCCAGTCGATCCGCTTCCCGCCTGTGTGCTGGTGCTGGATGGGCTGGGAGCGGTCGTGCAGGTCAATGAGGAAGCCGCCTCCCAGTTCGGGGAAACGGTTGGTGCCATTCTGCGTCATCCTGCAGCGCGCGCCGCCCTTTCTGCGGCGTTGCGTGCTCCGGTTCCGGCTAGTCCATCAGGTAGCAGTAACCGGGGGGATCTGCCGCCGGTCTGCTCCACGACCTTTACGCTCGATGTGCCGGTTCCGCGCACGCTTCACCTGATGCTGCGCCGACTTCCCGGCGGGAAGGGGCAGGACAGGCGTGTTCTGGTGGTGCTGACCGACCGGAGCGAGGCGCAAGCTGCGGACAGAATGCGCATGGATTTCGTGGCTCATGCCAGTCACGAACTGCGCACGCCGCTTGCTTCGCTGAGCGGGTTCATCGACGCGTTGCAGGGGGCTGCCGGGGAAAACCCGGTCATGCGGCATCAGTTCCTCGACATCATGCGCCAGCAGTCCGAGCGACTGAAACGGCTGATCGACCGTCTATTATACCTGTCACGCGTGCAGGCGCATGAGCATCAGCGTCCCCGGGACGTGGTGGATGTGGCTGATCTCATGGCGGTGGTGCTCGGGGAAGTTGCGCCGCGTTTCGAGCAGGAAGGGCGCACCCTGAAGCTGGAGATCCAGGACGATCTGTTGGTCCGCGCTGACGAAGATGAGATGGTGCAGGTTCTGCTTAACCTGATCGAAAATGCCCTGCGTTATGGTGCACAGGAGGGCGATCCGCTGACCATCACCCTGTTCGCACGGCGTGCGGCTAGTCCGGATGATCGCTGGCCTGCGGATGGTGGCGTCATTCTTGGGATCGAGGACAATGGCTGCGGGATGGAAGCGTATCATCTGCCGCGCCTGACCGAGCGTTTCTACCGTGTGGGCGCGCCGACGGACGGGGCCGGGCAGGGAACGGGGCTCGGTCTGTCCATCGTACGGCACATCCTAGACCGCCATGGCGGGCGACTGCGGATTGCGAGTGCGCCGGGAAAAGGAACGACCTGTCTGGTCTGGTTGCCGCCTGCGGGGGCGACACTCTCGGTTTCGACAATGGAATGAAATCTTCCTTCTGAAATCATCAAAAGGTGCTGTGACAGTGAGAGCTCTTCGTAGTTTCCGCCATGTCGGACTGGCTGCTCTGCTGGCGAGCTGCATGTTCACGCAGCTTCATGCGGCCGATATAGATTGACGGGATGATCTACAATTTCTAGTGCGATGATCGGCATTTGCGCGACATCCTGCTCCGGACAATATTGGATTTTTACGCGACCGAGCTCCCGGAATGGGCGGTCGCGTAGGATCTTGATGTGCTGGCGGCGAAAGAAAAGCGCAACTGGGTTTATGAGGGCCTGGACTGCCTGCGCAGCCAGTGGAATCTTTGCGCAATCAACCTTTGCGACGGCAACGAGGACGCCATGACCCTCCAGACTCAGGACCTGAGCTATGCCTATCTGGGGTTCGAGCCGGGTCGGAGGACGCACTGAGGCTTTGTATCGGAAAAGACAATCAACCGTGGCGGCGACCGCGATCCAGCAGGCACCAGCCGCCAATCAGGATGGCGCCGATCAGGGGGATGGCACCGATCGTGATCGTGCCGTCCGGGTAGTCGAAAGCCATCATGATCAAGACGAAACCCAGAAAGCCCAGAGTGGCCCAGGTCGTATAGGGCGCGCCGGGCATATTGAAGCCTGTCGGCGTGATGTCCCCGCGGTTGATTGCAGCCCGCAGGCGGAGCTGGCACAGCAGGATGAAGCCCCAGGTGCTGATGATGCCCAGCGCCGAGAAGTTCAGGACGATTTCGAACACGCGCGACGGGATGAGGTAGTTCAGCATCACGCCCACCAGATAAACACCCAGCGTGGTGAGGATGCCGACATAGGGCACGGAACTGCGGTTCAGCTTACTCAGAGCTTTAGGGCCGGAGCCACCAAGGGCGAGGGCGCGCAGGACGCGACCCGTGGAATACAGTCCGGAATTGAGGCTGGAAAGGGCGGCGGTTAGCACCACAATGTTCATGATGGTGCCGATGCCCGGAATGCCAAGAGCCTGAAAGAATGTTACGAACGGGCTCGTGCCAGCATGATATTCCGTCCAGGGTAACAGGCAGACCAGCAGAATCACGGAGCCTACATAGAACAGGGCAATGCGCCAGATGACGCTGTTGATGGCGCGCGGAAGAATTTCACGCGCGTCCTCGCACTCGCCTGCGGCTGTGCCCAGCAGTTCAATGCCTGAATAGGCGAACACCACGCCCTGAAGCAGCATGAGGGCCGAGAAGAGGCCATGCGGGAAGATTCCGCCGTTTTCGGTAATCAGGTGAAAGCCGGTCGTATGGCCCGCCACCGGCATGCGTGTCCCGAGAATGATGGCTCCGGCAATAAGAAAGAGTGCAAGTGCCACGACCTTGATCAGGGAAAACCAGAATTCCATCTCGCCGAAATAGCGCACGCCGATCATGTTCATTGTGCCGACGATCGCCAGCGCCACAAGGGCGAAAACCCATTGCGGGACCGGCAGGAAGACCGCCCAGTAATGCATGTACAGGGCTACAGCCGTGATATCGACGATGCCGGTCATGGCCCAGTTCAGGAAGGACAGCCAGCCAGCCATATAGGCAGCACGTTCGCCAAGAAATTCCCGCGCATAGGTCACGAAGCTGCCGCTGGTCGGGCGGTACATGACCAGTTCGCCCAGTGCACGCAGGATCAGGAACGAAAAGACGCCGCAAATTGCATAGATGATAGCAAGGGACGGCCCAGCCACCTGAAGCCGTGAGCCCGCGCCCAGAAACAGTCCTGTTCCGATGGCGCCACCAATGGCGATCATCTGCACATGACGGCGTCCGAGGTCTTTGTGGTAGCCTTCCTCACTGATGGCCCCTGCATGGGTCGGGGTGTGATCGGGAGCCGGGCTTGTCGTCATCTGCGCGTCCTGGGAAGTCGTCGTAAAAGGTGTGGGTCAAGCTGTATGGGGCATGACGAGAGGCCAGGCCGTGAGGGCCTACGCTTCATGCGCGTCAGCTATGTGTGGCATGCATGGGAACATAGGCGAAAGTGACCGCATTGCCAACGCGGATTGCTTCTGAGGCTGAAACTGCTCTCCGGACTGTGCCTTCAATGTCCTGGCGGGACAGCCATGCAGGCCATTCCCTGCCTGGAAAGAGTCGAGCAGGCCTGAGCTGCTCCGACACGGCTGATCCCCGTCAGACGGGCACGCCAGACCGTGGTTCCATGGCTGGGAGTAGGATGAACTTCGATTCGGGCCGATTGCAGCGATGTGAACGCGGCCTGTCGCGCCATGGTGGCAGCGAACTTTGCCTGCCCGATACTGCCGAAGGCCCCCACCTGAACTGCCCAGGGGCCATAGCTTCCGGGACGCCTGTAGCCGACGACCAGGGTGGTCGATTCTGTTGGCTGTGTCGGCAGAGTATGGGGTGTTGGAATAGCAGGGGCGGGCGGGAGCGGGTGTGAAGAGACTGGCTCCTGAATGGTCAGCGTATCGCCAGCAGGTCTGGAAACAAAGGTCGGGGACGGTGCTGCGAGGGGTGGTGTGTTGACGGGCTGGATGGCACACGGCACGTCGGGATCGTAGGCATCGTTCGGGTTGCACGGAATGGCGCTGGGTGCTGTGATGGGCGTCTGGGCGGCGGAACTCGTGACATGCCGGCTGGCCCAGACCTGCCCTACACTGCGTGCTGATGCCGTCATGACCGGCGCAGGGGTTGTTGGGGCCACGCCTGTGAGGGCTGTGCCGGACTGCGAGGCGTTCAGCTGATCGGCGGTGGCATAAGCCGCCAGCGGACCGGTCATGGCGATCTGCGTGCCGAGGTGTGGCGTGATGCTCGCAACGTAATTGACGGTTTCGTTGGGCAGTTGCCGCCCCTCGTAGAGATAGTCCTCAAGCCGCTGCGGACCGGCATTGTAAGCGGCCAGAAAGGCCGGAGCCCCGTATTTTCGCGCGAGAATGCTGATATAGCCCGTGCCCGCCATGATGTTGTCATGCGGCTCGTAAGGATCTGAACGTAGACTGTAGCGCGAGCGCATGTCGGCATAGGTCTGGGGCATGAGCTGCATCAGGCCCATTGCCCCGGAACGGGACGTGATGGGCCGTCCGTCCAGAAACTGGTGCCCCCCCGATTCCTGATGGATCACGGCACGGATCCAGTCCTGGGGAATCGAAAAGCGGTTTGCGGCCTGGATGATATACGGACCCCACGGATCGCTGGCCGGACCGGGGGCGCGATATGCGCCGCTTGAGGAATAGTACCGGTTGTACGGAGAATGCTGGGACGCGCAGCCTGCAAGGGCCGCAAGGCTCAGGATGATGGTTCCCGTCTGAAGGAAGACTCGCCTTTTCCTGAGCATCATAAACCCACTGTTAATCTTTTATGCCGATGATGAGCGCTGTCCGAAAGAGAAGGCAGACAAACGGTGACGACGGAGACTCCGGAAAACGAAACCCCGGTCAAGAAAGGGGGTAAGCGCAAGATCATCATCCTTGCAGTGCTGGCATGCCTGCTTCTGGCTGGTGGTGGAGCCTTTGCATGGAAGCATTTTCATCACGCGGCAACCCCGGTCGCCAATAATGCCCCGCAGCCGGTGAAGTGGACCACCATCACCATTCCGACCATTCTGTCCAATCTTGATTCCGGTACGGACCGCACGCGATACGTCCGGATCGGTGCCCGACTTGAGGTCGAGGACGGTAAGGATGCCGCCAATATCGCGGCCCTGATGCCGCAGATCCAGGATGCGTTCCAGACCTGTCTGCACGGAATGCAGTCTTCGGAGCTTTCTGGTAGCGGTATTTACCGGTTGCGCGAAACAATGCTGGCACAGATCACCAATATCGTTGCGCCTCTGCGTGTGAGGGATCTCTTTTTCGTAGAGGTGCTGGTGCAGTGAGTGACGACCGACAGCCTGATACTGCTTTCGCGGACCAGGGCACGGACATACCCGCCGCCTTTCCCTTGGCTGGACATGACATAGCAGGGCTGGGCCATGACAGCGCCGAAGATCATGTTCTCAGCCAGGCCGAGATCGACAGCTTTTTCGGTAAGGATTCTGTGGTTACGGGCGCTGCTGACAGCAGTGGTATCGAGCGTGTGGTTAGCACATCGGGTGTCTCGTCCGAGCGATTGCCGATGCTTGAAGTTGTCTTCGACCGTTTTACCAGAGTCCTGACGACAAGCCTGCGTAATTTTACCAGTGATAATGTCGAGGCGTCCATGGACCGCCTGGGATCCCAGCGCTTTGGAGATTATCTTGAGAACGTGCCGGGACAGGCCATGTTTGCGGTCTTCAAGGCGGAAGAGTGGGATAATTACGGCGTTGTCGTGCTGAGTTCTTCACTGATCTACAGCATTGTCGATGCCCTTCTCGGGGGGCATGTCCGTGGTGATAGCGCTCTCACCGCTCCAGCCAGCCGCCAGACCGGACGGCATCATACTGCCATTGAGCGCGCACTTATCGAGCCGATGGTCAGGATTATTCTGGATGATCTGGAAACGAGTTTCAGTCCGCTCTGCGCCGTTAATTTTCACTTCGAACGTCTGGAAATGAATTCACGTTTCGCGATGATTTGTCGGGCCGGAAACGGGGTGATTACTGCACGGTTCGGCATCGATATGGAAGGCCGAGGCGGAGACGTGGATATCGTACTGCCACACGCTACGCTCGAGCCTGTCAGAGACATTCTGCTGCAGCAGTTCATGGGCGAAAAATTCGGTCATGACGGCATCTGGGAGAATCATCTTGCCCGAGAGCTCTGGCAGACGGATTTGACCCTGGATGCCGTTCTGGAAGAGCAGACCATGAATCTGAAAGATATCATGAGGCTCGCTCCGGGGGATCAGCTTGTCCTGCGTCGCAAACCGGATGCTTCCGTCAGCCTGCGGTGTGGGGAACATGTTCTTTTTACAGGGCGTGTCGGGCGAAAGCAGGGGCAGGTTGCCGTCAAGATTGAAGACGTTCTCAACCAGAAATACGGCACGGATCGTGCCGTATCCTATAGCTGATCGGAGCATATTTCATGGACAGATTTCAGCTTGGGATCGAGATCGCTCTGTCAGTGCTGCTGCTGGTGACGATTTTCTACAGTCTCTATCTGGGGCGTGCCCTCTCCGTCCTGCGACGTGACCGCGGCCAGCTCGATGCCCTGATTGCCAGTCTCCAGTCCAGCAGTGCGCAGGCCCAGTCCGGTATTGATCATCTTCGTCAGACGACGGAACTCGTCGGGCGTGCCCTGGGGAAAACCGTTGAGTCTGGAAAGAGTCTGAAGCGGGATCTGGCCATGCTGTGCGAACGTTCTGAGACGCTGGCCCAGCAACTGGAATCTCTTCTTCCCGCCGGACGTGTCGCCACTGCAGGCATGAAGGCTGCTTCCAGTGTTCAGGAACGGTCGGAAGAAGCTTCGTTCCGCTCTGCGCTTCGTCTGAAGCCGGACGAAGTGCGGACCATGAAGCCCAGTGGCAGCAAAAGTGCTGCCGAGCGTGAACTTCTGCGCGCTCTTCGTCAGAAGCAGGGATAAGGCGTCATGTTTTTCCGTATCCTGCATCTTGCCTGCGGTCTGATGATCGTTCTTCTTGGGGTCAAGATCTACGCTATCGCGGGTGATCTGATGGGCGGCGCGGATTCTCCCTCTTCGTCTCTGACAACTGTTGCAATGGCGCAGCCGCAGCCCCCGCCCGCTGCGCCGATAGAAGTCTCACCGGTGGCCCCCAAGCCCGCGGGAGCCCCCCCCACCCTGGCGACAGCTGTTCCGAAAACGGATGATCTGTGCGCACACGGGGGCTGCAAGGGGGGCGTGCCAATTGCGCCAACATCAACGGTGCAGTCAGCGGATCCTGCACTCGTGGAACAGCTCGCTGCTCGTGAGAAGGAACTGGATCGGCGAGATGTAGCACTGAATGATCGTCAGCGCCTTGTTGACGCGGCTGAGGAAGAGCTGCAGCGACGGATGACAGCGCTGGAAAATTCCCGGACTGCCCTTGAGAACAGCGAACAGCATACGGACCAGCTGCGCAATGATGATGCTGACAGACTGGTCAAAATCTATCAGGCGATGAAACCCGAAGATGCCGCAGCAATCTTCAATATTCTTGATCTGCGTGTTGGCGTAGCGCTGCTCAACAGGATGAATCCGCGCAAGGCGTCCGCAATCATGGAGGCCATGTCCCCCCAGCGCGCCATTCTCGCCACGCAACTCCTTGTAAACTCTCATGCACGGCCTGCCACTCGGATCGGTGGTAACGGATGAAACGGGCGTTTTTGGCCACTGCACTGAGCTTGTCGCTGCTCGAAACGGCTGTGGCCGCGCCTAAAACCGCTGGCGTCAAGCCGGGAAAAGTAGAAACTGGGCCTACAAAAGCTGCTGATGAGAAGTTGTTGCCTGCTGGCTGGGCTTTTCTGAACGATCCGTCGCCACTTTTTCCGCATCCTGAAAAAGCAGTACAGGAAAAACGGATTTCTGCAGGGCTGGCCTCAGTCACCGGAACCCGGTCACAGGCGACGGCAGCTCCTATTTATGGAACGTCCGTGCAGGTCCCTGATGCAACCGGATTGTGGCTGCCTCTGGGTGAACTGACGCCCGTTGCAGCGTTCCGTAATGGGCGGAATGTTGTGCTCGTGGCGGCGGGACAGCATGTCTTGGATACGGCGGGCCTGACGGGGATCGGGCCTTTCAAATCTGTTTTCAGCCGGATCCTGTCAGATGTGACGGTCATTACCGTAACGTTATTCGACGAGCGAGATCCTGTTCTTCGTCCTGTTGGGGCAGGGTGGACGCTATCAGTCGCGGTTGATGTAAAGCCTCAGGCCGATATGTTGCTTGGGCAGGATGCCAACGCCTTGACGTTCATGCCGCCGGTGGCAGAAGGATTGCCGCAGGTTGTTGCGCTGGATGATCCTGATTCAGGACGAAGGCTTCTGTTGGGAATGACGCGCTCAGGCCGCATTCAGCAGCCCATGCGGCGTCTGGGAACCGGGTTCGCGGTCCGGAGCAGTCTGGTCGGTGTCGTGGTTGCGGCTGATTCTGACACCATAGAGATGCGTCAGGCGGGTGGAAAACTGATGCTGGATACGGTGGGGCCGGACAGTTTTCCGCTGATGGCATCCAACCGGCTTCAACCTTATGGCTCGTCCCTGAACGGTGTCAGTCTGGGGAGGGGAACTCCAGAAGAACTGCGGGAAGCGCTCAGGCGGAGTGTGACCTCTGCTGCCATGGCGTCCTCAGGTGATCGCTTTGCTGCCCGGATGCGGGTTGCGCAGGCGGCAGCTCGGGCTGGCAATGGCCCTCTTCTGGGCGAGGTTATTGACGTGGCTTTGCAGGACTGGCCCGAGGGTGTGGAAAAGCCCGAAGCACGTCGGCTGCAACAGATATCGGCAGTGCTCAATGCCCGGTCGGGCTCTTCCTCGCTGACAGAAGATGGGGGGAGTACGCCGGAAGACCAGCTCTGGCGCGGAATGATGCGGATGCTTATACCATCTTCATGTCGGGTTAGACAAAGCGCATCAGGATCTCCGGAAAGCGACCGTCTTCAGACGGCGGATCTGATCGCGACAGGGCTTCCTGTTCTTCAAACTTACGCAGCTCCGCTGAAGGAGCGGCTGTTGCCTTCGGCGACCCAGTGGATCGCGCGTTATGGCAGTGATGGTGCCACGAAAGTGCTTGATCAGCTCCCGGACGGACCGCAGGTAGCTCTGGCGAAGGCCCTGCTGGCGGCGCGGCGGAATACGTCGGATGCAGAAGCGAAGCTCTCTGTTCTTGCACATGACCCGTCGCCGCTGATCTGGCCGGTGGCGCGGGAAGCTTCGCTCCGACTGGCATTGAAAAAAAAGACTCTTTCCCCGCAGGCTGTTGCGGATCAGGTGGACGGCATCCTTCCTGCTCTTCGGATTGCGGCACGCGAGAAAGATGGGCGCCTTCTACAAATCAAAGCTTTGATGGAAGGCGGAAATCTCGAAGGTGCCGCTGCGGCGGTGCAGGAATGGGGGCGTCTATATCCGGAGGAGACTCCTAAGGTTGCGGTGCAGGAAGCGGACATTATCCGGCAAATGGCCCGGTCTGCGCCTTCAGGGGCGTGGCAGAACATGAACGCGGTTGTCTTTCTGCAAGGTGCACTGCTTAAAGCGTCAAACAGTGCCTTGCGCGGTGACATTCTCGACGGTCTGGCTCGTCGTTACGAGGCACTTGGCCTGCCGGATCAGGAGCGTAAGGCCCTGCGGGATCTTCTGACGTCCGGGAGTAATGCTCAAGGGATGAATACCCGCATCCGGCTGGCGACGCTTGAACTCAATCTGGGAGACCCTAAGGCGGCACGGCAGGATCTTGGAGTTTCTGCCGAGGGATCTCCGGATGCTGCTCTGGCGCTTCCGGGTGGAAGCAGCAGCCAGTCCGTGGAGGTGGCGCTTCTGAAAGCGCGTATTGCACTGGCGGATCATCATCCGGAGGAAGTGGTGTCAGAGCTAGCGAGCATTAACGATCCGCGTGCCTGGACCTTGCGGGCGCAGATGGCTGAAAGGGCCGGGGACTGGTCTCATGCGGTTGAGGCACTTGCGCCCATGCTGGATAGTCTCCCCGGAGCCGGTGGTGCTTCGAAAGAAGTGCTTTCGCCTGAACAGCAAGCGCTCGTTCTGCGAATTGGGGGGGATGCGTCGAGGGCGCAGGATCAGCAGATGCTTAAAAATTTGCAGACCCGGTTTGGGGCACTGATGAACGGGACGTCGTCTGAAGGTGTTTTCCGCCTGCTGATCGGGAGTGGTGAAGCTGCTTCAGCGCCGGCCTCTGCAGGGGGGTAGGTCTTCTTCAGGCCTGAGTGACCGGACGATGGCCTTCGAGGAAGACCCTAATGCCATACGCCATGAATTCTTCGAGGTTTTCTTTTTCACGATGGGGTTTGCAGTGGGTGAGCCGTCCCAGCATGGGGCCGCCAAGGGTCATGCCGAAAAGCAGGTCCGAAGCTTCGGTGATGTCGGGAATATCCAGTCTGCCGGCTTCGGACTGGGTCTCCAGCCAGTTCTGGATTGGCAGAACCCGGCCTGAAAGCTGGAAAAGATCTGCAACCAGTTGCCGGATTGCTGGATTGCGGTTGGTCTCCGTGATGACGGAGCGGAGCAGACTCAGTCGCTCGTCGCAGAACATGCAGGCTGCGATGCAGGTCATCAGGCCCAGGAGCTGCTTTTCCAGCGGGTCTGTAGGGAGTGGTGTGTAGGTTATGGGCGCGAAAAGCCGCTCAAGGATAAGGGTTTCGAAAAGGATCTGCTTGGAGTCGAAAAATTGGTAGAGAGTTTTCTTGGACATTCCGGAGCATGATGCAATGCTGTCCATTGATGCGGCATGATAGCCGTGTGTGGTCAGGACCGAGCTGGCAGCATCAAGTATCCGGATGCGTCTTTCCGCTTCGTCGAGCTGCGCGGGACGGCCACAGCAGGGCTGTTTCCGGTCTTCGAACTGGCTGCTCAAGATCAACTCCGATATTATTTCACAGACTGAATTGACGTTTGTTAAAGAAACCCGCTAGTTTCCGTCTTCGCAGGAAACTAGCGGGTTTCTGTATCACAGGATAGCGGCCGTATCATGCCTTCTTTTCAGAAAATGTCTTTGAATTCTTCTGCCGCCCTGTCTCCGGTCGGTCCTTGGGGTGGGAAGGGTGCTTTTCTGGTACCGTTTCTGGCACTCCCGCTGCTGGTGGCGGGTTGTCAGAAAAAAGCTGCCGCTCCGCAGATGCCGCCCCAGCCTGTTGATGTGGTGACGTTGAAGACGCAGCCTGTCACGCTTGAGACGTCCCTTCCGGGGCGGACGGATGCCTATGAGCAGGCGCAGATCCGGCCGCAGGTGAATGGTGTCATTGTTTCGCGTGACTTCGAACAGGGTGCGGACGTCAAGGCCGGGCAGCAGCTTTTCCAGATCTATATCGCGCCGTATCAGGCGGCTTACGATCAGGCGAAGGCGCAGCTCCTGAACGCACAGGCCGTTGCAGCACGGGCGAATGGGCAGCTCAAGCGGTATCGTCCGTTGGTGGCGGCTCATGCCGTGAGTTCGCAGGATTTCGACAATACACTGGCGACAGCGCGAGAGGCTGAGGCTCAGGTGGCGCAGGCGACGGCAGCCGTGGAAGCTGCGGCCGTCAACCTGAACTACACGCATGTTCGTGCGCCGATCACTGGTCGGATCGGCCGTACGCTGTATACGCCGGGTGCGCTGTTGACGGCGGGTCAGACACAGGCGATTGCGGTCGTGACCCGGCTCGATCCGATTTATGTCGATGTCAATCTGGCTGCCACCGACATGCTGCGTCTGAAGCGTGAGCTGGCGGACGGGCAGCTGGAACGGAACGGAACGGATGCGGCGGCGGTAGGCCTGCGTCTTGAAGACAACACCGAATATCCGACGCGCGGCAAGCTTCAGCTTTCCGAAGTTACGGTTGATCCGTCGACCGGAACGCTTGTCATGCGTGCGGTTTTCCCAAACCCCGATCATCTGCTGCTGCCGGGCATGTTTGTGCACGCACACATTCAGGAAGGCATTGATCCGAACGGTCTTCTGGTGCCGCAGGTCGCGGTCGCCCGGGATGCCAAGGGTAATCCCTACGTCATGATCGTGGATGGTGAAAACAAGGTCGCCCAGCGTTCCATTCAGGTTTCGCGGACGGTCGGTGAGTCCTGGCTTGTTTCTGATGGCCTGAAAGCGGGCGACAGGGTGATCGTGAATGGCCTGCAGAAGGTCCATCCAGGTGTGAAGGTGGCACCGCATGATGTGCCTGCCGAACCCCCTGCGGGAAAGGCGGAGTAACCCCGCATGTCACTGTCCCGCTTCTTTATTGACCGGCCCATCTTTGCGTGGGTGATCGGTCTGATCATCATGCTTGTCGGTGCTGTTGCGATTACGCGCATGCCCATTGCGCAGTATCCGAGTATTGCCCCGCCGCAGATTGCCATTTCGGTCATGTATCCGGGTGCATCTGCCGAGACGGTGAACAACACGGTTGTCCGTCCGATCCTTCAGCAGATGTATGGTCTGGATCATCTCGAATATCTGTCGGCTTCGTCTTACGCGAGCGGACAGATGGAGATCGACCTCACGTTCGAGCAGGGTACAAACCCTGACATCGCGCAGGTTCAGGTCCAGAATAAGCTCCAGCTCGCGCAGCCGCGCCTGCCGACCGAAGTAACGGCTCAGGGTCTGAGCGTGACGAAGGCCACCAAGAACTTCATGATGGTTCTGGCCTTCATTTCCGAAGACGGCAGCATGTCCGGGCAGGATATTGCAGATTATGTGGCGTCCAACATTTCCGATCCGCTGTCGCGTGTGTCGGGTGTGGGCGATCATACCTTGTTCGGCTCCGAATATGCGATGCGCGTCTGGTTGGATCCGTCGAAGCTGTACAATTTCGGCCTGACGGTCGGGGATGTGCAGTCTGCCATTCAGGCGCAGAACATCCAGGTTTCTTCGGGTGAACTGGGTGGCCTCCCGGCCAAGAAGGGCATCAGTTTTGATGCGACCATTATTGGTCCGACGCGACTGAGCACGCCGGAGCAGTTCAAGGAAATCCTGCTCAAGGTGCAGCAGGATGGCAGTCAGGTGCGTCTGAAGGACGTGGCGCGCGTTGAGCTTGGAGCGCAGAGCTACGCACTTGGGTCTGTCTATAACAACCATCCCGCATCCGCGATGGCGCTCAAGCTTGCGCCGGGCGCGAACCAGCTCAAGACTGAAGCGGCTGTCCGTGCGCGTCTGAACGAGCTGAGCCGCTATTTCCCACAGGGTCTGAAGCTCGTCTATCCGCTGGATACCGAGCCGTTCATCACGCTCTCCATCCATGAAGTGGTTGAGACGCTGATCGAGGCGATCGTCCTTGTGTTCATCGTGATGCTGATCTTCCTGCAGAACTTCCGCGCGACGTTGATCCCGACGATCGCTGTGCCGGTGGTGCTGCTGGGAACGTTCGGGCTGATGTCCATGCTGGGCTACAGCATCAACACGCTGACCATGCTGGCCATGGTTCTGGCTGTCGGTCTGCTGGTCGATGACGCGATCGTGGTGGTCGAGAATGTCGAGCGTGTCATGACGGACAAAGGGTTGTCACCGAAAGAAGCGGCCCGTGTCTCGATGGACGAGATTTCGGGCGCGCTTGTGGGCATCGTGCTGGTGCTGACGGCGGTGTTCCTGCCGATGGCGGCCTTTGGCGGTTCCACGGGTGTGATCTATCGCCAGTTCTCCATCACCATTGTCGCAGCCATGTGGCTGTCGGTTCTGGTGGCGATGGTCATGACGCCGGCGCTGTGTGCCACCATGCTCAAGCCGACCCATAAGAGCCATGAACGTGGTCCCGCGGCCTGGTTTAACCGGACGTTCGATCGTCTGACCAACGGCTATATCGGTGGTGTGAAGTGGCTGATCCGGGTGCCGGTGGTCAGCATGATCGGGTTCGCGCTGTTGACCGGTCTGGTCGCATTCCTGTTCATACGGGTGCCGGGCGGCTTCCTGCCGGATGAGGATCAGGGAATCATCTTCGGTCAGGTCACGATGCGCAACGGTGCGACCGAGGCGCAGACGGCGGCCGTGAACCGCAAGATTACCGACTATGTTCTCAAAACCTATGGCCAGTATGTTGAATCCGTCTTCACTATGTCGGGCTTCAGCTTCGCGGGTCAGGGGCAAAGTGCGGGTGCGTTCTTCATTCGTATGAAGCCGTGGGATCAGCGCCCAGGCTCGAAACATACGACCATGACCATATCGCGCGAGATCATGATGCATTTCTGGATGGATCCGGAAGCGCAGATCTTCGCCGTCAATCCTCCGGCCGTGATGGAGCTGGGCAATGCGACCGGCTTCGATCTGGAGCTGGAAGATACTGGGCATCTGGGTCATGACGCCCTGCTGGCCGCGCGAAACCAGATCCTGCGCGAAGCGGCGAAAAATCCGCTCCTTCAGGCAGTCCGTCCGTTGGGTATGGAGGACGCGCCGCAGTTCAGTCTGGACATCAACCGTGAGCGCGCCAATGCGCTGGGTCTGACTAATGCAGACATCAACACGACGCTCGAAGGCGCTCTGGGCTCCATTTACGTCAATCAGTTCATGCGCAATGACCGCGTCAAGCAGGTCTATATCCAGGGTGAGGCTTGGGCGCGTATGACGCCGGAGGATCTGAACCGCTGGTATGTCCGCAATTCGATCGGGACGATGGTGCCGTTCAATGCGTTTGCGTCGGGGCACTGGGTCAACGGTCCGCAGAAGGTCGAGGACTATAACGGTCTGAACTCCTACGAAATCCAGGGGCAGCCGGCCGTGGGCGCAAGCTCGGGGCAGGCCATGGCGGAAATGGAGAAACTTCTGGCCAAGCTGCCGCGCGGCATCGGTTACGAATGGACTGGTCTGTCCTTCGAACAGCTTGCTTCGGGTGGCTCGACCGCACCGCTCTATGGACTGGCCGTGATCGTGATCATGTTCTGTCTGGCCGCGCTTTATGAAAGCTGGGCGGTTCCGTTCGCCGTGCTACTCGTGCTCCCGCTCGGTGTGTTGGGGGCTATTGCGGCAACGTTGGGACGTGGGCTGTCCAATGACGTCTACTTCCAGGTGGGTCTGCTGACGACGGTGGGTTTGTCCGTGAAGAACGCGATCCTGATCGTGGAATTCGCCAAGGCCTTCTTTGAAAGTGGCGAAAGCCTTGAAGATTCCGTTCTGGAAGCCGGGCGCGAGCGTCTGCGTCCGATCCTCATGACTTCGATCGCGTTCGTCTGTGGTGTGTTTCCGCTGGCGATTGCAACAGGTGCGGGATCGGCGGCGCGTGTAGCGATCGGTACCTGCGTGGTAGGCGGAATGCTCTCCGCCACGCTGCTGGCGATCTACTTCGTGCCGGTGTTCTTCGTAGTGGTGCTGCGTCTGTTCCGGGTCAGCCGGATCAAGGACCGTAAGGACCCGTATGCCCATCTGGACAATAAGGCGGCACTTGTCGCTGAAGGGGAGCACGGCGCATGAAGGCCCGTCTCGGACTGACTTCCGGATTTGCCGGAATGCTGATGCTTTCGGCCTGTAACATGGCGCCGGTTTACCACCGGCCCACGCAGGCCATCCAGAACAGTTACCCCGCGGATACGGCATCAAAGAACACGCCTGCGGCTCAGGCTGCTTCCAATCTCGGATGGGAGGATTTTTTCACCGACCCGCGGTTGAAGGCGCTCGTGGCACTGGCTCTGAAAAACAACCGCGACATTGCAGCGCAGCTTGATGCTGTGGGCGTTGCGCGCGGCCAGTATGAGATCCAGAATGCGTCGCTGTTCCCGATCATCTCGGCTGGTGGACAGGGAATGTTCGTGGCGCCATCCGACACGGCAGGTTTTTCGTTTGCACCTGGCGTTGGCGAACATATTTCGACTCTGCGTCTGTATCAGACGTCGATCGGGTTTTCGTCTTATGAAATCGATCTCTGGGGCCGTATTCGTAACCTGACGCGTCAGCAGAAGGAAACGGTGCTGAACAACGTCGAGAACGCGCGGAATGTGCTCATCACGACGGTCTCACAGATCGGGACGACCTACATCCAGTGGCTGGCTGATCGCGAGCAGCTCCGGGTGACGCGTGCCACACTGGCGTCTGAGCGCGATACGCTGCGATTGACTCAGCTTTCCTATGACAATGGCGAAACGGATGCGCTGACGCTGGCGCAGGTCAAGACACAGGTCGAGCAGGCTTCTGCCTACGAGGCGCAGTATACGCGCGCTCTGGCGGATGACGAGCATGCGCTTCAGCTTCTCGTCGGCTCGCCGCTACCATCGACTCTGCCGAAACCGGCGCCTTTCGGGTCGCAGACTATGATCGCGGATCTGCCGGAGGGTCTTCCTTCGGACCTGCTGGAGCAGCGGCCGGACGTCCGTGCGGCAGAGCATACCCTGCTTGGGGCCAATGCAAATGTGGGTGCAGCGCGCGCGGCGTTCTTCCCCCGCTTTACGCTGACGGCTTCGGAAGGCACCAGTTCGCTTCAGTTCCGCAAGCTGTTCACGCCGGGTGCCGAAACCTGGAGCATCTCCCCATCCATCAGCATTCCACTGCTGACATGGGGGCAGAGCGAAGGCAACCTGATGATGGCCAAGGCGCAGTCCCGTCAGAATGCGGCACAGTATGAAAAGACCGTACAGTCAGCGTTCCGTGAAGTTTCAGATGCGTTGACGGCACGGGAAACCTATACGAGCCAGCAGCGCCACATGGATGAACTGGTGGCGCAGTCGCAGCAGGCGTTCGATCTGGCCAACATGCGCTACAAGGCAGGTATCGACAGCTATCTGACGACCCTGACACAGCAGCGCACCCTCTATCAGGCGCAGCAGAACGCCATCACGGTCAAGGCCGCACGCTTCCAGAACCTTGTGACATTGTATCGCGCGCTCGGAGGTGGCTGGAGCCAGAAGACCGTTTCGCCTAAGGTGCCCGCACAAACGCACTGACCGGAGAGCCTCATGCGCAGGTTGATTGTCCCAATACTGGCCGCTTTTGCCGTTTACGGCGCGGCCCTTGGCACGGCTGTGGCGCAGGATGCGGATGACGGTCCCAAGAAGCCGAGCATGCACGACCTGTATCACAACTCGTCGTTGCCCAAGAGCCATGCTGATTTCAGCCGGTATCGGTATCGTCCGCCAGGGGATAAAGTGATCGAGCAGCCGGATGCCTTCCGGCTGCTGTTCCAGACGAAGGACGGACAGCCGGACGGTTATGCCGAACGTCGCGGGACTTCGGTTTTTTATTATGACCGCTACGGAAAGCTGCGTCAGATCCAGCCCCTGCCGGAAGATGCGACGACAGACTGATGCCCCGCTGCCGTGACCTGACATCCGGCATGGGGTGTCTGCGCGGAAGGTGGCTTTTTTCATCTGCTACTGTCAGGTATGCGCCATGAGTCTAGCTTCGATGCGGGATCTTTTGGAGCAGCGTCAGATTGTACTGTATTTTTTTGCAGTACTTCTTGGGGCAGCGGCTGCGCTGGTGATGGTGGGAACCGCGTCCTGGGACGTGGTCATCAATCCTGTTCTGGGGCTGATGCTGTTTGTGACCTTTCTTCAGATACCGCTTACGGGACTGGGGCAGGCTTTCCGCAGGGTCCGGTTCCTCGCAGCGCTTCTGGTCACGAATTTCGTGGCTGTCCCCGCTCTGGTGGCCCTGCTGCTTCCGTTTGCACCGGCGGACGGAATGATCCGGCTGGGCATCCTGATGGTGCTTCTCTGCCCCTGTATTGACTGGGTGGTGACGTTCGCCCAGATGGGGCGGGCGGATGCGGCACTCCTTCTCGCGTCCACGCCCGTCCTTCTGGTGGTGCAGATGGTGATGCTCCCGCTCTGGCTCCGTCTCTTTCTGGACGATGGCGTGTCACGGTTGGTGCAGGTCGGGCCCTTCCTGCATGCGTTTCTGTGGCTGATCGTCATTCCGCTGTGTCTGGCATGGTTCGTTCAGTTTGGGGCACAGCGAAGCTCGGTAGTCGAATGGGGCGCATCAGTACTGGGCCTGCTGCCTGTGCCGGTGACGGCGCTCGTTCTGTTCATCGTTATCGCGGCCATGCTCCCGCAGCTGGTCCATGAGACCAGCATTGCGCTGCATGTCGTGCCGATCTATGCGGCTTTTGCTGTGTTTGCGCCTTTTCTGGGTTGGGGTATTTCGAAGCTATTCAGGCTGGAGGCACCCGCAGGTCGCGCGCTTGCCTTTAGTGGAGCCACACGTAACTCTCTGGTCGTGTTGCCGCTTGCGCTCGCAGTGTCTGGTGCGGCGCCTTTACTGCCCGCCGTGATCGTGACCCAGACGTTGGTCGAACTGGCTTCGGCACTACTCTTCATCCGGGTAATGCCCCGGCTGGGAGCTAGCCGCTCCTAGGTGTTTAGTCCCGTGCTTTGGTAGTTTGGATTGGTGATGAATTTTTCTGGCTCTGAAGTCCAGATTTTGCAGACGTATTCATAAGGGGCGAGGCTGTTCAGGGTCTTGAGTCTTCGCCCGAAGTTATAGGCTGCCATGAAGTCATTGAGGC
>NZ_BJMK01000003.1 GCF_006539125.1 Gluconobacter sphaericus NBRC 12467
ATCTTTAGGGCCTGTCTTCTGATCTTCGACACTCTGTCGCTTCCGCCACTTTGCAACTGTTTTCGGGTTGATCCCGAACTCCTTGCTCAGCGACGCGAGCGAAGCCTGCGATCGCTGTATTGCTGCTCGCACGGCGTACGTAGTCGTGGCGCTCCCATGACGTCTCTGTCCCATAAGGCTTCCTTCTACTCTCGTGAAAATAGCACACCATCAAACCACGAGATCAAACACCTAGGAGTGTCCGCTGGAGTTTTTCAGTCCTGCTGGAGGCGGCGGGGAAACGCTGCGGGATTGAACGCTGCGAGCAGGATACCGCCCAGCGCGATTATGACGGAGGCCGGGCACAGCACCGCAAAGCCCAGCGTGCTCAGAAGATGGCCACCGATGGCGGAGCCCAGAAGAATACCGAAATTGCTGCTGCCGTTGATAGCGGCACCGGCCACATCCGCGCTGGTCGCTCGCGCGCGGATTGCGCCCGACATGACGAAGGGGATGATAGCGGCATAACCCATGCACCATAGCCCGACGGCGCCCACGCTCGGCCATGCGGAAATCAAGTGTCCGTAAACCAGGATCATGCCCGTGAGCATGGCTAGGCCGCCGCCGAATAGTCCGGCTGCCGGCCAATGGTCCACGACTTGCCCCGCACCCCACAGACCGAAAATGCTGACGCCGCCAGTAATAAGAAGTGCGACGCTCAGCAGGTGCTCCGGCAGGCCATGTGATAACAGAAGCGGGGAGACATAGGTGTAGAGCAGGTTATGGGCGAAGAAGAACACAGCATTCACGCCGATCACGACGCCGAAAATGCGCGCGGCCTGTGGGGAGCGGATGGTTGGAACCTTGAGCGCCTTTGTGTCCGCCCCGCGAACGGGCGGAAGATAGAGCGCAATGAAGATCGTCAGCAGAGTCGCTAGGCCCGCAATGACGTAAAGGGCTACGCGCCAACTTGCGAATTGGCTGATCGCAGCCGCTCCCGGAACGCCCAGAACCGATCCTAGCGATGTGCCGCCGAAGACAAAGGAAATGGCGCGCCCGGTCATGCGCTCGGGCACCAGATGGGCCGCATAGGCGGCCGCAATGGACATCATCAGCGCGTGTGACAAGCCGCCCAGGGCGCGTCCTGCACAGACAATGGCAAAGTTTGGCGCCATGGCGGAAATCAGGTTGGAGATGACGTATCCTGCCAAGCAGAGCAGCATGAGCATCTTGCGGTCCATGCGGCTCGTGGCGATTGTGATGGGCACGGCCCCGAATGCGACGAGCAGCGCATAGGCGCTGACGGCTAGCCCGGCATGACCTTCCGTAATGTTGAAGGACTTGGCCATGTCGATCAGCAGACCAACCGGTGCGACCTCGGTCGTCACCGCAATAAAGGTCGAGGCGAACAGGGCGCAGAGGCCCGCGATCACCGGGCCGGAGAGCGTTTTGAACACGACGGACTTCCTGACTGGAACGGCGACCTGAGCGCCCCGAACGCGAGGGCTTTTGGCACTTTGATCGTATTACGGAAACCTAAAAAATCATTTCAGGACCATCATCGCCCCTGAAGCGGCGGAATGCTCCGGGCGAGGAGCTCTTTCAGGGGGGGGACATCATAACTTTCATTTTTGTGCCCTGATATTACGGATTCGGGAGGCTGCTTCAGGCTTCTTCCAGAATGTTGTTCCGCCGTCTCAGTTAACTCGAATGATGAGACATCCCGTGATGCTGGAGAGGATTAGTCGGAGGCTACTGTTGGTTTCCGCCCATTGAAAAGGTGGCATGACGTCATCGGTCTTTGGATCCGGAGTTGGTGGCTTTGGTATGGGCGATTAGTTGCTCCATGCTCAGGACGATTTGCCCGACCCGGACGACCTTAGTCATGGACCGCCGTTTCCTGCCGATCAGACGTAGGTCGGATAGCAAGTCTAGCAGAAAATTCCGGTAAAATCTTGTCACCCGGACCGGAAAGACAGAGCGGAACACGCCCGTCGATTTAGCCAAAGCCTAGAGTATGAAAGACAGGCCGCAGCCAGACACCAGCAGCACAAGGGCGTCTGACGGCCCAGCATGATGCGGAGCGCCTGTCATACGCCATGACCATGAACAGGGCGCCAAGCTGCAGTCCCAACAATCAGGGAAGCATGGCCGAGGTAATTAAAAGAAAAACGAAATACTATACCGGAAGATGTGGGGATATATTATAGGATGTAGCGATTATTTATAATAAAAATTTTATATTTAATTAAATAATAAATAAAAATAATGTGAATAAATTCAATTTATTTCAGGATGTTATTTGAATGAGTAGTTATTGATGGCGCATGGGTTGTTGAGGGGGTTGTGCGTATTCTTTCGCTAAATGCAGGAAGACGCTCGTCGGCTTTCTTAAGCGTAATAAACGCAGGCCAGTCCCTAGCGCGTTAATGGTATTTTTCGGGCTGCCTCTGTTCTGCGTTCTCCATTGGAAGGGATGACGGGCCGGCTGTTGCCCGGCATAAGGGCATTCCTGTCATCTCCACCAAGATGAGTTGAATGTCTCCTGAGAAATATTTTTTTCCCTCGGTTCCGCTTCGATGATGACGCGCCTCTTTCCCTTCTGGGCTGTTCTGGTGTCCGCCCTCGCACTGCTGCGGCCCGGACCGTTTCTGACGCTGGTTCCTGTTATCACGCCGCTTCTGGCCTTCGTAATGTTCACGATGGGCGTATCGCTGACGCCTGCTGATTTCGGCCGGATTCTGCGCCGTCCCGCGCCGGTTCTGGCGGGCGTGGGCTTGCATTATCTCGTCATGCCGCTCGCGGCCTGGGGGATTGCACATCTGCTGTCGATGCCGCCTGCGTTGGCAACGGGCATGGTCCTGGTTGGCTGCGTATCGAGCGGCACGGCTTCGAATGTCATGATTTATCTGTCGCGTGGGGATGTCGCGCTTTCGGTCAGCATCAGCGCGTTTTCAACCCTTTTCGGGATCGTCGCGACACCGCTTCTGGTGCGGTTCTATGTGTCTGCGGGTGTCGCCGTGGATAGTTGGGCGTTGTTTCGCAGTATTCTGACGATGGTGGCGCTGCCCGTTCTGGCGGGGGTGATTTTGAATACCCTGTGCCACCGTGTGGTTCGCCGGGTCGAGCCAGCCTTGCCGTTTGTGGCCATGATATCGATACTGCTTATCATCGGGGCCATCGTCGCGGGCGTGGGGCCGTCCCTGAAAGAGGCTGGCCCGATCATGCTTCTGGCGGTTATCCTGCATAACGGGATCGGGCTTTTGGGAGGCTACTGGGGCGGGCGGCTGCTCGGCTTTGACGAAACGGTCTGTCGTACGCTGGCGCTGGAAGTCGGGATGCAGAACTCGGGTCTCGCCGCGACGCTGGGACGGCTTTATTTCTCGCCGCTGGCGGCGCTACCAGGAGCAGTGTTCTCCATCTGGCACAATGTTTCGGGGTCCATTCTGGCCTCGCTGTGGGCGTCGCGGCCTATCGTGCGGAAAGACCCGCCGTGTTGACGAGGAACACCATGTCGGTCGCCCGCGTCACCGCTACGTAGCAGAGCTGTTGCGTCTCCAGCGGGTTCTGCCGGGCGCGGCGGCCGATATCGCCGAGATCCACGAACACGTTTCTGAACGTGCTGCCCTGAGCCGTATGGACCGTCATGGCATAGATCGCTTGAAGCTGCAGTAGCGCGTTGTGAAATGCGAAGCGGTGGCTCCAGCGTCGGTGCTGCTGTTTCGCTTCCTGCATCAGCCGCCGATCCACGGCCTCCAGACCTTTCGGATTCTGCACGATATGGCCGGTAATTTCCTCGCCCGCCATGGTCAGGAGTGTCACTTCCCATGACGCGAGATCCGCGACCCAGGCCGGGATGTCCTTGCAGAGCTCGAATTTGTAGGACAGCCGACCGGGTTTGATGTCCATGACGAGGACTTCCTCGTTCGTGGCGATGGCCTGACGCGGTCCGCTTTCTTCCTGCTGGATGGAGAAGGGCGAGCGGGATACGACACGCTCGCCGGGCATGAAAGGGGTGGGTGTTTCGCCGCCATAGCGCCAGAGCCGGACCATCCGGTTGATCTGATGCACACGTGCATTCGTCCAGCACAGATAGCGACACCAGTCGTTATCGGCCTCAAAAGCGTCGGACAGGAAGGCCTTGCGTACCCAGCTCTCCACATCCTTGGGCAGGAACAGGCCCATCTGGTCCTGACGCGCATCGCGTACCCAGCTCCAGTCGACTTCACTTCCCTGACTGTGGCGGATGATGGTGGCGGCTTCCAGGATAGGATTACCCGCCGCCTGCCGAACGACGGTTTCGAGATGGGAGCGTGAGGGGACTGAAAAGGACGGGGACGCAGCCTCTCCCACGGGTGGAAGCTGGGCCGGATCGCCTACGAACAGCACGAAGCAGTAACGCAGAAGATCGCGGATCCAGTTCATCAGTTCCGCGGACAGCATGGAGCATTCATCGACGATCACGACCCCGTCGGCGATTGTCTGCGGCCTCTTGGAGCGCACGAGGGTTGTGGTCGTGCCCTGTGAGGATGGCTGAAGGCTCAGCAGGCTCTGGATCGTGCGGCAATCAACGTCCCGGTCTACTTTTGAGCGTAGGACGGCAGTGGCCTTGTGGGTAGGGGCTGTGATGACCACCACCTTTTTCTCGCTCATGAAATGCCGGGCAACAGCCTGCATCAGCGTCGTTTTTCCGCTGCCCGCATATCCCGTCAGAAGATGCGTCGGCCGTCCTGCGGCATGTGCGGAAATGATTTCATCAAGCGCCTGCCGCTGGGAGGGGGTGAGCATGACCATGAGCGGCTTTTCTCACATTTTCCCGACACATGCCATTGTCTCGCCAGCAGAACCCGGCACAGTCTCAGTCGGAAAAAGCAGGAAGCAAGCCGGATTTATGGACGTAAAATTGAATGCCGTTTTCTGGCAGGAAAAATGGGAGCGCGGCGAGACGGGCTTTCATGAACCACAGGCCAATCCGCTCCTGACCCGTCATATTGGGGCGCTGGATCTTCCAGAGGGAGCGCGGATTTTCGTGCCTCTGTGCGGCATGAGTCAGGACATGGTCTGGCTCGCGGAGCAAGGCTTTCACGTGACCGGATGTGAGCTGAGCGATATCGCCGTGCGCCGGTTTTTTAGCGACCTCGGCATTACGCCCGACATTGTGGATGTAGGGCCGTTGCGTTGTTTTTCCGCCGGGAATATTCGTATTTTTGCAGGCAATATTTTCGATCTGACGCCCGATCTGCTTGGCCCGATGGGCGGTATTTACGATCGTGCCGCGCTGATCGCCCTGCCAGAAGACCTGCGTCGGGCCTATGCTGCTCATCTCCTATCCCTGACCGGCCCGGTTCCCGAACTCCTCGTTACACTTGACTACGACCAGTCCTGCCTGAAGGGACCGCCTTTTTCCGTCAGGGAGACGTTCCTGCGCGAATGTTATGGTCTGGCCTACGCGTTGACGCTTCTGGAAAGTCGGGCCGTTGAAGGCGGGTTGAAAGGCCGCTGCCCGGCGTCGGAGAATGTCTGGCGCCTCAGCCCACTCCCGCCACCATCCTGACCGTGCCTTTCAGCGCTTCTCAGCCCATGTGCTTGGTGTTCAGCACCTGCTGCGGCTTGATCAGTTCCTTAGTAGACCTCGGGCAGGGTGGCCGGTAGGACGGCGCTCTGGATGTCGAACAGGCGATAATCGCGCGTGTTCAGGCGCCTGGATAGGGTTTCGTGACGGAGATGTTCAAGATATCCGGGATTTCGAGACACCACTGACGCACGGCTTCGAAGCGTTCCCGAATCCAGGACGGATCTGCGATGATGTTGATCGCAACCGTCAGGCCGAGCGAGCATATTCCAGCGTCTCGAAATTGGCATCAAGCGACATGCGCCTGCACTTCTCGAAATCTGCCTGCTTGGAGATGGCTCAGGTTGAGGTCGAGCCGTATCCGGTGGACGCGAAGGGGCTATGCTCTCCTAGATATTAGCAAAAAGCTGCTCGTGCTCTGTGAAGAGCGGGTCAGTCGGGTCCGTAGAGAGAAGCTGCATCTGAAGACCACGACGGACAAGCGCGGTTACGCGCTGTCTATGCCAGCTTTGCAGTCGAGCGCAACAGTCCGGACCTTCAGGAATTCTGCCCTCGTAGTGCGGCTGTTTTAGTGGCAGCCGCCCTTACCAGAACGGTCACAGCCCGAGCAGCCGCCGCAACCCTTACTGATGGTGGGCTGTGGTGCGGACAGACCCACGGCCGTGCGCAGGCGGCCCCAGCCCTGAGGGAAGAGGCGCGCATACCAGTAAATGGCGGCGGCGCAGACAATCAGCAGGGCAACAGCAACTTCGATCATCAGGGAACTCCCGTAATGGCGCGGGTGATGTGATAGGTCAGGAACGCAGCTAGATAGGCCAGCCCGAACAGATACGCCGCAGCCCATAGAACGGTTCTGATGGAGCCGGTTTCCCGTCGCATGACAGCCAGCGTGGAAATGCATTGCGGCGCATAAACATACCACGCCAGCAGCGAGAATGCGGTAGCCATACTCCACTGTGTCGAGAGCAGTGGCAGGAGTTTGTCGGCCGCGCCGTCATCCGTGGCCCCGATGGCATAGACGGTCGCCAGTGAACTGACGGCCACCTCACGCGCCGCAAGACCCGGAATCAGCGAAACGCAGATCTGCCAGTTGAAGCCGATGGGGGCGAAGACCCATTGCATCAGATGGCCGATGCGTCCGGCCAGACTGTAATCGATGGCCGCACCTGGAGCGCCCGCGGGCGGTAGCGGGAAGCTCGACAGCGCCCAGAGCAGCACGTTCAGCGAGACGATGATCGTGCCCACGCGCGAGAGAAACATCACGGCCCGCTGCCACAGTCCGAGTGCGAGACTTTTGAGGTTCGGGCGGCGATAGGGGGGGAGTTCGAGCAGCAGCGGATGTTCTTCGGATTTGACCCCCCTCGTCATGACACGGGCAGCAATCACGCCGCTGACGATCGCCACGGCATAGAGTCCGAACAGTACCAGCCCCTGAAGCCCGAAAATCCCGAGCACTGTATGATGCGGCACGAATGCGCCGATTAGCAGCGTATAGACTGGCAGACGGGCCGAGCACGTCATGAGTGGCGCGATCAGGATTGTGACCAGGCGGTCCCGTGGGTTCTGGATCGTCCGGGCCGCCATGATGCCCGGAATGGCGCAGGCGAAGCTCGACAGCAGCGGAATGAAAGAGCGGCCGCTCAGCCCGGCCAGTGCCATCAGCCGGTCCAGTAGGAACGCCGCGCGTGGCAGATAGCCGGATTCCTCCAGGGCGAGGATCCACAGGAACAGAATGAGGATTTGCGGCAGGAACACGATGACCGTGCCTGCACCAGCAATCACGCCATCGGCCAGAAGGCTGTGCAGGATACCGTCCGGTAATGGCTTGAGAACGATCTGCCCGAATGTCGAAATCCCGCTGTCCAGCCCGTCCATGAGTGGCTGCGCCCAGGCGAAGACGGTCTGGAACATGACGAACAGCACGACCAGAAGAATGACCGGTCCCCAGATCGGATGCAGGAACAGCCGGTCCAGACGGTCTGTCAGGCGATCCTTTCCGGCGGATGGGTCCACGACATGAACCGCCAGAAGCCGCCGCACTTCCATATGGGGATCGATCCCCGCCGGAAGGGGGGGGGGAGGGGCGGGAAGAGGCAGGTCGAGGGCTTGCAGAAGTGGCACCACGCCGGCGCGGTTGAGGCTGACGACCGGGACGATGGGCATGCCCAGATCGGCCTGCAAACCGGCCACGTCAATCTGAAGGCCGTTGCGTTGGGCTTCATCCATCATGTTCAGCGCGACGATGACGGGGAGGCCGAGCTGTTTGAGTTCCAGCAGGAAGCGCAGATGCAGTCGCAGATTGGTCGCCGAAATGACGGCGACCAGCATTTCGGGTTGGGGTTCGGAGCGGTGACGTCCCAGACAGACATCACGCGTGACGTCCTCGTCCGGGCTCGTTGAATCAAGGCTGTAGGCGCCCGGCAGGTCCAACACGCGAACCGCCCGGCCACTGGGGGTTGTGAAAAACCCTTCCTTGCGCTCGACCGTCACGCCCGCATAGTTCGCAACCTTCTGCCGACTTCCCGTCAATTGGTTGAACAGGGACGTCTTGCCGCAGTTCGGATTGCCGACAAGGGCGATATGCAGGCTGGGGGCGGGCGTTTGTGTCGAGGCTGTCGAACTCATGGAGATCAGGCGGCAGTCCGCAGGCCCACGCGGGCGGCTTCGCCCCGGCGCAGGGCAAAGCGCGACGTTCCCAGACGCACGGCGATCGGATCCCTGCCCATCGGCCCGGTCGCGACTACCTGGACGGCCTCGCCGGGGACGAAGCCCAGCTCTTCCAGTCGTGTGGCGATCGGGTCCAGAGGCGCGCGCTGCTCGATCTTCTCGATCACGGCATGAGTGCCCTTGGGTAGTGTATCCAGATACAGCATCAGTTCGGTACCCCGGTAAGATGGCGCGGGCTCAAAGGCTTCGGCCTTCATCCTAGATAGGCGCATCCTGCCCGTCCGGGAAGAGGAGTGAGAATGATTTGCATCCGGAGCTCCTCAGAAATAAATTTTATGAAAACCCCTGCTGGGGCGACAGAAGGCGGAAGAAGCGCTCGGAATAAAAAGAAAGGCCTGTTTGGTAGTGTAGAAACAGAATGTTCTTTGTTCTGCGAAGGGGCTCGTTTTTTTTTCGATCCCGAAACACGCAGATGCATCGTTGGACTGGCAATTCCCGTCGCAGGGGGGCATACACCGGCCTGTGGGTGCCAGACTGGGCGGGTATGAACCCATGATGTTACGTTCGAAATGTTCTGGCAGAGGGCGGATCCTGGAATGGCACTATCCCATAAAGAACATGCAGCGGCTGTCTGTGAGAGCTGCGCGCCGCTGGACGATGACAGCCGTCGTGTCGAGCAGCCCCGTAAGAAAGCCCTGACGAACCGCGTACGCCGGATCGAAGGTCAGGTCGGCGGTGTTCTCAACATGATCGAGAACGACCGCTACTGCGTGGATATCCTGACCCAGATTTCCGCCATCAAGTCGGCGCTGGATGGTGTGTCCATTCAGATCCTGTCCTCCCACGCCAATGGCTGTGTGCGTCGTGCGGTGCAGGACGACGGAGGGGAAGACGCGATTGACGAGCTTCTCCAGGTCGTTCGCCGGATGATGCGCTGAAACGCCTGTGCTTTCAGCGGTCCAGCGTTTCGCTTGGTGCTGACTGGCTCGTCATACCCATATTCATTTTTTGACACGCGGCGCGCTGCTGCTTCATTTTCGGCGCCAGCGGGGTGTTCTGTTTGTTGAGTATCTCAAGATGCGCGCACAGGGCCATCTGTTGATTCATGTTCAGTCCGGCCATCGGGTCTTGTGTTTTGGAGGACGACATGGTCATGGGGCTTTTGCCGCCCACATCCACATGGCTTATGTCCATGCCGAGCATAGACGGATCGGCGTAAGCTGTGCTGGTGGCGAGAAGGGCGGTCAGTGCGAGGAAAATCTTGCGCATGATGTCGGGCTTTCGGCGTTGTTTTAATGGAAAATCGATGATCAGAACCAGCTTCGGACGCCGAGACTGAAGCGGACAGAGCCGGTGTCGTCGTGCTGGTCACGGGCGATCCGGCGGGCCTGAGTGAGATATCCGGAGTAGGTCACGGCTATGTAGGGCGCGAATTTCCGCCAGAGTTCGTATCGCAGACGCAGACCTGCATCGACATCCGAGAGGCCGGCGCCAGCCTGACGTCCCGCATCGGATTTCGTGTAGAAATTGAACTCGGCCTGCGGCTGAAGGATCAGACGGTTGGTCAGCAGGAAGTCGTAAGAGCCTTCCACGCGGGTGGCGAAACGTCCGCGATCGCTGACATAGGCCGTGGCCTCGAACTCGAACTCGTACAGCGCCAGACCCTGAATGCCGAACGCGCCCCAGGTGCGGGTCGGGCCGTCATCGAGGTCCATCCGTACGCCGCCCTGAAGGTTCCAGTAGGACGAGATGGAGCGTGTATAGAGCAGTTCATGGTCGCCATCGCTCATGCGCCCTTTTTCCAGCGTGCCTTCGGATTTCAGCCAGATCTTGTTGTAGTCACCGCCGAACCAGGCTTCGCCATCCCAGCGGAAATCGGTGCCGCCGGGTGCATAGCGGCCTTCAAGTTCATTGAAGATACCATGCAGCCAGGTGCCCTGATCCATCGAGGGTTTGATGTTGCCGATATAGACGACCGGCGTCGCCTCCGGCGCATCGGCGGCGTGATAGACCGGCTGGTCGGCGCAGGCCGTGCCGGATGCCAGTGCGAGGGATGACAGAGTTGTAAGGGCCAGAACTGCAGGGGAAAGGGCGTGTTTCATGCCACGATCACCGTGCGGAACATGCCCAGATCCATGTGGTATAGCAAGTGGCAGTGATACGCCCACATGCCAGGGGTATCGGCTGTCACGAGATAGCTCAGCTTCGAACCCGGCTGGGAAATGATGGTGTGCTTGTAGGGGCGGTAATCGCCCTGACCGTTTTCCAGCTCGCTCCACAGGCCGTGCAGATGGATCGGGTGTTCCATCATGGTATCGTTGATGAGCGTAAAGCGAACGCGCTCGCCGAGTTTGAGGCGGATGGGGCCGGATTCCGAGAACTTCCGGCCGTTCATGCCCCAGATATAGCGTTCCATGTTGCCGGTCAGGTGCAGGATGATTTCCCGCGTCGGCGGTCGCAGGTCCGCTCCGGGGCGTGTGGCGCGGAGTTGTTTATAGTTCAGGACGCGGCGGGCGTTGTTTTCCAGACCGTCGCCGGGGCTGCCGGTTCGGTCGACGGGCATCATGGCGCGCATCTGGTTTTCGACATTGATGGGAGGCGGGCCGGGGTCGTCCACTTCCATTTTCGGCATGGCCATGTGGTTCATGTCCATGCCGGCCACGTCGCCCTCCATTTTCATGCCCGACATGTCTGCGGACATATCCATGTCCTGCATGCTTTCGCCGGGTTTCATGTTCCCCATGCCCATATCCACCATGGTACGGACCGGGCGTGGGTCCATTGGCGGGAGAGGCGCAATCATGCCTTCGTAGGGGGCGAGGGTGCCGCTTGCGTAGCCGGTGCGGTCCTCGCTCTGGGCGAAAATGGCATAGGCGCGGTCGTCCTTCGGCTGGACGATTACGTCATAGGTTTCCGCCACGCCGATGCGGAATTCGTCCACGGGGACGGGTTCGATATCGTTGCCGTCCGCCTGTACGACCAGCATTTCGAGCCCCGGAATCCGGACATCGAAGAACGTCATGGTCGAGCCGTTGATGAAACGCAGGCGCACTTTTTCGCCGGGGTTGAACAGGCCGCTCCAGTTCATGTCCGGGGCGTGGCCGTTCAGCGTGTAGGTGTAGATCGCGCCCGAGACGTCTGCGATATCGGTTGCGGCCATGCGCATTTTCGACCAGGCCAGACGGCCTGAAAGCGCTGCACCCGCACTTCCGGCCTCGCGCGCTTCCTTCGGAAAGGATGCGGCCGTGCGTTGGCGGAAGACGTAATAATCGTCCTGCATCTTGAGGTTGCTGACGATGTCATGGGGCATGACATCCGTCCATTCGGCGAGGAAAATGACGTAATCGCGGTCGCAGGCGTTCGGGTCCGGGTGGCGCGGGTCGATGACCATCGCACCATACAGGCCCATCGCTTCCTGCATTCCGGAGTGACTGTGATACCAGTAGGTGCCGCTTTGATGGAGTTTGAAGCGGTACGTAAAAGTCTCGCCGGGGGCGATGCCACCAAAGCTCAGCCCCGGAACGCCATCCATGTTTGAGGGCGTGCGGATGCCATGCCAGTGGATCGAGGTAGGCTCGTTCAGCGTGTTGGTGACGTTGATGCTGACGGTATCGCCCTGTTTCCAGCGTAGGATCGGGCCGGGCACCGTGCCACCAGCGGTTGGCGCGTGCATGGTTTTGCCATCGAGCGAGATGCGCGTGTGACCGATCTTCAGATCCCACCGGTCGGACGGCATGGGGGGTATGATGCCAGAAGAGGCCTTGGACGAGAATGCGTGCGAGCTTCGGGGCAGGGAAACCAGCAGGCCGCCTGCACCAATCCCCGTCACGAAACGCCGTCGTGTCAGGCCGCCCCGGATGCGGGACGGAAAGGTCATGAGAAAAATCCGCAAAAATGACAGAGGAGCAGGTCCTGGCTGTCCCTTGCAGGCAGCAGGACGGGTCCACGCCTGTCAGGCGTGTGTCAGATCGCGCGGAGCTTCGGCGGGGGGGAGGCCGGGATCCAGTCGGTGCCGTTGAAACGGTCGTGCCGTCCGGACGTAAAGGCGCGCGTAACGAGAGTGACGGGACTCGAAGGCTGGATGGACGTCACGGTCAGCATGGGGTCGGTCGAGACTGCATGTGTATGGCAGCAGCCTTCAGGAGACTGCTGGGGATAGGAAATCGCATGGAAGGCTGACGTGTTGCAGCAGTCCGGACTGTTGGGTTTCTGATGATGGGTCTTGTGGTGCATCACCATGGCCATCTGATGGGGGACTGCAGTCCGAGCCTGCACGGTAGACGTGCTGAGAAGAAGCCCGACCTGCATCAGCAGGCAGGCCAGCAGGCCAATCCATATCCGGGCATGTGTCCTGACCATCAGAAGTCCCAGCAGTAGGGTAAAAAATAGAGCGATCCATCGTTTGAATGTCATATGAGAGTATACCCGCAGGGGGGATATGGAAAGATTATTTTTCGGGACGCAGAAAAAATGACTTGTCGAATCTGTTTCGCGGACAACAGGTACAATCTTACCCCACAATGGCATATAAAACGTAATAAAATAGTGAAATTAGATTATGGCCAGAATAGTTTTGTTGTGAGTGGTTATATACTATACCCCAGAACCGTATGGTGGGGTCTCGTTACAGGGGTGTGACTCTCACTCTGAAGGATTTCGTGACATGACAGAAACAGCGCACATGACGGTCGAGGGAATGTCCTGCAATGGCTGTTTCGGCAAGCTCCAGCGTGCCCTTGAGGCCGTGAATGGTGTAAAGGGCGTCGACATCGTGCTCGATAGAGGAAAGGTCACGGTGTCCTATGATCCGGCCCAGCTTTCGGTCGCCGCTTTAAGGGAAGTTGTCGAAGATACGGGATTTGACGTCGTTTCCTGAGGCGCGACACGCCTCCTTTTGAAAAGGTGGTGCGGCCAAGTCTGCCATGTGGGGTGATCGAAGAACTGTTGGTTGATGTAATGTGGTTCTGATTTTGGGCTTTTGGCGTGGCTACGCGCTCGCGCTGATCCTCTCCAGGCAGAGGAAGTGGTGCATGTTGTGGACGATATTGGTCAGCCCGATCCTCATGCTGGCTCGCGCGGGCCAACTGTCCGGACGAACAGCCCAGTCTGCGACCTCTGATCAGAAAAGACATACTCGATACGTGCGCTGATCACGGACTTTCCAGTATTCGACTTCTGGATACGCTGGGGCATCGGTTTGAGACTTGGCTTTTTTCGTGAAGTTTTGAGACCAAGTTCTGCTTTTCCACGGAGTCTTCATTGCCTTTGAACGATCGGCCGTGTCTGCCCAAACGGTTGATGACGTACTGGCTTATACAACAGCCTCTCTCTCAATCGCGGGCCATCACTGACGGCGGCATATTTCCCTCTCGAAGATCCGCTTTCTCGGCGTTGGTATTGCGCTGCTTTGGGGGCACCAGTGTGGCATCCCGGATCTGGCCACACGCCGGCAGATAGCTGGCGTTACGTAGGGTCGCATCAAGGCGCTCAAACAGTCTTTCAATGGCCCCCGTCTGTTTCAGACGTTCGTGAAACAGCCAGATCGTTTTGGCATCCGGAACCTGATCTGAACGCCCCAGACCAAGAAAGCTCATGAAGGAGAGGCGATCGTTGACCAGATACTTTATCCGTTTATCGACAAATTGTTTAGCGTCTGGATCACCAGGATTCTGAACATCAGTACCGGAAAAAAGCCGCCGTCTGCCCTTGCTTCCGTCGGGATATGCCAGAGTCTTGTCCAGATCGGGGTGGAAGGCTTCAAAATCCATAGTCCGGGAAAATGCTTCGTGTTGATCATTAGGTCCGCTGCTCCTCAACATCAAAGAAACCCGTCCGCTTTCACGATCATGAGATTGTTCTTGGCGATAGAAACATCGTCTTTTCTGTTCTTGAAAAATAGGGTGGTGGGGTATATTTCTTACGAACCATTTGTAGAATTCTTCTAGCCTACAGGACACTTTCCAGATGTCAGAAACGATCAGTTTCCCCATCGGTGGTATGACCTGCACCGCCTGTGCTGCGCGGATTGAAAGAGTCCTCAACCGTCAGGAGGGCGTCAGCGCTACCGTCAATTTCGCCTCTGAACGTGCGCAGGTCGTTTTCGAAAATGCGCCGTCCTCCATTGAGAGTGTCGTGGCCGCCGTGCGACGCGCTGGTTTTTCCGTGGATGAACAGAGTCTCGACCTGTCGCTGTCCGGCATGACATGTGCGGCCTGTGCAGCGCGGATCGAAAAGATACTGAACCGTCAGCCCTCCGTGCAAGCCAGCGTGAATTTTGCGGCCGAACGGGCGCATATTAATTACATTCCTGGCGTGGTCGAACCAGATTTTTTGATTGGAAAGATCGAGAAGGCTGGATTTGGCGCACAACGTTTGGATGAAGGCACGCGCGAAGATCCGAAGGCCAAGCGGACCGTCATCTGGAGGCGTGAGCGCAACCGCTTCATCTTGACGCTCATCCTGTCCCTGCCGCTCTTTGCCGAGATGATCGGCATGTTCTTCGGACGCATGATCGTACCGGTTTCGGTACAGTTCCTGTTCGCTACGATCGTGCAGTTTTTCTGTGGCGCGCATCTGTATGGCAGGGCCTGGAACGCTGTCCGCGGCGGCTCGGCCAATATGGATGTGCTGGTCGTGCTGGGAACATCCATTGCCTGGCTGTTCAGTGCGGTTGTGGTGGTGTTCGGGCTTCATCAGCATGTCTATTTTGAAGCCAGTGCGTCAATTATTACACTGATTTCGCTTGGCAAGCTCATGGAGAGTCGTGCCAAGAACAAGGCCAGCGCAGGGATTGAGAGCCTACTCCAGCTTCAGCCGCAGACTGCGCATGTCGAGCGTGATGGTGGGATTGTGGATCGTGCAGTTGCGGACATGCATGTCGGGGACATTTTCGTCGTGCGTCCGGGCGAGGGTGTGCCGGTGGATGGCGAGATCATTGAGGGAGCCTCCGAAGTCAACGAGTCCATGCTTACGGGTGAGAGCATTCCGGTTCTCAAGGAAGTTGGCAACGAGGTCTTTGGCGGGACGATGAACGCCAATGGCGCGCTGCGTGTTCGGGCAACCGGCGTGGGTGCGGATACGGCGCTATCCCGGATCGTGAAAATGGTCGAGCAGGCACAGGGCTCGAAGGCCAATGTGCAGCGTCTGGCCGATAAGGTTTCGGGCATTTTCGTGCCTGCCGTCATCGGCATTGCCGTTCTCACCTTCCTGATCGGCTGGGCCGTGACCGGCTCCGCGACATGGAGCCTCGTCTCTGCCGTATCCGTTCTGGTCATTGCCTGCCCGTGTTCGTTGGGTCTGGCGACGCCGACGGCTATCATGGTCGGGACGGGGCGTGGTGCGCAGTCCGGCATTCTGTTCCGCAATGCCGATGCGCTGGAGCGGGCCGAGAAGCTTAAGACCATCATTGTCGACAAGACCGGCACCCTAACCCAAGGGCGTCCCACGGTTGCCGCCATTCATCCGGCGGTGGGTATTCCGGTGGAGACGCTTCTGGGCGTTGCGCATGCCCTGGAGCATAATTCCGAGCATCCTCTGGCCCGCGCCATCGTGGATTATGCCGAAAATCACGGCGGAAATACTCCTGCCGCGGTGAAGGATTTCCAAGCGGTTCCGGGCAAGGGTGTCATCGCCGAGTGGGGTGGGCAGGAAGCGCGTCTGGGCTCGCCGGCCTTCATGCAGGCGAGCGGACTGGACTTGTCTGCGCTACCGGTTGCCGCGCTGGAAAGCGAGGGCAATACTGTCATCGCCGTGGCGCAGGGCAGTCAGGTTTTGGGTATTATCGCGCTGGCGGATGAGCTGCGGGCCGATGCTGTGGCCACCGTGAAGGCCCTGAAGGCCCGGGGTGTCCGGGTTGTGATGTTGACGGGTGACAATGAACGCGCGGCCTCGCTCGTGGCGCGGCAGGTTGGCGTGGATGACTATCTGGCTGGTGTGCTGCCCGAGCACAAGGTGGATGGTGTTGCGAAATACCAGGCGCAGGGCAGTCTGGTCGGCATGGTGGGTGATGGCATCAATGATGCGCCGGCCCTGGCCGCCGCCGATGTCGGGTTCGCCATTGGTGCGGGCTCTGCCGTGGCTCTGGATACGGCAGATATCGTGCTGATGAAAAGCGAGATGATGGGCGTTCTGGACGCGATTTCCTTGTCCAATGCTACCTTGTCCAAAATTCGGCAGAACCTGTTCTTCGCCTTCATTTACAACATTCTGGGTCTGCCGCTGGCGGCTTTCGGGATGCTGAATCCGATCGTGGCTGGGGCTGCCATGGCTATGAGTTCCGTCTCGGTGGTCAGCAACTCCTTGCTGCTTAACCGTTGGAAACCGATCTCCGGCAAGCCTTGAGGAAGACTTTCTTAGGGTGTGTTCACTGCATCCGGAACGGGAGTTTTCTGCGGGCGAAATTGAGCATGGTAGTTGCGCCATGTTCCCACAGGCCCAGCGGCTCGCTGCTACCGATATGGCCGACAGCCCCCGCTTCCAGAAAGTCCGACTGCCACTGACCGGCCAGTTCCCGCGCGCGGGGCAGGGACAGCCAGGGGTCATTGCTGCTGGCCATGATCGCGGTGGGGAGCGGTAGGGGCATGTGGGGAAGCGGCCCGAAAGCGCGGATGCGTTCGACCTCCGGATGTGCTGTTTGGTCGATATCCGCAGGCGCCACCAGAAAAGCTCCGGTCACGCGCTGCCCGCCATATCGGCTCAGCCATTTCGCACTCAGCACAGCGCCGAGACTGTGGGCGATCAGAAAAACCGGACGGGATGAAGCCTCGACCGCAGAGGTCAGTGCTGCTTCCCAGTCTGCGGGGCTGGGTGTTGCCCAATCCGTCTGATGGAGACGTTTCAGGCCATAAGCCTGTTCCCAGTAAGATTGCCAGTGATCCGGACCCGAACCGAAGAGCCCAGGGACAAGTAGTAGTTCGACCTGATGGCCGAGGCGCTGAAACGCGCCGGCGATCTGCTGGCGGCCCGTATCAGGCAGGCCATGCGTCGCCCAAGCGGGATCGAAAAATGTCGGACGGCCGGAAAACAGGTTCATGACGTTATCTCCTTTCAGCCGTCCCGACTCTTCTGCAGGAGAGCGGAATAGGACTTTGAGTTAATAACGAACACAATAAGCGGTTAAATAAAACAACTTTTCTTAATGGTTGTTTTATTGGCGCTTAGGCTAGCCCGTCGAAGAGCTGTGTGGAGAGGTAGCGTTCCGCAAAAGACGGGACGATGGCCACGATCGTCTTGCCGCGGCTGGAGGGCTTGCGGGCCAGTTCCATTCCTACAAATAGCGCGGCTCCTGAGGAAATCCCGATGGGGATGCCTTCAACCGCTGCACACAGGCGTGCCGTTGCCACTGCTTCCTGTTCAGAGACCTCGAACACCCCATCCAGAGCCTTGAGATCCAGCGTGTCGGGCTCAAAACCCGGGCCGATGCCCTGAATGCCATGCGGGCCGGGCTCATCGCCATGCAGCACAGCACTTTCGCGTGGTTCCACACCATAGACTTTGATGGATTTGCGATGTTTCTTGAGCCCGTGCGCAATGCCAGACGCCGTACCACCCGTTCCCAGACCGGCCACAACCACATTGACCTTGCCTGCTGTGTCTTCCCAGATTTCCTGGGCCGTGGTGTCTTCATGCACGGCCGGATTCGCGTCGTTTTCGAACTGGCTCGGCATCCAGGCGTCGGGCAGGGTGCGAGTGAGCTGTTCGGCACGTTCAATGGCGCCCGCCATGCCGCGTGATGCAGGTGTCAGTTCAGTATCCGCGCCCATCAGGCGCATCATCTTGCGACGTTCGGTTGAAGCATTTTCGGGCATGGTGACGATCAGGCGGTATCCCAGCGCCACGGCCGCGAAAGCGAGAGAGATGCCAGTATTGCCCGAGGTCGGTTCGATCAAGACTGTGCGGCCCGGCGTAATCAGGCCGCGCGCTTCAGCATCGCGCAGCATGGCCACGCCGATCCTGTCTTTGACGGAGCCGAGGGGGTTGAAGAATTCCAGCTTGAGGAGCAGTCGCCCGTTGAGATGCTCACGCTGGGTCAGGTGTGGCAGCGCGACCAGCGGTGTGCCTCCCACTGTCTCCAGAAAGGAGTTGAAAACGCGGCCCCGGGGGGCGGCATAACCTTCGAACGGGGCGGGGGACAGCGGAACCTTCTTGCTCATGGCCTCACTTAACACGGGAAATGGGGGAAAGGGCAGACCGTAAATAATGATTTCCATTATCACTAAAAAATATAGTTATTATAATCAGGTTTTGGGAAAAATATCATATTAATGCGTTATATATTGACGGAACGCCACACGCCGTCGTATCTGAAGGCTTCCAGAGGTATCCACAGCAATGGGACCAGTTGATCAATGACGTGTCGAATGTGTAGCTCGCAGCGCAAACGCTGCTCTGCTTCAGTTTCGGAGACAATGCTCTCCGGCGTGTCATAACGCCCGACAACTGGACTGTCGGGCTCTTTCTTTAGAGGCCGGCACTATGCTTGGTTCAACCGTCATCGAAATTAACGGCGTTTTTCTCGGCGCGGCCATTCTGGTCAGCGAAAGTGGGACGAGACGCTTCTATGCCGCGCACGACAGTGTGCGGGCACTTCACAACGAACTTCTGCCCGATCTGGGGGCGCTTCAGCAACGCGTCCGTCTGCATGTGTGCAAACCCGCCCGCCAGACGCGCTGATTGACGAGGAGCCTCTTCTGTCCCGACGTGTTCGTACTGTAGAACGAAAAAAAGGTCACGAACCGGAACGGAATGGAGCAGGCGTGGAAGGAAGTTATCGGCGGATTATCCGCGCTGTTCTGACGCGCCGTGACGGCGCTTTTGCGGCCCTGCTGCTGGCTTCCATCATCTTCGCCTGTCTGTTTGCTCCGCTTTATGCGGCGCTTAACAGGATTGATCCGTTTTCTTCTGACATTGCTGGTACGACGATCCGGAACGGGCAGCATGTTGATCTCATGCAGCCTAACGATAATCCGTTGCATCTGGGGCTCAGTCCGATCGGGCCGGACTGGCAGCCGGGTCCGTATGCGCTTGGCGCGGACTCGCAGGGGCGCGATGTGGCGGCGCGGGTTCTGTATGGCGGGCGCAATTCCTTGCTGATTGCTGCAGCATCCGCGATGGTTTGTCTGTGTCTGGCGGCGTGTATCGGGATCTGTGCCGGGTATTTCGGTGGCTGGATTGACCTGATTCTGTCGCGCATTCTGGATATGCTGTGGGCGATCCCGGTTTATCTGTTCGCGATTTCGCTATCCGTCGTCACTGTTGGGCATGGCATCCGGTTGGGGTTCATTACCATCGGCGCGGATAATTTGCTGATTCCGATCGGTATTATTGCGCTGGTTTATGTGCCCTATGCGGCCCGGCCGTTGCGGGCGCGGGCGCTGAGCCTGTCGCAGGCTGGGTTCGTCATGGCGGCGCGGGGCATGGGAGCGTCGGACTGGCGTATCCTGTGGCGAGAAATCCTACCGGGCCTGACGCCAACTATGGCCGTTCTGGCGCCGCTGGTGATGGCGCTGTGCATGCTGGCTGAGTCCGCGCTGTCCTTCCTGTCGCTCGGTGTGCAGGCCCCGGCGGCATCCTGGGGGACGATCATTCAGGATGGCGAAGGACTGCTCTATACGCGACCAATGGTGGCCATCGTGCCCGGGTTGGCGATTGTTCTGACTGTGCTGGCGCTTAATATTCTGGGCAATGCGCTACGGGACCAGCTCGACCCGAAAGGAGCAGGCCGATGATCTGCAGTCTGGCCTCCCGGACCGGGCAGATGCTACTGGTCATTTTTGGAATTTCGGTTCTGGTGTTCTGCATTTTCTTTGCGACACCGGGTGCGGACCCGACGGCCCGCATTGCAGGACGGGGGGCCAGTCCGCAGGTCGTGGAACGTATCCGCGCGGAGTATGGCTTCAACCGTCCGCTGCCCGTGCAGTACGTGAAGATGATGGAAAAGCTGTTCGTCAGCCGGGATCTGACGTCCTTCGTCAATCACGGTCAGCGCGTTGTGCCTGAAGTGTTGCAGGCGGCCCCGGTGACCCTATCGCTTGTGCTGTGGGGTGCGTTTTTCTGGGTCAGCGGGTCGCTGGTTTTCGGGATTGCGTCCGCCGTGCTGCGCGATAGATGGGTGGATCGGCTGCTGATGGTGTTGGGACTGATCGGTCTGTCCATGCCGGTGTTCTGGCTCGGCGAGGTCGTCAATCTCGTCACGCAGAGCCGCTGGCATGACACGTTCCTGTTCCGCTGGGTGCCGCCGCTTGGGTATGTGCCGTTTTCGCAGAGCCCGCTCGGCTGGGCGAAGGCGCTGTTCTTGCCGTCTTTGACGCTCGCTGTTTCGTTCATTGGCTTGTATGCGCGGGTTCTGCGCTCCGAACTTCTGACTGCCATGGGTGAGGATTCCATCCGCACGGCGCGCGCCAAGGGGGCAGGGCCGGTGCGGGTGTGGCTGTGGCATGGTCTGCGACTGTCCTGGCTGAGTTATGTGTCGCTGTTTGGGCTGGATTTCGCGCAGCTTCTGGGCGGGGGAGCGCTTCTGACAGAGGTTGTTTTTGCTCTGCCGGGTGTGGGGCGGCTGACTTATCAGGCGCTGGCGACGCTCGATCTGCCGCTCATCATGGCGACGGTCATGTATGCCGCCGTTTTCGTTGTCATCGCCAATGCGCTTGTGGATGGGCTCTATGTCCTGCTGGACCCTAGGATGAGGGAGGGACGGCATGGGCGCTGAGACGCTTTTGGCGCTGCATCGCCTGCATCTGGACCTGCCAAATGGGACGGCCCTGCTGGAAGATGTGTCCCTGAGCGTGCGGCGCGGGGATGCGCTGGGTGTGGTGGGGGAGTCCGGATCGGGAAAGAGCCTGACGGCCATGAGTGTCATGGGGCTGCTGCCGGGTCTGAAAGCTTCGGGGTCCATCCGTTTCGAGGGGCGTGAGCTGCTGGGGATGAAGGACCGGGAGTGGCGGCATCTGCGCGGTGCGGGCATGGCCATGATCTTTCAGGACCCGATGACGGCGTTCCTGCCCGTTCGCTCCATTGGTGCGCAGATTGATGAACAGATCCGCCTGCATGAGCGTGTCAGCCGCCGTGAGGCGCGAGCGCGGACCGTGGCTTTGCTGGGGCGGATGGGGGTGCCCGATCCGGACGCCGCGGCGAAACGCTATCCGCACCAGCTTTCCGGCGGTCTGCGCCAACGCGCCATGATCGCGATGGCGCTGTCCTGTGATCCGGCGCTTCTGATCGCGGATGAGCCGACCACGGCGCTCGATGTCACGGTGCAGGCACAGATCCTGACGCTGCTGTGCGAAATCCGCGACAGCGGGGCCGGTGTGATGCTGATTACGCATGACATGGGCGTCGTGGCGCAGACGTGTACGCATGTGGCGGTCGTGTATTCCGGGCTTGTCGTGGAGCAGGGGCCGGTTGCGGCGGTGATGGCGCGACCGCTGCATCCCTATACGCAGGCTTTGCTGGAGGCGATCCCGCCGCTGGATGGACCGAGACCTGATGCGCTGCCCACCATTCCGGGGCGGCCGCCGGCTCCCGATGCGCGGCCGGAGGGCTGTGTTTTTGCGCCGCGCTGCCGCTTTGTGCGACCGGACTGCGCCGTGCGTCCTGCTTTGCGTGAACCGGAAGAAGGGCGGCGCGTGGCCTGCGTGCTGTACGACGCATGACTGTCCTGCTTGAAGCGAAAAACCTCAGCAAACACTATCGCCTCGCGCGTGGGGAAACCCTGCGGGCTGTGAGCGATGTGTCGCTGGTCGTGCATCGCGGAGAGGCGCTTGCGCTTGTCGGAGAGTCCGGCTGTGGCAAGTCCACGTTGGGGCGGACGCTGATCGGGCTGGGGGCGCCGAGTTCGGGCGAGGTGTTCTTCGAAGGCGAGCGGATTTCCGGCCTGTCGGACCGCGCGTTAAGGCGCTGGCGACCCCGGATGCAGATGGTGTTTCAGGATTCGTCCTCGACGTTCAATCCGCGCCGCACCATTGGTGACACGCTGGCGGAGCCAATGCGGATCCATGGACGGACCGGCATTGCGGAGCGGATCGGGACGCTTTTGGAGCAGGTTGGTCTGTCGTCGTCCGTTCTGTCCTGCTATCCGCATGAATTTTCGGGTGGGCAGCGGCAGCGTCTGAACATTGCCCGCGCCCTGATGCTGGGGCCGGATCTTCTGGTGGCGGATGAGCCGACATCCGCGCTCGATGTGTCCGTGCAGGCGCAGATCGTGAATCTGCTGCGCGATCTGCGCAATTCGCTGGGCGTGGCATGCGTGTTCATCTCCCATGATTTGGCGGTCGTGCGGCAGATGGCGGACCGGATTGCCGTCATGTATCTGGGGCGGATTGTGGAGGAAGGGGATGTACTGGCGGTTCTGGAAGCCCCGGCCCACCCTTATACGCGGGCATTGCTGGATGCAGTGCCTCGTCCGGACCGGTCCTTGCCGCCACCGCTTAAGGGAGACGTGCCAAGCCCGATCCATCCGCCGCAGGGCTGTGCGTTTCATACGCGCTGTCCGCTGGCCCAGCCGCGATGCGCGCAGGAGCGGCCGGAACTCCACAGGATCGCGGAAGGCCGTACAGTCGCCTGCCATTATTCCCTGCTCTAGAAAAAGCAACGCTTCGTTCCGATCTTGGATATAGACGGCAACGCCTGCCGTGGGGCACAGAAGTCTGCACGCCCCTTCGTATTTTTTGCCCGAGATCCCGCCCGATGCGCCAGACTGTCCGTTTTTATCTGGGGGACGACCTCTGCACGCTGAGGGATATCTCCCCGACCCTGACCCTGCTGGACTGGCTGCGTGATCGTGGCCGGACCGGCACCAAGGAAGGCTGCAATGAAGGTGACTGCGGGGCGTGTACGGTGCTGGTCGTCCGGCTTGAAGACGGGCGGCTGAACTGGCGGGCGGTCAATGCATGCATCCAGTTCGTCAGTATGCTGGACGGCGCGCAGGTCTATACGATCGAAGACTTGGGAACGGCCGATGCGCCGCATCCCGTGCAGACGGCCATGGTCGAGCAGCATGGCTCGCAGTGCGGGTTCTGCACGCCAGGTTTTGTTATGTCGATGGCGGCCTATCGCAAGAGTGAAGGCGCCTCGGCGGATGAGCAGGCCATTGATGACGCACTCGCCGGCAATCTGTGCCGCTGCACCGGCTATGCGCCGATCGTGCGGGCGATGAAGCAGGCGATGGCGGCTGGTCCGGATCGTTTCGATGCGCAGGTGGAGGCCATTGTCGAACGTCTGATGGTTTTGCAGGACGGCGAGAGTGTGCGGCTTGAAGGGCCGGAGGGCACGCTCAGCATTCCGGCGTCTGCGGATGATCTGGCGGAGATCCTGCTGACCGATCCGGAGGCAACCATCGTTGCGGGTGCCACCGATGTGGGGCTTTGGGTGACGAAGGGGATGCGTCGTTTGAAGCATGTCGTGCCCATCGGGCGCGTTCCCGAACTGCGCAGCCTGACCAGAACCCCTGAAGGACTGCGGATCGGGGCAGCCGTGACGTATCAGGATGCGCGCGTGGCCATTGCGGAACTGCTGCCGGATGCGGGGGAAATGATCCGCCGTCTGGGCTCCACCCAGGTGCGCAATAGCGCGACGGTCTGCGGGAATATAGCCAATGGTTCCCCAATTGGAGATGGGCCGCCGATGTTCATTGCGGCCAATGCGACACTGCATCTGCGGCGCGGGGCGGAGCGCCGGTCCATCGTGCTCGAAGACTATTTCATTGCTTACGGAAAGCAGGACCGGCAGCCCGGCGAGTTCGTGGAGGCTCTGAGCATTCCTAAGCCCGCGCCGGGTGCGCAGTTCCGTGCCTATAAGATTTCCAAGCGCTTCGATCAGGATATTTCTGCCGTTCTGGGCGCTTTCATGATCGAGACGGACGATGGGGGCCGGATTATCGCGGTCCGGCTGGCCTATGGCGGCATGGCCGCGACTCCGAAGCGGGCATCGGGTGCGGAAGCTGTACTGATTGGGCGGGTCTGGGATCAGGACGCGCTGGAGGCGGCACGATCGGCGATTCTGGAAGATTTCGCCCCGCTGACCGATATGCGGGCGAGTGCCTGGTATCGGCAGACCGTGGCCGCCAACCTGCTGACGCGGTTTTTTGAAGAGACGGCGGGGCATGGTCAGGCGCGTCTCGCCCGGACGGGAGGGCTGGCGCATGTCTGATCTCGTTCCGGGGGCCGCTTCGACCAGCATGAAGCATGAGAGCGCATTACTGCATGTGACGGGGCAGGCAGCATATATTGATGACTTGCCCGTGCCGCGCGGCACGTTGCATCTCGTGCCGGGGCTGAGCACGAAGGCTCATGCGCGGATCGTCTCGATGGATCTGGACGCCGTGCGCGCCGCGCCGGGTGTTGTGTGTGTGCTGACGGCGGATGATGTGTCGGGCGAGAACCAGATTAGCCCGGTGCATCGGGAAGACGAACCGCTTCTGGCGACGGATCATGTCCATTTCTGGGGGCAGACGATGTTCGCCGTGGTGGCGACGTCGCGTCAGGCGGCGCGTCAGGCCGTCCGGTTGGCGAAGATCGAGTATGAGGAAAAGCCTGCGATCCTGAACATCGCGCAGGCGCGGGAAAATGGCAGCCCGATGGTCTGGCGCTCCCTGACCATGCAGCGCGGGGATGTGGAACGCGGCCTGAAAGCCGCGCCGCGCCGCCTGTCGGGGCAGATCGAGATTGGCGGGCAGGAGCATTTCTATCTGGAAGGACAGGCCGCGCTTGCCCAGCCCGGAGAAGCCGGGGAAATGCGTGTCTGGTCATCCACGCAGCATCCGTCCGAGACGCAGCATCTGGTCGCTTCCGTGCTGGGGCGGCCGCATCATCTGGTCACGACGGAAGTCCGGCGGATGGGTGGCGCGTTCGGCGGCAAGGAGACGCAGGCCAATGCCTGGGCCTGTCTGGCCGCCGTCGCTGCTGACCGGACGGGACAGGCCGTCAAGGCGCGTCTGGACCGTGATGACGACATGATGGCGACCGGAAAGCGGCATGATTTTCTGATCGACTATGATGTTGGCTTCACCGATGAGGGCGATATTTTGGCCGTGGACATGGTTCTGGCCGCGCGGTGTGGTTGGGCGGCGGATCTGTCCGGGCCGGTGACGGATCGGGCGCTGTTTCACGCTGATAACGCCTATTTTTACCCCGATGTCCGGCTGAAATCCGAGCCGTTGCGGACCAATACCCAGTCCAATACGGCCTATCGCGGGTTTGGCGGACCGCAGGGGATTGTGGCGGCGGAACGTGTGATCGAGGAAGTCGCGTTTGCGACCGGACTTGATCCCGTGGCGGTCCGACTGCGGAATGTTTATGGAACCGGGACGCGCAATCTCACGCCATATCACATGACGGTTGAGGACTCGATTACGGCCGAGATCCTGACAAAGCTGGTTGAGCGCTGTGATTATCAGGCGCGAAAAGCCGAGATCCGGGCGTTCAATCGTACCAGCCGCATCATCCGTCGCGGGATCGCGCTGACGCCGGTGAAGTTTGGGATTTCCTTTACCGCCACGCATTACAATCAGGCCGGCGCGCTGGTGCATGTCTATACGGACGGCTCGGTTCAGGTGAACCACGGCGGGACGGAAATGGGGCAGGGGCTGCACACCAAGATGGTGCAGATCGTCCTGCGCGAATTCGGCCTGACGGCGGATCGCGTTCGCATCACGGCGACGACGACCGGGAAGGTTCCGAACACGTCCGCTACGGCGGCGTCTTCAGGGGCGGATTTGAACGGCATGGCGGTGCTGGATGCGGTGCGCAAGATCAAGGACCGGATGATCACGTTCGCTGCTGAAAAATGGAGCGTTGCGGCCGAAGACATCCATTTCCGGTCAGATGGCGTGCATGTTGGTGCGGAGGTCATGACCTTCCAGCAACTCGCCTGGCAGGCCTATTTCGCGCGGGTGTCGCTTTCGTCGAACGGATTTTACAAGACGCCGAAGATTTCCTGGAACCCCGAGACCGGACGCGGGCGACCGTTTTTCTATTTCGCGTATGGCGCGGCTTGTGCGGAAGTCTCGGTTGATCTGCTGACGGGCGAGCACAGCATTGATCGTGTGGATATCCTGCATGATGCCGGGCAGTCCCTGAACCCGGACATTGATATCGGGCAGATTGAAGGCGGGTTCGTGCAGGGCGCGGGCTGGCTGACGACGGAGGAGTTAGTCTGGGATGGGGCCGGACGTCTGCGAACCCATGCGCCCAGTACCTACAAGATCCCGGCCTGTTCCGACCGGCCACGGATTTTTAATGTGGAGCTTCTGGAAAATGCGCCCAACCGGGAGGAGACGATCTTCCGTTCCAAGGCCGTCGGAGAGCCGCCTTTCGTGCATGGGGTTGCGGTTTTGCAAGCGATTTCGGACGCCATCGCCAGTCTGGACGACTACCGGACTTGTCCAAAACTCAATGCACCGGCGACGCCCGAGCGGGTTCTGAAAAACCTGATGGCGCTGCGGGAAAAGGCTGGCTGACCATGCTTGCCGATGTTCTGCGCTGGCGGGCGGAAGGGCAGGAGATGGTGCGCCTGACCGTCATTCGCGCGAAAGGCTCGACACCTCGCGAGGAGGGCGCGTTCATGCTCCTGACCCGCACCGAACAAAGCGGTACGATCGGCGGCGGTCGGCTGGAATGGGACTGCATGGCGGAGGCGCGCGCGCTTCTCGTGTCGGGCGGAGAGGCAGTCGAGCGTCATATTCCTCTGGGTCCCGCCATTAATCAGTGCTGCGGTGGGGCTGTTACCATCCGCATGGAACGGGTGAGTGATCCTGACGCTCTTGAGGATGAACTGCGCGCTGACCGGGAAAAACTGCCGCAACTGCTGCTGTTTGGGGCTGGGCATGTGGGCTGTGCGCTCGCCCGGGCTTTGGCCCTTCTGCCGCTTCGGCTGGTGTGGGTCGATGCGCGGGAGGAGGAGTTCGGGATTGTGCCACCGGGTGTGGAGGTACTCGTGACAGAGCAATGGGAATCTCTGGTGCAGGAGGCTCCTGCCGGATCGGGCGTTCTGGTGCTGACGCAAAGCCACACGCTGGATGCGCTCATCACGGGGGCGGCGTTGGAGCGGGGCGACTTGCGCTATGTCGGGATGATCGGGTCGCGGACCAAGCGCAAACGGTTCGAGAGCGCCTTCCGGCAGGTCGACATTCCGCCAGAGCGGATTGACCGTCTGGTCTGTCCGATCGGGGATTTCGGGGTGCGTGACAAGCGGCCCGAAGTCATCGCGACCTTCGTGACGGCGGAAATCGCGGCCCGGATGCTGTGCCAGACAGAATTGTGCAGGGATGCCAGTGTTTCGAAGACTGATATTTCAGATATTGATCATGTTACATTCGCCACAATCTTGTCATAAATTCTGACCCTGTAAGGGCGGAGTTCCTTCACTTTTCGAGATTCACAAAAAGTTGATGTAACGGTGGGTGCGTCGGTGTCGCTCCTTCTGTTTATCCTGCCCCGCATGAGCATGCAGCACTGGACGCAGCGGACTTCTGAAGTCCCGACTTTCTCTCCAGCCACAGTGAGTGGTCGAAGAAAAAAATCCCGGATTTCCCGCCTCTGTCAGGCCGGCCTCGCGCTGGGCGCGCTGGCAGGGACGTTAGGCATCGCACAAGCCGGGCCAACGGTCAGCACTGCGCGGACGCCGGCGCTTCAGCCTGCGAGCCTGCCAGCGGCCGATGCAGCTTTTGTCGATGATCTTGAAAAACGCACGTTCAACTGGTTTTGGGAAACCGCCAATCCGAAGAACGGCCTTGTACCGGACCGTGCGCCACTGCCCAATGGTGCAGCGAGCATTGCCAGCGTCGGATTTGGCCTGACGGCTTACGGGATTGGTGTGGAGCGGCATTACATCACCCGTCAGCAGGCCGTAGACCGGACCCTGACGACGCTGCGCTTTCTGGCAAGTCTGCCGCAGAACGATCACGTCTCTGGGGCTGCAGGCTATAAGGGTTTCTTCTATCATTTCCTTGATCCAAATACCGGTTTGCGTGTTGCAGACTGGTCTGAGCTGTCGAGTGTTGATACGGCGCTGCTGATGGGGGGCGTGCTGTTCTCGCAGTCCTATTTCGATCGCGACACGCCGCAGGAAAAGGAAATCCGCGACATTGCGGATCATCTGTATCGCCGGATCGACTGGACGTGGATGAAGGCGCATGGCCCCTGGCTCAGCATGGGTTGGATGCCGCCGCATACGTTCCTGCCCAGCGACTGGAAGGGTTATAACGAGGGTCTGATCATCTATCTTCAGGCGCTTGGTTCACCGACGCATCCCCTCCCGGCTGATACCTGGAAGGCGTGGACTGCGACCTATGAAAACCAGTGGGGCGATTTCGAAGGCCACAAGCTGCTGAATTTCGCGCCGATGTTCGGGCATCAGTACAGCGAATCCTGGATTGATTTCCGGGGTGTGCAGGATGCGTGGGATCGGGCCCATAACGTCGATTATTTCCAGAATGGCCGTGAAGCTGCTTATGCCCAGCGGGCCTATGCGCAGGCCAATCCGGGCGATTGGAAGGATTACGGCCCCAATATCTGGGGGCTAACGGCCTGCGACGGTCCGGGCGATGCGCAGCAGGTCTATGATGGCAAGAAGCGTCATTATCTGGCCTATAGCGCGCGTGGCGCGGGGCGGGATTACATCCTCGATGACGGAACGATTGCGCCGACGGCCGTGGGCGGGTCCATCGCCTTCGCGCCGGAAATTGCCCTGCCGGCGCTCAAGGAAATGCGTGCTCGTTACGGAGACCGGATTTATAACAAATACGGCTTCCTCGACGCCTTCAATCCGTCCTTCGCGGACCAGAAAAGCTACTGGGTCGATGGGCAGCAGTTGGGGATTGATCAGGGCCCTATCCTGCTGATGCTGGAAAACTGGCGCAGCGGCCTCGTGTGGAACACGATGAAGAAGAACGTCTATCTGCGGGCCGGATTGGAGCGTGCTGGGTTTGAGGGGGGATGGATGCGGACCAAGACGGCGACGTTCAAGCCGGTTGGTCAGTCTCTCTGAGCCTTTTTGCTGTGCGTCCGGGCTGCCTGCGGTTGCGGTCGTCTTTATGAACCGGAGTTGCATCGGAAGCGTTTCTCATCGATCACTGATGTCAGAGCATTTTTGTGAAAGGAGAGCATCATGCGTCTCATTCTTGCCCTGCTTCTGCCCTGGTTGCAGTTCTTCACCATCGGTCGTCCGTTTGCTGGTCTGCTGTGCCTGTTTCTTCAGATCACGGTGATTGGCTGGATCCCGGCGGCCATCTGGTCGGTCTATGCGCTGAGCCAGTACAACACCGATCGCAAGATCGCTGCCGGTCGCGGCTAAAGCTCCGGGCGTGAAAAAGCCCCCGCTCCTGACTGGAGCGGGGGCTTTTTTGTGTCCTAAGGGCCTTATTGAAGGGCGAACTCAGCGGCCGATATTGCGCAGGATGACGCCCTGATTGAGCTTCGTCTCGATGGATTCCAGGGATACGCCCTTGGTCTCCGGAATAAAGAGCAGCACCATGAAAATGAAGAACGCATTCAGCCCGGCATAGAGCCAGAAGGTGTGTGAGGCTCCAAGCGTTGTGAGTAGGCCGAGGAATGTGGCACCCACCACCATGTTCGTGACCCAGTTGGTCACGGTCGAGCAGGTGATGCCGAAATCACGCCCCTGAAGCGGCATGACTTCGGAGCACAGCACCCAGACCAGCGGACCAGCCGAGAAGGCGAAGCCTGCGATGAAGCACAGCAAGACCGAGATCGCGAGGTAATGCGACAGGTCCGTATTGCCCGCGGCGCCTGACATGATGGTCGCCAGAACCGCGAGGCCGGCTGACATGATGGCAAATCCCGTGATCAGCATTGGACGACGGCCCCAGCTGTCCGCAAAGGCAATGGCGATGAACGTGGCGAGCCAGTTGATCACGCCGACGATGGCCGTACCCCACATCTGGCCACTTGCCCCGAAGCCGACTTCCTGAAAGATGCGTGGTGCGTAGTACATGACCACGTTGATGCCGGTGAGCTGCTGCATGACCTGAAGCACGATGCCGAGGAGGACAGCGCGACGGAAATTGCGGTTTTCAAGGAACATCGCCAGACCGCGCTGACGGTCATGGATCTGCCCTTGGATATCGCGGATTTCCTGATGCGCGTGTTCGGGGTCGTGGCGCAGTTCCTTCATGACGGATAGGGCTTCCTCATGACGGCCGCGCAGCATCAGCCAGCGCGGGCTATCGGGCAGGAAGAATGAACCGATCAGGAAACACGTGCCGGGAAAGGCCATGATCCCTAGCATCCAGCGCCACGAGCCGCTGTACGACAGGATGGCGTTGGACACGAAGGCCAGCAGAATGCCCAGCGTGATCATCAACTGGTACATTGACACCAGACTGCCGCGCCGCGAAATGTCCGAGACTTCGGAAATGTAGAGCGGAGCTACGAAGCTTCCGATACCGATCGCCAAACCCAGCATCGTGCGCCCGATGATCAGTTCCGCAACCGAGGATGCCAGCGCGCAGACGAGGCCGCCTGCCACGAACAGTAACGCGCTGAAAATCAGGGAGCGGCGGCGTCCGAACGCATAGGACATGCGGCCTGCGCCTACGGCTCCCACGGCCGCGCCGAACATCATGGATGATACGATCCAGGACTGCTCGAATTCGGAAGCATGGAACTCGTCACGGATAAAGCCGAGTGCGCCGGAAATGACGCCTACATCCAGTCCGAACATCAGGCCTGCAATCGCAGCCAGCGCAACAGCGAACATCATGCGCCCGACCATGGGCGTCTTGGCTACGGCAGCAGAAGGGGCGGGGGAGGGGTTGAGCACTGTGTCGCTCATGACGGGGAAAACTCCGGCGACCCGCAGGGCAGACCTGTCAGGGGAAAGGCAGAAAAACCGGACAGAACAGCCTGTGCCGGGGATCGAGGGGAAGGCTCTTCTGTGACAGGCACGATGATTCGCCATCTTGAGCCCTAAAGCATAACACATAATTGGGAAAATATTCAAAAATATATGTGATAATCGGCTGGATTTTCTACCCTGATGTAATCAGGTCATAGAGGAGGAGGCGGGGATGCGTTTCCGGGCGGTCTGACGGATTGCCACGGACAGATCAGGGCGACAGACTTCCTGTCCTTTCCGTGTCTATGGACAAGCCCTCGTGTTCCTGCGTCAGCTGACTTATCTCATCGCTCTTGACCACTACCGACATTTTTCCCGGGCGGCGGAGCACTGCAATGTGTCGCAGCCCGCCCTGTCAATGGCGATCCGTCAGCTCGAGCATGAACTTGGTGTACCCATCGTTCGGCGCAACCGGCGTGTTCTGGGGCTGACCCCGGAAGGCGAGCGTGTGCTGGCCTGGGCGCGGCAGAGTGTGGCGGCACTGGATGGTCTGCGTCAGGAAGCCGATTTCGCGCATGAAGTCGCAGGTGGCACGCTTTCGATCGGCACTATCCCGCCCGCCATTCAGATCATGCCCCTGCTGATGGAAAGCCTCAGGGCCGCCGTGCCGGCGCTCCATATCGAGCTGACCGTGTCTGCTAACACTGACATCCTGCGTGACTTGATCGAACAGCGCCTTCAGATGGGGCTGATTTATCTGGATCAGGTTCCAGCTGACGGCAGTTTTGAGACGCACCAGCTTTATTCGGAGCAGTATGTCTTCGTGGCTGGGTCGCGGATGGAACTGCCATCGCGCAAAATGTTCAGTTGGGCGGATGCGGCTGAACATCCGCTTGGCCTTCTGGGGCATTCCATGCGGACGCGGCAGATCGTGGATGAGTGTTTTACCAAAGCTGAGGTAGAACCCAATGTTCTGCTGGAGACCAATGCGCTCGAACTATTGTATGTGGAGCTGCTGGCCGGGCGTCTGGCGACGATCCTGCCGGTTGCGGCCCTGCCGGAACAGCGCGATCCTGCTAACCCACTTCAGATCCGTAGGCTTGCGTCATGCCCTTCGCCCGGTGTCGGTCTGGTACGGCTGAAACAGGCCGTGCAGACGGCCCTGATGTCCCGAAGCTGGGAAATCGCCACGCAGCTCGTTCTGGAGGATGCGCTGACAGTCTGACGTCAATCATAAGCATGATTTATGATGCAATCATGACAATGTCTTGGACAGGCCCGGCCCGTTCTTCGCAGATTGCGGCTTTTTGGACGGAAGAGTGTCAGGTTTGGGCGGGAGAGCGGCTGATCTCGCGGTGTCGGGATCAACATTCGGATCGGAACTGCGGGATTATCTGAGCGAACGTTGGGGATGGCTTTTTGCGCCGTCCGCGAAGGATCTGGGCTTTGCGGTCCGCACGTCGGCGGCGGCGATCCTGTCGCTGCTGATTGCTATGTGGATGGAGCTGGACAGCCCGCAATGGGCGCCGCTGACTGTCTGGGTTGTAGCGACGGCCTCGCGCGGGGAAAGCCTGTCCAAGGCGCGCTGGCGGTTTGTGGGAACGATCATTGGGGGCGGCATGGGCGTGGTGCTGATTGCGGCATTCCCCCAGCAGGCCGGACTGTTTTTCATCGCACTCGCGGTCTGGATCGGATTGTGCTGCGGCTGGGCGACGTTTCTGGACGGTTATCGTCGGTACGGTTTTTTGGTCATTAGTTTTACGTCCGCCATTGTGGCGACGGGTGCGATCAGTCAACCCGATGATGTGTTCAACGTCGCGATGGCACGTGGCACCTACATTATGCTCGGTACGGTTTGTGAAGCGGGTTTGGCAGTTCTGTTCCTGCCAAATGTGCAGCAACAGGCCCGCGTGCGGCTGCTCGGAAAGCTTAAGCAGATCACGGCGAAGGTGGCGGCCCATGCAGATGTTCTGCGGGCGGGGCGGTTCGATCCCGAAACCGAGGGTTGTCTGCTGACGGAGCTGGTTGATGCCAATACCCGCATTGAGTTCGATGTCCTTGAAATGGGGTCTGGAACCCGGCGCAGTGCGGATCATGCGCGGGCTGTGCTGGCGCGTTTGCTGGCCGTTCTGGCCCGCGCACAGGGTGAGGGGACTGATATTGATGTGGACCGGGACCTTCAGGCCGCGCGCAATCATATTCAGGCCATCATCGCGCCCCCGCCCCATGATCGATTTACGTTCCGCACGCGGTCCCCGCGCCATATACTCGAAGCGGTTCTTAACGGACTGCGAGCCGCGACCGGCATCATGGGGGCGTGGCTTTTATGGGAGGTGACGGCCTGGCCATCCGGTCCGGCTTTCGTATCTTTTGTGGCGCTGGTTTACGGATTGCTGGCGACCCGTGAGATCCCTGCGCTGGCGTCGCCCGGATTTTATCGCGGGGCGGTCTGGTGTGCAGGCGTGGCAGGGATCTATGCGTTTTTCGTCGTGCCTGCTGTTGCAGCGCCCGAATATCTGGCGCTGCTTCTTATGATCCCGATGGTGATCGGTGGGTTGGCGGCCCGCGCGCCGAAGCTCGTGAATCACGCGTTTTCGTTCAATATGTTCCTGCCCGTTCTGATCGGGCCTTCCAACTTCATGCGCTATGACGAAGTCTCGTTTCTCAATGGTGCCAGTGCCTTTCTGGGGGCGGTTATCTTCACACGCGTTACCTTTGGCGTGGTGTTCCCGTTCCGGGCCGACAGTCATCTGCGGCGGACTTCGGCCTGGGTGGAGCAGCAGCTTCGTCTGATTGCACGAGGCGGTGGGCAGACGGTGCATCAGTGGCTGGCGATCAATGCCGCCAGCATGGTGCGGGCCGTACGGAGCTGTCAGGGTGTTCCGCGTGACGTGATGCTCACTTATATGGGGCGGCACCTGAACGCGATGGTGATGGGAATGTGGGTAATCGAACTGCGCGATGCCGCTGCGCTGGAGACCATGCCCGTACCGATCCGCAGACGGTTGCAGGTTTTTCTGCGGGCATGGTTCCGCAAGGGAGATGGCGCGGCTCCCCTTGCGCAGAACGTCGCCCGGTCGCTTTGTAACGATCGGGACGTGGAACCCGATATCCGGATCGCTTTGCAGCGATTGGCGGGGAAGGTGCCCCCATCTGCCTGATTGGCTTTTCGATCAGATGGTATCGACAGTGCCCCCATCGACGCGCAAGGCTGCGCCTGTCGTGGCGGATGCTAGAGGCGAGGCAGCATAAACGACAAGATTGGCAACTTCATCGACCGTGGCCATGCGACGCAGGATGTTGCTTGGACGGTGTTTCTGCACGAACTCCGCCGCAAGTTCCGCGACCGGGCGGGGGCTGTCGGGGTTCTGGTCTTTCAGCATGTCCTCGACACCTTCGGACAATGTGGGGCCGGGGAGGACCGAGTTGACCGTCACGTTTGTGCCCGCCATCAGCTTCGCAAGCCCACGGGCCAGACCGAGCATGGCTGTCTTGCTGACGCCGTAATCGACCATTTCGACCGGGATGTTCAGCGCGGATTCCGAGGCGATAAACAGTACGCGTCCCCAGTTGCGCTCCTTCATTCCCGGTAGATAGGCGCGGGAGAGACGTACGCCGGAGAACAGGTTGACCTCGAAGAGGTGTTCCCAGCTTTCATCCGTTGTCTGGAAGAAATCGTTGGGTGCGAAAATGCCGGCGTTGTTGATGAGGACATCCACGTTGCTTTCGGCCTCGAACAGTGTCTTGCAGCCTTCGACGGTCCCGACATCTGCGACGACGCTTCGGAAGGCTCCGCCCGGAACGGCTTTCGCAAGTTTCTCGAGTGCGCCGTCGACGCTGTCCTGTTTGCGGCTATTGATGATGACGGTAGCGCCGGTCTCGCCCAGCTTTCGGGCAATGGCCAGACCGATCCCGCCGGTCGAGCCGGTGACGAGGGCGGTGCGGCCGCTCAGATCGAGGTTCAGCATGACAGACTCCTGAAAATGTGATCGCGTCGCGACAGGAACGTCAGGGATGCTGGAAAGTGGCACATTCTTTTGTAGCGGTTTCGTGACAGGATGCGGGATCTGCTAGGACCTGGCTCAGGTCCTGGGATGGGGTGTGTCGGATGACCGGGACTGAGAGGGAGGTATGATGGATCGCGTGGAGGACACTGACGGTGGTTCCGGAACGCTGATGCTGTCTCCGGCGCTCGCTGTTGGTCGTGCGTCCAGCCTGTGTGTTCATCTCCTGGCTCTGGCCGCCGCAGAGGGCGGGGGGGAGGCCGCGCTTCTGCTGCGAGACGCCGATGGCGTGCGTGTTCTGGGGGGCGATGGAAGCGCGATTGCAGCTGAGGGCGCGGCATGCCTGATGGACGGCCAGTCTCTAGAAGCGTGCAGCGTGCGCCTTCTTCCGGTGCGGTCCGGTGTGGTGGAGGTGTGGCTGTGCGTACGGCACAATGCTCCGGCGCTCGAGCATGTCCGGGCGCTGTGTGCCCTTCAGGTGGATGATCTGTTGCGCGAACATGCCGCATCACCGCAATCGGGCGAAGACGCGATCATGGAGCGTATGCAGCTCCGGATGCAGCGCATGGCGGATACGGCGGATGTCGCCTTCTATCGCTGCGATTTCGCGACACGGATGGTGACCGGGGACGCACGTTTCGCCAGTATTTGGAGCTTGCCGCCAGAGCGTCTGGCCGTAGGGGTCCCGATCGACGAGCTTGTGGTGTTCCTGCATCCCGATGACCGCTTGGTCTATGATGGAAGTCTTGAGAACGACCTGCGGGACGACGGCTGCTACGAACTGCGTTTTCGAATTCTGGTCCCGTCGTCGTTTATGCCAGGTTCGGCACAGACGCCGTCATCACGCACACCGCGTCGGTCGATTTTGCGGCATGTTCTAATGCGCGGGTGGCGGGAAGACGAAAGCCGTCCGAACAGCCGCCGTAGCGTCGGGTTGGCGATGGATGTTTCCTCTGCCTCCATGACGGCGGAAGCTCTGCGCTCCAGCGAGGCGTTCACGCTGCTGCTGCTGTCCAGCCTGCCGGACTGCATCCATATTCTTGATTGCGATGGCTGCATCCGCTTCGTCAATGAGGGTGGCATCAGGTCCATGGAAATGGACAGCCCGATCATTATGCACGGCCTGCCCTGGGTGGATCTGTGGCGCGGGCAGTCGCGTCGCCGGGCGGCTCTGGCGGTGCAGGCTGCGCTTGAGGGTGAGACGGCGCGCTTTCAGGGTTATGCCATCACCATGAAAGGGCAACGCCGTTTCTGGGACGTGGCTGTGACGCCGGTTTTCGGGGAGGAGGGTGATGTTCAGCGTCTGCTGGCGATTGGCCGTGATCTCACGGAAGCCAATCAGTCCGCCGAGCGGCTCCAGCTTGCGCTTGAAGCCGGTGCTATCGCTGGAACATGGATGTGGGATGACAGCGCCTCGCGCATGACAGGTGATGTGCGGCTGGCACAGACGCTCGGGCTGGACCCGGCCTGCCTGCGCGAAGGCGTCATGCCGAACGTGATTTATGACTCCGTGGACCCAAGGGACCGGTTCGCGGTGGTGCAGGCCGTTACGGCGGCGACGCGGCTGGGCGGGAAATGCCGTTTCGAGTTTCGGGTCGAGACACCGGAAGGGCAACGCTGGTTCGAGGGGAATGGACGTTGCGATCTGGGGGACGAAGGCCGCGTGGCCCGCTTCCCCGGCATTGTCTTCGACATCGACCGGAGCAAGCGCCAGGCTCTTCGTCAGGCCGCGCTCGTCGAACTGGGCGATCAGCTCCGCGCGCTGGATGATACAGGCATGATGGAAGAAGTTGCGGCCCACATCATCTGTCGTGAACTGGATGCAAGTGGCGCGGGATATGGCGTCGTCAATGATGATTGGACCGGCATGACTGTTGGTGGCGCACCGGAGGTCACACGACCGCTGGTGGGCATGCGGATGTTCGCGGATTATGGCGAGTTCAGGCCGATCCTGGGGCGGGGCGAGCCCGTGGCTATCGCCGATGTCCATACTGACGCCCTGACGGCAGGTTACGATGCCCGCTATGACGCCGATGGTATTGTGGCGATCCTCTGCGTCCCGATCTTCAAGTTCGGGCGTTTCGTTGGCTTGATGTTTGTCTGTCACGATGCGCCCCATACCTGGACGGACGAGGAAATCGTCTTCACCCGCGCCGTGGCGGACCGCACCCATGCGTCCATGCGGCAGGCCCGCACGCAGCAGCAGATCCGCGACCTCAACGCCATGCTCGAAGAGCGGATTCTGCAACGGACCCGCGAGCGCGACCGGTTGTGGAACATTGCACGCGACCTGTTCGTCATCATCGATCGGCACGGCTATTACGTTGCGGTCAGTCCGAGCTGGGAAGAGATGCAGGGCTACAGGACCGAGGAACTCGCCGGGCTGCGGCTGGATGCGCTGTGCCATCCCGATGACAGGCGCGAGCTGCTGGAGACGTTCGAGCATCTGTTGACGGGGACGCCCTGGCCAGCGGCAGGGCTGGATGTCCGGATGCGGCGCTCCGACGGCAGCTGGCGGATCTATAACTGGAGCTGCAACGACGAGGGCGATGCGATCTATGCAGTTGGGCGTGACCTGACCGAGCGCAACGAACTGGAAGAGCAGCTCCGTCAGGCGCAGAAAATGGAGGCCGTCGGGCAGCTCACGGGTGGTCTGGCACATGATTTCAACAATCTGCTCGCGGGGATCGGGGGCGGTCTGGAACTGATCGGGCTGCGTCTGGCGCAGGGACGGACAGACGGGCTGGGGCGTTACATCGCGGCCTCGCAGGATGCGGTCCGCCGGGCTGCGTCGCTGACCCATCGTCTTCTCGCATTCTCGCGGCGGCAGACCTTGGATCCTACACCCACGGACATGAATGCGCTCGTGCGCGGGTTGGAAAGTCTGCTGCGGGGGACGGTCGGGCCGGGCATAGAGCTCGTTTTCGATCTGCAGCCAGGCCTGTGGTTGACGCGAGTGGATGCGAATCAGCTTGAGAACGCTATCCTGAACCTGTGTATCAATGCCCGTGATGCCCTGCATGACCGCGGGACGATGCTGCAGATTGAGAGTGCCAACAGGGTTCTGACTGCTGATGCTGCCTCAGATATGTCCATCCGGGACGGGGATTATGTTGTCCTAACTGTGCAGGATGAAGGCTGCGGTATGCCGCCCGAGATCGTGCAGCGTGTCTTTGACCCATTCTTCACGACCAAGCCGCTGGGGGAAGGGACAGGGCTGGGGTTGAGTATGATCTACGGATTTACCCAGCAGTCAGGGGGGCAGGTGGAGATCCACTCCACGCCGGGGCAGGGGACAGTCGTTTCGCTCTGGCTGCCGCGCTATCAGGGGCAGAAAACCATTCGTCCCGAACCGCCGTCTTTGCCTGTTGCGTCCCAGCAGCGTCTTCTGGAGGGACAGCGCGTCCTCGTCGTGGATGACGAAGAAGCCGTGCGGATGATCGTGTCGGACATGGTGACGGATCTGGGCGGGATCGTGCTGACGGCATCCGATGGGCCATCGGCTGAGGCGTTGGCGGCGGAGGGAGTGCCGCCAGCGGTTCTCATCAGTGATATCGGGATGCCGGGTGGCATGAACGGCCGGGAGTTGGGCGAGCAGATGCTGAAACGCTGGCCTGAGCTGAAGGTGCTGTTCATCACGGGCTATGCCGAGCAGAGCGTTCTGGGCGATCAGGCCCTGGCGCCGGGTTGCGCGCTGCTGGTCAAGCCGTTCACGGTTGCAGCATTCAGCCTGAAATTGGCAGTTCTGCTGAAAGGGGACTGAACCCCTTCTTCGACGCAGGCGTTGGTCGGTCAGCAGGCTTTGTGCTCGTAGTTTTCATTTTTGTAGGGAGGCAGACATGTCATCACAGGTTCCATCCGCCGAGGCCCAGACCGTGATTTCCTTTCATGACGGTCACACCATGCCCCAGATTGGGCTGGGTGTGTGGCAGACACCTCCGGATGAAACGGCCGAGGTCGTGAAGGAAGCCGTGCAGCTCGGTTACCGGTCTGTCGATACGGCGCGTTTGTACAAGAATGAGGAAGGTGTTGGCAAAGGTCTGGAAAACCATCCGGAAGTCTTCCTGACGACCAAGCTCTGGAATGACGAGCAGGGTTATGACAGTACCCTGCGGGCTTATGAGGAAAGTGCGCGTCTGCTGCGCCGTCCGGTGCTGGACCTGTATCTGATCCACTGGCCGATGCCGGCTCAGGGGCAGTATGTCGAGACTTGGAAGGCGCTGGTCGAGCTGAAGAAATCCGGCCGCGTGAAGTCCATCGGCGTGTCCAATTTCGATCCGGAGCACCTGGAACGGATCATGGATGCCACGGGTGTTGTGCCGGTCGTCAACCAGATCGAACTGCATCCTGATTTCCAGCAGTGCGCCCTGCGGGAATTCCACGAGAAGTACAACATTCGCACCGAGTCTTGGCGTCCGCTGGGCAAGGGGCAGGTCCTAGGCAATGAGCGGATCGGGAAGATCGCCGAGAAGCACAGCCGCACTCCGGCTCAAGTCGTGATCCGCTGGCATATTCAGAGCGGACTGATCGTCATTCCGAAATCGGTCAATCCAAAGCGTCTGGCGGAAAACCTGGATGTGTTCGGCTTTGTGTTGGATACGGACGACATGCAGGTCATCGGTCAGATGGATCGCAGGGATGGCCGGATGGGCGCTGACCCAAATACGGCGAAATTCTGATAAATATTCCTGTTTAGCAACATTAAGTAAAAAACAGGGCCTGTGCTATGGGCATGCCTCATGCAACCGGAAGGTGGATGGCATGAGGCAGCGTTTCAGTCGGGGGTTTGGGGCGATACTGGCGGTTCTTGCGGGGCTCGGAGTCTCCGCTGCCGGCGCCCAGACCGTGGGAGAGCAGACCGCACCCGGGCAAGGCAAGGCCTGGACGGATCAGTGGTTTTCTGACGTTTCCTTTGGCGCCCAGATCGAGGGCGGGGTGATGGGCAGTTCCAGCCATCCCGCCAGTAACCTTAATTTTGGCCAGCTCCTCTCCCCCTATGCCGATCAGGCAACTCTGAATCAGCTCACCTTCACGCTCACCAAACCGGTCGATCCGATTGGCGGCGGGTATGGTCTGGGAATGAATCTGCGGATGCTTTATGGCTCCGACGCTCGCAGTTACACGATTGCCGGCGTTTCAGACCGCTGGATCAACGGCCGCTATCAAGCCATGCCGGTTTTCGCGAATGTCGCGATTCACATGCCCTGGTTTACGGCCAAAGGGCTGGACGGGCAGATCGGTATCCTGACCTCCCCCATGGGGGTGGAGGCGCTCGATCCCTCGACCCGGGCTTTCTATACGCTGGCCTATACAACGGAATATTCTACGCCGTTCGAGCATGTGGGCGGCATGTTCCAGCTTCATCTGGACGATCATTTCGATCTTCAGTTCGGTGCGGATACCGGCAACCAGACGTCGTTCGGGCGCGGTGACAATAATGGCCGTCCGGCTGGTTATATTGGTGTCACGGGCAACAATCTGGCGGACGGGCATCTGTCCTTCACCTATCTGCTGCGGGTCGGACCGGAAAATGCCGTGCGCTCTCTTGGGGCACGGGCGAATGGTGCCATGCGGTACTGGAACGATCTGAACGGGACCTGGACGTTCTCGAAAAAATGGAGCGTAACGGCGGAGCTGAACCAGCTTCATGACGAAGGCCTGCATGCCGATACATACAGTGCGGTCGTCTGGGGCGGGTGGCACATTCGTCCAAATTTGACCGTCAATGCGCGAGCCGAGCTGTACCGGGATAATACCGGGAGTTTCGTGGCGAGTTTCGCGGAGAACGAAGGCTATGCGCAGGCCATGCTTGGCAATCCGACGCGTTCGGAATCCGCGCCGGCTACGACCTATGGGGCCCTGACGTTGAACACGGTTTGGAGGCCGGATGTGGGACATCACGTCAAGCTGCTACAGTTCCGGCCGGAACTGCGCTTTGACCGCTCGCTCAACAGCACGCGTCCGTTCGATGACCAACACCACATGGGGCGCATCCTGTTCGGGGCGGACATGACGCTGGGGTTTTGAAGGAGAGGTGCGTTTGCCGTCGGATTATGGCAAGGAGATTGTCATGACGACTCCGAACGAAACCGATTTCCGCAAAGCCATGTCCCATTTCGCCACGGGTGTTGCCGTGGTGACGGCCAAAGGCAGCGAAGGCGAGCAGGGTGCGACCATCAGCGCTCTGACGTCCGTGTCCCTCGATCCGCTTCTGCTGCTGATCTGTCTTAACCGGGCCAGCGCGACCTATCGTGCGATTGCGGAAGCCGGGGTGTTCGGCCTCAGCATTCTGGGCAACGACCACAAGGATGTGGCGATGCTGTTCGCCAGCCGCACGGCCGACAAGTTCGGGTCGGATGTGATCGAACGCGCGGCGGACGGCACGGCTTTCGTCCGCGATTCATTGGTCAAGATGCACTGCGAACTGGTTGAGACGTTCCAGGGCGGCACGCATGCCCTGTTCATGGCGCGTCCGGTCTCGCTGGAACTCGACGAAAACCGCGCACCTTTGCTGTATTTCCAGGGCCAGCTCGGCATTACGCTCTGACGCCTGCAAAACTCTGAAGAGACCCGACAGGCTCGTCACCCTTTATGTCTGGGGTGGGGAGCCTGATGTATTTTTGGACAGTTTTTAAACCGGGAAAGCGTTTTTCTGGGAAAAGGAAAGGCATTCAGAAATTTGTTGCGAATGATTCTTATTTCTAATATTGGCCTCTGTAACACAAACAGATATTTCTGTAACCAAGAGGCCCTCGATGACCGGTTCGCTACGTGCGCATATCACTTCGCTGTCAGTTGCGGGAACGCTGCTGATGTCTTCACAGGGCTATGCGGCGGATCCCGTCAAAAAGGATGAGAAACCGGACCCCAAAGCGCGTTCTACGGCAAAATCCCTGAACAGGACGCAGAGCCTTGATGGTGTCGATGCGGAATACCTGACGGTGCAGGGGCATGGCTTCAACACCATGCATAATTCCACCGGTTTGTCGCGGATGCCGCAGGACGTGATGCACACGCCGCAGAACATCAATGTGGTGCCGCAGGCTCTGATGCAGCAGCAGAATGTGAAATCCCTCGATGAGGCCCTGCGGAATGTACCGGGTGTGACGACGTCCATTGGTGAGGGTGCAGGTGGCATGAACGGCGATCAGTTCCTGATCCGCGGTTTTCAGGCCCAGAATGACATTTACGAAGATGGTCTGCGGGATTTCGGCGTCTATTCACGCGATGCGTTCAATTTCGAGACCGTCTCGGTCATCAAGGGGCCGTCTTCCGAAGTGTTCGGTAACGGTACGACGGGCGGCGCTATCAACATGGTCACCAAGACGCCCGGTCTGAAAAACCACTACAACGCCGAGTTTTCTGGCGGTTCTGGTAGCTATTACCGCGGCACGCTGGACGTCAATCAGAAGATCAACGACTCAACAGCCTTCCGGATCACGGGTATGGGCGACGAGCACAATATCGTTGGGCGCGACTATCTGTACTCTCATCGTTGGGGTATTGCGCCGTCGCTGGCCTTCGGGATCGGTAAGAGAACGACGCTGGTTCTGCAATATATGCACCAGCAGGAAAATTCGATTCCGGATTTCGGTGTGCCGGTCGTGACGAAGCCTGGTGCGAAATACGGTCAGCCCATCACGGAATATGGCATCCGTCGCACTAACTGGTATGGGACGGATAATGACCAGAACGCAACGAACGCCAATATGGAAACGGCCCGTTTCAGCTTCAAGCTGAACAGACACATCACGTTCTATGACGATCTGCGCGGCGGGGAATATTACCGGACGTTCGCGGCCTCCAAGGCGACCTGCGATACGACCTGCGTGAACAACTATTTCAGTGGCGATCCGTCTAAGGCGCTCGTGGCGCGCTCGGGGCCGGTCGGTGCAGGCGCCGGGACGGGGGCCGGGACGTATATGGCGCCCCTGCCGTATCAGCAGACGAGCTGGTCCGTGCAAAATGTGGGCTCGATGGTTGCTGATTTCCATACAGGCTTCCTGCGGCATCAGGTCGTTGCAGGTTTTGATATCGAGCGCGTCAATGACGTTCGGTCGCAGTCGACCTATCTGAAGCCCAAGCCGTATGCCAGTCTGGTCAATCCGAACCCGCATGTCGGAAATCTGGATCTGGTGCCGGGGGACATGAATCCGGCTGGGCTCGTCTCACTGGGTTCCCTGGGGGCGAAGTCTCACAGCAATGGATACGGTTTCGATACGGGTCTGTTCCTGTTCGACCAGATCTGGTTCACGAACTGGCTATCCCTCAAGGGTGGCTTCCGCTGGGATCGTTGGCAGACGAGCTATAACCTGACGGGTGGAGATGTTGCGAAAAACCCTGACCAGCATTTCCATGATGTGAGCGGGGTGTTCAATCCCAATGCCAGCCTCGTGCTGACGCCGGATTCGCATCAGACCTATTACTTTACATGGGCCAATTCCACGACGCCGATGGGCATGTATGTGACCAACGGCTCCGTGCCCATCCGTCCAGGCACCAATTCCTTCGCAAGCCCGGAAAAGGCGCAGCTTTATGAACTTGGGGCCAAGTACAGCATCCTGCACGACCGTTTGGGCGTGACGGCGTCGCTGTTCCGGCTGGACAAGGGCAATGCGCTGAATGCGGATCCGGTAACGGGCGAAATTACGGGATCGTCCGACCGGCAGCGTAATCAGGGGCTCGAGCTGTCCGTTGGTGGCATCATTCTGCCGGGCTGGAACGTCTCCGCCACTTATGCCCTGTATGACAGCAGCACCACCTATTCCGCCACGAAGGCCAATCGTGGAAAGAACGTTCAGTATGTGCCGCATAATCAGGCAACGCTGTGGTCGGCCTATAACGCCTTCGCAGGCAAGCCTTACAACGTGACGTTCGGCGGCGGCCTGACATGGCGCGAGCATGTGTGGCTGGATGCGGCCAATACGCTGCGGGCTCCGGCGAATCTGGATTTCAGTGCCATGATCTCGCACCGCTTCAATCAGCACTGGAAAGTGTCGATGAACGGCTACAATCTGGCGAACCGCCTAAACTACCAGAGCCTGTTCTCCAACCGCGCCACGCCGTCCGCCGGACGCATGTTCCTTGGAGAGATTAGCGCGTCTTACTGATCGCTCTGCGGCGACTGTTCCTGCCTGCTCCAGTCCTGCACGGCCATGCGAATGGTCGGGGTGAGCGGGAACAGGCGTGAGGCCGCCGAACCGATATGCCCGTGTCTAAGCAGGGCGTTTCCATCAAGCCTTGCGCCAAAAAGCGTGAAACGCTCTGTTTTCGTCTTGGGGAGGCTGATACGGATCCAGCGGCGCTCTCCATCCGCCGTGATGCAGGTTCCATCCTGGAATCTTGGCCCGTCAGGCTCGGCGAGGCGCTCGGCCAGATGCAACGCCGTGCAGGTGTCCCAGCCCGTCCCGATCATCAGAACCTGCGCATTATGGCTCGACAAGGCCGCAAGCGGGGAATGGGTGCCGAACGGATCCTCCATCGGCTGCGTCGCCAGAATATCCGCAGCCAGCGGCCCTAGAGCAGTGAACGAAACCTGTGGATGGGTGCTGCGCCGCACGCCGGGCCACGTCCGGAAAACTTCGGCGATCTGCCCCATGCCCCGCGTCGGCGTCAGATGCGGGTCATAAGGCGGCATGGTGGCGCGGATCGTCTCCCACCAGCTTTCCGGCGCAGGGGGATTGCACCAGCCTGACGGATCGCTCAGTTCGGAAGACTGTGCGGGCATGACGATCGTCCCGTCCGGGCCGACAGCCTGAAGCAGACTTTCGATCACTGTTCGTGCCCCGCCGCAGACCCAACCGATCCGGCTCAGGGATGTGTGAACCAGCAGTGCCATCCCCGGCAGGACGCCGAGGCGTTGCAGATCCACCACCAGCCGCGCCTGCGTCACAGGGCCGCTGGAGCGGGCGATGGCGGCGGCTTCGGTCACGGTTCAGCCGCGACCGCGATAGCCGGGTACGTCCTGCGCGGGAATCCACACGCCCTTCGGTGGCTCGCCCGTCTGCCAGAAGACGTCGATCGGGATGCCACCGCGCGGATACCAGTAGGCTCCAATGCGCAGCCACTGCGGGTCGAGCAGGGCTACCAGACGCTCAGCGATGGCGATGGAGCAGTCTTCATGGAACGCGCCATGATTGCGGAAGCTGGTCAGGAAGAGTTTGAGGGACTTGCTCTCTACGATCCATTCGCCGGGGATGTAGTCGATGACGATATGCGCGAAATCCGGCTGTCCGGTCACGGGACAGAGCGAGGTGAACTCTGGGGCCGTGAAGCGCACGACATACTGCCGTCCCTGATGCGGGGAGGGGACGCGTTCGAGCACGGCTTCTTCGGGGCTCTGCGGTGTCGTGGTGGCGCGGCCGAGCTGACTGAGGGCGTCGGTACCGGGTGCGGAGGGACCAGTGGGCTGGTGGTTGGACATGGTCTGAATTCCTCAAAGGGGCGGTGTTTTGTGAGATGTGGCCCAGCTTTCCTGCAGGCTCAAGGCGTCTTCGGGGCGAAAAGACGGTGACAGAGTTTGCATATTGGCGGGATTCGGTGCAGAAGACGGCGCAAATCCTCTCTTCGATGCCTCCCGTCTGGAAGACCACATGGAACTCCGTAATATCGCCATCATCGCGCACGTCGATCATGGCAAGACCACGCTGGTTGACGCGCTTCTCAAACAGTCCGGCTCTTTCCGCGACAATCAGCATGTTGCTGATCGTGCGATGGACAGCAACGACCTCGAACGCGAGCGTGGCATCACCATTCTCGCCAAGTGCACGTCCGTTGTGTGGAAAGAAACCCGCATCAACATCATCGATACCCCGGGCCACGCCGATTTCGGCGGTGAGGTCGAGCGTATCCTGAGCATGGTGGATGGCGCGATCATCCTCGTCGATGCTGCTGAAGGCGCGCTGCCGCAGACCAAGTTCGTGCTTGGCAAGGCGCTGGCCCGTGGCATCCGCCCGATCGTCGTCGTCAACAAGATCGACCGTTCCGACGCCCGCCCGGACGAAGTGCACGAAGAGATCTTCGATCTGTTCGCCTCCCTCGGTGCCGACGAGCACCAGCTCGACTTCCCGATGCTTTACGCTTCGGGCCGTCAGGGCTGGGCCGATCTGGAGCTGGACGGACCGAAGAAGGATCTCGCTCCGCTGTTCGACCTCGTACTGCGCCATGTGCCGCAGCCGAACGTGGACAAGGATGCGCCGTTCGGAATGGTCTCCACCATTCTTGAGAGCGACAACTTCCTGGGCCGCATCCTGACGGGTCGTATCGATCAGGGCCGTGCGAAGGTGAACATGCCGGTGCGCGTGCTGCGTCCGGATGGCACGATCGTTGAAACCGGTCGTCTGACGAAGCTGCTGTCCTTCCGTGGCCTCGATCGCGTGCCTGTGGAAGAAGCCGAAGCCGGTGACATCGTGGCCGTGGCTGGTCTGTCCGAAGCGACGATTCCCGACACGATCGCCGATCCGTCCATTGATGCTCCGCTGCCGTCCCGCCCGGTCGATCCGCCGACCCTGTCCATGACCTTCCGCATCAACGACGGTCCGCTGGGCGGTCGTGAAGGCAAGAAGGTGACATCGCGTCAGATCCGCGACCGTCTCTTCAAGGAAACCGAAGGCAACGTGGCCATCAAGGTGACGGAAAGCCCGGAAAGCGAAGCGTTTGAAGTGGCCGGTCGTGGCGAACTTCAGCTTGGCGTTCTGATCGAAACGATGCGTCGCGAAGGCTTCGAGCTAACGATCGGCCGTCCGCGCGTTCTGTTCCGTGAAAACGAAGAGACCGGCGAGCGCGAAGAGCCGTTCGAAGAAGTTCTGGTGGACGTGGACGAGCCTTATTCGGGCGTGGTCGTCGAGAAAATGTCGCTCCGTAAGGGCGTTATGCAGGACATGCGTCCGTCCGGTGGTGGAAAGGTCCGTCTGACGTTCCTGATCCCGTCGCGCGGCCTGATCGGCTATCACGGCGAGTTCCTGACCGACACGCGCGGCACGGGTCTCATGAACCGTCTGTTCCACGGCTATCTGCCATATGTCGGCTCGATCGAAGGCCGTCGCAATGGCTCGCTGATCTCCGCTGAAGACGGAACGACGACGCAGTACGCGCTGTTCTCCCTGCAGGATCGCGGTACGATGTTCGTCGATGCTGGCGAGAAGATCTACATGGGCATGATCCTTGGCGAGCATTCCCGTGAGAACGACCTCGACATCAATGCGGTCCGTGAAAAGAAGCTGACCAACATGCGTGCATCCGGTAAGGACGAAGCCCTGCTTCTGACGCCGCCGCGCCGCATGAGCCTTGAGCAGGCCATCGCTTATATCGAAGACGATGAACTGGTCGAAGTCACGCCGTCCGCCATCCGGATCCGCAAGCGTTATCTGGATCCGCATGAGCGCAAGCGCGCTTCCAAGTCCCGCGAAGGCTGATCCAGCTTTTCACGGACCGCTTGCATTGCAAAGGCCTGCCCTGGAACTCTCAGGGCAGGCCTTTTTTCATGGGTGTATAATGAAGTTTGTCTGAATTGAGGCGTTTTTGTGTATTGCACGGAAGCAGGGCTGAAATTTCATAAAGTTAATGCGCGACCGTGCCCGACAGGAATGATAACGTTTTAGCTAAGGCCACTTCGGAAAACTGAATGCTGGCTTGTCTTTATTTTGTTGTGGAGCTCCGTTTCCAGATGCGTCTTTTCAACCGTTCCCTGATCGCTGCTGTTTCCGCTTTGGCCCTGACGGCTGCTCCGGCGTTCGCCGATCCTACCACGACGGCCGCTGCCGCTGCGCCTGCCGCTGAAGCTCCTGCCGCTCCGGCTGCCGAAGCCACTCCTGCTGCACCTGCAACTGAGTCCGATGCCGCTACGGAGACGGGCACGAAGAAGCATCACGGCAAGGGCAAGAAGCATCACCACAAGCACAAGCACCACAAGAAGACCTCAGCTGCTACGGAGGTCGCTCCGACCGAAGCCGCTCCGTCCAACTGAGGGCAGTCTTCTGACCGGTCACAGGGTCATAGGACACGACACGGGGTCTGCTCAGGCAGACCCTTTTTTTATGGCTCCGTCAGATGCTGGCAGGGCGTGTGCAGGCATTTGCATGCGACCGCAACCCTTACTACGCTGCTGGTATGACTTCCTGTCTTTTGAGCTGGCACGGCTCTATTGTCGCACAGCGTGGCTTCTCGTTGTCTCTGGCGTCCCTGTCCGATGTGATCGCAGGGATGGTGGCTCCCGTCTCGTTGAGTGGGGACGGTGGCCTCGTGGAGGTCCAGCCGATCGATCCATCCGGGGGGCGCCCCCTGTATGCGGTGCGGGCCGGGAATGTTTTTCTGACGGCGACGCCGGGCCATGGATGCGGGACCGCATCACACATCCAGGGCTGGGAACAGTTCCTCGCCCTGCCGGTCGCGCACCTGCCGGAACTGCAGCGGTTGGTATCGCGTCCGTGGTATATTGCTGCTGAATCCTTTCCGGCCTTGCGTCCTGCGATACAGGATTTCCAACTTCGTGTCGGGGACTGGGCGGTTGCTCTGGAAACGCTTGATGTGCAGGCGCAGGCAGACGGGTCTGTTCTTCTGACAGGCGAAAATACATCTCCCCTCCGGTTGGAGCCCTGTCCGTCACCTGAGGTAGAGGCTCTTTTGGAAGACGTTCGTAATGTCGTGCGGCGCGGAGATCAGGCCCCTTGGGCTCGTATCCGAGATTCCTTTGCGAGTCTTCAGTCGGAGGCCTTCAAGGTTGCCTTGTATCCCGAGGATCTGCCCCGCCTGCAATATCTGGCGCTGATCAGTGTGGACTGTGGCGAACTTGCATTGGCGGAGCGTGCGCTGGAACTGGCGCGTCGGGCCGATGATGGCGCGGACATGCTCTACTTCTCAGCCCTTATGGCAATGCGCTGCGGTCATCATGTCCGGGCGGCTGAGCTGCTACAGGCGGCACTCCTGAAGCGTTTCCCGGAAGGTAGTATTCCGCAACGGATGCAGGATCTCGACGTACGCTTGCGTCAGGGTGAAAACGCCCTGTTTCTGGTGCAGGATTGCCTTCAGCATCTCCGTCTGCAGCCTTTTGACGAACTGTTTGAACGGGTTCTGACGCCCATGCCGCTTTCGGAGCAGGATGGGGCGGACATCCGACAGGTTTATGGACATCGCTTCGAGGAGACGTCTCTGCGTCTCGGGGAGAAACCCCGGCAGGCCTTGCTGGAACTGGACCGGCGTTTTAACGGGGACAGTTACTGGAATGCTCTTTGTGGCGGGCATCAGTTCTGGCTTGCGGGCAATGTGGATGCCGCTGACAGTCAGTATGCGGCGGCCAAGGCTCTGTCCATCCGGACCGGGCTCATGCCGATCCATTATAATTGTGGCGTGTTATCCTGGCTGGGCGGTCCTGCGCGTGAGGGTATGGAGCAGCCGGTTCCTGACCGTCTGGGCATGGGGGAATGGCACTGGGAGGCTAGTGTTGTTCCTGGCGATGTCCCGGGGGATCAGCTACCCGCGCTCTGTCTCGTTTTTGGGTGCGACGCCGGGTATTTCCGTTTCCTGCCCAAGTTGCTGCTGTCTCTGTTGAAGCTTTGTGCCCGCCGCCCGGATCCGTCTTTCCGGATCCGGCTGTGTCTGGGGATCGATACGCCGGCGCCGGAGCAGCTTGCGTTCATGCGCGAACTGATCAATGCCGTCTCGCAAAAGGATTTCGGTCTCGATGTCACCTTGGCTCATGGCCGTCTGACATGGCGCGATGCCGCGACCTATACGGCGATCCGTTATCTGATGTTGCCTGAAGTGGTGCGGCGTTATGCCTGTCCTGTCATCACCGCCGATTGTGACGGCTATTTCCCGGATGACTTTTTGACGCTGTTCGATGAGCTCAGGGCAACGGCCGATTATGGATTCCGGCTCTATGCCTATGACCATGAGGGGCGGCAGACTTTCGGTGAGCCCTGGGGGTTTGGTGCGGGGATCTCATGGTTCGGGGAAGCTGACCGGCTGCCGGAGATTGCGGCATTCCTGCATGACTATCTTCAGGTCGCCTATGATCCGGCCAATCCGACGAACTGGTGCATCGATCAGTGCGCGCTCGTACAGTCTTTCCGGCGATTTGTGGCGCCGCGCTGGAGCGATCTGCGGATCCGCTTCATGGATGAAGGAACGCCGTTGATGGTCATGCCGCATCATGTGGGCGGCAAGGACGAACTTCTGCGCCGGGACGGGAGCGTCTCGATGCAGGATGTCCGGGCGTTTGTCTGCCGTCCGTAAGCTCTTGCGGACGGCAGACATTCTCAGATGCCGTAACGGTCCAGAGACAGGTCGAGGGACGGAATCGCCGTCTGTCGGTCCGAGATCTGGTCTGCGACAATCTGGCCGGAGCCTGCCGCCATCGTCCAACCCAGCGTGCCATGGCCGGTGTTGAGCCACAGATTGCCGTAGCGCGGTGAGGGGCCGACGATCGGCGTGCCGTCCGGCGTGCAGGGGCGCAGGCCCGTCCAGTATTTCGCAGACGACAGATCGCCGCCGCCGTACATTTCGCTGAAGGATAGTTCCAGAGTCTCGCGACGGTCGGGGCTGAGGCGCAGGTTGAAACCATTCAGCTCCGCCGTGCCGCCAATGCGGATGCGGTCGCCAAGGCGCGTGATGGCGACCTTGTAGGTCTCGTCATTGACGGTGGAGATGGGCGCGCGGCTTTCGTCTGTGATTGGCATGGTCAGGGAGTAACCCTTGACTGGATAGATCGGCAGACGCAGTTCCAATGGCTTGAGGAAGCGCGGTGAATAGCTGCCAAGCGCCAGAACATAGCGGTCCGCTGTCATACGTCCTGCGCTGGTGCGGATGCTGACGATGGCGTCACTGGCGGCTTCCAGAGCCTCGATCGTGACGCCGAGATGGAACTTCACGCCCTTTTCCTCGGCCATCTTGGCCAGACGACGTGTGAAGAGGTGGGCATCGCCCGTCTGGTCTCCGGGGAGCAGTAGACCGGCCTTGAGCAGATGTCGTGCATGGGCGAGGCCGGGTTCGCGGGCAAGGATCTCATCCACGGTCAGCAGCTTGTGCTCAACGCCGCTTTCGGCCAGCAGACGCATGTCCTCGGCAGCGTATTCGACCTGACTATCCGTGCGGAAAAGCTGGATCAGGCCCTTCTGGGCGCCATCATAGGTGATGCCGGTCTCGGCGCGCAGGGCGTCCAGACGGTCGCGGGCGTATTCCGCAATCCGCAGCATCCGGCCCTTGTTGATGTCATAGGCCTTTTCCGTACAGTTCATGAGCAGTTCGCCCATGAAGCGGAACATGGCCGTGTCGAGGCGCGGGCGCACGACAAGGGGGCTGTGCTTTTCGAACATCCATTTCGCGGCCTTAAACGGCAGGCCCGGCATGGCCCAGGGCGTCGAATAGCCGGGGGAGACCTGACCCGCATTGGCAAAGGACGTTTCCAGACCAACACCCGGCTGGCGGTCTATGACTTCGACTTCATGGCCTTCCTGAGCGAGATACCATGCCGTTGTCACGCCGATGACGCCGGCGCCCATAACGATGACTTTCATATCTGTCCTGCTGTGTTGTCGTTCGTGAAACCGCCCTGAAGCTATGAAAGCCAGCTCAGTGCTGTGGGAAAATCTGTCTGGCCCGTTTTGTCAGCCCGGCACGCCCTTGCTGGTCGAATATTCGAAATGCAGGGCCGTGTCGGGATGGACGATGGCATGGATGGCATGGGCCGCCATGGCGCCTTCGGAGAAGCCCTGAAGGATCAGCTTCAGTTTGCCCGGATAGGTCGCCACGTCCCCGATCGCGAAAATGCCCGGCGTGCTGCTCTCCAGTGTGGCCGGGGTGACGGGGACGGTGTTGCGATGCGTGTCCAGGCCCCAGAGCGCGATTGGCCCCAGATCAGTGGACAGGCCATAGAACGGCAGAAGCGCATCGGCTTCGATATGGCGTGACGTGCCTTCAAGGGTCGTGACTTCCACAGTGGAAAGCACACCGTCCGCGCCGTGCAGGGCATGGAGCTGATAGGGCACAACCTTTTCGATTTTCCCGGCCGCGATCTGCTGTTCGATACGAGACAGCGTCTCGGGTGCACCGCGGAAGCGGTCCCGGCGATGCAGCAGATAGACCTGGGCGGCCACTTCGGAGAGGGACAGGGCCCAGTCCAGCGCGGAATCGCCACCGCCGGCGACTACAACGCGCTTGCCGGTAAAGTCGGCGCGTTTCTTGACGTAATACTGCACGGCCCCCGTGCGCTCATAGGCTTCAAGCCCGTCGAGTGGTGGTCGGTTTGGCCCGAATGCGCCGGCACCGGCTGCGATGATGACGGCCTTCGCGTTGATGACGTCGCCGCGTGCCGTCTTCAGCGTGAAAGCCCCACGCTGGCCTTCCAGCGTTTCGACCCGTGAACCCAGCAGGCGCGGCACGTCGAACGGTGCGATCTGCTGTTCGAGAGCCTCGATCAGCGCACCGCCTTCGATGGCGGGATGGGCCGGGATGTCGTAGATCGGCTTCTCCGGGTAGAGCGCAGCACATTGTCCGCCGACGCTGTCGAGCGCGTCGATCAGGACGCAGGACAGTTTGAGCATGCCACATTCAAACGCGGCGAAGAGAGCGGTCGGACCGGCGCCGACAATCGCGACATCGGTGTTGAGGGTCTGGGATGCAGTCGTCATGATCTGTTTCATAATCGGTTTGAAGGGGTTGGGGTAGGGCATTGAAGGCACGATATGCGTTTGTAATTCAGGACCTGAAGGGCTTCGGCGGGACGGAGCGTTCGACTTCCGTCATCATGAACGGACTGGCGCGTCGGGACTGCGACGTGCGGCTGGTGGAACTGGTCGGCAGGGACACTCCGGCCTTCCCGCTTGCCCCCGGAATTTCCGTCACATCTCTGTTCGACCGGTCGGTAAAGATCTTCAATTCCTGGTTCCGCATTGTCTGGCGTCTGTCGCGTTTTCTGAAACGGGAGAAGATTGACACGCTAGTGGTCGTGGAATCTACGCATGCGCTCTATGGCGTGGCGGCGGCACGGCTTGCGGGTGTGCGCTGCGTGGTGTGGGAGCATTTCAATTTCAACGTGACGCTGAACCGTCGCAAGCGAGTTTGGGGGCGGCAGATTGCCGCGCGCTGGGCCGACGATGTCGTCGTTCTGACCCGGCGGGATACGGCGCTGTGGCGCGAGGGGACGATGGTTCGGGCGCGTTTGATCGCCATTCCGAACATGGCTCCCCCCGTGACGGAAAGGCCTTATCCGGCAACCTCCCGTATGGTTCTGGCGGCGGGACGCCTGACCGAACAGAAGGGCTATGACCTGTTGCTGCGGGCCTGGCGGATTGTGGAGCAGGACCCGGCGAGCATGGGCTGGGACCTCCTGATCCGGGGAGATGGGCCGGATCGTGATGCTTTGCTGCAACAGGCGGAAGGGTTGCATCGCGTGACGATCGTGCCTGCGACCGGAGACATCGAGGCTGATTACGCCCGCGCCGCGCTTTTCGTGGCCTCCTCACGTTATGAGGGGCTGCCGATGGTTCTACTCGAGGCCATGTCAGCAGGGGTGCCGGTCGTGGCGTTCGACTGTGAGACGGGGCCTGCGGAAATCGTGCGCGACGGCGAGAACGGATTGCTCGTCCCGCCGGAAGAGCCGGAGGCCCTGGCTGTAGCCCTGTTGGAGCTGATGCGCGCGCCCGAACGGCGTCAGGCCATGTCGGCTGCTGCCCGGGTTCGGGCTGCTGCATTTCAGGAAGAGCCTGTCATGGCGCGCTGGATGGAGCTTCTCCAGAACGGCAGTCGCTGATCTGCTCCCGAACGCCCTTGCTGGCACAGGGGCGTCGGGTCCACATTGGCGTCATGCAGATACGCCTTGATGACCAGCTTGCGACCGAAACTCTGGCGGCTCTGATTGCCGACCGTTGTACGCCCGGAGACTGTCTTGCACTCTCCGGCGGTCTGGGAGCCGGAAAAAGCACGTTTTCCCGGGGTTTCCTCCGCCATCTGGCTCAGGACCCGCAGATGGAAGTTCCCAGCCCCAGCTTCGCGCTCGTACAGCCTTACGAGACGCCCAAAGGAACGATTTACCATTATGATCTGTGGCGTCTGGACGGGCCGGATGCGCTGTATGAACTGGCTTGGGACGAGGCGTGCGAGGGCATCATGCTGGTTGAATGGCCGGAACGGGCTGGGGATTTGCTGCCGGAAGGCGCACTGCATCTCACATTTACCCCAGGAGACACCGAAGATTCTCGCGTCGTGGAACTGACGGGCTGGCCTGAAAAGCGCCTGACAGGACTGAACCCATGAGCGGCGTCGTCACCATTGCGGGCACGGAACCGTTTCTGGACCGTGTGGCGCAGGAATGGCTTGAGCAGGACCCGGCAGCCGGAACGGATGGTCCCGGTCTGATCCTTGTTCCCAGCCGTCGTGCTGGCCGTGCGTTGATGGAGGCGTTCCTGCGGGTTCTGGACACGCAGGCCGCACTTTTGCCGCGCATCGTCGCGATCAATGATGTGGACGAAGATGCTCTGGCGTCCATCGGGATCGATGTCGTTCTGCCTCCTGCAGTGGAGTCGCAGCGGCGTCTGGCAGTGCTGTCGATGCTGATCCTTCAGACCCCCCTTGTGAGTGTCGGGGTGGACAGCACCAAGGGGATTGACCGGGCCTGGCCGCTCGCCAAGGCACTGGCGGATCTGATGGACGAGGCCGAACGCAGCGGTGTCGATCTGGCCGAGCGGCTTCCGGACGCGGTGGAGGAGCGCTTCTCCGATCACTGGCAGCAGACGTTGAAATTTCTTGAGATCGTCACTGCCGTCTGGCCGAAATGGCTGGAAGAAGAGGGGCTATGTAACCCGGTGGCGCGGCAGATCGCGCGTCTGAAGGCGCAGGCCCGCGCCTGGGAGGAAAAACCGCCGCTCACGCCCGTCTGGGGCGTGGGATTTGCGGACGGGTCTGCGGCGGTATCGGATGTTCTGGCTGTGGTGGCGCGGCTGCCCGCCGGGGTCGTGATCCTGCCGGGGGTGGATCTGGGAATGGCGGACGAGATCTGGGATGCCCTGCCGCCGTCGCATCCGCAGGCCGGTCTGAAGGAAATCCTTGCGGATCTGGGGCTGTCCCGCAAGGAGCTGGCGGGTTGGGATGGCGGACGGGACCGTGGACGTGAGCTGATGCTGCGCGAGGTGTTGCTTCCGGAACAGGGTATCGCCCATTGGGGGCAGGACAGCCGCCCGCGTGATATCGCAGGTCTTTCCATTCTGCCCGCGCAGGACCAGCAGCAGGAAGCGCAGGCCATTGCGCTGATCCTGCGCGATGTCGTGTCTGAAGCCGGGAAAACCTGCGCGCTCGTCACGCCGGACCGGGCGCTGGCGCAGCGTGTGGGGACCGAGCTTTTGCGTTTCGGGATCTATGCCGATGACAGTGCGGGTGAGTCCTTGTCTCAGACACCGGCCGCCGTGTTCCTGCGCCTCATTGCGACCGCTGCCGAAGTGCAGCTTTCTCCCGTCGCGCTACTTTCCGTCCTGAAACATCCGCTCGCTGCTCTGGGGCGCACGCCGGGGGACTGCCACGCTTCCGCTCGGCGATTGGAACGGCTCCTGCTGCGTGGGCCTGCTCCCGCGCCCGGTATTGCTGGACTGAAAGCCGCCCTGCGGGAATATACTGACAAGAAAAATGTTCCCGATCACGGTGCCAGCGCGGACGCCCCGGACGAGCCGGAAGGCCCCGCCGCCTTCATCGCGCGGATCGAGCGGGCTTTCGATCCGCTTCTGTCCATCGAGGGCGCTATTCCCTTGCCGGACCTGCTCGAACGCCTGATCCACACGGCGGAAGCTTTGGCGTCTACGGCGGAAGAGCTGGAGGCGTCGGAAGACGAACCTCGTCATCCGGGCGCGCGCCTGTGGCTCGGTGAGGATGGTGAGGCGCTTTCGCGACATCTGGCGGCGTTGATCGTCAATACCGGTATTCTCCCGCCGCAGCGCCTGACGCATCTGGATTCGTTTCTCAATACTTCCATGGCTGGGCAGATGCTGACGGGCTTGCGGGCGCATCGGGGGGGCGTGGAACTGTCGCATCCGCGTGTCTCGATTCTCGGAGTGCTGGAAGCGCGGCTTCTGGCGTTCGATGTCGTGGTGCTGGGCGGGCTGAATGAAGGCGTCTGGCCTCCCGCGACCGATCCGGGACCGTGGCTGAGCCGCCCGATGCGCGTGCGTGTCGGTCTGCCTTCTCCGGAGCGGCAGACGGGTGTGAGCGCGCATGATTTCGTTTCGACCATTCTGGCGTCGAAGGAAGCAGTGTTCGCCAGTTCGGCTCGGCGTGAGGGCGCGCCCGGCGTTCCTGCGCGGTGGATGGTCCGAATGGATGCGTTTCTTGGTGGGCGTTCCCAGAACCTGCCGGTGCACCCCGCGCTGGACTGGCAGCGCTGTCTCGATCAGCCGCTCGCAGGCGCCGAGGCTGTGGCGCCGCCCGAACCGCGTCCACCCGTCGCTCTGCGTCCTCGGGGTCTCAGTATTACGGAAATCGAGACCTGGATGCAGGATCCGTACGCGATTTACGCCAAGCATGTTCTGAAGCTCCGGGCGCTCAGACCATTGGAGGAAGGCGCGGAACACGCTGATTTCGGCATGATCGTGCATGATGCGATGGAACGCGTCCTGCGGGACTTCCCCGAGCGCTGGCCAGCCAATGCGAGCGTTATTCTGCGACGTGTTTTTGCTGAGGAACTGGCGAAAGCGAACATGCGTCCGGCGCTTGTGAACTGGTGGGGGCCGCGTCTGGTTCGAATTGCGGACTGGGTGGCGGAAAAGGAAGCCGCTTACCGGCTTGAGATGGAAGACAGCGGCCCGGCGCAGGGACGCTTCGTGGAGGTCACGGCATCTTTCCGTCTTCAGGGGGCTGTTGCGCCGTTCGAACTGCGCGGTCGTGCAGACCGGATCGATATCGGGACCGATGGTCTGGCGACGGTCTTTGATTACAAAACCGGGCAGCCGCCCAGCGGAAAGAATGTTGCGGAAGGTTGGTCCGTGCAACTCGTGCTGGAAGGTGCGCTGCTGGCGAAGGGAGCCTTTAAGGATGTTCCGGCCGTGGAGACAAAGCAGTTGCTCTACTGGCATCTGACCGGCGGGGACGAGCCGGGTAAAGAAAGCGAAGTGCCTGGCTCACGTTCCGGCACGGATGCGCCGACCCTGATCGGTGAGGCCATGGAAAAACTCCGGACCCTGGTGGACGAATACGACACGCCCGATCAGCCCTACCGTTCCCAGCCCTGGGCCGGCCATGTCCCGCGCTACACCGATTACGCGCAGCTTGCCCGCGTAGATGAATGGCGCGCGGCCTATGCGGAAGGAGAGGGCGAATGAACGACATGCCGCCTGTCACACGCCCCATCACCCGCGACGAAGTTATTGCCGCTGCCGATCGTACGCAGCGTCAGGCGTCCGATCCGCGCGTTTCTGTATTCGTCTCGGCCTCGGCGGGTTCGGGCAAGACCAAGCTGCTGATCGACCGTCTGCTTCGGCTCATGCTGCCGCTCTATGTGCAGACCGAGGACGGCGACACCATTCTGGCGGATGGCACGCATCCCTCGCGTATCCTGTGCCTGACCTACACCAAGGCCGCCGCTGCCGAGATGGCCAACCGGCTTCAGCAAAAACTGGGGAGCTGGGTCTCGCTGCCGGATGAGACGCTTGGTGCGGAGCTGGAAAGCCTCGACGTTCCCAATACGGACGAAACCCGCGCCCGTGCCCGCGCCTTGTTCCTGTGCGTGCTCGATCTGCCGGGGGGGCTGCGGATCGAAACGATCCACGCCTTCTGTCAGTCGCTGCTGCGGCGGTTTCCGCTGGAAGCCTCGGTCGATCCGCATTTCACACTGATGGAAGAGACCGACACCACACTGGCCCTGCGCGAGGCGATGGAAGACGGTCTGGCCCGTTCGCCGGAGCTTGCGGCTGACGTGGCTGGCACAGTGGGCCTGGACCGTTTCTTTCAGCGCATCCGCACGCTGAACATGGAGGAAAGCCGCGCTCGTCCGCTGCTGGAGCGCTGGAAGACTTTGCCTGAGAGTGTGGTCAGTGCCTATCGCAAGGCTCTGAACGCCGGGCAGCAGAGCCTTGAAGAACTTGAGGCTCTCGCCTGCCGTCCGCCGAAGGAAGACGAGCTGCGGGCCGGATTGCGTGACGTGCTCGGGGTCGTGACACCTACCGCCCGAGTCAACGTCGAGCAGATGCTGGCATGGCTCGGGACGGAACCGGCCAAGCGGGCGCCTGCCGTCTGGGCGAAATGCCTCCTGACGGACAAAGGAACCGTGCGGCAGATGAACCGGATCGTCGCCAAGAAGGCGCAGGAGGCCGTTCCGGGGATTGCGCCTTTGCTGGAAGACGAGGCGCAACGACTGGTGGATCTTCAGTCCAATCTCAAAAGCGTGCGTCTGGTCCTGTTAAACCGTGCCCTGCTGGGTCTCGCCGCACCCATGTTGACGGCGTTTCAGGACGGCAAGTCCGCCCGCGGCTTGGTGGATTACAACGATCTCATTCAGGAAACCCGCAATCTTCTGCGCGATCCGGGTGCGGCCTGGGTGCTCTACAAGCTTGATGGCGGCATTGACCATCTGCTTCTGGATGAAGTGCAGGACAATTCCGGCCTGCAATGGGAAATCGCCGGTGCGCTGACGTCCGAGTTTTTTGCGGGTGAGGGCGCGTGGGATATGGGACCGCGCCCACGCACCATTTTTGCGGTTGGTGATTACAAACAGTCGATCTACGGATTTCAGGGCGCCCAGCCTGAAGAGTTCCACCGCTGGCGCACCGCGTTCGCGGACCGTGTCCGCAATGCTGGGCTGCTATGGCGCGATCCGGAACTGAATGTCTCCTTCCGCTCGGTGCCTCCCGTCCTGTCCTTCGTGGACGCGGTATTCTCCCAGCCTCTCGCCGCGCATGGTCTGTTGCAGGAAGGCGAAAAGACGCTCCGCCCGCATGTCTCGGCCCGTCCGGGGCAGGGGGGGCGTGTGGAATTGTGGCCGCTCGTCCCCGTCGTTCAGGGCGAAGACGATGACGAGGGCCTGACGCCATGGCGTGCGCCTTCCGCCAATACCGGACAGCGTAGCGCGCCCCAGCGCCTCGCCGAAGCGCTTGCGGAATGGATCGACCAGCAGATCGGGCGTCCGCCTCAGCCGGGGCAGGCGCCTCTGACCGCGGGCGATGTGCTGATCCTCGTCCCCCGGCGCTCGCCGTTCCTGCGCTCGCTGATCCGGGCTCTGAAATCGCGCAATGTGCCAGTCGCAACGCTGGTGCGGGTCGGGTTGACGCAGCAGGTGGCGGTCCGCGATCTCATGACGCTCTGCGCGACTCTGCTCTTGCCGCAGGATGACCTGACACTGGCTGCCGTCCTGACTTCCCCCCTCGGCGGGCTGACGGACGACTCGTTGATGGCGCTCGCCACCCATAATGGCACGGTCCATGCCCTCGGCCCGAAAGGCCAGCCGCTCTGGACCGTTCTGCGCGAACGGCATCGGGAGCGCGAGGACTGGCGTGCGGCGTGGGAGATGCTGTCCACGCTTTATGCGCGCGTCGATTATGCATCTCCGTACCGGCTACTGGCGGAAACGCTGGGTCAGCATGGTGGCCGCACGAGACTTCTGCGGCGTCTGGGGCCGGAGGCAGCCGAGCCGGTGGACGAGCTTCTGACGGCGGCGTTACGCTATGAAGGGCTGCACCCGCCGTCGCTTCAGGGTTTTCTGCACTGGCTCGAAGCCAGCGAGATCAGCAGTAAACGTGAGGCCGAAAGCGAGCTCGGCGCTGTTCGCGTCATGACCGTGCATGGCTCCAAGGGGCTTCAGGCTCGTCTGGTCGTGATGCCGGATACAACGTCAAAACCTCCACCTGGGAGCGATTTCCTGTGGGAAGAAGCGGGGGCGTTCGAACTCCCGCTCTGGGTGCCGAAAAAGGACATGGGCACGCAGGTCACGACGGCCCTGTCGGAGCGAGATGCCGAAAAATCTCGGGCGGAGAGCAATCGCCTGCTCTACGTTGCCCTGACCCGCGCCAGTGACTGGCTGGTGATCTGTGGGGCCGGGGCCAAGCGCGAGCCCGATGATAAAAGCTGGTATCGGCAGTGCGAGGCCGGGTTCAAGCAACTGGACAATGCGCGTTCCGAGCCGATGGATTCCGGCTGGGACGGCGAGCGGCTCGTGTTGGAAGAGGCTCGGACACTCGCTCCCGTCGCATTTCGGGGCAAGGGCGTTGAACCACCTTGTGCAGCCCTGCCGGACTGGATGGGCCGTGCTCCGGACTGGAAGCCGTCTATTGCCCAGCGCGAGGACGCCATGACGCGACCGCTCGCGCCCAGCCGTCCGGATGGGGCGGAGTTCGGTGAACTTCCGGCAACGCGTTCACCACTGGAGCTGCTGGCCGGTCGCTCCACACCGGTGCGGGAACAGGCCATGCGGCGCGGCACGATGATCCATCGTCTGCTCCAGCTTCTGCCAGAAACGCCGTCCGCCGAACGCGAGGCCGTGGCCCTGCGTTGGCTGTCCCGCCGGGCTCTGGGGCTGACGGAAGCGGAAATCGATCGTCTGGCGCAGCAGGTTCTGGGCGTCCTGTCTCATCCCGACCTCGCGCCCTTGTTTGCGCCCGGAAGCCGTGCGGAGCAGCCGATTTCCGGTGTCAGCGCGGGCCGAGTGGTTCTGGGGCAGGTTGATCGTCTGCGGATCGGGGACGGGCAGATCTGGCTCTGCGATTACAAGACAAATCGCAATCCGCATCTGCGGGCGGAGCGTACACCGGTTGTCTATCTGCGGCAGATGGCGGCCTATCGTGCCGTTCTGGAGCAACTTCATCCGGGCTACGATATTCACTGTTCTCTGGTCTGGACGGAAGGACCTGCCGTTGTCACACTTCCGTCCTTGCTTCTGGATCAGGTCTGCTCTGGTGCTTGATGCAGATCAAAAGCCCCCTTGCAGTGAGGGGCAGGGCAGCCGATATCCATTTTCATAAATTTCATTCGCCACAAGGAATACCCTCATGAGCGCAAATACCGTTGCCGTCAGCGACAGCAGCTTCGATGCAGACGTCCTGAAGTCAGAAGGTCCGGTTCTGGTTGATTTCTGGGCAGAATGGTGCGGCCCGTGCAAGATGATCGCGCCGGCACTTGAGGAAATCGGCGCTGAGTACCAGGGCCGCCTGAAGGTTGCCAAGGTCAATATCGACTCCAACCCCGAAGCTCCGACCAAGTATGGCGTACGCAGCATTCCGACGCTGATCGTCTTCAAGGACGGCAAGCCGGTCGCCCAGCAGATGGGGGCGCTGCCCAAGAGCCAGCTCAAGGCCTGGATCGAACAGTCTCTCTGATCGACCCGCAACGGGACAGGGAAGGACGCTCAGAGGGCGTGGTCACGATCCTGCGCTTTGTGTAGGATCGTTTCATGCGCTCGAAAGCTCCGACCTTCCCGACCCCCGTTCTCCTGACCTCCAGTGAAGAGCTGGCCCGTATCTGCGAAAAATTGCAGAACGAGCCTTTCGTGACGATCGACACGGAATTTGTCCGGGAACGGACCTACTGGCCCGAGCTCTGTCTCGTGCAGCTCGCCGGAACCGAAGATGTTGTCCTGATTGACACTCTGGCGCCCGGTATTGATCTTGCCCCGCTTGGCGCCCTTCTGGCCAAGCCGGATTGCACCAAGGTCTTTCATGCCGCCCGGCAGGATCTTGAGATCTTTCTCCATATTTTCGATCGCCTCCCTGTCTCGGTTTTTGATACGCAGGTCGCTGCCATGGTAGCGGGCTTCGGCGATCAGGTCGGATATGACAGTCTGGTCGGCGCAATCACCGGCCGCAGCATCGACAAGGCGCACCGTTTCAGTGACTGGTCGGCCCGTCCGCTAAGCGCGGCGCAGCTCGCCTATGCCGCCGCTGACGTCACCCATCTGCGAACGGTCTATGAGGCGCTTCGCAAACAGCTTGCCGAGCAGGACCGTCTGCATTGGGCCGACTCCGAACAGGCGATCCTGACGGAAGAAAAAACATTCCGTCCCGATCCTCGTCGCTTGTGGGAAAAGCTAAAAGCCCGCACCAGCAATCGCCGGATGCTCGGCATTCTGCGTGAAGTCACCGCCTGGCGCGAACAGGAAGCGCAGAATGCCGATATTCCCCGTCAGCGCGTCATCCGTGATGAAAGCCTGTTGGAAATCGCAGCCGTTCATCCCGATACGGTCGAGGCTCTGTCCCGTATCCGGGGTGTGACCAAAGGGTTTGCCGACGGAAAGATGGGAAAGGGTCTTCTGGAAGCGATCCGTATTGCGCAGACTCTTCCAGAGTCTGAATTGCCAAAGCCCCCTTCGAAATCCGAACGCGCCCGCCCGTCTGCGGCCCTCGTTGCACTTCTGCGGGTTCTGTTGGCGGCCAAGTGTGAGGATCACAAGGTGGCGCCCCGTCTGGTGGCTTCTTCGGACGATCTGGATCTGATTGCCCTGGGCGAAACCGATGTTGGTGCGTTGAAAGGATGGCGGCGTGAGCTTTTCGGTCTGGATGCCCAGGCGCTGGTCCGCGGAGAAATTGCTTTGGCCGTGGTGAACGGCCTCGTAGAGCTTCAGCGCGTCGCCAAGCCGGTCGCATAAGAACCGCCTTCGACGTGGCGGGGAGTTTCTGGTAAGAAACGTCCCGAAGATGTTCCGGGTCCGGTGGGCCGGGATGGAAAATCAACAGGATATCGGGCCGGTTCAGGCACCGAAACGGGACAGGGAAACGAGCATATGGAGTGGACGGACGAGACGATCGCCAGACTTCGCGATCTGTGGAGTCAGGGACTTTCGACCGCCGAAATCGGCCGCCAGCTCTCCATCACCAAGAATGCTGTCGTCGGAAAGGCTCATCGTCTGGGCCTGCCGCCCCGCCCGTCTCCCATTCGGAACCGCAAGGTCACGGACGGTGAAACAGGGACGACGGAAGCAACGCCCCGTCGCAAAAGCCCCTCCCGCGCCAAGGTTGCCGAACCTGCGGCAGTGGACCTGTTTGTGAATAAGGAAGCGGCTCCGGCCAAGGTGCCTGCAGCTGTTGCGGAGAAGGCGCCAGAAAAGCCTGCTGCTCCGGTCCGCAAAGCACCTTCTGTCGCCCCTGAAGCCGCGACGAAGCCTACGTCTCAGCCAGTCGATGCCTCGCATCCTCTTCCAGTGGCCGCCAAGGAACCCTTCGCGGCCCGCCGGGAGCTTGCTGCAGCTCCCAAGCCGGAACCTCGCGTTGCCCCTGTCCCACGTCCGGTCACGCCGCCGCGCTTTTCGACTGCGGGCATCGACCGTCCGACCCGCCGTGGCCCGTCCTGCTGTTGGCCTATCGGCGACCCCGGCACACCGGGTTTTCATTTCTGCGGTGCCACCCCGCTTCCTGGAAAGCCCTATTGTGCCGAGCATGCGGCCATTGCGTACGTAAAGATCCGCGACCGTCGCGATTAAAAGATGCATTAGCCTGAAAAAGCCGCCCTTCCATTAGGTTCAGGCCTCATAGGCAGAACAGAACGGTTGTAGCGAAGCAGATTGCCGAGAAGAAGGCATTCGGACATATGGCGGCGTGTTGCGACACGCCGCTGGTCCTTAAGGCGCCTGAACATGATCTTGATACGATTGTGGCGTTTATATTTCCGCCTGTCGTATTTGACTGGTTTCTCGAGAGATTTACGTCCTGGAATGCAGTGCCTGATTCCTTTTGCCTCCAGGGCATCCCTGAAGCAGCCGGCATCATAATCTCGATCCGTCAGCAACCACTGTGTCATGGGAAGGCTGTCCAGCAGAGCCGAGGCACCGGCACCGGTGTCATCACTGACCTTGTCTAACTGTCATGAAAAGGCTCAACGGTCGTCCGTTCTGATCGGTGACCGACATGCAGTTTGGTGTTCATGTCCCCTTTGGTGCGATCGCCTGGGTTCTCCTTTTTCAGCGCAGGCTGGCAGCCGTGCGGTGCGTCTTGAGAGACGTCGCATCAATCATAGTGGTCTGAGGATCGGCCTTTACAGCAGACAAACTATCCACGACCCGCATGAAAATGAATTTCACCTCAACGCAGACCATTACGGCTCACGAAAATAATACCGCTCAGCACGCGGCAGTCATCAACGCGAGATTTGCCATGGCTTCTTGGGAAAGAACGGCCACAGACAGCTCCAGCTGTTCATCCGTCAGTCAAAACAGATCGCTAACCTTCAGTCTCCTCACAGAGCCTGATTCAGATTTCCACAATCAAATCAATGGAGCCTGAGCCCAGGTACGGTGGTGAGCCGCAGCGAACTTTTCTAATGAAAAATTAGGCACGCCCGACTGTAGCACTAAACGAAGGAGACTACCTCTCTAGGTTAAGAGCTACGCAGTCGTTTTTTTTCTGGGGTGAGGGCTGTGGAAAGCCCAATATTGCTGGGGTAGATGGCACAAAAAATTTTTCTGCTTAAATAATTTTTTGTGAAGTAAGCTGGTGCTGCTGGACAGGATTGAACTGTCGACCTCTCCCTTACCAAGGAATTTATGCAGCCAAAAATCCGTGTAAAAACAGAAACATAAAATCTCAACAGGCCAAATATGCTAGGACTATGCTAGAATTTCAAGTCCTAGAATCGTTATGTGCTAGACACCCCCTTGTGGGGTCAAAGCTTTTGATCTTCAGGCGCAAACGCACACCCTAGTCATTTTTTTCTGTTAGCTGGATTTGATATAACTTTTTTCTCAGGAGAAGGTGTAGATGGCTGAGAAACTAAAGCTAACCCCTGTGGATGTATCCTATCTCTTAGAATCTGAGGAAGAGCGGCAATCCCTTATGCAGGACGCACTGGCGTCAGGTGATCAGGCGATTATCGCTCGTGCTCAGATGATGATTGATGAAGCCATGGCAAAACAGATGGACGATGACAGTGGGCTTGTTTGCTTCGTTTCTGATGAGGAGAAGCAGGTTGTCATGGACGTATGTGAGAAAGCGGGTGTGACACTCTCAGAAGCCGTTGAGATGCTTCTTCAATATATTGTCGAGCATAAGGCTATTCTGCCGTTTTTGCTGGAAGCACAAAAACAGAAGTCAGCTGGTCAGCGTTAAGAGTTACGCCCCTTTATCGGGGCTTCACCATAAACGAGTTTGTAACGAAAAGTTACACTTTTTGTGTTTCTATATAGGACTTAAAAGTAGAAGTTTTTTGCGCACGCGTTATCTCATGAGATAAATAGAAATGAGCAGTTAGTTCTATTTTGGCAGTTCAGAGACAGGCTGTGCTGATGATAAATAAAAACAGGAAATGTAAATTCCCTTTCAAATCAGCACAAAGCCAGTGAGTTGCCAAAAACTTACTGGCTTTTTTTATATCAAGATTTGAAAAGGAAAAAATTATCCATATGAAATACACATCAGCATTATGCGGTTCAGGAAAAACTCATACTGTCATTCGTTCTATCGCAAAAAACAAATATAAGTTCAGAGGTAGGGCTATTCTGGTTCAGCCAAAAAAACAGAATCTTATTGAGTCCGAAGCAGCCCTAAAATCACTTGGTATGGCCCCGCAGGTCATCGATGAAGACCATATTCCTGTTGATAAGCACGGAAAGAAAGAAACTACTGTAGCAGCCAGATTAAACGCTTACATGGGGGCTCAACGTACCCCAAAAGCTGAAGACGTACTCCTTGTTACTCACGCTTCTTTTTTTAACATAATTCGGAAAATGAGGCCTGAAGCTAAAGCCCATTACGTAGTCATATTTGACGAGACGCCACAAAATGTCTTTGGCCAGTTTCAACTTTCTTTAAGCACTAATGCTAACCTCATCACAGACCATATCATCACTGAAGAATCTCAGCATGAAGATTTTTTTCGACTTGTACCTAAGGATGATGTGGATATTCAAATCTTCCTCACAAAAGAAGGTGAAGATGAAGTCAATGATAAGTTGCGTGGCCTGTTTGATAAACTTCTTGATGATGACTTTAAGTGTGAAATTAGAAAAGACTTATGGAGTAAGTTTCTAAAGAACAAAAAGAATTCAAAAAACAATGTCGCTTTCACGGCGCACCACTACATGCAGCCAACCATTTTTAGTGGCTTCAAATATGTTCATTTCCTATCAGCTAAATTCATTGAATCTGACTTGTTTCATATTTTTCAAAAACAAGGAGTTCATTTTGAAGAAAAGGAACTAAAAGTTCGTTATTCGGAACATAAGAACACAACAAACACACATATTCGATATTGTATGGAAAGAGATTTTTCAAAGAGCAAACGTACAAATCTGTGTAAAAATGGGAAAACAATAATTCAAAATATTCTAGATGTTTCTAGAATGAATATTCAAGATGATAAAACCCTACTCGTTTTGAATAAGGATATGATTGACGGTGATAGCGATCTATTGAGGAGTATTAAAATACCACAAAATGTTGAGATTATAAGTTCGTATGTTCATGGATTAAATGAGTACCAAGACGTACATCACATAACTTTTGCAGCATCTTTGAACTACAGAGATACCCAGTCTGACTTTTTGTTCGATAGATTCGGGATCTCGTATGAGGACATTGATAGAAGTTTCTTGTTTTCAAGCACTTATCAAGCTGTATGTCGTACCTCTATTCGCAACATGAATGATGACTCATTCCGTGTAATTACAGTTCCTGACCGCCGTTCTGCTGCCTACTTGCAAGAGGTGCTTGGTATCCCAGATGAGCGTGTTAAGTCTCTTGAAGATCATATGTACTTGTATGAAGAAAAAACTTCAGGGGGGCAGAGAAAAGAGCATAAGCAAACAAAGGAAATGACTGAGTTAAAGAAGTCGGCAAAAAAGATTATTATCAAAGAATGTGAAGAATTTTCAAATTTTATGATCGACGGAGAAAGTAGGTTTAGAATTAACCTTCTTGATAAGACTGTCACAACGCAAGTTTCAAAAGTGCTTGATTTCGAGAATCCAGAAGACATTCTAGATTTCTTTGAAAAAGAGAGTTCCTTCACCTCAAATGATAAGTACACAGAAGATAGATTGGCATGGTGTGCCCTTATCAATACAGAGGCTTTGTTAAATCCTAAGACAGGTCTTATCAAGCAATACGGTGAAGCGAACAACGCGGGTTATACGTGTCTTATGTTCGATAAGGATACGTCAAAAACAGGTGAAGACATTTCGTTTTCTGAGTGTGCTGCTTGGTTCAAGAAGCAGAACTGGTCATTCTTTATGTACGAGACATACTCGGGGGCAGGTAACTTCCGTGTGGTGCTTCCTATGACGCAGGTCATCACATGTGAGGCGCATGAACTGCTCACAAAATGGATTAACAAGAGTATCGGGAATTTAGGGTTCAAAGCTGCCGAGAATGAGCCTGGCCCGTTTGATTCAAGCAAATTCAATGCTGCTTCAAAATTCTTTCTGCCAAACCATAAGGTTGGCACCAAGATCAAAACCTATAGGCACACAGGAACGGTTTTTAACCCGATCAAGGCGCTCATAAGCAAAGAAGTGAAAATCTCTGATCAGATGGCTGAGGCGAAGCAGGGGCAAACTTCACACAAAAAGAAAATCTATGAACGCGTTATCAATCCTGCACTGACTGCAATCAATAAGACAGAAACGCGGGCGGGTTTGCGAAATAGGAAGAGCGAGGAAGCCAAAGAGAGGTTCTTGCAATCCAAAGGACATAACGAACTGGCTGAATTAGTTAGAAAAATGACGTTCTGGGAAAAGTCGGATGAAATTCTACCGTTTGTCTTAATGAATTATCGAAGCGGTCCTGACATGCAGAGGGAGACTGAAGGATTGATCCGACAGTACGCATCCATTGAAACATGTACGCAGAAGTATGGCTGGTCAGAGTAACTTGGATTACGCCCCTTTATCGGGGCTTCATCATTGATTGAAGGGATATATGTAACGAAAAGTTACACTTTTTGTGTTTCTATATAGGACTTAAAAGTAGAAGTTTTTGAGGCGCAGCCTCTGTCTATTTGTTAGTGCGCTCAGGTGAGCAAGCACATGTCAGAAGAAGTTTTATATACGAGTTTGATCGTCACTTTAGGGCTTGCCCATGTGTGACAAACGAGCGCACACATAAATCTGTCACTTTAGACTCGCTTTCATAATTTTGTGACATTATGTTCTGTATGTCTAAGATTTCAAAGTGACAAACGAACATGATTTTCGGATACGCACGCACTTCCACACATGACCAACAGAACGGGCTTCACGCGCAGATTGACGAACTGACAGGGCAGGGATGTGAGCGCGTGTATTCTGAACAGGTGTCAGGCACACAGAGAGACAGACCTGAACTCACCAAACTTCTGGATAACCTCAGACAAGGCGACGTTCTGTATGTCACCAAGCCAGACAGACTCGCCAGAAACACACAACACCTGCTGGAAATCATCGAACTGCTCGAACAGAAAGGATGCTCACTTGTCATCCTGTCTATGGGTGGTGCTCAGTTAGACACACGCAACGCGACTTCGAAGCTGATGCTGACCATGCTTGGCGCAATCGCTGAGTTTGAACGCGCACTTATGAAAGAAAGACAGCAAGAAGGAATTGCCAAGGCAAAGGAACAAGGCAAATATCGTGGAAGAAAGCCAACAGCTATGGCTCAATCACAGGACATTCAAAAGATGAAATCTGAGGGTGTTTCTGTCACTGACATAGCTAAGAAGCTGAATATCTCCCGCATGTCAGTCTATAGGGCCTTAAATGATTGAAAAAATTAAAAAAACCATAAGGGATTACCCAATATGGTGTTGTCTTTTCTCTGTCGCATTAGGGTTCGTAACTTACGGAATAGATGTGTTTTTAAGTGGATGTAGTCAAGATGTTATCTTGAAAGCCGTACCTACTGCCATATTGGGGGCGATTACAGCATACATTGCTTATCAGCAGCACATAATTTCGAAGTCTCAGAAAGAAATTGCCGAAGATAAGCATCGATTAGAACTATTTGAGAAGAGGTTTGAAACCTATGAAGTCTTTTTAAACATTGCCCTCTGGTCTTCTGAGAGGAAAAGTTACAAACACAAAAGTTGTGGGGATTTTGAACTTATTGACCAAGAAAAATGGAAAGAGTCTGAGAAATATGAAGAAGAATTCTATGAGAACCGTCGAAAGTTAATTTCACTCGGAGAGCAGTCACGTTTTCTCTTTGGGGATGATGTGTGTAGCGTCCTTGACAAAACTAGAAAAATTATTTTCAATATAGAGAAGAATATTAAAATTATCAGACAAAAAAGAACCCGCCTTCCAGAGGTCGAAACTATTTTCGCTGATATGGCTAGAGATTCTTCTTCTGAATTTAAGCCTTTTGAGGACCTTATTCGTAAAGATCAATTATACTTAACGGAGTTTTATCAAAAAAAGCTTCCAGAAATAATGGGGCCTTATCTCAAGACGACCCCATATATCTCTAAGGACTAACTCCGTTTAGGGCGTAACATGTCCTTGTATTTCTCATTTGTGTTGTGGTCGTAGTGTGCTTCTAACATTTGCACACTCGTCCCTGTGTTCCTTGCCAAGATGTACGCATCAACGCCATTCTTAAGCTGCTCAGTTATATAGAAGTGCCTCAAGCTGTAAGGCGTTCGTTTAACCCCACGATAATCTCTCACAAGGTCACATGCTTCCAGTGCGCGTGTGAACTGTCCTGAGAAGGATTTGAATGGGGTTTTGTCTTGATGAAGGAACAGCGGATCGTTCCTGTCAGGCGAGAAGGAAGCGAGTTCCTGATAAGTTCGATACAACCAAACGATAGCGTCTTTAACTTCTCTGTGCGGGATCAGTTCGCGTGATTTCGCTTTCCCATACACTCTCAGATGTACGTCGTGTGCGTATGGCCTTCCCTTGTCATTAAACTTCAATCCCAGAACGTCACCCCACTTCATGTTTTTCACTTCTGTGGGTCTCATGCCTGTCATGGCGATGGTCTGGATGTAGCAACTGAACAGAATACGATCGTACTTCACGGCAGGATTCAGATTGTCCTCTGTGAATTGTGCGAAGGCGTACTCCCTAAGGCGTTTGTATTCCTCACATGAGAAGCCAGGACGCGCTGTGTAGCCCACCTTGGCAGTTCGGATTTCAGGGATTGATTTGATGTACTGCGAATCGAAGCAGAACTGAAAGAACCCATTCAAAGCAGCACGTTCACGATTCAACGTCGCGGGAGTAGGGCGCACTCGCTTCTTTTGGGTGATTGGGGAAGTGATGGTTTTCCCATTTCGTTCGTATGTGATGAACTGAATGTCTTTGCCTGGTCCTGAAATCCAGTAGTCAGAACGCCATGAGAGATAGGCATCCACGGACTTACTAGAAATAAAGTTAGGATTGTGTTCGCCAAAGAACCCATCGACATACCGTGTGAGAATGGCTGTGTTCTGAACTGCTACATTTTTAGGCAAACGGGCTTGAGCAACACGCGCTTCCATATGAGCAATGTAATCTTGGATGATGCGTGAGATGGATTTCGCACGGACGTTCAAACCGCTCTCAGCTTTCAGAAGCGATTCATAATAGAATCTCTGAGCAAGCTTTTCCGCTTCGTGACGGTCTCTCGTTCCTAGCGATTTTCGGATTTGTCCCTGACCGGGAATTGAGAACCGAACAGACCAGTTAGCAGAGCCGGTCTGTTTGAACACATTATATGGTGCGGAAACTACGCTAGAACTATGCTTATCCACGCGCAAAAGCCTTGTTTTCTGCCCCTATGCTAACACTAAGTTAGGGGTAAATGAGACAAGCTGAAATCTTAAGTCTCTGAAAAACAAGGAAAAATGGTGCTGCTGGACAGGATTGAACTGTCGACCTCTCCCTTACCAAGGGAGTGCTCTACCACTGAGCTACAGCAGCATACCGTTGCCTTGGCGCGCTTCGTAACGGGTCAGCGCGCCAAGTGCAAGCCTTAATCGTCCCGATGGACCTTTTCCATGCGCTCGTGGCGTTCCTGTGCGTCGATGGATAGGGTCGCGATAGGACGTGCTTCAAGGCGTTTCAGGCCGATCGGCTCTCCCGTCTCTTCGCAGAAACCGTAGCTTCCGTCGTCGATGCGTTCGAGGGCCATGTTGATCTTGGCGATCAACTTGCGCGCACGGTCACGGGTGCGAAGTTCGAAAGCCCGGTCAGTTTCGACGCTGGCGCGGTCGGTAATGTCTGATTCATGAATTCCGCCTTCCGAGAGACTCGCAAGGGTTCCATCCGCCTCTTTCAGTAGATCCAGACGCCAGCGCAGAAGCTTCTGTCTGAAGTACTCGACCTGAAGCGGGTTCATGAACTCTTCATTGTCGGAGGGTCTATAATCCGGCGGCAGCGTAATCATGCACATCCAATCCTGGCTGATCTGCCAACGTCCGCTTCCAACAGGCGCAGGCGATAACGCGCGGCTTATAGCCATCCCAGCCGCATCCGCCAACCCCGAACATGCTTTACCCGTTTGTCGGAAAGCCCGGAAATCTGCGTCCCTGTTAGGGGTTTCTTTACCCTGTACGCCCATCCTCAACACCTGAAACCTCCAGACCTCTCTTGCAGGCATCAGGATACACACCGCCGCCCATGCGCTTTTTCACGCAATCTTCGTTCCCCTTCCGGACCCTGACACAGCGACTGACTGCGTTTGTTTGTGTCGGACTGCTTTTCCTGCCGGGCTTTACTCTGGCTGCTAGCGTTCGCATCAAGGATATCACGGACATGGAAGGTGTTCGGAGCAACCAGTTGATCGGATACGGTCTGGTGGTGGGGCTGAACGGGACGGGCGACCGGTTGACCAATACGATTTTTACTCGTGAAACCCTGATTTCCATGCTGAACCGTCTGGGCGTTAACATCCGCGATCAGGAAACCCAACTCCAGACGCATGATGTGGCTGCTGTCATGGTGACAGCCGACCTTCCGGCATTCGTTCATGGGGGTAACCGGATCGATGTGACGGTCTCGGCTGCGGGTGACGCGTCCTCCTTGACGGGCGGAACGCTTCTGGTGACCCCCCTGATGGCCGCTGATGGTGAAGTCTATGCTGTTGCTCAGGGCTCTCTGGCGACCAATGCCTTTTCCGCTCGTGGGGCTGCTGCATCCATTACCCGCAACGTGCCCACCAGCGGGCATATCGCCAATGGTGGTATCGTCGAACGGGAAGTCCCTTTTGACCTTAGCCATCGTTCGAACCTGCATCTGAGTCTGCGTAACCCCGATTTCACGACGGCGAGTCGGATTGCGGCCATCATAAACCGGAGCTTCGGGCCGATTGCGATCGTTCAGGATCCACGGACAGTCCTGCTGGATCTGAGCAATCATGATCCGGTCTCTACGCTCTCCCGAATCGGAGACCTTCTGGTCACTCCGGATACACCGGCCAAGGTGGTCGTAGACGAAGCCAGTGGCACTATCATCATGGGGGCAGACGTCCGGATCAGTACGGTGGCGGTGGCACAGGGCAATTTGACGGTTCAGGTGACGGAGACGCCCCAGGTCTCTCAGCCGGGGCCATTCTCCGGCGGGCAGACGGCCGTCGTGCCCCGCACAAACGTCAAGGTGGATACGGGCAAGACCCATCATCTTGCGGTCGTTCCGGGGGGCACCACGCTCCGGGAGCTTGTTTCAGGGTTAAATGCGCTCGGAGTAGGGCCAAGAGACATGATCAGCATTCTGCAGGCCATCAAGGCCGATGGCGCCCTGCAAGCAGAACTGGAGATGCGTTGATGACAGTATTCTCGACCACCGCCACGGTATCGCAGGGATTACCACTGCACGGGCAGAAGGCAGATCCAGCCAAGACCCTGAAGTCGGCGCAGAGTTTCGAGTCGATGGCGATCAACCAGATGCTTCAGCCCATGTTCGCCACGGCTGAAGAGAGCGACAGCATGTTCAGTGGCGGGGCAGGGGAAAAGCAGTTCCGGCCCATGCTGGTGGAACAAATTGCCAAGCAGATGGAAAATAACGGTGGAATAGGCCTGACGGACGCGATTGATCGTCAGATGCTAGCTATGCAGGAGCAGAAATGAGCGCTTCCATTATTCCGGCCATGCAGCGGCTGATCGCCATTCTCGAAGCGGAAAACTCTGCACTGGAAGAAGCACGGATTCCAGACGCTCTGGCTCTTCTTCCGGAAAAGCAGGACGCAGCCAGAACGCTGGAGCAGGAAGTTTCTGAGGCCAATGGCCGCAGGGAGAATTTGTGTCTGTGCTGCCCTGAGGACGATGAGGCGGTTGCGCGGGAAGACGCGCCAGCCTCTCCCTACCGCGATCTGCTGGAGCAGATGACGGCACTAGGCAATCGCAATGGCGAGCTTCTGCAAAGGGCCATTAAAGCCCAGAAGCGCGTCATCGAACTGCTGACATCCACGCCGATGACGGCTCAGCCGCAGAATTACGGTAATCAGGGCGGCTATGCCCCTGTGACAGACAGGGTGGCCTTGTTTGTAAACAAAGTCTGAATTTTAGACTTAGTCTTCAGCGAGAACCTGATGACTGACTTTGACCCTTCCGACGCGTCGGCGATCCATTTCCAAAACCTCAAATAGCCAGCCCCCGAACGCCACCTTGTCTCCCCGGGCTGGAACGCGCCGCAGAAGGGCCAGTATCACGCCGCCGAGGGTATGATATCCGCCCGCGCCCGGCAGTTCCGGCAGATCAAGACGGGAGCGCAGTTCATCCGCTGGCATGAAGCCATCGAAAATATATTCATCTTCGCCTTCGGTCACCTGAAGTTCTGAAGACGAGGATTCGGTTTTTTCCTCGCCGACAATGGCTTCAAAAACGTCTGAGGGCGTTACGATGCCCTCGAAGGAACCGTATTCGTCCAGAACGAAAGTAATGCCAAGATTGACCCCGCGCATGCGTTCGATCATGTCCTGGGCACTGAGACTGTCCGGGATGACCGGGGGTTCACGCAGGACAGCATCGACGGAAACTGGAAGCTTCAGCAGCAGCCGGTCCATGATGTCCTTGGCCAGAATGACCCCGACGGGATGATCGACGTCTCCCTCACAGACGACAATCCGGGCGTAAGAAGATTGGCGTAGTTTGCGGGTCAGCGTTTCCTGATCCGCATGTCTGTCGATCCAGAAAAGCTCGTTACGAGGGGTCATGATGGCCCGGACCGGGCGGTCTGCCAGACGCAGAAGGCGCTCGATCATGGCCTGCTCGTCGGTTTCGAGAACGCCGGCGCGAGCACCTTCGGCCAGAACGGCTTTCAGTTCTTCCTCTGTTACTGCTGCGCGTGTCAGAGGGCCGACATGGAGCAGGCGGAGCACCAGTGAAGACGTGCCGCTGAGTAGCCAGACAATCGGTTGTGCGATCCGGGCCACGCCGACCAGTAGCCATGCCAGCCGTGAGGCAATGGCTTCGGGCTGCTGCAATGCGATCTGTTTTGGGATGAGTTCACCGAAAACCAGCATAGCGAAGGTGATCATCGCTACGACCAGAACGATCGAGATTTCGCTCGCAATCGGACGAAGCGAGGGAATGTTGGCAATCCATGCCGTGACGGTACTTTCCATCTGGCTACCGCCAAACGTGCCTTCAAGGATGGAAACTAGTGTCATGCCCACCTGCACGGTTGGCAGGAAGCTGTGCGGATCTTCTGCCAGTCGGATTGCGGTCGTGGCCCCCCGGATACCCTGCTTGGCCAGCACGTCCAGCCGTGGTCGTTTTGCCGAGATGAGTGCCATTTCTCCCATGGCAAACACGGCATTGAGGAAAATGAGCAGACAGATAACGAGGATAGGGGTCAGCATGATCCGGCCAGAATAATGAAGACATAACCATAACAGGACGACTGGCGGATGGCATGTCCTTGATTTTGTCCCCGCGGAGGAAAGACTTTCTCCATAAAAAAACCGGCTCGCGAAGAGCCGGTTTCTGCTTCGTCCCTAGGGGAGAAACGGGTCCTCAGTCTGCTGCGTCAGCCACATCCGAAACCGTGTTGGCTGGACGGCCATTCACGCGGACGCGGGGGCCACGGGCCGGTTTGGCGCCCGTGGAGATTCGCTCCATCTGCTGCTGGACCTGCTCCTCGTAGCCGTATTCGGCCGGGCGCTGGTTGGCGAGCGAGATTTCCGGGACCATCGGCTTTTCGGTTTCCGGTCCGAACAAAGCTACTTTCGCGATATGCCAAGGACGCGCGACGGCGTCCATGACGGCCGTGGACTCGTAGCCGGAATGCACCATGCAGTCGGCGCATTTTTCGTAAGCGCCGGTGCCGTATTGCTCCCAGGCCGTATCGTCCATCAGCTCCTTGAAGGTCTTGGCATAGCCTTCGCCGAGCAGATAGCATGGACGCTGCCAGCCGAAGACCGTGCGAAGCGGCTTGCCCCAGGGCGTGCAGTGATAATTCTCGTTGCCGGCCAGGAAGTTCAGAAACAGTGGCGACTGCGTGAAGCGCCATTTCTTGCCCTTGCCAAGGCGGAAGATGTCGCGGAACAGCTGCTTCGTTTTCTGTCGGTTCAGGAAGTGTGCCTGATCCGGTGCGCGCTCATAGGCATAGCCCGGAGCGGTCATGATGCCGTCCACGCCCATGGCCATGACTTCGTCGAAGAAGGCCGCAACGCGTTCCGGAACAGCACCGTCGAACAGGGTGCAGTTGATGGAGACGCGGAAACCACGGGACTTCGCAAGACGGATCGCTGCGGTCGCACGTTCGAAAACGCCTTCCTGGCAGACAGAGGCGTCATGCATGAGCTGGTCGCCATCCAGATGCACGTCCCAAGAGAAGAACGGGGACGGTTCGTAATCGTCGAGCTTTTTTTCAAGCAGCAGGCCGTTCGTGCACAGATAGACGTATTTTTTTCGCCCGATCAAACCTTTGACGATCTGAGGCATTTCCTTGTGCAGGAGAGGCTCACCACCGGCGATGGCGATGACAGGAGCGCCGGCTTCCGTGTCGGCATCCAGACATTCCTGAAGGCTAAGACGCTGGTTCAGGATCTGCGCAGGGTAGTCGATCTTGCCGCAACCGGCGCATGCCAGGTTGCAGCGGAACAGCGGTTCGAGCATCAGGACCAGCGGATATCGCTTGCGGCCCGTGAGGTGCTGCTTGACAACGTACCGTCCGACTCGGACAGCCTGCATCAAAGGAACGGCCATTATAATCCTCTGGTTCTAGCCACCGGAAGGTGCGTCCATAGGGCGCCCGGGGCCTTGCACATCGTGGATGGCTCGTGGCTGTCTTCCTTGTTTCGGTTCTGGAAACCAAGAAACATGAAGGACCATCGAGCATTAGATTGACTGCCTATAGACCCATTGTCGTGTTCGCCTCAATGTCAGGCGGCATATTTCGCATCAGGGCTGTGGCTAATCGAGCACAGATCGATCTATGGATACCAGAACTTGTTGCAGAGAACTTGATACAGCGTGTCCTGAACCTGATCTCTACGCACGGAATTGTCTACAGGACGAAAGCACGATCATGATTTGCCGTTTTCCCCCGAAAGTGACCCTGTCCCTTCTGTCCGTCTGCCTCCTGACGGGGTCTGTTGCCATGACGGCGCTTTCTCCGGCTGCCTTGGCCCAGACGGCTGGCGCAGCCTCTCCGGTTGATGCGGCATCTGCGGTATCGCCGGTTTCGGCCCTTTATGACGCCCTGAAAGCGGCCCAGAAGACGGGAAAGACCGCACAGCAGCGTGCGACGATGATCGCCCCGGCCGTAGATCGTGCCTTCGACCTCGAAGCAATTCTCCGTCGCTCGGTTGGCGTGCGTTACAACAACCTTAGCCCTTCTGACCGGACCCGTCTTCTGGGATCTTTCCGCCAGTTCACGATTGCCCGCTACGCCTCTTCGTTCAAACCTGAAGCCCAAGCCGCCTTTAGGATCAATCCGCAGACGCGCCCTAACCCGACCGGCGGCCTGATTGTTGATACGACGATCGGTGGCACGGATGGGGGTGATGTCACGCCGATCGACTACATCATGACGAATGGCACGTCCGGCTGGCGGATCACCGACGTCCTGCTTAACGCTCATATCAGTCAGGTTGCTGCCCAGCGCGCCGATTTCGGCGGGGCTTTGAGTCAGGGTGGTGCCAGCGGTCTGGCTGATCATCTGGACAGCAAGACTGCCCATTTCCTGCATGACTGAGTCCGCCCCCGCGACGGCACCCTTTCCCAAAAACGTTCGGGAAGGCTAGAAGACCGTCGTGCCCTTACCTCTTACGATCGCAGCCGGTTTTTGCGCCCTTGTTTCCGCGGCTGGCAATTTGCAGGCGCTGGCGGGCGCAATTCTGCTCGCACGGTTCCGCCGGACGGAGCATAGAGCGGATGATGCCCTGCGCCTGTCAGACCGGACCTGGCCGTCGGTTACGGTTCTCAAGCCGCTGCATGGTAGTGAACCGCTGCTGGAGGATGCGCTGGAAAGCGTGTTCACGCAGGACTATCCGGATTTCCAGATCGTCTTCGGCGTTCAGGACAGGGAAGATACCGCCCTGGCCGTTATTGAACGCCTTCGGGCGCGTCATCTGCGGATTCCGGTCAACGTTGTGATCAACCCGCAAGAACACGGTCCGAACCGGAAGGTCGGCAATCTGATGAACATGTACGGCGAAGCCCGTCATGACATTATCGTGATTTCCGACTCTGATATTCACACCAGTCCCAACTATCTGCGTCACGTCGTGATGAGCTTGGAAGAGCAGGGTACGGGCTTGGTGACGACATTGTATGCCGGTCGTCCCGCCGCAGGGACGATCGTGCAGCAACTCGGCGCCTGCCAGATCAATCATAACTTTCTGCCCGGCGTCATGATGTCCCGTTTCTTGGGGCGTCAGGACTGTCTTGGGGCCACGATGGCCCTGCGGCGTCGGACACTTGAGGAGATTGGCGGCCTTGAGGCGCTGGTCGATCATGTGGCCGATGATGCCGAATTGGGACAGCTTATCCGGGCGCGTGGTGAGAACATCACCATTGCGCCCACTCTAACTCATACCACCGTGGGCGAGCACTCCATCAGCGACCTGCTGGCCCATGAGTTGCGCTGGGGACGGACCGTCAAGAACGTTGCGCCTGTTGGCTACGGACTGTCCGCCATCCAGCTTCCCCTCTTCTGGGCCGTGGCGGCTGTCCTGTTCCGTCCGAACGCCTGGTGGACATGGTTCATGCTGCTTCTGACATGGCTGCTTCGTGCCATCGGAAGTAGCATCATGGACTGTGGTACGGAGTGCCCACTCCCGGCTGCAATCCCGCTTTTGGTCGTCCGTGATTGGTTGTCCGCAGCCATCATGGTCGGCAGTGCGCGCGGATCACGCGTTGCATGGCGGGGCAGAACGGTCCATATCGCCCGAAGAAAACGAAATTCCGCGTCCGGCGCCACCTCGCTCCAGGCCGACGCCACCCACAGGAGTGTTCGATCATGATGAGAACCCTTTTTCTCCAGCCTCCTTCCTTCGACGGCTTCGATGGTGGCGCTGGCTCCCGCTATCAGGCGAAGCGCGAGATCAAGTCCTTCTGGTTTCCGACATGGCTGGCCCAGCCGGCCGCTCTTGTTCCCGGATCGCGCCTGATTGATGCGCCGCCGGCCAAGATGGGCATGGACCCCATCCTTGAGGATGTGAAGAATCGCGACCTCGTCGTGATCCACACGTCCACGCCGTCCTTCGCTTCCGATGTTCGCGTGGCGCAGATGATCAAGGATGCCAATCCGAAGATCATGATTGGCATGGTCGGTGCGAAGGTGGCTGTTCAGCCGACCGAGAGCATGGAGAAGGGTAGCCCGATCGACTTCGTGGCCCGCAACGAGTTCGACTTCACCATCAAGGAAATCGCCGAAGGCAAGCCGCTTGCGGAAGTGGACGGCATCACCTGGCGGAACGAGAAGGGCGAGATCGTCGCGAACAAGGATCGCGCGATGATCGAGGATATGGATAGCCTGCCGTTCGTAACCGAGGTCTACAAGCGTGACCTCAACATCAACGATTACTTCATCGGTTATCTGAAGCACCCCTACATCTCGATTTATACGGGTCGTGGCTGCAAGTCGCGTTGCACGTTCTGCCTGTGGCCGCAGACGGTTGGCGGTCATCGCTACCGGACCCGCAGCCCCGAGCACGTGGCCGCCGAAGTGCGTCTGGCCAAGCAGTACTTCCCCGAAGTGCAGGAATTCATGTTTGATGATGACACCTTCACGGACGACCTGCCCCGCGCTGAAGCCATTGCCCGCGAAATGGGCAAGCTTGGCGTTACATGGTCCTGCAATGCCAAGGCGAACGTTCCCTACGAGACCCTGAAGGTTCTCAAGGAAAACGGCCTGCGCCTGCTGCTGGTCGGTTACGAAAGCGGCAACCAGCAGATCCTTCACAACATCAAGAAGGGCATGCTGGTCGAAACGGCCAAGGAATTCACGCGCAACTGCCACAAGCTGGGCATCAAGATCCACGGAACCTTCATCGTCGGCCTGCCGGGCGAGACGAAGGAGACCATCCAGGAGACGATCCAGTTCGCCAAGGAAATCAACCCGCACACCCTGCAGGTCTCCTTGGCCGCACCGTATCCGGGCACGTTCCTGCACAAGCAGGCGACGGAAAATGGCTGGCTGAACGAAGCGGAAGCCGAACTGATCGACGAGAGCGGCGTGCAGATCGCACCGCTGCATTACCCGCACCTGTCGCATACGGAAATCTTCGAGAGCGTCGAGGAATTCTATCGCAAGTTCTACTTCCGCGGTTCCAAGATCGCCTCCATCGTCAACGAGATGATCCGTAGCCCGCAGATGATGAAGCGTCGTCTGCGCGAGGGTGTGGAATTCTTCCAGTTCCTCAAGGATCGTCACGCCGCCTGAACGGCGTGCGCCTGACCAGACAATATCCGGGGGCCATGGCGCATGTCATGGCCCCTTTTTCGTGAGATCTGCCATGACATCCAGCCCCTCCCGCCGCGCCATCGTCTCCGCCGATGATTTCGGCATGAGCCTCGAAGTCAACGAGGCCATCGAACAGGCCCATCGCAACGGCATCCTGTCCACGGCCAGTCTGATGGTGGCCGGGGATGCTGCCGGGGATGCCATCCGGCGTGCAAAGACAATGCCGGATCTGAAAGTCGGGCTGCATGTGGTGGCGATTGAGGGCAAGTCCGTCCTCGATCTTCCAGCCATTACGGACGGGCAGGGCTGGTTTGGTCGCAACCAGTTGCGTCTTGGTGTGGAGTATTTCTTCAGCCCGCAGGCCCGGAGTGCCCTGCGGCGCGAAATCGAAGCCCAGTTCCGGGCTTTTGCCGCGAGCGGGCTGACGCTCGATCATGCCAACGCCCATAAACACATGCATTTGCATCCGACGGTGGGACGATTCCTGATCGAGTCCGGCCTGGAGCATGGATTACAGGCTGTCCGCTCGCCCTTCGAGCCGCCGGAGCCTGTCGAGGCCAACGATACGCTGGGAGACCGCGCCCTCCGCCACTGGATTGGCGTCCTGCGGCATCAGATCCGCAAAGCGGGGCTGAAAACCAATGACTGGTGTTTCGGGCTGCGCTGGTCCGGCCATATGACGCCGGACCATATCCGCGGTCTTGTTCCGCGCCTGCCCACGGGCACGAGCGAAATCTACTTTCACCCCGCCACGGCTCAGGACGCCATGATGAAGCGTTTCATGCCGGGCTATGAGCAGGAGGGCGAACTGGCCGCCCTTCTGGACCCGGCTGTACGGGAGGCATTCGACCGGTATGGGGTTGCCCGTATTGGGTGGGCCGATCTGTAAGACCGGCCCAGTGACACGTCTCAGGCCGTCAGCGTGAACGCGTCGGTCGGGCGTGCACCGTAACGGGTGATGATCTCACCGGCAGCCTGATTGCCCAGCTTCGCGCAGGTGACGAGGTCGTGCTTTTTGCTCAGACCGGCCAGGAAGCCCGCTGCGAACGCATCGCCCGCGCCCGTGGTGTCCACGACCTTCACTTCGGTTGTCGGTACGTCATGGCGCTCTCCGTCACCGATCACGACCGCTCCCTTCTCGCCACGTGTGATGACGGCCAGCTTGGTTTCGGCAGAAACCTGCGTTGCGGCTTCTTCGAAATCCGTGACTTCGTACAGCGCCAGAAGCTCGGCTTCGTTAGCGAACAGGATGTCCACGTGACCGGCCACGAGTTCGTGGAAAGCTGCGCGGTGACGTTCCACGCAGAACGTGTCGGACAGCGTCAGGGCGACCTGACGGCCGGCTTTGCGGGCAAGGCGGGCAGCGTGTTCGAATGCTTCCTGAGCCTGGGGTTTGTCGTACAGATACCCTTCCAGGTAGGTGATTGCAGCATCGGCTACGACGGATTCATGCACGTCCTCGGGGGTGAACTCCGTGCAGGCGCCGAGATAGGTGAACATCGTGCGCTGGCCTTCCGGCGTCACCAGAACGATGCAGCGTGCGGTCGGGGTGCCATCGGCGGCCGGTAGCGGCTCGGACGGGAAAGTGATGCTCTGTTCGCGCATGTCGCGTGTGAAATGGTCACCGGCTTCGTCAGCCGTGACCTTGCCGAGATAGGCCACTTTCGCACCCATACGGGCCGCCACGACGGCCGTGTTGGCGCCAGAACCGCCGCCCGTCACATTTTCGATATCCACGCGGCTTTCAATGGCATGCGCCGTGGCAGCGTCGATCAGGGTCATGCTCCCGGCAGCAGCGCCAAGCCCGTCGATCAGGTCCTGGCCTACAGGGGCGAGAACGTCGACGATGGCATTGCCGATACACAGAAGGTCATGCTGGGGTGCAGACATTGGAACTCCGGTCAGGTCGCTTAAAACTTCAGAAAAAAACATTTAACGGGCAGGCTGCGCCATTAAATCAACACGATCATAGGTGCCCTCTGGGTTCACGCCAACTCCCGGTCCGCCCGGCGCCGTTTTCATGCGTGACTATTCGTCACATTTATGGAAATGCGCGTCTTGTCCCTCCGGGTGGTGAGCGTGTAGCGTTGTCGAAAGGCCCGACCTGACTGTTCTGTCCTCGCGATGGAACATATGGGAGACGTCCTAGACAGAGAGTGTTCTTTTCCAGATCCGCAGCGGGGTTTCCTTGTTCAGAAGACGCAAACCGGAAGATGACTCCAAACCTGCAGAGAACAGTAAGCTCGCAGGGCAGCCCATTTTCCCCAACCGGCCGGACGCTCCCAGCCAGACGGCTCCCGCGTCAGGATCCGGATCGCCTACCAGTCCCCAGCAGCCCAACCAACAGAAGGACCCCGCTCTCATGGGTCGTACCCCTTTCCCGGCACCGCCGTCTCCCAACTCTCCGACGGGCGTGACGCCGGCAGGGGCTCCGCGCCCCGGTGCGGCCGCTGTCCCGGGCGCACCGCGCCAGACCGGTCCGGAGCGTCGTACACTCGTTGTGGGTCGCGGTATCAGCGTCCAGGGTTCGGTACAGGACGCCGAGCGCCTCGTTGTTGAAGGCACTATCGAGTCCAGCATGATCCAGGCCAGCGAGCTTCAGGTCGCGCATGGCGGTATCTTCCGTGGTGGTGTTGAAGTTGAGGACGCGGAACTGGCTGGCACGATTGACGGGACCCTGACCGTCAATGGCAGCCTGACGATCCGCTCCACCGGTCGTCTGATTGGCAAGGTGAAATGCCGTCGCCTGCAGGTCGAAGACGGGGGGCAGATCACCGGTCAGCTTGAAATGATAACGGATGGTGTGTCCGCGCGTCCGGCTGGCAGCGACACCGCCAAGGCCGAGTTGGCTGCCAGTGAAGGCTCCAGCGAAGCACCCTGATCCGTTTACCTGGAGCAGCAGGAAAGCCCGTTCCCGTGTTGGAACGGGCTTTTTTGTGTCCGGGTTCTTTCCCCGGCGGCAGAACATCGCACAGGGCCGCCCAGACAGGAGAAATTCCATGAAATTCCGTCTGCTTCCCGCAGTCGCCGTAGCCTTGCTATGTGCCCCGTTCGCTGCTTCCGCGCAGGGTCTTTTCGGTCAGGCTCTGACAGGTCGGGCCACCCGCGATATGCCTACCACATGCGATAATGCGCGTTTCCTTGTGGATCAGCAGGGCCTCGAACAGTCTGGCCCCACCCGTATCGATCTGCCCGAGCACCTTTGCGGACAAGTTCTGGCCATATCACCCAGAGCAAAGCGGACCCGCAGCGGCTGGCACGGCTATTTCTACGTTTCGGTCGGGCAGGGTGTCTCCATCCGGATCGTCTCCGATCTGGATGAGATGAATGCTCCGCAATGGCCTTGGGTCAACAAGGGCGATCAGGTCGAGGTGCAAGGCCGGTACTATTACGACAGCCTGCGTCGTCAGGGTGTGGACTGGACGCACCACGGCACGAGCCGCAAATGGCGCTGGCCCGGTTATGTCGTCGTGAACGGCGCCCGATACCAGTAACAAAAAAGGCCCGTCGAGACAGTGTCACGACGGGCCTTTTTTGAGCCAGAGCTTCAGTTGGTCGCTTCGTCTTTCTTCGATGCGCCGTCCTCGCCCTTGGCGCTGTCCTTGCCTTCGACGATATCGAAGTCGAGCGCGCCATTCTTCATGCCGATTCGCACAGCACCACCCTGCGCCAGTCGTCCGAAGAGCAGCTCTTCCGCCAATGGCTTTTTGATGTGCTCCTGAATGACGCGTCCCAGGGGGCGCGCGCCATACAGGCGGTCATAGCCACGTTCTGCCAGCCATTCCTTTGCGGCCGAGGAGATCTCAATCGTGACATGGCGGTCCGCAAGCTGTGCTTCGAGCTGAAGCACAAACTTCTCCACAACCCGGCCCACGGTTTCCGGCGTCAGGTTGGCGAACGGAATGATCGCATCCAGACGGTTGCGGAATTCCGGCGTGAACAGGCGCTTGATGGCTTCCTCATCTTCACCGCTGCGAACGGTACGGCCGAACCCGATCGTTTCCTTGGACAGGTCCGCAGCTCCGGCATTTGTGGTCATGATCAGGATCACGTTGCGGAAATCGACGACCTTGCCGTTGTGATCCGTCAGGCGACCATGATCCATGACTTGAAGCAGGACATTGAACAGGTCCGGATGGGCCTTCTCAATTTCGTCCAGCAGCAGGACCGCGTGCGGGTGTTGGTCGATCGCATCCGTCAGAAGGCCACCCTGATCGAAGCCGACATAACCCGGAGGCGCACCGATCAGACGGGAGATCGAATGACGTTCCATGTATTCGGACATGTCGAAGCGGATCAGCTCAATCCCAAGCGAGTTGGAAAGCTGCTTTGCAACTTCTGTTTTGCCGACGCCCGTGGGGCCGGAGAACAGATAGTTGCCAATCGGTTTTTCTGCATCGCGCAGTCCGGCGCGGGACAGCTTGATCGCAGCGGCTAGTGCGTCGATCGCCTTGTCCTGCCCGAAGACCATGTTCCGCAGATCCCGCTCCAGATGGCGCAGGGTTTCGCGGTCATCGGCCGAGACGCTCTTGGGTGGGATGCGGGCGATCTTGGCGATGGCCTCTTCCACATCCTTCAGAGTCACCGTTTTGCGGCGCTTGTTTTCGGGTACGAGCATCCGCGCGGCACCAACTTCATCGATCACATCGATCGCCTTGTCTGGCAGCTTGCGGTCATGGACATACTTGGCTGCTAGCTCGACCGCGCCACGCAGGGCCTCGTCGGTATAGCGAACCTTGTGATGTTTCTCGTAGCTGCCCTTCAGGCCGCGCAGGATCTTGATGGCGTCCTCGATCGAAGGCTCCGGCACGTCGATCTTCTGGAACCGGCGTACGAGTGCCCGATCCTTCTCGAAATGCTGGCGGAACTCCTTGTAGGTCGTGGACCCGATGCAGCGCAGCGTACCGGCCGCCAGAGCCGGCTTGAGCAGGTTGGACGCATCCATCGCCCCCCCAGACGTCGCGCCAGCGCCGATCACGGTATGGATCTCGTCGATAAACAGGATCGCACCCGGCGTCTGGTCCATCTCCGTCACGACAGCCTTCAGTCGTTCCTCGAAATCGCCGCGGTAGCGCGTGCCAGCCAGAAGCGAGCCCATGTCGAGCGAATAGATCGTGCTGTTAAGCAGCACTTCCGGCACGTCGCCTTCCACGATCCGCTTGGCCAGACCTTCGGCAATTGCGGTCTTGCCCACACCCGGATCACCCACATAAAGTGGGTTGTTCTTGGTGCGGCGGCACAGGATCTGGATGGTGCGTTCGATTTCCTGATCGCGGCCGATGAGCGGATCGATCCGTCCCTCACGCGCACGCTCATTCAGATCGACGCAATAGGTCGCGAGTGCGCCTTCCTTGGCACTTTCCTTGCGCTCCTCACGCTCGGATGTGTCCTTGGAAGCCGCCGCCGGACGCCGTCCTGCACCACGGTCTGGAGCCTTGGCAATGCCGTGGGAGATGAAATTGACCGCGTCGAGTCGTGTCATGTCCTGTAGCTGCAGGAAATAGACGGCATGGCTCTCGCGTTCGGCAAACAGGGCCACAAGCACGTTCGCGCCTGTAACCTCGTCGCGTCCCGTGCTCTGCACATGGATGGCCGCGCGCTGGATCACACGCTGGAAAGCAGCCGTTGGCTTGGGTTCCGTCGGACGTTCCGCCGCCAGTCCTGCCAGATCCTTGTCCAGGAAATCCGTCAGGTCGGAGCGCAGTTTCTCGAGATCGATGCCGCAGGCCCGAAAGACCGTTAGTGCATCGTCGTCTTCTGTCAGCGCGAGCAGAAGATGTTCGAGGGTTGCATATTCGTGACGCCGGTCACCTGCGAATGTCAGGGCGCGGTGGAGCGTCTGTTCGAGCGTACGGGACAGCATGTGATGGCGCTCCTCTCGACCTCTCGTAGGAAAGGTATCTTGTCGCGGAGTAACGTGTAACGCCAGTCAGAAACGCAGACGGAAACAAGAAATTATCCTGCGCCCGGGCTTTTCTGCCTGTCAAACGGATCAGTCTTTCTCGATCGTGCACTGAAGGGGGTGCTGGTTCTGGCGTGCCAGATCCATCACCTGTGTCACCTTGCTCTCGGCCACCTCGTATGTGAACACGCCGCAGATGCCGACGCCGCGCTGGTGAACCTGAAGCATGATGGATGTCGCTTCATCGCGCGTCTTGGCAAAGAAACGCTCCAGAACATGCACCACGAACTCCATGGGCGTGTAGTCGTCATTGAGCATTAGAACCTTGTACATGGACGGTTTGCGCGTACGGGCTCTGGGCCGCACGACTACGCCGATTTCAAGGTCCTGATCCCCGTCCTCTGGCCCACGGGGCGGAATGGAGTCGGGAGACTCCGGTCCCATACGGGATTCGAGCCGCGACAACGCGGCGCGGGAACGGCCATTCGGATAGGGGGGAAGATCATAAGAAGACATGACGGGTATGATATGGTGCGAATTTCGGTCTTGAGAAGGGCTGCGCGCCTCTGAAATGAGGTTTTTATGCGCCTTTTGCCATGATGCTGCCGTGTTTGATGTCTGCTTACGAAAAATTAAGGAAAGTCCTCCAAAGCTGGTGGACGGGGAGTTTTTAATGCGCCTAGAGTGTCTGCAATGCAGGTGGCTTTAGAGCCCGAAACCCTTACCCGCGACGATGTTCCGTTCAGAGGCTGTCAGATAAATGCGTTTCCTGTTCCAGAAAGCTTTTCTGTTGTGCGCCATGACAGCCATGGGTTTGGGATCTGCCAAAGCGCAGTATGCCGGACATATGTCCAGCTATGTGATGGATGCCCGCACGGGCGCAGTTCTCTCGGCAACGGATGCGGAGCTTCAGCGTTATCCGGCGTCTTTGACCAAGCTCATGACCCTGTATCTGACCTTCCGCGCCCTGGAGGCCCATCAGATCACGCTGGACGAGCAGGTTCCTGTCTCTATCCACGCATCCGTTCAAGCGCCTTCCAAGCTCGGGCTCGTGCCGGGGACGCGCCTGACGGTGGAGCAGGGTATCCTGGGCCTCGTCACCAAATCTGCCAATGACGCGGCCTGCGCTCTGGGTGAATTTCTTGGTGGAGGGGACGAGGTCCGCTTCGCACAGCTCATGACGCAGCAGGCCCGCGCCCTCGGCATGTCGAACACGACGTTCCGAAATGCGTCCGGTTTGCCGGACCCCGATCAGGTCACCACGGCCCATGATCTTGCTCTGCTGTCACAGCATCTGATTTCGGACTTCCCGCAGTATTATCACTATTTCAACGTGCCTTCGTTCTACTTCCATCGTCGCATGGTCCCGAACCATGACCCGATGCTGAAGATCTACGCGGGCGCGGACGGTCTCAAGACCGGCTATACCGATCTGGCAGGTCACAATCTCATCACGTCCGCCCAGCGCGGCAATGTTCGTCTGATCGGTGTGGTCATGGGCGCGCCGAACAATACCCGCCGTTCGATGGAAATGGTGTCGCTGCTCGACAAGGGTTTTGCGGATGAAGGTGTCGCGCCCCAGCCGCTTCTTCACCCGGTGGCACCGTCCGGTGTGCTGATGGCTTCGGGCCGTCGTCGCGGTCATTTCCGTCACTCGGTCCTGCTTGCGTCGTCGCGTCCGATGGAAGTGGCCGATGCGCCGACTTCTCCGCGTCGTTATGGGCGGCTCTCCCATCATGGCGCGGCCGTCCGAATGGTTAGTGCGCGTCATGTCGTTGCTCACAAAAAGCGTTCCCGGCACAGCTGATGCCGAAAATCTGACCTGCTGCCTTGCGATCCAGACCGGACAGACGCATTTTGTCCAGGCTTTTTGAAGATTGAAGGATCGGGCAGCAGATATGGATAAGGCACGGGGTATCGTTCTCTACGATCAGGACGATTTCAAACATCTGCATCGCGTTGGTCGCCTGACGGCAGAGGCGCTGGACATGATCACCCCCCATGTTCAGCCCGGCGTCACCACAGAAGAGCTTAATCAGCTAATTCATGACTTCACGATCGCTCATGGCGCCACGCCGGCCCCGTTGAATTATCGCGGCTATCCGAAATCCTGCTGCATCTCCATCAATCACGTCGTGTGTCACGGTATTCCGGGTTCCAAAAAGCTGTCCAACGGTGACATCGTCAATATTGATGTCACCTCCATTTTGGATGGCTGGTATGGCGATAGTTCGCGCATGTATGTCGTAGGCAAGGCGCCCAAGAAGGCCGAAAAGCTTGTCGATGTGACGTATGATGCCCTGATGCGGGGCATCGCGCAGGTCCGTCCCGGCAATACGCTTGGCGATATCGGCCATGCCATTCAGCAGTATGCGGAGGCCAACCGTTTTTCCATCGTGCAGGATTTCTGCGGGCATGGCATCGGTCGGGACTTCCATGCCGAGCCAAACGTCCTGCATTACGGCAGGCCGGGTGAGGGCGTGAAACTGGTGGAAGGCATGGTCTTCACGATTGAGCCCATGCTGAATATCGGTCGTCCGGACGTGAAGATCCTTGATGATGGCTGGACAGCCGTCACCCGCGACCGCACCCTGTCTGCCCAGTTCGAGCATCAGGTCGGCGTGACAGCCGATGGCTGCGAAATCTTCACCCTGTCCCCTAAAGGCTACACCAAGCCGCCCTACGGAGAGATTGCATGAGAGCGTTTCCGCTTTTCCTTGCTGCGGCCCTGATCAGCAGCACGACGCTCGCCAATGCTGCCCCCCAGGTGCTGAGTTCGGCTCATGATCCGCTGGCTTTCGGTCCGGACCATGTTAGTGCAGGAGTGCTGGCGTCGGGCCGTCACGGCATGGTGGTCTCGGCCCAGCATCTTGCGTCCGATGCAGGGGCGAAGATTCTCGCGCAGGGCGGCAACGCAGTCGATGCTGCCGTGGCTGTTGGGTATGCGCTGGCCGTGGTCTATCCCGCAGCCGGCAATATCGGCGGTGGCGGGTTCATGACCCTGCGTCTGAAGAGTGGTCAAACGGTCTTCATCGATTTCCGTGAGCATGCTCCGGGTGCCGCAACGGCCACGATGTATCAGGACGCTTCGGGCAAGGTCATTCCGGGCTTGTCCACTGAGGGCTGGAAAGCCGTTGCCGTTCCCGGCACGGTCGCGGGTCTGGATTCCATCCTGCAAAAATGGGGCCACCTGTCGCGCGCAAAGGTTATGGCGCCTGCCATTGCGCTGGCCCGTGACGGCTTCATTCTGAATCAGGGCGATGCGGATCTCCTGCACACGTCCACGCGCTATTTCCAGAAGGATCTGTATGCCCGGGCGTTCTATCTGCGCCCCGATGGTACGCCGCTTCAGGCCGGTGACCGTCTGGTGCAGAAGGATCTGGCCAACTCCCTTGAGTTGGTTGCCAAGGAAGGCCCCAAAGCTTTCTATGAAGGGCCGATCGCGAAGGAAATTGTCCGCGCCAGCACGGAGGGTGGCGGTCTGCTCCAGCTTGCCGATTTCACAGCTTATCATATCCGGCATCTCGAACCGATCCGTTGCACCTATCGTGGCTACACGATCGATACCGCTCCGCCGCCGAGCGGTGGCGGCGTTGCGCTTTGCGAGATCCTGAACATCCTCTCCGGCTACGACATGCATGCGCTGGGCCTGCACACGGCACCGTCCGTGCAGCGTGAAGTCGAAGCCATGCGTCACGCTTATTCGGACCGCCGTGACCTGGGCGATCCGGATTTCGTGCATAATCCCGTTGAGCACCTGATCGACCCGGCCTATGCCTATCAGATCCGTCAGGGCATCCCGACCGATCGCGCCCTGTCGTCCAGTACGCTGAGGGCAGGGGAGCCGCTTCCCGCTCCCGAGGCGCAGGCGGCACCCGACACGCAGGAAAAACACGAGACGACGCAGTTCTCCGTGCTTGATCATGATGGTATGGCCGTTTCCGCGACCTATACCCTCAATGGATGGTTCGGGGCGGGTGTGATGGGTGGCCATACCGGCATCTGGATGAATGACGAGATGGACGATTTCTCGTCCAAGCCGGGCGCGCCCAACATGTTCGGTATTGTCGGTTCGGAAGCGAATGCGATTGCGCCGGGCAAGACGCCCTTGTCCTCCATGTCGCCGTCCATCGTTTCGCGTGATGGCAAGACCGTGATGGTGATCGGCAGCCCCGGTGGTTCGCGGATCCCGACCATTACACTCTCCGTCATTCTCGGCGTGATCGATTACGGGTTGGATATCCGTCAGGCCGTGGACCTGCCGCGAATCCACGAGCAGTGGGAGCCTTCTGCTGTCGAGCTGGAGCCCGGCGCGCTGTCTGACGAGACCATGCAGACCCTCAAGACTGAAGGCTACGCCCTGTCGCCGCATCGCCCCTGGGGTGTAGCTGAGGGTATTCTCGCCGACCACCCGAGCCTGTCGGCTGCAAAGACCGGCCTGATCTACGGCGCGGCCGATCCGCGGCACATGGGTGGTGCGGCTGTCGGAGAGTAAGGTGCAATAATGAGGGCGCACTCTGATGATTGGGGGTTGTCAGACACCCCTCTCTCTGTGTTAGGAGAGCGCCGGGAGGTCGGCTTTGGACGGATACCTTGCCAACCCGGTCAGGTCCGGAAGGAAGCAGCCGCAGTGAGTTTTATCCGGGTTGAATGTCCGGCCTCCTACCTCACACAGATCACCGGACGCGCCGGTTCCTCCCATGCAGCGTCCCGACCGTTTCTCTACGGTCCCATCCTCAGTGCTGAGGGTTCAACACTTCCATGACTGATGACAACGATGATCTCCCTCTGCCGCCCGAAAATGGCGGCGGCTTTTTTGGAGATGCACCAGAGCCGGAAATGTCTGCTCCCCCGGCTGCCGAGGCCACGCCCTATCGCGTTCTGGCCCGCAAATACCGCCCGCAGAATTTCGATGATCTGATCGGTCAGGATTCGCTCGTCCGCATCCTGCGCCGCGCTTTCGAGCTCAGGCGTGTGGCGCATGCTTTTATGCTGACCGGTGTGCGTGGTGTGGGTAAGACGACAACCGCGCGTATTATCGCCCGTGCCCTGAACTGCGTGGGTCCGGACGGCAATGGCGGTCCGACTGCTGATCCCTGTGGTGTCTGCCCCAACTGCACCGCGATTCTCGCCGACCGTCATCCCGACGTTCTGGAAATGGATGCTGCTTCCCGCACTGGCGTAGACGACGTGCGAGAAATCATTGAGGCCACGCGCTTCCGCCCGATGCAGGCTCGCATGAAAGTCTTCATCATTGATGAAGTCCACATGCTTTCGCGCAACGCCTTCAACGCTCTGCTCAAGACTCTTGAAGAGCCTCCGCCTCAGGTCACGTTCATTTTCGCCACGACCGAGCTGCGCAAAGTGCCGGTCACGGTTCTCTCGCGCTGTCAGCGTTTCGATCTGCGCCGCGTTCCGCAGTCTCTTCTGGCCGGACATTTCCACAATATCGCCGTCAGGGAAGGGGCAACCCTTTCCGAAGACGCTCTTGCGCTTATTGCCCGTGCGGCCGATGGCTCCGTGCGTGACGGGCTTTCGCTGCTTGATCAGGCCATCGCGCAGGGGGCCAGTGACGCGGATGCCGTGGCTGACATGCTCGGTCTGGCGGATCGTGGGCTGGTCTTCGATCTGCTGGATGCCCTGATGGCCGGCAAGTCTGCCGATGCGCTGGATCTGACCGATCAGGCCTATGCCCGTGGGGCTGACCTTGGCGTCCTTCTGGCGGATCTGCTTGACCTGCTGCACCTTATTTCACGTCTCAAGGCCATTCCGTCTCTGCGCGAAGGTCGGGATCTGCCGGAAGCCGAGCGCACACGTGGCGGGCTCTTGGCAGATCGGCTGTCTAATGCCGTACTGGGACGCGCCTGGCAGATCCTGCTCAAGGGTGTGCAGGAAGTTGAAACTGCCCCGGACCGCCGCCAGGCCGCTGAGATGGTGCTGATCCGTCTGTGTCATGCCAGCCTGCTGCCCACGCCGGACCGTTTGATCCGTCAGTTGACCGAAAGCGGGCAGGACTTGTCCTTTCCGGTTGCTCCGTCCGTCCCGACGGGTGACGCGGCTTCCGCAATGCCTTCCGGGGTGGTTGGCGGCATTGCGTCTAGCAGTGTCAGTGAAACCTCTGGTGGTCATGGGCCCCGCGCGCATGTCCGGTTAGTTGCCAATGGGGGCGAGATCATCGAGCCCGGCATTGGTTACGCCGAACTTGTCCCGGAGACAGAGCCTGAACCCGAGCTTTCGCCCCCGCCACGGACCTGGCGTGAGATGGTGGCGATGGTGGCGCGCGAACGCGAACCCGTGTTGCACGGATTGCTCCGCAATGCTGTTCATCTGGTACGCTTTTCGCCGCCGGATGTGCAGATTCGCGCCGAGGAGCCTCAGGCCCGCATCGAACGCCAGCTTCAGAAGCTGCTTGATCGTGTTTATCCGGGCCAGTGGCGTGTCAGTGCTTCGACGGCTCAGGGCGAGCCGACGCTGGATGAACAGGGCGCGGAAGTTGTGGCTCTCAATCAGGCTTCGGTGGAGCAGCATCCCCTGGTGCAGGCCATCCTGAAAACCTTTCCGGGTGCGAAGATTGGGGAAGTGCAGGATCATTCCCTTGATGAATACGGGCTGCCACCGGAAATTACCGTGCCGCTGACTGATGACGAACCGCCCGATCTGGAATTCGCGCCTCTGGATGCCGATTCACTTGAAGAAGACGACCTGAACCTTAACTGATTAGGAAGATACTGATGAAGAACCTTGCCGGACTGATGAAGCAGGCTAGCCAGATGCAGGCTAAGATGGAAACTGCCCAGAGCAATCTGGCGTCTCTCATTGTAGAAGGGGCTGCCGGTGCCGGTCTGGTAACTGTCAAGCTGACGGGAAAGGGCGAGATGCGCGATCTGAAGATCGATCCGCAACTGGCTGACCCGAGCGATATCGAAACGCTTCAGGACCTGATCGTTGCCGCCTATACGGACGCTAAGACCAAGGCTGAGGCTGCAAGCGCCGAAGCCATGCGTGACGTGACGGGTGGTCTCGACCTTCCTGCAGGGTTGAAGCTGCCGTTCTGAACTGGTTAACAGGGACTACGCCCCATGATGGGCCATGGCGATATCGACCAGTTGATCACCATGCTCGCGCGCCTGCCGGGACTGGGGCCACGCTCCGCCCGCCGGGCCGCGCTGGCTCTTTTGCGTCAGCCGGAAAGCCGGATGTTGCCGCTCGCTCATCTGATGGAGCGCGCGGCCACGAGCGTGAAGACCTGCATCTTGTGCGGTAATCTTGATACGCTCGATCCGTGCCATATCTGCACAGATGAAAGGCGTGACAGGGGCCTGATCTGCGTAGTTGAGACCGTGGGCGATCTCTGGGCGCTGGAACGCGCAGGCGTTCATCGTGGCGTCTATCAGGTTCTGGGCGGTACCCTGTCTGCGCTGGCCGGACTTGGCCCCGATGACCTGAACGTCCGCCCGCTGTTCGAGCGGATTGAGGAAGGCGGGGTGGGGGAAGTCATTCTTGCTCTTAGCGCCACCGTCGAAGGGGCGACGACAGCGCACTGGTTACAAGAGCGTCTGCTGCCTACAGGTGTGACCGTGACGCGCGTGGGGCATGGCGTACCCATGGGGGGGGCGCTGGATGTACTGGATGACGGCACACTGGCTGCGGCTCTTACAGCCCGCAGGTCTCTCTGACCATGGCTTTGCCTTTTCGGATTTCTCCGCGCGTTCCCCGTGTCGCACTCGTCACGGGAAGTGCGCGCCGTATCGGTGCGGCTCTCGTGGAGATGCTGGCGGCGCAGGGTTTCGCGGTCGCCATTCATTGTCGTGACAGTGCGTACGAGGCCGAAGCTTTGCTGGAGCGGGTCGGAGGTAAAGGCTGCGTCCTGCAAGCCGACCTGCAGCGCGAAGAGGAAGTCGCGGCACTTCTGCCTCGCGCCCGTGCTGCGCTTGGTTCGGTGGGCATCCTCATCAACAATGCGTCCGCCTTTATCCGCGATGAAATGGGCAGCGTAACCCGCGAAAGCTGGGACCTGCACCTGGAAACCAATCTCCGGGCCCCATTCGTCCTCTCACAGGCCATGGCGCAGGCCCTTCCCGAAGGAAGCGAGGGGCTGATTCTGAACATGCTGGACCAGCGTGTCTGGAATCTGACTCCGCATTTTGTCAGTTATACCCTGTCCCGTACGGGATTATGGACACTGACGCAGACCACGGCTCTCGCACTTGCTCCTCGGGTGCGGGTGAACGCCATTGGTCCCGGTCCGGTCCTGCCGGCCGTGCGCCAGAGCCAGGAGCATTTTGACAGCATGTGCGCAAAAACTCCGTTGCAACATGGGTCCTCACCTGAGGAAATCGCCCAGGCCGCGCTCGCGCTTTTCGCGCTCCCGTCTGTGACGGGCCAGATGCTCGCACTTGATGGCGGACAGCATCTGAACTGGTCGCCTACCTCCTGAAACCTCAGGGGCGGATCGCGGCCGGAAGATAATCTTCCACGACGAGCGAAATCGGCGCGTCATCGACCCCACGTCTCAGCAGCGCGCGGTTCTTCAGAACGATTCCCGAAGCCCCGCCCGGAAATCGTGTTTCGAGTCTTTGTCGCCGGAAAGCTGTCTGCTGCACTGCGCGTCCGAATGGCGTGTCCGTCTGTTCCAGCAGGGTATTCATCGCGGGAGAGAGGCGTTCTGGCACATACCAGTTCCAGGCATCTGACAGCACCGTTTCGCCGCACAGCAGCCGGACATGCCGTGTCGTGACCTGATGCGCCTCGCGGACCTGCAAGAGCGTCAGAATATCTTCCGTAACCGGCCGGTCCACACTCAGGCGCACCACTCGGATCGGGGTGGAGCAGCGGGCCTGAAGCGCCGCCGTCGCGCTGGGCTGGCTGTTAAGCCGGGTCCTGAATGCGCGAACGGCTGCGCTGTCCGGGGTAAAAACACCTTCCGGATCAGAACAGCCGCCCATCAGTGCCGCCAGAAAAACAGCGCAAACGACCTTAGTTGTCGTCGCGGTCATCTTTGTCGTTCGGGACTTCGATATCATTGCTGAGATCGTCGTCATCGTCCAGATCGTCGTCTGGGGCGATTACATCATCATCCTCGTCATCGGCGACTTCCAGATCCACGTCGTCCTCATGCTCGTTGGCCTGGGGCTTCGGATCCTTCTCTTCAGGCAGCGGAACCTCGCTGCGCTTGAGACGGGAATCGTCTGGCTGCGTCGTGCCGCATTTCGGGCACACCGCAGGGACGCGGTTGAGGTCATAGAAGCGGGCGCTGCATTCAACGCATGTCCGTTTCAGACCGAGTTCGGGTTTTGCCATTGTGCGGAGCCTGCTAATGCCTCGAATAAGGAACGCGGCCATGCCAGCTTGCGCGCGCTCTGTCAAATCCTGAAGCGTGATTCCGGACAGTTTTCAAGCGCATGACTGTGCTACTCCGGCATGATTCACGAGGTGATTGACAGGTGAGGGGAGCCCTAGCAAGAACATTACCATGCAAGTCTCGCGCCCCCTGACCGTCTCCGCGTCCCCCAAGGGACTTTCCGGCCGCACCCGTGTCCCGGGTGACAAATCCATCAGCCATCGCTCGCTGATGTTCGCTGCCCTCGCTTCTGGCCGTACCTATGTGACTGGCCTGCTCGAAGGCGAAGATGTGCTGCGGACGGCGGACGCAATGCGTGCGCTAGGCGCCACTATCATGCGCGATGGTACGAATTGGGTCATCGAGGGGCGTGGCGTGGGCGCCTTGAGCGAGCCGGTGGATGTGCTGGACATGGGTAATTCCGGCACGGCAGCGCGTTTGCTTTCCGGGATTCTGTCCTCCCATGCTTTCAACAGCATCATGACGGGTGATGCGTCGCTGCGTTCACGTCCCATGCGCCGCGTGACGGTTCCGCTGGCGGCAAATGGTTCTGAATTCCTGACCCGTGAGGGCGGTCGCCTGCCAATGGCGATCCGCGGCACGGGTCAGGCCAAGCCGATCGAATACCGTCTTCCGGTCGCGTCCGCTCAGGTTAAGTCCGCTATTCTCCTAGCCGGCCTGAACGCTCACGGCACCACGGTTGTGGAAGAGCCTGTCGCCACGCGCGATCATACAGAAAACATGCTTCGCCATTTTGGCGTTGAAGTGGATGTTTCGCGCATTGATGACGGCGGCCGCCGAATCGCCCTGACGGGGCCGGTGCAGATGACGGCTCGTGATGTCACCGTCCCTGGCGACCCGTCTTCTGCGGCTTTTCCGATCGTTGCCGCATTGCTGGTTCCGGGTTCGGATATCTGGATTGAAGGCGTGGGGCTCAACCCGCTCCGTACGGGTCTGTTCACGACGCTGATCGAAATGGGCGCCAGCCTATCCATTGAAAACGAACGCGTCGAAGGCGGTGAGCCGGTCGGCGATCTGCATGTGCGTTACAGCAAGCTCAAGGGTGTGGATGTTCCGCCCGAGCGCGCGCCGTCCATGATTGACGAATATCCGGTTCTGGCGGTCGCCTGTGCTTTTGCCGAGGGGCCATCCCGTCTGCGCGGTCTGGAAGAACTGCGTGTGAAGGAGAGCGATCGCCTGGCGTCCACAGTTGCACTGCTGAACGTGAGCGGTGCCGAAACCGAGGTGATCGGTGACGATCTCATTGTGAAGGGCCATCATGCTCCTCTCGGCGGCGGCACGGTTCAGACCCATATGGATCATCGCCTCGCCATGAGCGCTGTTGTGCTTGGCCTTGCTGCCCAGAAGCCAGTGAGCGTGGACGATACGGCTTTCATCGAAACCAGCTTTCCCGGTTTCGTAGATCTGATGAACGGTCTCGGTGCGGGGCTGACGCCGTGACGGCCCATCCGCTTGTCATCGCTGTCGATGGCCCTGCCGCAGCGGGGAAAGGTACGCTTGCGAAGGCGCTCGCCGAGAAACTGGGGCTGCCCTACCTCGATACTGGGTTGCTGTATCGCGCCGTCGCCCGTCGGATGGTGGATGCGGGGCTGGACCCGGCTGATGATGCGTCAGCTGAAGCACGGGCCCTGCAACAGGCAGATTTGGTCCGCACGGATCTGCGTTTCCCCGAGATCGACCGGGGTGCTTCCCTGGTGGCCGCGCAGCCCGCTGTCCGCGCGGCCCTGCTCGAACGCCAGCGCGTTTTCGCGTCTGAAACAGGCGCGGTCGTGGATGGCCGCGACATCGGTACAGTCGTTTTTCCGGATGCGGATGTGAAGTTCTTCATCACGGCCTCGGCACGCACCCGGGCGCTGCGCCGGCATCATCAGGTTCATGGCGGGACCCCGCTGGACGAGGGGGAGCTGGAAGCTGCCGTGGCGGAGATCATGGCGCGGGACGAACGCGACTCATCGCGTGAAACTGCTCCGCTGGTGCAGGCTCCTGACGCTATTCTGATCGAGACCGACATGCTCTCTGCGGCCGAGGTCCTTGATAAGGCATGCGAAACCGTTGCCTTGCGTTGTGCGTGAAACTGATCTGACGCCGCAGCGCCTGAAAAAGCGCCTTTTTTTATTGACACAGCGCCCTCGCAGGGTGTTGGTGCACCGTATCACCAGGCCCCTAGGGCAGGGAGATGGCCTGTTCTGCGTCTGGTAGGCAGGTCCAACAGCCAATAACCCGATCTGACCGTTCAGCGGCGGCGGGGAGACGTCCGGTCCGTCATGGATCTGGCGCAGACGTGGATATCTGTTTCGTCAAAGAAACGGGCATCCGGGAATATAGTATTTACATGGCTTCAGCCACTCAGACCCCCACGACCAGCCACGGCATCGAAGATTTCGCAGCCCTTCTCGAAGAGACCCTGGGCCGTGACACCGGCTTTGACGGCTCCGTCGTCACGGGCCGCGTTGTCCGCCTGACCGATGAATTCGCAATCGTCGATGTCGGCCTCAAGAGCGAAGGCCGCGTGTCGCTCAAGGAATTCGGTCCGGCCGGCGTTGCTCCGGACGTGAAGCCGGGCGATGTCGTCGAGCTTTATGTCGAGCGTTACGAAGACCGTGACGGCTCCATCGTCCTGTCGCGCGAGAAGGCTCGCCGCGAAGAGGCATGGACCGCCCTGGAGCGTGCGTTCGCCAACAACCAGCGCGTCAACGGCACGATCTACGGTCGCGTCAAGGGCGGCTTCACGGTTGATCTCGGCGGCGCCATGGCGTTTCTTCCGGGCAGCCAGGTCGACATCCGTCCGGTTCGTGACGTTGGCCCGCTGATGGGTCAGCCACAGCCGTTCCAGATTCTGAAGATGGACCGCGCCCGTGGCAACATCGTTGTCTCGCGTCGTGCCGTTCTTGAAGAGACCCGTGCGGAACAGCGCTCCGAGCTGATCCAGGGCCTGAAGGAAGGTATGATCCTCGACGGCGTCGTCAAGAACATCACCGATTACGGTGCGTTCGTTGATCTCGGCGGCGTTGACGGCCTCCTGCATGTCACCGACATCGCCTGGAAGCGCATCAATCACCCGTCCGAAGCCCTGCAGATCGGTCAGCCGGTTCGCGTGCAGGTCATCCGCTTCAACCCGGACACGCAGCGTATTTCCCTCGGCATGAAGCAGCTTGAAGCTGATCCGTGGGAAAATGTTGCACTCAAGTACCCGGCAAATGCCCGTTTCACGGGCCGCGTTACGAATATCACCGATTACGGTGCATTCGTGGAGCTGGAGCCGGGCGTCGAAGGTCTGGTGCACGTTTCCGAAATGTCCTGGACGAAGAAGAACGTCCATCCGGGCAAGATCGTCGCCACTTCGCAGGAAGTCGACGTCATGGTTCTGGATGTGGACAGCTCTAAGCGCCGTATCTCCCTCGGCCTCAAGCAGGTTCAGCGCAACCCGTGGGAGCAGTTCGAGGAAGAGCACAAGGTCGGTTCGATCATCGAAGGCGAGATCCGCAACATTACCGAATTCGGTCTGTTTGTTGGTCTTTCCGCAGACATCGACGGCATGGTTCACATGTCCGATCTGTCCTGGGACGAGGCAGGCGAAACCGCCATGTCGCACTACGAGAAGGGCCAGGTCGTCAAGGCCAAGGTTCTCGATGTGGATCCCGAGAAGGAGCGTATCTCCCTCGGTATCAAGCAGCTTCAGGAAGATCCGGCAGCTGACACCCTGTCCCGCGTCCAGAAGGGTGCTGTCGTCACCTGCGTCGTGACGGCTGTTCAGAGCAACGGTATCGAAGTGAAGGTCGACGACGTTCTGACCGGTTTCATCCGTCGCGCCGAGCTGGCCCGTGACAAGGCTGAGCAGCGTCCGGAGCGTTTCGCAGTCGGAGAAAAGGTAGACGCCAAGGTCGTCTCCGTTGACCGTGCGTCCCGCAAGCTGGCCCTGACAATCCGCGGCCGTGAGGTCGAGGAAGACAAGCAGGCCATCAATGACTATGGGTCTTCTGACTCGGGCGCATCCCTGGGTGATATCCTGGGTGCCGCCATCCGTCGCCGTAACACGGACGCTTGAGCTTTCGCTTTGGCGAACCGGGAGAGGCTCTCCTCTCCCGGTCGGTGATGAAAAGGGTCGCTTCGGCGGCCCTTTTTTATTGGAGGTTCATTCTTGCTAGAGAGGCTTTTTCTTGGCGGCGTCATCAGCTACAAAAGAAAAAGCTCTGAGACGGAAGTGTCGTGAACGGAGGGCATGTCCTGCTGTAATCCGGACGACTGGTCAATATTGAATATGGGAGTGGGCGTTCTAGCCCAAGAGATTGATGGCGGTCATTTACAATACAAATTACACCCATAATCCCAATTCCTATCTGACGCTTGCCGTTCAGCGGGCAGCCCAGACGCTTTTCGGAAAGGAGCAGGTGGTTGTCGCGGACAACATGAGCCTGGCTGCTATCGCGGCTTCAGGTGAACATGATGTCCTGATCTGCCTGGATGCTCAGCGCATCAATCTGCCCCTGATTCGTCGTGTACGTCCTGCCTTCAAGAGCATGATTCTCTGGACTTTCGAAGACCCCTTCATGCGGGACTTCAATGTTGAGAATGCCGAACTCTTCGACTACGTTTTTACGAATGATCCGTCCTGTGCGGAATACTATCACGGCAAGGGCCACTACCTCCCGTTGGCTGCAAGTGCGTCGATTCACGAGCGTGCCGTACTTCCTGCTGCAGAGCTGGAATATGATATTTTCTTTGCCGGTACGATGTGGCCCAATCGCGTCCATACGTTGCGTAAGGTCATCGCAGCGTTTCCAGATGCCCGCCTCAAGCTCGTCTGCCCGACCAATGAATTCCTGCCGCCCCTGCCAGCGGATCTGGCTGCGCTGGCCATTCAGCGTCCGATCAGCCACGAAGCTTTCATCGATTTCGCGAATGTCAGCGCCGTTACTCTGACCATGTTCCGTGACTATGCGAGCCACGGTGATGTCAGTCAGGCCACGGCTCCTGGGCCGCGCTTCTTCGAGCTGGCCCTGGCAGGCGCGGCTCAGGTCGTGGAAGCTCCGGAAAGCATGAGTGCCGAGTATTTCGAGACTGTGAATGGCATTTCCCTTGCCCGGGATGCCGATCAGGTTGTGAATGCGATTGCCCGGCTGCTTCAGCAGAAGGGTACACGTCGCAATGCCGCTCTGGCTGCACAGAAATCCGTCGTATCGCAGCATCTTTACGAGCATCGTCTCGAAAAGATGCGTGATATTACCGGGGCCGATTTCGGGCGCCGGACCCAAGCCCTTGCACCCCTGCATCGCCGCCGCCGTCTGCGTGTATTGATGTGCACACATTCCACGATTCACGAGCAGGCGTGGGGTGGCGTTGAAGTCTATCAACAGGGCCTGTGCGCGCTTCTGTCGCGTGACGTGGAATATTTCTACTGGTTGCGTCGTGGCGGCTTCTGCCGTCTGACCACAGCCAATGGTCACGAACTGGAGCGTTTCGACGTGCCGGAAGTTGGCTGGCAGGACGCGATGTGTGACTCGCCGGAAGAAATGGCGTTTTCCAGCGTTATTAGCCAGTATAACATCGATCTCGTCCATTTCCAGCATCTGGGCCATCATGCCCTGTCATTGCCGATCATCGCGAAGGCCAATGGCGCGGGTGTGATTTTCTCCGCCCATGACTTCTGGCTGATTTCCGCCCGGTACAATCTGCTGAACCACGAACTTCGTTACGTTGAGGACGAAGTGCGCTCGGTTCTGGCGGCCGACATCACGCTCAAGGCCTCTGAAAATGTGGATCATGGCGGGGAGCAGACACGTCGTGCCTTCGTTGCCAAGATGCTACATTCCGTCGACGCTATCCTGTTCGGTACTGTCCATTCCCGGGACCTGACGCACGAAATCTATCCGGTGCTCGATAGCAAGCGCAGTCTCGTGATGGGGATACCCAGCCCGGACAACACCGTTCCGATCGTGATGAAGCCGTACGAGCCTCTGGGGGACCGTCCTCTGGGTGTCGCAATCGTTGGGAACTTCCTGCGGACCAAGGGCGCCGATACGATTCTTAACCTGATCGATATCGCCCACCCTGACCATTTCGTCTTTCATATCTTCGGCTATATTCATCCGGAATATGAAGCCGTCCTGACCTCGGTCCCGCGTCCGCATGTCAAAATTTACGGCCGCTACGAGATGGGAGATATCGATGCGCTGAAGGTGGCAGATGTCGCGCTGAACCTGTCGATTTGGCCCGAGACCTACTGCATCTCTCTGTCCGAGGCCTGGCAGAATGGTCTCATTCCCATTGTTACTGATGTGGGCGCCCTGGGAGATCGTGTTGAAGATGGCGTGAATGGTTTCAAGGTTCCCATAAGCCGTCCGAGTATGGTGCTGGAGCGTCTGGAACTGTTGCGTTCGTCCGAGCCTCTGCGCCGGCAGATCATGCAAAATATCACGCCTGCGCTTTGGACCCATGCCCGGGATTATGCTGACGAGCTGCTAGCGCTCTATCATGATACGGCCCCACGTCGTGAAATGGGTGTGTCGGAACTTCGTCTGGATGCCGGGCAGGTTCATTTGTTGGCCCATCCTACTTGGCGCCACCAGGCACCCCCGCGTCATATCTTCGATCCGCCGACGGTGCGGGATCTGTCCGTGGAAATGCCAGTCCCTGTTTCGGACTGGTTCTCGGTGCAGGGGGCCGAATGCTATATCGATGACATCTGCCATCACGTCTTTTCCGACATAGAAGAGAGACCTTTCCTGGGGGCTCCTGAGTTCCACATACGCGGATGGATGATCCTGCCGGGGGTCAGTTCAGCGGGGCAGATGTTCACGGTCCTGTTGGGCGAAGATCCCGACAGCGCCATGATCTTTCTGGAGTGCCAGCGCGAGATCCGTGCGGACATTGCGGAGCTTTTCGCCGATGCGCCACGTCGCGCCGGTTTCTCCGGCAAGGTCGCCTTGCGCGGCAAGTGGTGTGAGGGGCGTTTCCGCATTGGTTTGATCAATGTGGTCAATGGTCAGGGTGCGTTCCAGCTGACGTCCATGCAGATCGAGGTCGAAGGCGGGCAGATCCGGAAGATCACCCGTTCTGCTCCTTCCAACGATCTCATCCTGTCCGACTTCCGTCGTGTCTCTCATAGTGACGGCCTGATGCGTGGTGTGAAGCTGTCGGGTGTCGGTAAGAACCAGATGCATCCTTACACGTCGGGGGCGCTGGATTATTTCATTGATGATTTCACGGGGCTGGCTGGCGATCCGCCTGCCGAATTGATACCGGACGGTTCTCTGTCGGTTCGTGGCTGGATGTTCTTTCGCAATCTGTCCCGTGCTGGTCAGGTTTATGGCGGACTGGCCTCGGAAAGTCGTGACGAGATCGTTTTCTTTGCGCTGGAACGTGTGCTGCGGGGTGATGTCGCGACAGCGCATCGCGATGCGCCGGTCTGTGCCGGATTCAACGGGACGTTCATGCCGCGCGAAGGCTATGCCCGTCCGCTTGATGGCGTCTATCGCTTCATTCTCGTGAATGTCGTGGGAGACGTCTACGGATCAAGGATGACAAATATTGCCGTGACGTTCGACAATGGTGCGATCCTGTCTGCGGAATATGTCGACCTGCACACCGAGAATGTCGCACGCGGGGAACGTCTTCTCGCTGGAAAAGTCGTTTCCTGACCTGCGAGCAGGAGGCTTGCCCTGATGTCCGAAGCTGTTTCAGCCCCGTTATCTGAGAGGCGGGAACCCCGGTGGTCCCGCTTTGATACGCAGTGGTATCTGCTGCGCTATCCCGAGGTGCGGGACTGGATGCGCGAAGAAGGGCAGGACGATCCGTATACGTTCTATTTGCAGACTGGCCAGCGTTACGGGCATTCTCCGAACCGATATTTTGATGAAATCTGGTATCGCGATGCGCACAAGGATGTGCGTCAGGGGCTGATCCGGGAAGAATGGGCGTCGGGTTTCGAGCATTATACCGCCATCGGATACAAGACCCATTCTCCGCATTGGCTGTTTGACGAGCCGGGCTATCGGCGCCGTTATCCTGAACTGACACAGCGTTTTCTGAACGAGCACAGATTCAGTAATGGCTACGACCATTATCTCGAAATCGGAGAGAGCCATTATTACCGGGGACATCATTTTTTCGATGATGAACTCTGCCGCGAGCTCTCCCTGATCTTTCCAGACTGTTTTGACAGCCGGATCGGGCTGTTCGCGTCATGGCTCGGACTTCCGGCCCATGTTGCCGACGCCGGGCGTGTTTCGTGGTATTTCGATCCGGTCTGGTATCTGACGCGTTATCCTGAGGTTCGGAAGGAAATAGCCGCAGGGCATTATTCGAGTGCCCTGCATCATTACCTGACCAACGAGACTTCACGTCTTTTTGATCCGCAGGAATTCTTTTCTGAAGAGTTCTATCGGCAGGCCTATCCGGATATGGCCCCGTCGCTGGAGCATGGATATTTCCGCAACGGCTACGATCATTTTGTCCGTTACGGCGCGCAGGAAGGGCGTGCGCCGCAGGAAAATATGGACCTCGCCGCCCACATGGCGCAGGCGCAGGTCCGCAACGACGTGCGCAATCGCCTGTATGATAGTGCGTTCGCCCATTTCGTCGCTGGCCGGACGGGGTTGGGCGAGAAGCGGATGGCAGCGCTTGCGGCCGTGGCCGAGATTCCCGAGGAACAGTCCAGGCTTCTGTTTGAACGTGAAGCCGAAGCCATCCTTCCGTCGCTGGTCCGGCATCCGCTGGATTTCACGGTTCACGGCGTTCCTGAAATTAGCGTTCTCATGGTCGTCTATGATCGGGTTGCCCTGACGGCGCAGGCCCTAGCTTCGTTGCGGGCCAACTATGCCGGTGCCATCCAGCTCATACTGGTGGACTCGGGTTCGCATGATCAGACCCGCCATATCGGGCGAATGGTGCGGGGCGCTACGATCCTGCGGTACCGCTACAATATCGGCTATCTTCTGGGCTGCAATCTTGCGCTGGAAAAAGCGGAGGCCCCGTTTGTTCTGTATCTGAATAACGATATCCGCCTGTATCCGGATGCCATTGTTAATGCGCTGAAGCGTTTGCGTTCCGAGGCCGCGATTGGTGCAGTGGGCGGAAAGCTGGTGCGTACGAACATGCGCCTTCAGGAAGCTGGATCGATCATCTGGCGGGACGGTGCGACTTACGGCTATTTGCGCGAGGATGATCCGAACCTGACGACGGCTAACTTCGTCCGGGACGTCGATTACTGTTCGGCCGCTTTCCTGATGGTCCGCACGACATTGCTGCGTCGCTTGGGCGGATATGATCCGCGGTACACGCCGGCCTATTTCGAGGATGCCGATCTGTGCGTGCGGATCGTCAAGGCGGGAATGCGCATTGTCTATGATCCGAACGTGGTCATCGAACATCTGGAGTTCGGAAGCTCTGGTGCGGCCGGTTCCCATGCTCTGATCCAGGGCAATCTTAAGACATTTTCCCGTCTGCAGCAGGATTTTCTGCGTCATCAGCAGCCGGCCCACATCCGTAACGCCGTTTTGGCGCGCGAACACCGGGTCAGCCAGCATAAGCGGATCCTCTTCATCGAGGACCGTCTGCCTCTGCGGCGTCTGGGCTCCGGCTATGTCCGCTCGAATGACATCATTAATGAGATGACGGCGCTGGGATATCAGGTCACGGTTTTTCCTGTCCTGCCCAGGGATCAGACGGTCATCGATCTGTTCGGGGATTTTCCGGAGACGGTGGAACTGATCGTGGATCGGGATCTGTCCAGTTTCTCTGATTTTATTCAGGAGCGGGTCGGATACTACGATCTGGTCTGGATCGGCCGTACGCACAATCTGGTGCGTCTCCTGCCCCTGCTAAATGAATCGAGCCGCTATCTGCCTTCTGCCGGTCCGATTCTGGACACGGAAGTGATCGCCACGCCCCGCACACTGGAGCGTATCCGGGTTCTGGACCTGCCGGAGCCGGATATCAGCTTCGATGAGATGTTGCAGCAGGAACTAGACTGTGCCCGGTTCTGCCAGCAGATCGTCGCGGTGACGTCCCATGACGCGGATCTGGTGCGTCGCGCGGGCTATCAGAATGTCTCGGTGCTCGGGCATGAACTGCAGATTCAGCCGACTCCAGCGCCGTTCGAGACCCGGCATAGCATCCTCTTTTTTGGCGCGATTCATGACGAGGGCGCGCCTAACCATGACAGTCTTGTCTGGTTTGTGGACAGGGTGCTGCCGATTCTGGACGGGGTTCTGCCGCCGGATGTCCATTTCACGATCGCCGGTTATGTGGGGCCGGATGTGGATATGACGGTTTTTTCGGCGAATAGCCGGGTGGAAATTGTGGGGCCTGTGGGGGATCCGCGGGAACTGTTCGACCGGCATCGGGTGTTCGTGGCGCCGACGCGGTTTGCGGGTGGAATTCCGTTCAAGGTCCACGAAGCGGCTTCCTATGGTCTGCCGCAGGTCGTCACGACGCTGCTTCAGGAAGAAGTTGGCTGGACGGATGGTGCAGAGATTCTTGCGGCTCCGGCGAATGATCCCGAAGCGTTCGCGGCTGCCGTGGAGCGGCTTTATCAGGATGCGGAACTGTGGAAGACTCTGAGGGCTGGCGCGCTCGCGGCTGTCGAGCGGGATTGTTCTCCGGTCCATTTCCGGCAGGCGTTGTCAGGGATTGTTCAGGGCTGCATCGAATGACGTGCCGGGGAATTCCGGTTTGAAAAATTTGGGAGGGCAGGGAAGGTTATGGACGCAGTGAAAGAAATGATCGTGGAAGCCGGAAGCGCCAGCGGGCCGGCCAGCGGAATGAGTGGCCTGACAGGGCGCGTTCTTGTCTGCAGTGGTGGCCGGTATGAAAGCCAGGCCAATGCGCAGATCCGTGAGTCCATCATGGATGGCTGGGCAGATTGTTTTGGCGAAGACAATGTCACGGCCGTGCACATTTCGGCCGCTGCGAGTTCCATCCGGGTACTGAAGCCGACGATCGTATTCGCAATCGGCTCCTATCTTCCGGAAAGCACGTATTTCGGCGAGGTCTGCCGTGAGGCGAAGAAGATCGGCGCGGTAACGGTGTTCTGGGCGACGGAAGATCCCTATGAGCAGGACGCGAACTATCGTATCGCCGATGATTTCGACGTGATCTTCTCCTGCGACCGCTGGGGACATAACTTCTATCAGCGTGAGCGGGTGTTTCATCTGCCGCTGGCAGCCAGCCCGAAGCTGCATTACGGCGAGATCGATGCGAAGTCCGAGAAGACGATCGATGTCCTCTTCTGTGGCGTGGCGTTCACGAACCGCAAGGACATTGTCCGCAACCTGCTTCCGGTTTTGCGGGACCTGAACATCAAGATCGTTGGTCCGGGCTGGGGTGAACTGGGGATCGGGTTCTCCGATGCGCGGATCGAGAAGTCCCAGCTTGTGGAGCTTTATCGCCGTTCCAAGCTGGTGCTGAACCTCGGTCGTTCGCTGAGCTTCGAGAACAAGCGTTTCGTGATTGCGCCGTCCACGCCGGGGCCGCGGACATTCGAGGCTGCTCTGGCCGGGGCGTTCCAAGTGTTCCACGAGGATACGCATGAGATCCGCCGCTATTACTCTGCCGACGAGATTCCGGTGTTCTCCAACCGTGTGGATTTCGAGCGGCTGGTGACGACGTATCTCGACAACAACGATCTGCGCGTGAAGATGGCCCGTCAGGCTCAGGCGCGGACACAGGCCGAGCATCTGTACACGCATCGCATCCAGTATGCGTTGCGTGTGCTCAAGGATGAGGGGCTGATTGGCTGAGGGGCGGTCTGACCTGACGCTCTTTCCTGCCTGATCCTGAAAAAGCCGGAGCGTGTCTCCGGCTTTTTTGTGCCCTGGGTTCAGGGGCGGGTATGAAAAAAAGGCCACGGAGCAGTCCGTGGCCTTTTGCTGTTGTGCCGGAAGGGAAAGATCAGTTCGGCTGGGGACCCATGACGATCTGGGCGAGGTCAGTGGGGCGGACCCATTTGCGGAAAGCGGCCTGCACCTGCTCGGGCTTCATGTCGTAGATCGCCTGAGCGGCTTTGGCCGGGCTGTCCAGCGGCAGGTCGAGGGCGATCAGGGACAGGTAGCTTCCGGCCAATGCGCTGAAGCTGGCGCGGGACATGGGCTGGCTACGCAGCAGGGACGCCTTGGCGAGGTCGAGGCTTTCCTTCGAGACGGGGATGTTGCGCATGTCTTCGACGTCCTTGACGGCGAGGGCGCGGGCCTTCCCAACCTTGTCCGGATCGGCGCCAAAGGTGATGCCGAAGCCGCTGCGGGTGCGGGAATAGGTAAAGCCGCTTCCGGCGCCATAGACATAGCCTGTCTTCACGCGCAGGTCCTGCATCAGGCGCGAAGAGAAACCATCCCCGAGGATCGTGTTGCCGACGGCCAGGGCATGGCGGTCGGGGTCAGTTACCTTCATGCCGATGGTCTCAACGAGCTTGACCTCATCCTGTGAGCGTCCCGGATCCGCGACCACAGCCTGGGAGGCGCGGCTCAGAGGGATGTCGGGCAGATCGACGACGGGCTTCGGGCCTACGGCCTTCCAGACGCCAAAAGCCTTTTCGATATCTGCCTTTGCGGCTTCGGGGGTAATGTCGCCGACGATGACAATGGTGGTCAGATCCGGGCGGTAGGCGTGGGCGTAATAGGCCTGTACGTCTGCAAGTGTGAGCTTGCCGATCGTGGCGGGAGTCGCTTCACGCAGGGTAGGGTCCTGCGGCGGGACCAGCGCCTTGCGGGCAGCGCGGCCGAAGCGGTAGCCCGGTGACTGGAGTTCGCCGGCCTGTGCTTGTGCGGCCTGCATCTGGGTGATGTGGAACGCTTTTTCCGGGAAGGCCGGGTTCAGCTCGTGATCCGCCAGCAGGGCGAGACCCTTTTCAAAGTTCGGCGTCAGAGTGCTGAGCGAGAAAGACGCGCCGGCGTCCTCGTCTGCCGAGAGATCGTCGAGGGCGCGGGCGAGGGCCAGACGGTCATGCGTTTTGCTGCCGTAGAGGAACATCTGTTCGGTCACGTCCGCCACGCCTTCCTGCCCGGCCGGCTGTTCGAGATCTGCGTTCTGGCGGATGCGGCCGATCAGTTCGACGGTGTGGCTGACATGCTCGGGCTGGACCAGCAGGTGCAGGCCGTTCGACAGCGTATAGGCGGCCGGAAGGGGGGCTGCGGCCGGGATCGTCAGGCGGGCGAGGGCCTGCTGTGCCCAGTTCGGCAGGGCGACCTTGCCGGAAGGCGGTGTATTGAAGGATTCAGCGCCCCCGAAGCCTTTCTGGCCGACCGGCTTGCCCGAGGAGCTTGGTGTCAGGGTGGCGGTGATGGCGTGGGCGGGGTCGAGCAGCTTTTTGGCCAGCGCGTCAACCTGTTCCTTGGTCACGTGGCGGAAGGCGGCCAGCATGTCCTGCGGGTCGTTCAGGTGCTGGATGGCGACGGCCTGTGACCAGCTTTCGGCCAGGCCGGAAATGCTGTTGGCGTTGAATTCGAGCGAGGCGATTTCCTTACGACGGGCGGCTTCGATCAGCTCGGCCGGGATGCCGTGGGTGCGGAAATTCTCCATGATGCTGGCGACGCTGCTCCGCAGGGCGTCCGGGTTCGCACCTTTGGGGAAGCCGGCATAAGCGACGCCCAGACCGGCCTGTGCTTCGGGGTCATACATGAAGCCGGTATCGAGTGCCTTGCCGGACGGTACGAGGTCGAACAGGGCGGCCCGCTGGCTGCTGATGGCGTCGGCGAGCAGGGTGGCGGCGGCGTAGTCGGGATCACGCTGGCCGGGCATGCGCCAGGCCATGGTCACGAGGCCGATCGGCAGGTCGGTATCGAGCGCGATGCTCTGTGCCTTGGCCGGAGTGGGGGAGACAGTGCCGCGCTCTGGCAGGGTGGAGGCCGGGATGTTGCCGAAAGCGGCCTGAACCTTCTTCAGTGTGTCCTGTGGGTCCACATCGCCGGTGATGACCAGCACGGCGTTGTTGGGCGCGTACCAGGAATCATAGAACTTCTTCAGCAGGGGCGCTGTCGTGGCATCGAAGGATGGACGGGTGCCGAGGGCGTCCTGCTCGTAGGGGGTGCCGGCATAGAGGGCGGCGCGGATCTGCGAGAGATAGCGGTAGATCGGGCTGGAGAGGTCGCGTGAGACTTCCTGTTCGATGGCGCCTTTCTCATGTGCCCATTCGGCTTCGGTGATGTTCAGGCCGCGCATGCGTCCGGCCTCGATGCGGAGCAGGACGTCGAGGTCACTGGCGGGGGCCTTGAAATAATACTGGGTGACGTCTGACGTTGTGTCCGCATTGTCGTTGTTGCCGAGCTGCGCGCTGATGGTGGAAAGCTGGTCGCGCGACAGGCTCTGCGAGCCGTTGAACATCATGTGCTCAAGCGCATGAGCCGTCCCTGGAAAGCCTTTCGGGGCGTTCACCGAGCCTGTCTCATAGTTCAGCATCGTCTGCACCACCGGGGCGAGAGTATCGCGCACCACGATGACCCGCAGTCCGTTGGCGAGGGTCGCCCGTGTGACCGTCGTGGGGGTGGCACTCGCTGTTGCTGCGTTTGTCGTGGGGGTCGTGGCCGGTGCGGCCTGGGCTCCCGCAAGGACCGGAGACGCCAGCATGGTGGCTGTCAGCAGTGACAGACGTGACAGACGGAAGAGTGCGGACATGTGTTCAGAACTTTCCAGAGGAGAAACGCATCTTCATAAAAGAATAAACCGGTTGGGCCGGTCTCTGTCCAGCATGTGTAGCCTGCGTTGGCCGAGCTGTATCTGACGGCCGGATGAAGAAAAAATTATGTGCAGGGGGGTGTCCGGGCGGATAAAGTGCCTGTGATGACTTTACCTGAACGCATTGCCCATGTGGATGACTGGCTGCTCGATCGGTTGTTCCAGCCTGTGGCGGATCGCCTTCCCGGGCGCCTGACGGCGCTGCAGCTTGGCCTGAGCTGTCAGCTCGGCGCGCTGATGCTGGACGGGCTCTCCCTCGTGCTGCCTATGCTGCTGTTCGGCGCCAGTCTGTCCAACATGATCGACAGTGCGCTGATCTGGTGCATCAGTCTGGCGTTCTTCCTCGGCATGAAACGTTCGGCGCCGCTGGTTCGTCCCGGGATGCTCAATCCGCTGCGACCGCTGCTGCGGGCCATGCGCCTGCTGTCGCTGGCGTTTCTGGTCTACCAGTTGTTCCGCGGCATGGGCGTGCCGGGTTTCATCTGGCTTCTGACCCAGATGACCACGATTTCCCAGCTTCTGTTCACGGTGGGGCTCTATCTCGTGGCCTGTCAGCCAAGGCCACCGTATCAGCGTATGTCCACCCGTAGTGGCCCGATCATTGAGGGTGCATGGGGCGTCGGGGGCCGGATCAACTCCTGATTTCCGGTTTTCCCGCCACGCCCATCAAGGAAAAAGCGCGTGACTTCCCGATTGAGAATTCTGCACTGCCTCTCGACCCGGGAATTCGCGGGGACGGAGCGTCATCTTGCGGAACTCTCCGCCATTCAGGCGCGGAGCCATGACGTTACGCTCCTGCTGGAGCGTAATACGGTCGATCCGCTGACGGGCGGCGACATCAGCGGGTTTCTCTGTCCCCAGGTGAAGGTCGTGCGGGCTGGGAGGGCGGGCTATCTGCCCGCACTGGCCTCCGAGTTGCGCAGCGGCCGCCATGATATCGTCCATACCCATTTGGGTCGTGCCTCCGCCCGTGTGAGCTGGCTGCGTCGGGCGGGGCTGGTGGGGTCCGTTCCGGTGGTGGCCACGCTGCACACCTGCTATCGGGGGCGTAGCTATGCCGCGCATGACGGGTTGGTCTGTATTGCGTCCTGGCAGCAGGAGTCCCTGCCGGAAAAACAGCGTAATGCCTCTGCGTTGATTCCCAACTGGACGGTGCCTCCGCGATCAACCTGCGAAGTGCGCGCGGCTCTGCGGGCGCGGATGCGGTGGGAGTGGAAAATTCCGGACGGGGGCGTCGTAATTGGCGCAGCGGGGCGGATGGTTGAGGAGAAGAATTTCGGGCTTCTGATTCAGGCCTGGAAGCAGGCGGAGCTGAAGCCCGGGACCCGTCTCGTTATCGTGGGCGACGGGCCGGAGCGCGGCGCGCTGCAACAGGCGGCACAGGGGCGTTCGGAGATCATCTTCACCGGGTATCGCACGGACATGCCCGATCTTCTGGCGGCGTTTGATGCGTTTATCGTGCCCTCACGTCATGAACCGTTCGGACTGGTGCTGCTGGAGGCCATGGAAGCCGGATTGCCAGTTTGTGCTACGGCGGCCGGTGGCGTGAAGGATATTCTGGCTGATGCGCCGGATTGCATGGTGGTGCCGGACTGTCTGGAGGCGTTGGCGGAAGGGCTGCGTCGTCTGGAGCATGCTGTACCGCGCCAATGGGACATGTCGCGCTATAGGATCGGTGCGGCAGCCAGCAGGGTCGAGGCGTTTTACCGCCGGTATTGCTGAGGGCTTACAGCTCGTAGTAGCGGCGGGAGACGTAGCTGGAGAGGCCTTCGTCCGGCATGATGTGCCAGCCATTGGTGATCGCGGGAATGAACTCGCACAGAAACACGAGTACCGACAGGAAAAAAAGCAGCATGCCGTGACCCACGATCTGGATGCGGCGCCAGAAATAGAGCGGGGGCAGGAGGATCCACAGGATCGTGCCGGGGCGGAAGCCCGCTGCCAGCAGGCTGCGGCGGTCCATGATCAGCGCGTAGTAGAAAATCCCGATACTGACGACCATAGTGCCGATATTGCTCGCGAACTCCGGAATGAAGCCGAATCCTTCCAGAATTTCGATCGCCATCTTGCCGAAGAACGGGCCGATCAGGCTGAGCCACAGCCAGCGGTTCGAGATCAGGCTTACGGGAAGAGCCGGTGGAACGCCTTCGGGCTGGGGGGGCCAGAACACGCAGCTTCCAGCTGGGTGCCATTCACTGCCGAAGCTTTCGGTCCAGCACAGGGTGGAATGTCCGATGATCCCTTCTGTGACGAGGGCTTTCATCCCATCTGCTGACACCGGCCCCTTGCGGGTGCCATGTTCTTCGTAAAACCAGCTCACAGTTTGTCCTTTTCCCGGCGGCGTATCGTCGTCCCGGCTCCTGCTGGTTCCTGAACGGCTCAGTCTCTCACGACTTTTGGGGTTTTTGGCAAGCCTATCCCGTCCGGATTATGGGATGTGGCTCTGTCACCACGCATGAAAAAGGCCGCAGTTCCGGGGGGCTGCGGCCTTTTTCGTGATGCGCGGGCTGGATTAGCTCTTATGCTGCTTCAGCTCGCGGCGGGCATCGGCAGGGCGCATCGGCATGTGGCGCAGGCGTATGCCAACGGCGTTGAAGAGTGCGTTACCAATAGCAGGTGCGACGACCGTGACACCCGGTTCACCAAGGCCTGTGGGCTTTTCAGTGTTCTGGATGAATTCGATATCCATCTCCGGTACATCGGGTATGCGCAGCGGGGTGTAGGTGTTGAGGTTGCGGTCCTTGATCGTGCCGTCGACGATCTCGGTACCCTCGAACAGGGCCATGCTCAGGCCCCATAGCGCCGCGCCTTCGGTTTGGGCCAGGGCTCCACCCGGATCGACGATAGTGCCGGCATCGAGCACCAGCCAGAGTTTTTGGCAGGTGATCACGCCCGTCTTGCGATCGACATGAACCTGCGCCGCACCGGCTGTCCAGGTCGGCATACCGCGTTCCTGGCCGAAGCTGGTGGCGATGCCGATACCGGTATCAGCAGGAAGCTGCTGCTTGGCATATCCGATCTTGTCGGCCAGACGCTGGAGTACAGCGGCCTGACGCTTTGCCCCGCCCACTGAGTTGGGAGCCTGACCGGCATTGCGCCCTTGTGCCGTGAACATCGACAGGCGGAATTCCAGCGGGTCTTGCTTGGTCGAGTGGGCAACTTCGTCGAGGAAGCTTTCCAGGGCCCACGGCGTCCAGCCGGCACTGACCGAGCGCAGCCAGCCGGGACGGAAGGTTGCGTTGGCGAGATCGTTGCTGATGGCGCGGACGCGGGTCGGGCCGGTTTCGTACCAGTGGTCCGCACCAGCGATGGCGAACGGATCGTACTTCTTGCCGTCTTCACCGGTGGCGAGGAAGGCCGGGGCCATGACCTGCGTCGGCCAGCCTGCGACTGCGACATAATCCATAGCCACGATTTTCTTGCGGTCGTTGTCGAGCGCAACCTTGATCGTCTGGATGGACGGCGAGCGGATGGAGTCCAGCTCCATGTCATCGGAACGGGTCAGGATCAGCTTTACCGGTGCGCCGCCGATGGCCTTGGAGGCAAGGGCTGCCGGAATGCAGTAATCGCCGTTCAGACGACGTCCGAAACCACCGCCGAGCATGTAGGTGCGCATGACGACCTGCTCTTCGGGGACCTGGAGCGACTTGGCGAGCTGCGGCAGGATCAGGGACTGCCACTGGTTGCCGGTGTGGATTTCCCACATGCCGTCAATGTGGCGGGCCACGGCGTTCACCGGCTCGAGCTGGTAATGCGCGACCGAGGCACATGTATAGCTGCGTTCGAAAACCTGACCGGGGTGGATGGTCAGGGCTTCGTCCACGCCCTTGTCATTGAAGACGCGGGTGCCGTTCTTCGGATCAGCGGCCAGCTTGCGGCCGTGCTCGATGATGTCCGCCTCGGAGACGTTGATCGTCGGGCCGGGATTCCACTGGACTTTCAGGGCGTCGGCAGCACGGATGGCGGCGGGATAGGTCTTTGCCAGTGCCACGACCCAGCCCGGAACGATGCCGGAAGGATCGTCCAGCACGACGTAGCGCAGATAGCCGGGGATCTTCTTCGCGGCGCTGTCGTCCACGGAGATGACTTTGGCGGCGTAGCGGGTCGGCGGCATTTTCGGGCGGCCATAAACCATGCCGTCGAGCTTGACGTCGATGCCGTAAATGGCCTTGCCAGTCGTCTTGTCTGGAATGTCGAGCGCCGGGACGGGCTTGCTGATGAGGCGACGGTTCGTGACCGGCTTGAGCGGCAGTTTTGCCATCTCGTCCGGCGTGAAACTCCGCGTCGGCTTGGCGCGGGCCACGATGTCTCCGAAGGACACGCTTTTGCCGCCTGCGGAAACGACGCTTTCACTGACGGTGCAGTGCTCCGGCGTCGTGCCGAGGAGTTTTGCGCCTTCTTCCAGCATGACTGTCCGGGCTGCGGCACCGGCCTGACGGAACGTGTCCCAGGTGTCCCAGACCGACCAGGACCCGCCGGTGACGTATTTCCCGGCCCATTTCGGAGCGGTGTCGACTTCGGTGATCCGGATATTGTCCCAGTTCGCATCCATTTCGTCCGCGATGATGCGGGCGAGGGCGGTGCCGACATGCTGGCCCATTTCGGCGCGAACGATATTGACGTTGATGGCGCCGTCGGGCGCGATGGCGCACCAGATGTTGGGCTCGAACGCGGCTTCCGGCGGCATGGCGGAGGGCAGCGTCGTGGCAGCGCCGGCCTTGCGGGCGAAACCGAACATCAGCCCGGCGCCGGTCGCCGTCATCAGGAAGTTGCGGCGGGAGAGGCGCGTGGCGTCGCTCTTTTTCGCAATCTGTTCGATTTTAGCCATTGTTGGCGCCTTCCTGCTGCTTGGAAGCAGCTTCCTTGATGGCCTTGCGGATGCGGATATAGGTCATGCAGCGGCAGAGGCTGCCGCCCATTACGCCGTCAATCTGGTCGTCCGTCGGGTTCGGATAGTCCTTCAGGAGGCTTGCGGCCTGCATGATCTGTCCGGACTGGCAGTAGCCGCATTGCGGTACCTGCTGGTCACGCCAAGCAACCTGCACGACGTGGTTTCCTGCCGGGTCCAGACCTTCGATCGTTGTGACCGAAGCGCCTTCGACGGCGGAGAGCGGCGTAATGCAGGAGCGTGTGGCGCGGCCGCCCACATGGACGGTGCAGGCACCGCATTCACCGATGCCGCAGCCGAACTTGGTGCCGGTCAGGTTCAGGTCGTCACGGATGGCCCAGAGCAGGGGGGTATCTGCCGGGGCGTCGACCGTAACGGGCTGTCCGTTGAGTTCAAATTTCGTGGTCATGTCCTGTTTTCCCAGTCCTGCCCGGATCAGTGCGAAGCGTTGATGGGCGGAGCTTCGAGCGTGGCGCGCGCGCTCGCGGCCTTCTTCTCCAGATCCGTCCAGGGGGGCAGCGTGGTGCGTGTGCGACGCAGATACGCGGCGATGCGGGCCATGTCATGATCGGACAGGGCAGTGTAGAAGCTCGGCATCGAGATGTGGTCCTGACCTTCCTCAGCGGTGATGCCATGCAGCATGACCTGATAGAGGTTGTTCGGCTCATCCAGCCACAGCGCATTGTTCAGGGCCAGTTCCGGGCGACCCAGAACGGGGTTCGGGCCGGAATTGTAATGGCAGGCGCCGCAGGCGGCCTGATACAGCCGGGCGTCGGCGTCCTCCGTCTGCGGGCCGGTCAGATTGATGCCAGACATGTGCATGGCGCGGGCAATCGCAGCCTGATCGCCAGCACTGCGTTGGGCGGCCTTGTCCACGTCCGCATAATAATGGGCGATGGCGTGTACGTCTTCCTCGGGGATCTTGGAGAGGAAGCGGTGCGGCACGGGCGACATCGGGCCTGCGGCGGAACCGTGCAGCGGAGCCACGCCGAAACGCAGGTACTGGAACAGTTCGTCTTCGGTCCAGACGACGGGCGTCGGGTTATGGTCGTTCAGCGGCGGAGCGATCCAGCCGTCGATGACTGCACCGTCATAGACATTGCTCATCTTTTCGGCGCCGAGAAGGTTACGCGGCGTATGGCAGGCGCCACAGTGTTCGTTGCCCTCGGCGAGATAGGCACCACGGTTCCATTGTGCGTCGTGCTTCGGGTCGTTCTGGTAGCGGCCCGGAGTGAAGAACAGCAGCTTCCAGAAACCCTGGCCGGTCAGACGGATGTTGATCGGGAAGGGGACCGTGTTGTCACGCGGCTTCAGATGCACGGCCGGGCGCGTCATCAGATAGGCGTAGAGATCCGAGACGTCCTGATCGTTGACCTTCGTGAAATGGTCGAACGGGAAAGCCGGATAGAGCTGTGAGCCGTCGCGGGCGATGCCCTTGTTCATGGCGCGCTTGAACGCAGCCAGCGACCAGTTGCCGATTCCCCATTCTTCATCAGGCGTGATGTTGGACGAGAAGATGTCACCGAAGGGTGTGGCCATCTTGAAGTCGCCGGCCAGTTCTGGGCCGGTCTTGCCATCCACGCGGGTATGACATTCCGCACAGTAGCCGCCATTCGCCACGATTTCGCCGCGGCTGATGGCGGCTGCGGAGAATGACGATGCGGCTGGCCGCGGGATCGGGGCAATGGCGGGGTACCAGGCATAGGCAAGAAAGCCGATGCCTCCCACTGCGCCAATGCCAATGACGGCGGCAGCTATCCGTTTGAGCATGCTTAAACTGTCCCGGCAGGTTTGAAATGGTTTGCCACAAAAGATGGCAGTTGGGTGCAACCTAGGGCACGGAGGCGTGAAAGGAAAGATTGCGTTATCTCAAAACCGGGTGTTTCTGGAAATGAATGTCGCCTCTGTCATGAAAATAACACAGATTTTGTGCTGTTTCAGCATTAATACGGGATTTTTTTGGTCCTGATTGCAGTATTCCCTGAGGTGGACTCTGTGTGGATATGGGAAGGGTATTGATGTCTTGTCATGAGAGGCTGCTGGATTGCTTCCATAACAAGTATGCTTCTCTGTGAATATTATGACACCGAGTGTCAAAAGCCTCCTATGCTTCTGACAGACTTCCAGAACCTGTTCCGAGGGTGCTTCAGACTCCGCTCTCTGCCCGGGTCTATCCCTCGGTGGGGTTCTGGTGATGCGGGAAGGCTTGGCTTATGATTTCCTGACGGCAGATTGGCCGTTCTGCCGAGAGGAAGCGTTATTTCCGCCCGTCCTGCCCTGATCCGGTCTCTCGCATTGGTCTGTGTCATTCTGAGCGTGCTGTGCGCGCTCTGTCTGGGGCGGTATCCGTTGTCGCTACTGCGCGTGGTGGGGGTGTTCGGGTCTCTGTTGCATCTGTCTTCCGCGAGTGATCCCGTGGCGCAGGTTGTCGTCATGCAGGCGCGACTGCCGCGTATTCTGGCGGCGCTTCTGGTCGGAAGTGCGCTGTCCTGTGGGGGGGCAACCTATCAGGCGGTCTTCCGCAATCCGCTGGTCTCGCCTGATCTGCTTGGGGTTCTGAGTGGGGCGGCGTTTGGTGCTGCGCTTAGTATCGTCAGTGGCGGGTCGGCGGTTGTGGTGCAGATGGGGGCGTTCGGCGGCGGTCTGCTGGCTGTCGGGACGGGGCTGCTGATCAGCAGGACGTTGCCCGGCGGAGGGATCCTGACGTTGTTGCTGGGTGGTTTGATCGGGAATGCGATTTTCTCGGCGTTACTGTCTTTGGTGAAATATCTGGCCGATCCGATGGATCAGCTGCCCGCTATTGTGAACTGGCTGCTGGGCAGTCTGGCGCCGAGCAACTGGCAGGAACTGGCCTGGATGTCGGGGCCGCTGATTGTTCTGACGGTGGCGTTGGTTCTGTGTGCGCCGGTGCTTGATGTTCTGTCGCTCGGGGATGATGAGGCACGCAGTCTGGGCGTATCGGTGCGGGTTATGCGTCCGGCGCTGATCGTGCTGGCGACGCTGGTCTGTGCCATGACGATCTCGATGGCGGGGATTATTGGCTGGATCGGGCTTCTGGTGCCGCATGTCGCGCGGCTTCTGGCCGGGGCGGAACATCGGAACATGATGCCGGTGACGGCGCTTCTGGGGGCGGCCGGGCTGGTGCTGGCTGATACCTGTGCGCGCAGTCTGACGACGGGGGAGGTTCCGCTGGGGATCGTTACGCAGCTTTTCGGGGCGCTGGCCTTTGTGCTGGTGCTGCGGCGTCTGCGGAGTGGGGTGGCATGACGCTGCTGTCCTGCCGGAACCTGGGGTTTTGTCAGCCCCGGGGGAATGCTTTCGTGCTGCAGGGGATCGATCTCTCGCTGGAGAAGGGTGAGCTGGTCGGGCTGCTGGGTCTGAACGGGGCGGGTAAAAGTACGCTGTTGCGGTTGCTGATGGGGTTTCTGACGTCTTCGGTCGGAGATGTCTTTCTGGAAGGTCGCTCTCTGCGTGAGTGGTCTGCCTCTGCCATTGCGCGGCATCTCGCTTATGTGCCGCAAAGCCATGTCGCGACCTTTCCCTATACGGTGCGGCGGATGGTGGAGTTGGGGCGTGTGCCTTATTCCGGGCTGACGGGACGCCTGGCTCCCGAAGATCGGATGGCGGTTGATGCCGCGCTGGAGCGGATGGGGCTGTCGGGATTGGCGGATCGGCCGGTGACGGAGCTTTCCGGCGGGGAGCGACAGAGGGTTGTGCTGGCGCGGGCCATTGCGCAGGACGCGCAGGGCCTGCTGCTGGATGAGCCGATGACCGGGCTTGATTATGGGTATCAGCTGCGTCTGATGGCGCTGCTGGCGGATCTTGCTCGGGAAGGCCGGCTTGTTATGCTCACCTCGCACCGGCCGGAAGAACTGTATGTCCAGGCAAGCCGGGTTCTGGTCCTGGATCACGGCCGGATTGATGCAGACGGGCCGCCTCAGGATGTTGTGACGGCGCAACGGATGTCAGCGCTTTACGGTGTGTCTCTGGCCCAGACGGACCATGCCGGAAACCGCTTTTTCCATCATGGAAGGGACGAGAAATGACACTCTCACAACTCTTGAAGAGGTTTTCGGTCCTCACACTCCCGGCGGCTCTGCTGGGTGGGGCGCTGTTCATATCCCTGCCGGCTCCTGTGGCGCATGCCGCCCCGCCCGGGCGGATCGTTGAAGGCTGGTACGCGCATAATGCGACGCTCATCATGCTGGGTGCGCAGGACCGGATCGTGGGCACCGTGGCGCGTCCGGCGATGCTGCCCTGGATGTTCCATCTGGTGCCGGAACTGGCAGAGGCCGAGACGTTGGATCCGGGCAACCTGAATGCGGAAGAACTGCTGGCGCTGCATCCCGATCTGGTGTTCGTCACCAGCTCGGGCCATTCCGCCGGGGCCCTGATACGGGCGGGGCTGAATGTGGCGCCTGAAGGGTTTGACCGGTTTGATACGATGCTCGACTGCGTGGACGGGACCGCGACCCTGCTTCAGACGCCGATTGCCGCCAAGCGTGCTCAGGCTTATCGCTCGGCGTTCCTTCAGGTCATCTCGCAGGCTCCGACAAACCCGCAGGGGCCGCGCGTGCTGCATGTGGAGTCCCTCAAGCCGCTGCGGGTGGATGGTGATGACAGCATCATTGACCAATGGATACGCAGTGCAGGCGGGCTGAATGCGGCGCAGGGGATTCACGGCAACAAGCAACCCGTTTCCATCGAGCAGGTCCTCTCCTGGAATCCGGATATTCTGATCGTTGCTGCCAATGCGGGCGATCCGGAAGCATTGGAAAAGGACCCTGTCTGGTCGAAGATCAAGGCCGTGCAGTCGGGGAGGATCTATCGCAATCCGACGGGTCTTTTCCCCTGGGATCGCTATGGGCCGGAGCTGATGCTTCAGGTGATCTGGGCCCGGCAGATCGTCCAGACCGGACAGGTGAATGTCCCGGCGATGATCCGGTCGATCCGGTCTTTCTATCATGATTTCTATGGCATTTCGCTCTCGGCTGATGATGCGCAGCGGATGCTTGATGCGCTGCCGCCCCCTACCGATACGCACTGATCTTCCGATTTTTCAAGGAAAGCCCCGTATGACGCATAACGTCTCGCTTCGCGGCCTGAGTTCTTCCCGCAGGTGTGCCCGTGTGGCGTGGCTGCTTCTTGCGGGAAGTGTGCTGACCGGAGAACTGGGAGGTGTTGCGCGGGCGGAAGAGGCCCTGCTGCCCGTGCCGCAAACTGTTTCGGTCTCCAATGGGGTGGCATCAATCGGGGGTGGGATTCAGGTCGTGTGGGACACGCGGCCCTCGCCTCTGCTGCGGCGGGCCGCAGCGCGGTTCACGACACGTCTGGCCGCGATTGCCGGGCCTGCGGGCAGGGGAACGCCTTATGTGCTGCATATCTCGGCTGGGCAGGACCGGGCTTATCTGAGTGTGGACGAGAAGGAGCGTTATGCGCTCACGACGTCCGTTAGCGGTGCTCGGCTGGAGGCAGATGGACCGGCGGGGGTGATGCACGGGCTGGCGACGTTGCTTCAGCTTGTTCGGGTGGCGCCGCAGGGGGCGCTGGTGGAGCGGGTGCATGTCGAGGATGCGCCCAGGTTTGCCTGGCGCGGTTTGCTGATGGATGTGTCGCGGCATTTCGATACGGTCGAGACTGTCGAACGGCAGCTTGATGCGATGGAGCTGGTCAAGCTCAACGTCCTGCACTGGCATCTGAGTGACGGAGCGGGTTTCCGTGTCGAGAGCCGGATGTTCCCGAAGCTCCAGAGCGTGGCGTCGCACGGCCAGTATTACACGCAGGCGCAGATCCGCGAGGTCGTGGCTTATGCGGCTGACCGTGGCATCCGTGTCGTGCCGGAAATCGACGTGCCGGGTCATGTGCTGGCGATTCTTCAGGCCTATCCTGAACTGGCGGCCCAGCCTCTGCCGGATGTGAGCGCCAAGGGGTTGAACCTCAATAATGCTGCGCTCGACCCGACCAATCCGCAGACGTTGCATTTTGTGCGCGTGTTGTACGGGGAGATGGGCGCACTTTTCCCGGACCGTTATGTTCATGCTGGTGGCGATGAGGTCGTCTCCTCTCAGTGGACGAAGAATCCGGCCATTGCGGCCTATATGAAGGCGCATGGTTTCGAGACGGCCGCTGCGCTTCAGGCGGCTTTTACAGGAGAGGTTGCGAAGATCGTTTCTGCCCAGGGGCATGTCATGATGGGCTGGGACGAGGTCAGTGAGGCGCCGATCCCCAAAAATGTTGTCGTCGAACCGTGGCGGGCCTCGAAATGGACCGGGACGGCGACGCGGGCCGGGCATCCGGTTGTGGTGTCAGCAGGGTATTATCTGGACCTGCTGCGGCCGTCTGTCGCCCATTATGCGGTGGATCCGTTTGATACGAAGGCCGAGGGGATTACGGCGGAGCAGTTGGCGAAATATCCGTCCAAACATCCTGAGTTTTGGGCGCCGTTCGCGATGGATGAGCATGCTCTGCCTCTGGATGACGGGCAGAAGGCGCTGGTTATGGGGGCGGAAGGTACGCTCTGGGCGGAAATGATGTCTGAGCCGATGCTGGATGGGCGGCTATGGCCCCGGATGGCGGCTCTGGCCGAGCGGTTCTGGTCCGGGCAGGATGTGCGCGATGTTCCTGATCTGGAACGGCGTCTGCCGCTAGTGATGGCGGAGCTTGAGGCGACCGGGCTTCAGGCAACGCAGCATCGGGAGGTCATGCGCGAGGCCATGGCGCCGGGACATTCGGAGCCGCTGAAGATCCTGACCGAAGTGACGGTCCCAGTCCGAAACTACGCTCTCAACCATCTCGCTGCATCCAGTGGGGATGCGATACTCTCCGCGCCGGCTGCGGTGACGGATCCGGATGCGTTTGTAGCACTGCGGTTTAATGAAATGGCAGCGCGGTACGTCCGGGGCGAGCGCAGGCTTGCGGTTCCGCTGCGGGAGATGCTGCAGCGTTGGTCGGGCAATGATGCGGCGTTTGTGGTGGGCGCGAAGGGTATTCCGGTGCTTGAGGCGGTCGTGCCGGTGTCGCATGCCGTCGGTCTGCTGTCGCGGGCGGGGCTCGGGGTTCTGGACGGTCGGGAAGGTTCGGCTTGGCGGATAGATGCGAGTCGGCTGCTTCAGGAACAGCAGGCGGCCTTTGAAAACTCGGCCAACATGCTGGCATCCGCCCATAGCCCTCAACCGCCCGGGGGATTGCTGATTGCGATCCTGCCGGGAATCCGAGCGCTTTTGACGGGGGTGGCAAAGCCTGCGGAGTAAGACATCGGTCAGTTGTTGTGCGGGGGGATGGATTTCCGGCGCTGGGCGGGGGAAAAGGGGATATGACACGTTTTTCGATCCTTCTCCTCGATTATGACGGCACTCTGGCGGAGACGCGGCCCGCTATTCTGCGCAGCTTGAAGGAGGCCTTTGATGCGGTGGGTGTGACAGCGCCCTCCACTGATGTCCTCGAACAGGAACTGACGCGGGGCGGGACGCTCCAGACCCTGTTCCAAGCGATCGTACCCAAAAGCGACGAACGCGAGGCCGCCTCATTCGTGCGGCACTATCGGGCGTTCTATCCGGCGGCTGATGAGGAAGAGACGGTCCTGTTCGACGGCGTGGTGGAGACGCTGGCCGCTCTGAAGGAGCAGGGGAAAACTCTCGCCATTCTTAGCAACAAGCATGCGCCCACGGTCCATGCGAGCATGGCGCGATTTGGTCTGGAATCGTTTTTCAGCGCTGTTGTGGCGTCAGAGCCGAACCTCCCGCACAAGCCCGATCCGCGTGTGATGGAAGAACGTGTTCGTCCGCTTTTTCCCGATCTGCCGCGCTCGGCTTTCCTGATGGTGGGCGATACCGTGGCCGATCTCCAGTTCGCGCGTAACGCTGGAATTGCCTCATGCTGGGCCAGTTACGGTCATGGGTCTTCGCAGCAATGCGTCGCACTGGGGCCGGATCTGCGGATTGACGCTTTCGCGGACCTGCCGGCGGCGCTTCAGGGCTGAAGGCCTCCCGAACGGGAAGTTCAGGCGGCGGGGCCGATACTGCCGCGCAGGACCAGTTCGGTTTCAAGGATGACGTTTTCGTTGCTGCCTGTGGCGGCGCTGAGCAGGCGGACGGCTTCCGTGCCCTTGCGCTCATGCGGCTGGTGGATCGTGCTCAGGTCCGCGCCTTCTGCGGCGGGGATGTCGTCAAAGCCGAAGATCGACACATCCTGCGGGATGTTTAGGCCAAGCGCACGGATGGTTTGCATGGCGCCGATGGCCACGCGGTCGCTCATGGCGAGGATGGCGGTCGGGCGTTGGGCGCGATTGAGGAGATGGCGTACGCCCTGGGCGCCCATGTCTTCGGAGTTGATCGGGATTTCCCAGGTCGGGACGTCCTCGGGCGCGATCCCGGCTTCTTGCAATGCGAGCACATAGCCTTCAAGGCGCATGGCGATGGTGCTGTGGGCGATATTGTCGCGGCGTTTGGCGGTCAGCGGGCCGAAATATCCGTCATGGGCCGTCTTGAGTGACAGGATGCCGAAATGCCGGTGCCCGAGATCGAGAAGCGTCTTGGCTGCGCGGTAGGCAGAGCCACGATCGTCGATCCCGACATAGGGTACGCCGTTGAGACGGGGCTGATCCACCACCACGAGGGGGACGTTGCGCTGCTGTGCCATCATGACGCAGCGGCTGTCTGGGGCGACGGAGTAGAGGATGTACCCGTCCACGGCAGCATTGCCGAGCGAGACTGGAGCTGTGCGGTTGCGTAGGTTGCTGCCCGCGGAAATCAGGGCGAGATCGGTTTCCCGCTCGTCACAGGAGCGGGCGACGCCGTTGAGGACGCTGAGGATCGCGGGATCGGTGAAGGCATAGGGCAGGTCTTCGCTGAACAGGAAGCCCAGAGCGCCTGCGCGACCTGTGGCAAGCTGTTTGGCCGCTGGATCGGGGCCGGTATATCCAAGCTCCTGCGCGGCGGCGAGGATCTTCTCGCGCAGGGCGGCTGAGAGCTGGCCAGGGCGGATATAGGCATTGGAAACCGTTGTGTGGGAAACCCCGACCTGTGCTGCCACGTCCTTGAGGGTTACTTTGCGGCGGTCGTACTGTCGGGTCATTGTTCCGGTCTGTCCAGCAAAACACACCAGGCCTGTCGGGTCCGATCCTGACGGTTGCGGTGTGATGTCAGTATTCTGTTGAAAATCACTGGACGCACCATATCCAGTCTGTCGGGTGGAAACCAGTCACGGACGCGGGAGGGATTACGGAAATAGCCGATTTCGCAATCACGGATCCGTCAAACTGGTTTGCAGGAGTGCTTCAGCCCTGTTTCGGCTTGGGCGCAGATGCTTTTTTGGCTTGAGGGAGAGGTGTGAACATCGCGCGGCATTTCGGGGATAGTTTGTCGATCTTCTTCTGCATGCAGGCGGTGATCTTGGCTTCGTTGGGAATGGCAAGCGCACACAGACGCAGCGCATCGCCCTTGCAGGCCTTCGTCTGTTCTTCGCGTGTGGCTGCGCTTGCGGTCTGCGTCAGTGCAAATGCCAGGCCGGTCAGAGCGATAAAATAACGGATCATGTTCTTTCTCCTTACCTGCAGGTAAGCGTATGGGGCTTTTGCAGTTTCATCTCCGAATCACTTTATCGCAACTATACGTCCCTTATTGTCTTTAAATAGGGATTGGATAATTCCTGATTAAGGACTTTCAGGGGTGAAGAATACGGGCAAAACGCGCCGAAGCTGCTGGCCCGGGTGTGGCTTCAGGTGTGGGAGAAGGTAGTTCTGGCGGAAGTGCGCCGGGTTGAAGGCTCATCAGAAGGACGCGGGCCCGCCGGGCATCGGGCGTGTCGGCCCAGCAGTAGTGAATGGCGCGGGATTCGCGTTGGGATTCGATCAGGCCGGCACGTCTGAGGGCGCCCAGATGCTGGCTTAGCGTGGGTTGGCCGATGCCGGTCATGGTTTCGAGTTCGCTGACGGCATGTGTGCTGTCGAGCAGGGCCGAGAGGATCATGAGGCGTTGAGGCTGGGCGAGGATGCGCAGCCATTCCGCCAGTTCCCGGCTTTTCTCAAGTGGGAGCAGAACAGTCATGGGCGTTCCCGAGTCATGGGCTGGAAGAACCACTTCGCTCCGGCTTTTTCTACGGCGGCCTGTGTCTGCAGCGGTGGTGCGATGGTGCACTGTCCGGGTTGCCAGTTTTCAGGGGTCAGGGCGCCTGAACGGTCCACTTCCTGAAGGGCGCAGACCAGGCGGAGCAGTTCCGGGACGGAGCGTCCGACGGTGGCCGGGTAGTTCAGGATGGCCCGGATGATGCCTGAGGGGTCGATCACGAAGACCGAGCGTACAGTGGCACTGTCCTGTGCGGCGCTGTCCAGCATTCCGTAGGCCCGGGCGACGGCGAGGGAGGGGTCTTCGATGATGGGGAAGGGGACGTGGACGTCGAACTGCGTGTGGATGGCATCGATCCAGGCAAGATGCGCGGGGAGGCTGTCTGCGGAAATCCCCAGGAGGACGCAGTCCCGCTGCTGGAACTCCTCCGCGCTGCGGGCCAGGGCAATGAACTCGCTTGTGCAGACGGGTGTGAAATCGGCCGGATGGGCGAAAAGCAGAACCCAGTGTCCGCGCAGGGCGCTCATGATGAATTCGCCATGCGTGGTGCGGGCGCTGAAATCCGGAGCACGATCGCCGATGCGCAGGGGCGGAAGAGGGGTTTCAGCAGAAGAGGATACGTTCATGATCCGGTTCCAAAAGCATCAGGGCGCTTGACATGCAACACTTACAATATTAACTTAACAGTTAATGAAAGTGTCGTAAAGGCATTCCACAGCCAGAGGGTGAGCGCCATGCATGATGCAGCAATCCAGGCCGCAACCGGCCAGATCCGGCGAACCGAGGCAGGCGCGTCCCCCTCTCCGGTTGTCTGTACATTTTTCGATGAGGCGACAAATACGGCTACGCATGTCGTCCATTGTCCGGTCACGAAGCGCGCTGCGGTTATCGACAGCGTACTCGATTACGACGCAGCCGCCGGGCGCACGTCGCACGGATCGGCGCAGGCAATTGTTGATTATGTCGTGCGGGAAGGTCTGGGCGTTGACTGGCAGCTGGAGACGCATGCCCATGCAGATCATCTGTCCGCTGCTCCGTGGCTTCAGGAAAAGATTGGTGGGAAGCTTGGGATCGGGGCGGATATTGTTCGGGTTCAGGCAGTATTCGGCAAGATTTTCAATGCTGGGACGCGGTTCGCGCGGGACGGGTCGCAGTTCGACTGTCTGTTTACTGATGGCGAGACGTTCCGGATTGGAGAGCTCCCCGTGACGGTACTGCATGTCCCGGGCCATACACCGGCGGACATGGCGTTTGTGATCGGCAATGTCGCTTTTGTGGGCGATACAATCTTCATGCCGGATTTCGGTACGGCCCGGGCGGATTTTCCGGGGGGTGACTCACGGCAGCTTTTCCGGTCCATCCGCCGTCTGCTGTCGCTGCCGGTCGAGACGCGGCTGTTTCTGTGCCATGACTACAAGGCGCCGGGCCGTGACGAATACGCCTGGCTGACGACGGTTGGACATGAGCGTGGCTACAACATCCATGTTCATGACGGAATCAGCGAAGAAGAATTTGTGAAGATGCGGACGGAGCGCGATGCCACTCTGGCGATGCCGCGTCTGCTGATGCCGTCCGTGCAGGTCAATATGCGCGGCGGGCACCTGCCCGAGCCTGAAGCCGATGGCGTGAGCTACATCAAGATTCCCGTTAATCGCGTCTGATACCGGTATTTTCGGCGCGTCTCTGCCGTTGTTGCAAGATCTTTCCTCGTTTCCGGAGTTCCTATGCCAACTCGCCACCTGACTGACAGCTATGCCGTTTCTCCCCAGATTGCCGTGCAGGATATTGCGGATCTGAAGGCAGAGGGTTTCCGCACGATCCTGTGTTTCCGCCCTGACGGAGAAGCTCCGGACCAGCCCGATATGAAAGTGATCGAAGCGGCCGCGAAGGAGGCGGGGCTGGCGTTTGCCGCAATCCCGGTGAAGGCCGGGACGGTGCCAACCGATGCGCAGGTTGCCCAGACGCGGGAGGTTCTGGCAACGCTGCCGGCGCCTGTGGTTGGCTATTGCCGTTCTGGAACGCGGGCCGCGCAGATCTGGGCGCTGGCCGAGGCAGGAAAGCGTCCGGCGTCCGAGATTTTTGCTGTGACGGACAGGGCAGGTGTGGATGTCAGTATTCTCCGCGCGCGGATTGAGAGCGTTGCTGCGCCCTCAGCTGCCCAGCGCAAGGGGGGAGCACATTTTCAGGTTCTGATTATCGGTGGCGGCGCAGGTGGTCTGTCGGCTGCGGGGAGTCTGCTCAAGCGCAACAGGCACTTGTCGGTCGGCGTGGTTGAGCCATCGAACGAGCATTTCTACCAGCCGGGCTGGACGCTTGTGGGCGGCGGTGTCTTTCAGGCGGCCCAGACGCGCCGCAAGGAAGCGGATGTCATGCCGAAGGATGTTGTCTGGATGCGGCAGGCGGCGAAGCTATTCCGGCCGGAGGTACGGGAAGTGGTTCTGGGGGATGGTACGGTCGTTTCCTATGACGCGCTGATCGTGGCGACGGGGATTACGCTGAACTGGGACGCTATTCCCGGTCTGGCGGAGACGCTGGGCAAGAACGGCGTGACGTCGAACTACCGTTTCGATCTGGCACCTTATACCTGGCAGCTGGTGCAGCAGCTCAAAAGTGGCACGGCGATTTTCACGCAGCCGCCCATGCCGATCAAATGTGCCGGTGCGCCGCAGAAGGCTGTGTATCTGTCCTGTGATGCCTGGAAGCGTCGGGGCGTGCTGGACAGCATTTCGGTGGAGTTCGACACTGCTACGCCGGGCCTGTTTGGCGTGAAGGAATTTGTTCCGCCGCTGATGGAATACATCAAGCGCTATCGCGTTGGGCTGCATACCGGGTCGAAGCTTGTGGCGGTGGATGGTCCGAACCGCACGGCAACCTTCGAGCGTAAGGTCGGGGATAGTGTGGAGCAGGTCGAGCGGACGTTCGACATGCTGCATGTGGTGCCGCCGCAGAGCGCGCCGCAGGTGATCCGCGAGAGTACGCTGGCGGGTTCGGATGGGTTTGTTGAGGTTAATCCGGCGACGTTGCAGCATGTGCGTTTTCCGGACGTGTTTGCCATTGGTGACGTGATCGGCACGTCTTCGGCCAAGACGGCGGCCGCAGTCCGGGTGCAGGCGCCTGTGGTGGCGACCAATGTGCTGGCATTTCTGAAGCATCAGGCTCCGGTTTCGGAATATGAAGGCTATGGTGCCTGTCCGCTGACGGTGGAAAACGGGCGGATTGTGCTGGCTGAGTTCCGCTATGGCGGCAAGCTGGCGCCGACGATGCCGAAATGGCTGCTCAACGGACAGAAGCCGACGCGTCTGGCCTGGTGGCTCAAGAAATACGTCATGCCGCTGATGTACTGGGATGGGATGCTGAAGGGACGCGAACTCATGGTTGCACCCAAGCCGCTGAACGCGAAGAAGGACGGCTGAACCGGTTGTGCATATTGCGCTTGAACTGGCCTGCGGTGTCCTGATCGGATTCACGTTGGGCCTGATCGGGGGCGGGGGCTCCATCCTTGCCGTTCCCCTGATGGTCTATGTGGTGGGGGTGAAGAACCCTCATGTCGCAATTGGGACGAGTGCGATGGCCGTGGCAGTCAATGCGCTGGCCGGGTTGATCAGTCACGCCCGGTCCGGAACGGTCAAATGGAAATGCGCGGCCATTTTTGCCCCCTGCGGTGTGGTAGGGGCGCTCATCGGGGCAGCGTTCGGCAAGGCGGTGAACGGGCAGAAACTGCTGCTCTGTTTTGCGCTGCTGATGGTCGTGGTGGGCGTACTTATGCTGCGAGGGCGGCGCAACAAGGGTGAGGCAGGGGCGGCGTGCAATCGCCAAAACATGCCGCGCGTCATGATGGCTGGGGCCGGGACGGGGGTTCTGTCCGGGTTTTTCGGGATTGGCGGCGGGTTTCTGATCGTGCCTGCGCTGATTGCCTGCACGCGGATGCCCATTCTCAATGCGGTGGGAACGTCTCTTGTGGCTGTAGCGGCGCTGGGGGCGAGTACGGCGCTGAGTTACATGCTTTCGGGCTACGTGGACTGGGTGATGGGGATGCTGTTTGTGGCGGGGGGAATTGTGGGGAGTTTCCTCGGAACCCGGGTGGCAAAGCGCCTGTCGGGTTCCGGTGCGGCGCTGACGACGTTCTTTGCCTGCGTTATCTTCACAGTTGCGGCTTATATGATCTGGAGGAGCCTTTCGGCTCTTTAAAAGCGGTTAGTTGAGGCCGAAATGTGGGAAGATGGTGAAGCAGACCATCGAGAAATAAAACATCACCGCCAGCAGGATGTGGCACATATAGAGCGGTGCGATCATGGCGCCGCGCCTGCGGAAAAACGCCATCAGCACACCGAAGGCCGTGATGGCCACGGCAAGCGCTACGTTCAGCATGAGTCGACTGTCGCCGTTGCTGATGGCGATGATCAGAAAGACCGAGCCCACAATGGCCGAGCCTACATGTATGGGCGTCAGGAAGCTGAAGGGGCGTTTGTGCCGGGCTGCGAAAATGGAGAGCCAGACGCCCATGATCGCTGTGAGAGTGAAACATCCCGTCGAAGCGTACAGCATCTGTAATCTACCCTGTTCCTGATGTCCCTGTGCAGACACTCGGAGCCGTAATCCGAATATTCGGAAGCCTCCGCGTTCTTCAGGTTTTTCAGAACACGTCGCCCTGACAGCGTGTTTACGCCGGAACGGCCTTTTGGGCCAGACGTTCCTGGATGCAGGGCGCTTTCTCTCCGGGATGGCGTAGAAAATTATACCCCTATTCGGTATTCTTATTTTCGAGGTTTCCTTTCTGTTTCGATATGACATACTGGTGATACGCAAGAGGCCGGGGAGGGTACAACGGGGATGGATTTGGGAGCACGCCTGCGACTTGTGCGGACGGCACGGAACCTGTCCCAGCGCGAACTGGCCAAGCGGACCGGTGTGACCAATTCTACGATTTCCCTCATTGAATCAGGTGACATGAATCCTTCCGTCGGAACGCTCAAGCGTATTCTGGACGGGATTCCCGTGACGCTCGGGGAGTTCTTCAGCATTGCCCCGGAGGGTGATGAAAAGATCTTCTACCGGGCGGACGAACTGATGACGTTCGAGCAGGACGGTGTGACCTTTGGGCAGATCGGAGGTCCCCTGTCTGGCCGGAGCCTTCAGATCCTGCGCGAGACCTATGCGTCCGGGGCGGATACCGGGGCCATGGTCTATGCCCATGAGGGCGAAGAGGGCGGGTTTGTCCTGCACGGGCAGGTAGAAATCACGGTGGGAGACAGGCGCGAGATTCTGGGCCCGGGTGATGCCTATCATTTCGACAGTCGTCAGCCGCATCGTTTCCGCTGTCTCAGCTCTGAAGGCTGCGAGATCATCAGCGCCTGTACGCCGCCGACGTTTTAGAATTTCGCTCCCGGACTTTCAGAGCCCCTGCGTTCAAAAGAACGGGAGGGGCGTGCTTTCCCGCTGGCTGTGGCGTTGTGTTGGGTGACTATGCCTGTCCGTATTTTCGGGGGTGCCCAGCGGAGAGCCACGGATATGCCAGACCGTCCGTACCCAGAAAGAGACATTATGTTCCGTGCGGTCGCTGCGTCTTTGCGCAGGGGGCTGGGTGCGGGGGCGATGGTCTGCGTCCTGTTTCTGGGTGGCCCGGTTGTGGCAGGGAGTGTGACGCGGACACAGGATATTTGCCCGGTTCAACAGGCGATGCTTCAGATTGAAACGAAGACCCTTGCAGCGGCTGTAGCAGAGTTGTCTCGCGAGACGAAATGCCCCGTGCTGATGGATGAAGGGCTTTTGCGCGGCGGGAGCAGCATTGCCGTCGCTGGAGTTTATACGCCGCGCGAGGCCCTGATCAGGCTTCTGGGCAATGCTGAGCTGGATGTGATCGAGACGGTTCAGGGATTGGCCGTCATGCCGCTGAGTTATCGGGCCGCGCATCGCATGGACCAAGCTGAACGGATGTAGTTCAGGAGAGCGCGGTTAGCGGCGCCCCTTCCAGATGCGGCGTTGCAGCAGGAAGGTCAGGAGTGCCATCAGAGCGAGATAGGCGAGAACATAGATGCCGATCCTTTTGCGTTCGGTCTGATGGGGGTGGGCAATGCCGTCGAGAAAGGCCGAGACGTCGCTAGCCATCTGCGCGGACGTCGGTGGCGTGCCGTCGGGATAGGTGAGCATGCCGTCCTGAAGGGGTGGGGGCATGCCGATATGCTTCCATTTCAGGGCGGTGTTGTAATAGCGCCCTTCGTCGAGCGTTACGCCTGCGGGAGTGGGGGCATAGGAAAGCAGAATCTGCCGGATTTTTTCGGCGCCACCGGGTAGCGTCAGGGCCAGCCGGGAAAGATCGGGCGGGAGTAGTCCGTGATTGGCGAGACGTCCTATGGCCTCGTTTGGGTAAGGTGACAGGATGGGATCGGTGGCTGTGGCGGGACGGGTTTTCGGATCGCCATTATCGTCCGTGCCGTTGGGCATCTGCTGGTCGGCGGCCCATTTGCGAATTTCATCCGGCGAGAGGCCGAGGCTGCTCATGTCGCCATACGCGACGTGTTCCATGCCGTGGCAGGTGCTGCATACCTGCTGGAAAACCATCAGGCCGCGCTGGGCGGGCGTGCTCGCACAGGCAGGCAGGGCTGTCAGGCTGGCGGCGAGTATGAGGTTCCGGGTCCAGCGCGTCATGACGATATCTCCCGTTCGGAGGCCAGCGGTGTGACGAGCAGGAAGTGGATGAACCACCAGGCTATCGCCACGCGGCTGGCGAGCAGCCATGCCGGGGTAGGCGCGTGCATCCCGGCGATGCCGAGCAGAATGAAGGCCGCGAAGGCGAGGGGTAGCGACAGGCGTACCATCGGTCGCTGTGCTGCGGGGCGGATGGCGGAGCGGTCCAGCCAGGGCAGCACGAACAGGACGGCGAGGCTTCCCGAGGCAAGGAGAAGCCCGCCGAGGCGTGAGGGCACTGCGCGGAGGATCGCGTAGAATGGTGCGAAATACCATTCTGGCCGGATGTCACGCGGTGTGACGAGCGGGTTGGCCTGAACGTAATTGTCGGCCAGCGTCAAAAGATCGGGCAGGAAAAAGACCAGCCCGGCATAGACCATCAGGAACAGGCAGAGCGCGAAACCGTCCCGGCTGGTGTAATAGGGGTGGAACGGCAGGGTCTGTTTCGGGCTGACGGGATCAACGCCCGAAGGATTGTTCGATTTCACGACATGCAGCGCTGCGACATGCAGGGCGATGACGCCGAGGATCGCGAAAGCCATCGTGAAATGCAGCACGAAAAGCCGATGCAGCGCCACGTTCCCCAAAGTGTCACCGCCCAGCAGGAGTTCGGACAGCGGTTGGCCAATGACCGGGACGGCATGGACGGCGTTCAGGATTACCGTGGCGCCCCAGTAGGACATCTGTCCCCAGGGCAGAACATAACCGGCGAAGGCCGTCACCATCACCATCAGCATCAGGCCGAGCCCCGTCAGCCAGAGTAGTTCGCGCGGGGCCTTGTAGGAGCCATACCAGAGGCTGCGTCCTATATGGATGTAGAGGCAGCCGAACAGCATCGTTACTCCGCCCATATGCAGGCTGCGAATGAACCAGCCTGAGGGGATCTGCCGGTCGATGGCTTCGACGCTGGCGAACGCCTGGGTGATGTCAGGTGTGTAGTTGATCGCGAGGAACAGGCCGCTGGCGACCATGAAGGCCATTGTGACGATCAGGAACGCGCCAAAGCTCCACAACGCATTGAGGTTGCGGGGCATCGGGAAGGCAACGTAGTGGTGGCGCAGCAGGCTCATGACCGGCAAGCGATGTTCGAGCCAGCCAAGTGGTTCCGTGTCGGGCGTTCTGTTGGGTGAGGGCATGGTCCGGTCCTCAGATCTGTTGGATGTCGGACATGCTGAAGCCCGGATCACCTGCGCTGTGGCCGATGCGGAGTTTCGTGTCGGAAAGGAACGTTACGGGCGGGACCGGCAGGTTGCAGGGCGCGGGCGCGCGGCGTGCAACACGCCCTGCAGCGTCGAAGTGTGATCCGTGGCAGGGACAGAAATATCCCCCCTTCGCTTCTGGCGTGGAGCCGGGTTTTTCGAAAGAGGGCACGCAGCCAAGATGGGTGCAGATACCGATCAGTACGCCATACTCCGGGCGGACCGAACGGTGCCAGTTCGTCGCGTCCTTTGGTTGCTGGAGGACTTTCGAGTCCGCGTCCCGCAGGGTGGCCAGATGATCCGGAGTCTGCAGGACGGCCAGCATCTGAGGCGTGCGGCGTTGAATGAAAACAGGCCAGTCCCGCCAGCGCACCGTCATGTCCTGCCCGGGTTTGAGAGACGACAGATCAACGTCCAGCAGTCGGGCGGACGGGGACGTTGCCGCCGGATTTTTCAGGCTTTCGACAAAGGGGATGGTTAGAGCGCAGGCCCCGGCACAGCCCAGAACCACGGTTCCGGTGGCCAGCAGATCCCGCCGTCTGGTGCCATCCGAAGAAGGGGGTGTCTCGCTCTGGGTCATGCGGAACCTCTGCCGGCTGCGCCGGATGCCCGGCAGGAAAGATGGCAGCAGGATAGGCGTCTTTGCGCTTTCGAGAAAGGCGGCGTGCGGTAGCTTTCAGGGCATTTGGGAGCTAGTGTTTTCTGAATTGATATCACGACGCAAGCTGCGGAAGGGCTCCGGATATGACAACGAAACCCCGCTTCAGGATCATGCTTTCGGCTTTTCTGGGCCTGATGCCGCTGATGGCATCTCGGGTTATAGCTGCGGATGGAGCGGCGCTGTACCAGGGAAAATGCGCGATGTGTCACGGGCCTGCGGCCGCGGGGCGTCCGGGAACTTTTCCTCCACTTGCGGGTCGGGTCGGGCAGATTGCTGGCAATCCGGACGGGAAAGCGTATCTGGCGGCGGTTCTGGTGAACGGGCTGCATGGTCCGATCACGGTGAATGGAGAATCGTACAAGGGATTCATGCCGTCATTCCGCACGTTGTCAGATGAGGATATCGCAGCTGTTCTGGCCTATGTCAGTACTCTGGGTAACAGCACGGCGCCTGTGGGAATATCCGCTCAGGATGTGACCTCCGTCAGAGCCGCGCCGATGGATGCGGCCGCGGTTCAGGCGAAAAGGGCTGCCCTTCAGACTGCTGGTGTGATCCCCTGATAAAAATAGACATATTTTGTTACTAAATAAACGTAAATGCGTCTTGTAACGGCGGATCCATATCTGACCAGCTGCGTTCATTCCAAGTCATGTTAGCCGGTGAAATGGCCAGAGAGGGGAATGACCATGTCACAGACGATAGTGCCGCATTCTTTACCGTTAAACATAATGCACGTTCCCGCTCGGGACCAGACGACTGCTCGGGCACCGGGTCGGCCAGTCAATCTGAGGCTTAAGAGCAATATCCTTGCGGCGATCGCACTGGTGCTCGTGGAAGAGGGCTATCAGGGTCTTACTATCAGTCGTGTGGCGAAGGCCGCCGGAGTGTCGACGGCGACGGTTTATCGCCGCTGGCCGACGAAGCAGGCCATGTTCTTTGATGCGATGCGTTTGTGGCGTGACGATCTGACCCCGGAGATCGATACGGGCAGCTTCGCGGGTGACGTGGATGAACTCATCGCCGCCCGTATTCGATTTCTGGACACTCCTCTGGGCCGCACTTACGGGACCCTGCTGGGTGAGGCCGTGCATGACCCGGAATTCGGTCAGGTCCTGTGGGAAGTGAGCGTGGTACCGGCGCGTGCGCAGATGGCGCTTTTTCTTGAGCGTGCAAACCGGCGTGGCGAGAAGGTTTTTTGCCAGCATTCCGACACGGTCCTGGATATGCTGCTGAGTACGATCCATTTCCGCGCGATGAATCTGCTGGGGCGTGAGCCCATGGATGCCGACAGCACCCTTAAGGAAATCCGGTCTCTGGCGCGTAGCCTGATTGCCAGCTGAGCGTTTACAGAGGCCTCAGAAGCCGTATGACATGCGGCCGCCAATGAAACGGGGTGGTCCGGGAATATAGAAATAGGTTGTTGTTGCCATACCGCCGCTTTCGAAAAAGCTGCGGTTGAGCAGGTTTGAGGCGTAGACCGTGACTTCCCATTTTCCCGATGAGGGACGCAGGGTTGCATGGGCGCCAAGCAGGAAATAGGGCGGTAGGCGATAGAACCCTGTGCCGCCGACCGCGATGGCCTGGCTACCGCGATAGGACCAGTCCGGCCCGATATCGAAGCCCAGTCCTGGTGTCAGTGCCTGCCGCCATTCGGCCTGACCGTTGAGTGTCAGCTTGGGCTGACCGTTATCCACGCCCGCGAAATTGCTGTTCACGGCTCGCCAGACGCCTGTCTTGGCATAGGCGGCATTGGTCGCGGCACGATTGACGTTCAGGAAGTCTTGATAATTGCCGCGCTGCCAGCCGATATTCTGTGTGACGAACACATGCCGCACCGGGTGCAGTTCGATTGTGCCTTCGAAGCCCCAGCTTTCGGATTTGGGGACGTTTGTGATTTCGCTAAGCGGGCCGTAATTCGGGATCAGCACCGTGCCCACGACCTGCTGGTTGTGGAAGTCGTTGTAGAAAGCGGCTCCGTTCAAGCGCAGGACGTTCGGGATTGGGTCGCTCTTGAAGCCGAGTTCATAGGTCAGCACCGTTTCGGGACCGAACGGGTCGAGCTGGGCCTGGATCTGGGTGTTGTTGGCGCTGAAGCCGCCGGGTTTGAAGCCCTTGCTCATTTTGTAATAGACGAGCGTGTTTTTCGTGGCCTGCCATGACACGCCAACCTGTCCCGCAAACTGGGCTGCGGCCGTGCTTTCCCCGTGGAAGGATCTGGTTCTGCCGCCGAAGATTTCTGACGTCAGGCCGGGGAGGCTGCGGTCGTCGATTTCGTGCAGCAGGCCTGCGAACAGCGTTATGTTATGTGGCAGGCGATAGCTGATATGGCCGAATTCGGACGTGCTCTCCTGATTCATGGAGAAGGACGTGGCCATCATGTAACCGCGGGCTGCATAGTCCGTGTAATCGAAAAAGAAGCGCTGTTTCATGCGGCTGCGCTGATAGAACGCCCCGACCACCCATTGCAGGCGGCTGTCGGGATTGCTGGAACCCAGACGCAGTTCCTGCGTGAAGGCATTGGCGCTGATGGTACGGTAGGTGTCGGCTTCGGAGCGGGACGTACCGTCCTGATCGGTATATTCGCCCTGCCGCTCGGTTTCGAAAGCCGTGACGGACGTGACTTTCGCGAAGCCGAAATCATGGTCCATATGCAGGTCCCAGCCCCAGAACTGGTTGTGCTCGCTGGGTTTGAGGCCTTCGGGGCGTCCGATCAGTTTGTCGAATTGCGAACGGGAGGACCATTCGGCCTGTGTCTGTCCAAGATGCGGGAGAGCGGCTGTGCCGATCAGGCGGTGGACGGCCTGACTGGTGACGACCTGACTGTTATCCTGCACGAAATGGCCGGAAAGCAGGATCGTGGTGCGGTTGTCGTCCGAGTGCCAGCGTAGTTTGCCGCGCAGGGCATAGGAATCCGCGTCTCCAAGATGGGCGCCGTTCTGCGGGTCGGTCTGCCAGCCGCCTCCCTGTCGGATCTGCCCGGCCAGACGGAAATCCAGCCCCTTGGCGATCGGGCCGGAAATATAGGCCTCGCTCCGGCTGCGGGCATAGGAGGCGATGTCCTGACTGACGCCGTAATGCAGGGTGCTGGTCGGGTCGGCTGTGTGGAGGCGGACTTCGCCGCCTGTGTCGGACTGCCCGTGCGTGGTGCCAACGGGGCCGGGAGTGACGGTCGCATCCGCCAGATCGAACATCAGACCGCTCGACATGGTCGAGAGTGCGAAAGGCACGTCATCGAAATAGGTCATGACGGTCGGGATGTTGTTCATAGTGAAGTCGTTGAAGCCGACGCCACGCAGGTAGAAATTGGTCGAGGCCGTGCCGTTGATGGACTGGATCGTCAGGTTTGGAGCCACGCGCTCCAGATCGCGCAGGGTCACGACACCGCGCTGGGTCAGGCGGTCGGCGGTCAGGCGCGTGTCGGCGTCCGGGCTATGCTGTGCTGCGGCAAAGGCGAAGTCCGTCCGCCGGGCCGTGACGGCGATCGTTTCGGTATTACGGCCCTGAATGGACTGGGGAGTAGCTTTGCGGGGTACGGGTTTTGCGGCCGGATGATGGGCATTGGCGTGTGAAGGCGCTTCGCTCCTGCCTGCCAGAGGCTTCGTCTTTTCCGGCGAGGCCGCCAGGGCGAGGGACGGGCCAAGGAGGCTGGCGCTCAGGAGAAGGACCTTGCGAAGCGTCATGGAAAGGGCGGTTCTCCGGAAGAGGGGGCGTTCCAAGCGGGCAGCCTGCCTGAAAAAGAACAGCAAAGCCCGAAAAATCACCGTGCTTATATTGTACTCATGCAACAGAGCAAACGCTCGATGCACAATGGCGCACAGAGGCGCAGATTTCGCTTGAATTGTTATGATATAACATAATAAGCATTCCGCTCTGACAATCTTTCGTCTTTGCCGTATCCCCCCTGTCCGGAGGTTTCATGCCGTCTATCGTGTCTGCCCGTTCCTTCCTGCTGCTTTTGGGCTGCACTACCGCCCTTGCTGATTCCGCGTTCGCCCAGTCGGTAACTCCGTCCGTCACGTCTTCCCAGGCGGCTGCGGCCACCACTGAAACCCAGACGGATGATGTGTCCACGGCTGCCCGTGCCAGCTTCGGTCATGCCGACGACCAGCATGGTACGACAACGACGGAGAGCAGTCGCACGGGCGAAGATGACGTTACCGTCAATGCCCATCTCGAGCGCGCCCGTGCGGCCCTTCAGTCTTCGACCGGGGCGACGACCTATAATTTTTCGCGGCAGGCCATCGAGACGAATCCTGGCGGTGACAATGCGGGTCTGAACACCCTGCTGCTCCAGGCCCCGGGTGTGGCGCAGGATAGCTACGGGCAGATCCATATCCGTGGTGACCACAATGAAGTGCAGTTTCGTCTCGACGGCGTAGAACTGCCTGAAGGTATGAGCGTGTTTGGACAGGCGCTCATGACACGCTTTGCCCATTCCATGTCACTGACGACCGGTGCGCTGCCGAGTGAGTACGGGTTCCTTCAGGCCGGTGTGATCGATATCAACACCAAGAACGGCTATTCCGATGCTGGTGGTGATGTTTCGATCTATGGTGGCGCGCGCGACTATTTCTTCCCGTCTGCGCAGTTTGGCGGTCATCATGGCAAGTGGGACTGGTTTGCGACGGGTGATTTCGTTCACAACCGTGTCGGCATTGAAAACACCACGCCGAGCTTCAATGCGATCCACGATCTGACGAACCAGTATCACTTTCTGGGCCATGCCCGTTACACGGTGGACGAGAATACGCGGATCAGTCTGACCGCGGGTGTGTCCAATGCCGAATACCAGCTTCCCAACAATCCGGGGCAGCAGCGCCAGTTTGCCAATCCGTCCTTTGCGAGTAGTGACCTGTCGCAGAAGCTGTACGGCAACGGGGACAGTTCGAGCCTGACCGAGCATCAGAAGGAAATCACGGATTTCGGCATTCTGTCCCTGCAGAAAGACATGGGCAAGCTGAGCTTCCAGACCTCTGCCGTGCTGCGTTACAGCTCGCTGCGCTACTCGCCCGATCCGCTGGGGGATCTGGTTTATAACGGCATTGCCCAGCGTGCGGCGCGTTCGGTCTTCTCGACGGGAACGCAGTCCGATGCCACCTGGCAGGCGGCGAAGGATCATACGGTCCGTTTCGGCTATCAGATTTATGTGGAACGGAACGTTTCCAAATCGGATTCGACCGTTTATCCGCAGAGCGGCGAGGATGCTGATGGTAACGCGGTCTATTCCGATAATCCGCTGACCATCCATGACGGCACGGGTCGGACGGGGTGGATGTACGGCCTTTATGCGCAGGACGAGTGGCGTCCGCTGAAGAACCTGACCATCAATTACGGTCTGCGGTTTGACGGGGTGGATGAATATACCCATGCCAAGCAGGTCAGTCCGCGCCTGAACATTGTTTACAAGCCCTGGAACGGCGGCACGTTCCATGCGGGATATTCGCGTTACTTTACGCCGCCGCCGTTTGAGCTCGTGGGTGGGACGTCGCTCAACAAGTTCGTCAATACGTCAGCGGCTCCTGGGACGTTCCTGAACAGCAACGTGAAGGCCGAGCGCGATCATTACTTTGACGCGGGCTTCTCACAGACGATCCTGCCGGGCTGGCATGCGTCCTTCGATGCGTATGTGAAGCTCGCCAAGAACATGATCGACGAAGGGCAGTTCGGCTCTCCGGTCATTCTGTCGGCGTTCAACTACCGTCGCGGTCAGGTTAATGGTTATGAATTCGCCACGGACTACACCCGCGGTGCCTTCAGTGTGTATGGCAATTTTTCGTGGTCGCGCGCCATTGGCAAGGATATCACGACGGCGCAGTGGAATTTTGATCCCGACGATCTGGCTTATACCAGCAAGCACTGGATCCATCTGGATCATGACCAGCGCTGGACTGCGTCTGCCGGCGCAAGTTATTCGCTCTTCCACCGAACCGGCCATCCGCTACGCCTGTCCGCCTCAATGGTCTATGGTAGCGGTCTGCGGGCCGATGGTGCGACGCCGAACGGGGCTTCCGTGCCTCAATATGCCACGTTTAACCTGTCGCTGGTCCAGTCTTTCAAGGATCTGTTTCAGGTGCCGTTCCTCAAGCGCACGCAGCTGCGTCTGGACGTGACCAATCTGTTCGACCGGACTTATCTGCTGCGTGACGGTAGTGGCATCGGTGTGGGTGCGCCGCAGTATGGTCTGCGTCGGACGATCCTCACCGGTATTGACCAGCGTTTCTGATGCTGGTGCCTGACGGGTCGGACGATCCGTCAGGCTGGTTCGGCCGCCGGGGGCAGAAGCGACCGGTAGCGGATCTTTTCAAGGGCGGCGGGGATGTCCATGACCGGCACAGCCTCGCACAGAAAATCGCCCTGCACGAAATCGCATTCCATCTCCAAAAGCGTGCGGACCTGTGTCGCGTTTCCGATCCCCTCGGCCACGACCTTGCGCCCGAGACTGTGGACGATGTCGATCACGCCCCGGATGATCGCGGCGTCTGTTCCATGACGTTCCAGACCGGCCACGAAAGCCCGGTTGATCTTTACTGCATCGAACGTGAAGGTCTTGAGATGCGTTAGGGATGCAAACCCTGTTCCAAAATCATCGAGGGCAATCTGGATACCTTTCTGGTGAAGGATGTCGAGTTCCTGTTCGATCTGGCCGTGGTGTGGGCGCGAGAAGATGTTCTCGGTGATTTCGAGGGCCAGGGAGGTGAGCGGGATGTTCATTTCCTCGCCGAGGAGAGCGACTTTCCGGAAAAAATCGCTACCTTCGAAATCGCAGGATGTGATGTTGATGGCGATGCGTTCGAAGCGGACGTTCTGTTCGCGAAGTCTGCGCATGTCCCGCATGACCTGCCGTGTAACGAAGGTATTCAGGGTCAGGGTCAGTCTTGGGTCTTCAAAGACTTCGGGAAAATGCTGAGGCGAGAGGATGGGGTGCTGCGGATGGTCCCAGTGCAGCAGGGCCTCGAAGGAAATATTGCCGGGCGTACTCAGGGAAAAGATGGGCTGGTAAAAGACCGCGATGCTCTGGTTGTGTAGTCCGGTCTGGACCCGTCTGCGCAGGCGGGCGGCATGGTCCAGTTTCTCTTCCATGACAGGATGATATTCCCGGATACGGTTCCGGCCGCTGGTCTTGGCGGCATAGAGCGCAAGATCGGCGCATTTCAGAAGGGCTTTTTCCCGTGCATCGACCAAGGGGACGCGGACATAGCCGATGCTGGCGGTGCAGGCATGGGTCATGGTGCGGTTGCGGAAGCTGAAGCGCATCTGCTCGAGGATTTCGAGAAGGATATTCTCGAACAGCGCCGGGCAGTCACCTGTCATGAGGATGGCGAATTCGTCGCCACCGATGCGAGCGATGAAGCAGTTTTCACTCTGGAAGGACTGGAGCTTCTCGGCGACCTTGCGCAGCAGCCGGTCTCCGGAATCGTGTCCTGACGTGTCGTTGACCGTCTTGAATGTGTCGATGTCGAGCAGAGCCAGACAGATATGGCCTGCGGCACTCTGGCGCAGGGTTTTGCGAAGGGTGTGAGAGAAGTGCAGGCGGTTGGAAATCTTGGTCAGGAAGTCCGTATTGACGGCGTGCTGGAGCTTCTGACGGCTGGATTTCAGGTGGTTTTCCGCCTGTTTCCGTGGCGTGATATCAAAGCGGATGGCCACATAGCTGGTGACTTTTCCGCTTTCCGAAATATGGGGAACGATCGTGGTGTCGACCCAGTAAAGGGAGCCGTCGCGCCGGCGGTTGCAGATCTCGCCGTGCCAGACATTGCCTGAGGCAATCGTCCGGTACATCTGCCGGAAGAACTTCCGGTCGTGTTGGCCGGAGCGCAGCATCCGGTGATCGTTGCCAATGAGTTCGTTCCGCGTATATCCGCTGATTTCCTCGAACCGGCTGTTGACGGAAAGAATGCAGCCGCGGGTGTCGGTCATGGCGACAATGGCGGAGCAGTCTAGGGCATGAAGAACGAAATCGTCGCGGGGGGGGTGAGGCCAGTTCTTCATATAATCTAGGCTTCTCCGGAAATCATCCTCTTGCTTTTTTATCACTCAGGTCTGGCTCTATCGAGAGGAGATCTGAGTAATATCGTAGAATAATTAAGCGTTCGTTAAAAGGAGATCCAGCTGTTTTTGGGTATATTTTTGGAGGTCTGTTTCGGGATTTTTCTTTCTTGTTATGCGCGGTGTCAATTTTATTTTAACTATTTCGGGAAACTTAACATAATGGCGCGCGCCCGCCTATTTTGAACCCTGAATGCAGCCCTGTTCTTACAGTTCGGCCCACTGGCGCAGCAGGTTGTGATAGGTCGAGGTCAGCCCGAGAACAGCGGGATGGCTGTCCGGCAGCGCCTTGCGGGTTTCGATGATGGAGCAGTCAAATTCGTAAAGCAGACGGCGCTTCGTATCGTCGCGGACCATGGATTGGGACCAGAAGAACGAGGCCCAGCGGCTGCCGCGTGTGATGCGGCTGACGCTGTGCAGGCTGGTCGAGGGATAGAGCACCATGTCGCCGGCGGGGAGCTTGATACTCTGGGTGCCGTAAGTGTCCTGGATGACGAGTTCGCCGCCGTCATACTCGTCCGGTCCGGTGAGGAAGAGCGTGGAGGAGACGTCCGTGCGGATGCGCATCCCAGCACCGGGGATCGGGCGGATGGCGTTGTCTACATGGGCGTCGAAATGCATGCCGGTGTCGTAGCGGTTGAAGAGCGGCGGGTAGACGCGCAGGGGCAGGGCCGCGCTGTTGAAGGTCGGGTTACGGCCTAGCGCGCGCAGGACGAATTCCCCGAGTTCGCGGCATTCGGGGGAATCCTGCGGGATCTGGAGGTTTAGCTTGGCCTTGGCGGACTGTTCCCCCGCAGTGACGCGTCCGTCTGCCCATTCCGCGCCTTCCAGTCTGTCACGGAAGTAGCGGACTTCTTCGGGAGTGAGGACGTTCGGGATATGGATCAGCATGGACGTCGGGCCTTGAAGGAGAGGGGGGCGGAGATAGGAACAACGGGCTCAAAATGAGAATGACTCTTATCTCGGAGTCATAAAGCCGTTTGGAGGGAGGGGCAATTGGTGCAGGCCTCTGGTGTCCTGTGGGGGAACGGAAGCAAAGGTCGCATTTCCTTTCGTTGACAGGACTGGCGGGGCAGGGGATGACACGGACATGGCATTTCATTCCCTCCTCGTTACGCGCCGGACGGGGGTGTCGCGTGGGTGGATGACCGGCGTGGCGCTCATGGTGGTCTGTATCGTCGGAGCGGGACAGAGCCGTGCACAAGGGGGGCTCGTGGCGCCGCTGTCCATTCATGATGCGATTGCGGCGGCCTGGAAGGCGGACCCTGTACGGGCTGAACTTGAGGTCAATCAGGATTCTGCCGATGCGCGGGCGAAAGCGGCGCAGTCCTGGTTTGCAGGCGGTCCGACGCTGACGGGGGACTATTATGATGACCGAATCAGCGGTTCCAACCATGGGTACATCACCTGGCAGGGTGGGGTTTCGGTACCGCTATGGTTGCCGGGGCAGGGTACGGCGACTGAGAACGTGGCGAAGGCCGAAGCGAAGATGGCGACCGTTCGCCTTGACGTAGAGCGGATGTCGGTTGCGGTGCGGGTCGTGGATGCGACCGGGGCTGCGATCATGGCTATGCGGCGGCAGACGGCGGCGCTGGCGACCGTAGCTGCGCTAAAGCGGATTGAAGCCGGTGTACAGCGGGCCGGGCATGCCGGGGAAATCGCGATGTCGGACCAGCAGGCCGTGGAGGCGCAGTTGGCGCAGGCCCGCAGCGAAGCGGACATGGCGGCCGAGGAAATCGAAACTACGGCGAGCCAGTTACGGACGCTGACGGGGCTGCCGGGTGTCCCGGACATCACGCAGGCGGACGAGCACTGGCTGGGGCTGACGCGGGCCAATGATGCGCGCTGGGTCGAGGATGTTGATCCGCGGGTGCGGGCGACGCATCAGGCGGTGATTGCGGCGCAGAACCAGATGAAGCTGGTCCGCAAAAGTTTTATGCCCAATCCGGAAGTGGGGGTTGATGCGATCGATCAGGGGCAGTTTGGCAGCCCGTGGGATACGCAGGTGGGTGTCAATCTGCGGGTGCCGCTGCCGAGCGCTGTGACGAATACGCCGCAGGAATCCGCCGCCCGCGACCGGATGGCGGCGGCAACACGGGAGGAAGTCGAGGCGCGGCGGGCTGTGCGCAATGAGATGGCACAGGTCCGGGCGCATCTGGTGGCGGCGACGGGATCGCTGTCGAATTCACGGGTTGAGGCCAGTTCCATGTTGCGCCGGGCGGACGGGATGGAGCAGTCCTGGCGAGTTGGTGAGACGCCACTGATCGAGGCTCTGCGGGCACGGATGGATGCGTATCGGGCGCTGCTGGATCTGAATCGTGCTGAGATTGCCTGGCATGCGGCGATTATCCGGATGGGTATCGCGACGGGGACCATTCCATGAGTCGGTTTGTGCGTTTTCTGGTCTGTGGGGTGGCGCTGTGTGCGCTTGGATGTGCGGGTGCGGCAGATGCGCCGGGCTGGATGCAGCCGCTGACGCTCGGGGCGGAGGCGCGGGAGGGGGAGCATCTCCAGACAGCGCTGGTGCGGCAAGGGACGCTTCATGACACGGTCTCAGCGCTGGCGCGCGTGAGCGCAGATCTGTCGCGGACGGTGGTGATCCGCGCGAGCGGGGACGGGAAGGTCACGGCTGTGCGGGTGACGCCGGGGCAGACTGTGGTGCCCGGGCAGGCGCTTATTGATTACACGGATCATTCCCTTCACGTGCTGCATCTTCAGCTTGAGCAGGACGAGGCCGCTCTGGCGTCAGCAAAGGCGACGTTGGGGGAGGCTGAACTGGCGTATCGGCGCGGGCAGTCGCTTGTGGGTAGCACGGTGTCCGCCGGAGAAGTGCGGCGGCGTCAGGCAGCGGTGCAGCAGGCGCGTAGCATGGTCGTGGCGCGGGAAGCGGATATCGGGCTGATTCAGCATCGGCTGACGGAAGAGTTTACCTCCGTGACGGAAAAGATCGTGCAGGATGAGGCGTCTACGCTGATTTCGCCGGTGCGGGGTGTGGTGCAGTCCATTCAGACCTCTGTAGCGTCGGATGTGACGCCGGGGCAGGCGGTGGCGACGGTTGTGGATCTGTCGGGGGTGTGGATTATCGCGGATCTGCGGCTGGATGAAGTGTCGCGGCTGGTGCCCGGTGGCACTGTGACGGTCCGTCCGTCCGGCAATGTACGGGCCGAGCCGTTCCGGGCGGCCATCACGACAATCGACGGCGTTGCCGATCCGGTGACGGGGCTTGTGAAGGTCGTCTGCGTCGTCGATCGGCCCGTGGCGTTCCTGCGGCCGGGGATCATGCTGGATGCGGCTCTTGAAACCAGCGAGGCCGTGGACGGTATGATTGTGCCGTCGAATGCGGTGCAGACGATCGAGGGGCATGACCTCGTTTATGTTCAGACCGCTGAAGGACAGTATGCGCCGCGTGAGGTGCGGGTGCGGCTGGCGACGGATGAGAGTGTCGTCGTGCAGGGAAATCTGAAGGTGGGGGATCGTGTGGTGACGGAGGGCAGTTTTGCCCTGAAGTCCATGTCGCTCGTTAGTGGGCTGGATACGGACTGACTGGGTTTCATGCTGCATTTTCTCCAGTCCAACCGTTTTGTCCTGCTGGGTCTTCTTGTCGCGCTGATGATCGGTGGGATCATGACCGTGCCGGGACTGCCGGTCGAGCCGGTACCGGATATTTCGCCCAAACAGGTTATGGTGTCGGTCACAGCCCCCGGACTGGCGACGGAAGAAGTTGAGAAGCTGATTACCTTTCCGGTTGAGGCGAGTCTTACGGGTATTCCGGGCGTGACAGATCTGCGCTCCGTGTCGCGGACAGGAGTGTCAGCGGTCTATCTGCAGTTCGATGATGCGACGGATATCGATCTGGACCGGACGCGGGTTGCCGAGCGGTTGCAGGCGGCACGGGACAGTATCACGATGCCGGGTGTGAGTGTCTCGATGGGGCCGCTGGCGACGGGCATGGGCGAGATCATGCAGTTGCAGATTCGGGGCGCCGGGCTTTCCCTGATGGAGCTGAACCGGCTCATGACCTGGACGGTCGTGCCGCAGCTTCGGCTGGTGCCGGGCGTGGTGGATGTTAATGTCAATGGCGGGTCGGTTGAGACCTACCAGGTGGCGGTTGACCCGGCGCGGATGCGGGCATTCGGGGTCTCTGTCAGCGAGATCGTGCAGGCTGTCGATACGAACAATGCATCTTCCGGCGGGGGCTGGATTGCGCATCATGCCGAGCAGAATGTGGTGGTCGGTCGTGCACTGGTGGGCAGTCTGGCGGATTTTGGCGCCATTCCCGTCAAGTTCGGGACGGGCGGGCATGTGATCCGGCTGCGGGACATGGGCGTTGTCTCCGCTGGGCCACGCACGCGGCTTGGAGCCGTAACGCGCGACGGGCAGGGCGAGGCGGTCATCGGCGTCGTGATGATGCAGACAGGGGCGAGTTCAAACGCAACGCTGGCTGCGATCGGGCGCGCCTTGCCGACAATCCGGCAGGCCCTGCCGCCGGGCGTGACGCTGGAGCCGTTTTACAGCCGGGCGAGTCTGACGGGTCAGACCATCCATACGGTCAAGGAAAATCTGCTGATCGGCGCGGCGCTGGTGCTGTTCGTACTGGTCGTCGTGTTGGGGGACTGGCGGGCGGCGCTGGTGATCGTGTCTGTCATTCCGGCGTCTCTGGTCGCCGCGATGGCGGGGATGCGGCTGTTTGGCGTGTCGGCCAATCTGCTGAGTCTGGGTGCGATCGATTTCGGAATGATCGTGGACAGTTCGCTCGTCGTGGTGGAGCACATCATGGTCGAGCGTGGGGAAAGCCATGGGACACGCCCCTTCGCAGCCCTGACCGCGGATGCTGCAAAGGCCGTGATACGGCCGGTCAGCTTCGCAATCTTCGTCATCATCATGGTCTATCTGCCGGTGCTGACGCTTCAGGGCATCGAGGGCAAGATGTTCCGGCCGATGGCGCAGACGGTCATTATGGCCCTGTTGGCCTCACTGGTTTACTGCTTCGTCTGCGTGCCGGTGCTTGCGGCAATGCTGATGCGCAAGGTCCAGGCGGACCGGGAGACCGTGTTCGTGCGGACCGTGCGCCGGTATTACGAGCCCGCCCTGCGCTGGACGGAACATCACAGCGGGCGCCTTCTGATCGTCACGGGTGTTGCGTTTCTGGCGGCGTTGCTGATTGGCGGACGCCTGGGCGGGGAGTTCGTGCCGCAGCTTGAGGAAGGCTCGCTGGTCCTGACTTCGACGCGTCTGCCGGGGGCGTCCCTCGATACGGTGCTGGACGGGGTGACGGCGGAAGAGAAAATCCTGCGCTCTTTCCCCGAAGTGAAAACGGTCGTGAGCAGCACGGGAACGGCGGCTATTCCGACCGATCCGATGGGAACGAACGAGACCGATACGTTCATTTTCCTCCGCCCGCGTGAGGAATGGAAGACGGCGTCTACACAGGCCGGGCTGGTTACGAAAATCAATGACGTGTTGGAAAAAACGCGGCCGGATGCGGCATATTCGTGGTCGCAGCCGATCCAGATGCGGATGGATGATCTGTTGGCCGGTGTGCGGACGCAGCTTGCGATTTCGGTCTATGGCGATGATCTTGCGGAGCTGAACCGGATTGCCGGGCAGGTTGTTGAGACGCTGCACACTGTGCGTGGTGCAGCGGATGTCGCGTTGCAGGGGAGCGGGACGGTGCCGTTCCTGCATATCGACGTGAACCGGGATGCGGCAGCGCGGCTGGGAGTATCGGTGCCAGATATTCTTGCGGTTGTGGAAGCCGTGGGCGGGCATGTGGGCAAGCCGGTGACGGTGCAGGGAGCGATCATTCCAACGCAGGTGCGTCTGCGGGAGGACGCGGTCAGTTCGGCGGACCGGATCGGGCATCTGCAGGTGCGCCGGGCGGACGGGCAGGGCTGGGTTTTGCTGTCGCAAGTGGCGGATATCGTGCTGTCGGATGGCGTATCGCGGATTGACCGAGACAATATCCATCGCCGGGTGATCGTGCAGGCCAATATTCGCGGGCGGGATGTGAGTTCGTTTGTCGCGGCGGCGCAGCAGGCCGTGGCACAGAAAATCAGGATGCCGCAGGGCTACCGGATGGTCTGGGCCGGGCAGTTCCGGAACCTGCAATCCGCGCTGCACCGTCTGTTCATTGTTGTGCCGATTGCGCTGGCGCTGATTTTCCTGTTGCTGGTGGCGGCCCTGGGGTCGTTTGGTGCGGCGGCGCTTGTTTTTGCCAACCTGCCGATGGCGGCGACCGGCGGCATTTTCGTACTTGCGATCCGGGGGCTGCCGTTCAGCATTGCGGCAGGGATCGGGTTTATTGCGCTGTTTGGCGTGGCGATCCTGAACGGTGTGGTTTTGGTCAGTCAGATCCGCGTGTTCCGTCAGGAAGGGTTTGCGGCGGCAGAGGCGGCGTTTCAGGCCGCGCGGAGCCGGTTGCGACCGGTGCTGGCGACGGCATCCGTGGCCAGTCTGGGGTTTTTCCCGATGGCGTTTTCTGGCGGATCCGGCGCGGAAGTGGAGCGGCCGCTGGCATCGGTTGTGATCGGAGGGCTGATCTCTTCGACGCTTCTGACCTTGTTCGTACTGCCGACGCTCTATGCGCGGTTCTTCGGCGCTGAAGGCCGGGAGGCTCCGGACAAGGCGTGAGCCTGCCTGGAGCGTGTGCCCTTACTGGAAGGGCAGGTAGCGGAAGTCGAAGAAGATCTGGCTCATGCTGGTATGCGGATCGCCGCCGATGCCGGACCAGATCTGTCGCCGCGAATAGGCAAGCTGTGTGCCCGCTTCCACGGTGCCGAACTTGCCTTTGAAGAAGCGCCACCAGCCACCGATCGTGATCTCCGAAACGCTGCGGGTATTGGCTGTGCAGGAGAGCGTGGAAAGTTCCTGTAGACAGCCTGCGTTGGAGTAGGCGGGGTTGCCATAGCCGTAAGATGCGCCGTTTGCGTTGAAATAGGAATGGCCGACGCGCTGCGTGCCGAAATAGCCATAGACATCGATGCGCGGGTTGGGATGCGCGATGACGCCCGCCTGGGCCTGGATGCCGAAGAGCGGATCGGGGCTACCATTGGCCTTGAGTGTGGCATCCGGCAGCAGGACGGATCCATAACGGTTGATGCCCCAGCCAGCGAGGCCGGCCATGCGCAGTTCCACCTTGCCGGGAATGAGCGGCAGGATCATCGAACCGCCCGCGCCGCCGCCGACGGCGGTATTGTTATGGCCGGTATTGCCCATCGTCACGCGGTCATGAGGGAAGTGCAGGATGCCTTCCATTTCGTAATGGCCCCAGACGGGATCGTAGGCGACCTTGCCGATGACGTCGGGTGCGATCTCGTTGGAGAAATTGGTTGTGTCATTGGTCAGGCCAACACCGTTCTCGCCGATCGTGACGGTGGAGCCGTTGGGCATCGATACGGCTCCGTTGCTGGCGGAAAAGCCGGTCGTGTCATAGAGCGTGGCGGGATTTTCGATTGAAAGACCCGTCCACAGCCGGTGATGGAAGAAATCCTTCACGATGCGGACCTGCCACTGGCGGGACCAGGTTTGGCCTGCAAGCATCGACGCTTCAATCGTTTCCGGAAGACTTTCCTGTCGCGCGACGATACCCGCACGGCCCGGCGTCAGAAGGCTCCAGGCCTGGCCGCCGAGGAAATGCCAGCCTGCCTTGTTGTCGTCATAGGCGAGATAGGCCTGACGCATGCGGAAGGAATAGCTGTTGCTCTCGTAAGGATCGGTCGTGACGGCGCCGGCGCCAAAATCGGATTCAAAAAAGCCCGAGATGATGGCTTCGGAATTGATGTTGCCGCGTGCGAGCAGGGACAGGCGGCTGTAGCGGGCGCTGCCGTTGAAATTATTGGTGTGGTAGCGCGGCTCGTTCGGATACGGCATGTCCTGCCAGTAGTTGAACGTATCGGATGCGACATGACGGTTTTCGAGCACGGCGGCCATATCGACGAAACCGCCGAGCATGAGCGTGACCGGGCCAAGGTGGAACACGCCGTGATCGCCGATGGCACCTGCGGACTGCGCGCCCATCGTCTCACGCGGATGCGGACCCACACCGTTTTCTGCGAAATGGACGAGCACGTCTTCGGCGCGATGGCCGACGACGGCGAGTTCCGAGCCTCTGTCGGTGTCGATCACTCCGCGTCCGGTGGGAGAGAGGGAAACGCGGTCGCGTCGGGCCACGGCTCCGTGGACGGGTTCGGCTCTGGCGGCGGCGGTCATTTCGCTTGGTGTAGCTGCAAACTGGGGAGCTTCGGCAGTTTTAAGGCTATGACGGCCGGCGGAAACAGTGGTGATCCGTTTGCTATGGTCTGCGTGGATATCATTGCGATCAGGTAGATGGGCGGTGGCGAGCTGTCCGTCATGCGCGGGGGGCGCATGGGAGGCAGACCTGCTTGAGGTGCGGTGTCGGGCAATTTCCGCCTTCAGCAGGGCCATGTCGTGATTGATGACGCGTTGTTCTTCCTGCACATGAGCCTGAGCGGCCTGAAGGCGACTCATTTCCTGTTCCATTTTTGAAACGATATCGTCATCGGCCCGCGCCGCGGTGCCCAGCATAAGAGCGCTTAGTGTCGTGCCGAGAAGCAAATATCCGCGTCCCGATAACCGTAGGGAGCGCAGCGTGCGGAAGGTGAGCGGTTGCAACTAATTCATCCATGTCAAAAGATGTCTGGAACATGTGCATGAAGTCTGGCGCGATAGCTTTTAAAAATATTTTCAGGTCACTCCTGACGTACTTCATGTCTCCGGAAAGTTGTGGGGAGAGAAAAATATTATCGTGTGGATTTAGGAAAAAATAACGCAATAGTTAAATTTTTTCATATTTTGATTGGGTATTTTATAGAAAAAAATGAAAATCGATTAATATAGTTGAATAAAAAATTGTTAATTATATTTATATACAAATTAACATTAAATATAATTTTTCATTTATGGCGTGTTCGGGCTTTATTTCTGCCCTTTTGGGGATTTTTATTGGTTTTTCATTTTCTTTACGATATGATATTTTTTCTGTACCGAAAAGTATCAGAGCCGCTCTGGGCGCTGGCGGCTGACAGAATTACCTGCATGAATTCTGTATTTCGTCTTCACCCCATCCTACCGCTCAGGCATGCTGTGGTGGCGGGCGTGATGGCCCATGCGACTTGTGGAAATGGAATGCGGTGATGAGAGTTGCTCTGGGACAGTTTGCTGTTGCGCCGGACTGGGAAACCAACCAGCGGCAATGCCTCGACCTGATTGCACGGGCGCGGGAGGGAGGAGCAGAGCTTCTGGTCCTGCCCGAAGGGATTCTGGCTCAGGACATCAATAACCCGGAACTCCTGCCGCAGACGGCGCAGCCGCTGGACGGACCGTTCATGGAGGGGCTGCGCAAGGCCAGTCAGGGCATTGCCGTGGCGGGATGTGTGAATGTGCCTGACGGGCACGGAAGGTTCTACAACACGCAGTTCGTGTTGCGCGACGAAGCCTTCATTGCAACATACCGCAAGCTGCATCTGTATGATGCATTCAGCATGAAGGAATCCCAGCGCACCTCACCGGGGCTGGAACTGCCGCCCGTGGTGCAGATCGGGGATATGAAGGTGGGTCTTATGACCTGCTATGACGTACGCTTTCCGGAGTTGGCGCGTCATCTGGCTCTGGCGGGCGCAGAGGCCCTGCTTTTGCCTGCTGCCTGGGTGCGGGGGCCGGGCAAGGAACGCCACTGGGAAATCATGTCCGTGGCGCGGGCGCTGGAAAATACCTGCTATGTCGTGGCGGTCGGGGAATGCGGCGCGCGAAATACCGGGTTCAGCATGGTGGTCGATCCGCTGGGTGTCGTGACGCTGGCTCTGGGTGAGGCGCCGGCTCTCGGTTTTGCTACGCTGGAGCGGGAGCGGGTCGCTCATGCCCGGCAGGTGCTGCCGGTCCTGGAAAACCGACGATTTGTGGCACCGGTTCTGGCTGGTTTGAAAAGCTGAAACGCGTTAGGATCGATCCCCTGATTTGCCGGCGGGGGTAAATAGTTTTCATGCATGCTTTAGCTTCGCAATTTGGGCTCTTCCGCAAGGTCGGACTGGCAGGCTGAGTCGGTCCAGCTCGGCTATCATTATTACCACAACGCCGATACGCCCGTGACACCGCCCGAAAGTACGCGGATGTAGACTGCATGTCATCGGCAGAGAAGATATCGACATACCCATGCATTCCTGATTGTTCAGGCTCTGATGGAGCTGCTGCCAGACCCGCGAGGATTGGATCGCATCATGCTTTATCCAGACAATTTCGAAGACACGACCTACGCCGTTTATTATCCGCAATGGTCCGAGTAAGCCGGACTTGAGTGGATCCATTGCGAATTGCGTGATCTGGAAATCATGAATGACGGGCGGCTGGACAGACTGTTGGCGCAGCTTGACCGCGGCATCGGGTCGCTGCGCCAGGAGCTAGGGGGGGGCTGGTTGTTCCGGTGTGAGGCCGGGTTCTTACATCCGTTCAGAACTCCGAGACGACTGAGAAAAACGTGCCGCGCCGCTGGCCGTACTGGGCCTGATAGATGCCGACGCCGCTGCCGTTGCGGAGCTGGTAGCGTTTGTCGAACAGGTTCATGACGTCCGCGCGGATTTTGATGTCATGCCCGACCGGGACCTTCGTGAAGGTGTGCTGATAGCCGATGTTGAAGACGTCGTATTGCGGCTCTTTTTCCAGATTGGCGAAGCCGCTGCGCAGGCCGTAGCCATAGACGAAATCGATATAGGCCATGTCGTGTTTCGTGGTCCAGGATGCCCCGGCCGTGGCAGTGAATTCGCCCTGATGGTCGAGCTGGATCGCGTGGTTGCGGATATAGGCGAGTTCCGCCAGATCGAACTGGTACTGCGCCGAATTGATGTCACGGGCCGAGGTTTTGACGTAGGAAAAATTACCGAACAGCGACCACGGTCCGTGCCGCCACGAACTGCCGAACTCGGCACCATAGACGCGGCCGCGTTTGTAGCTGAACGGGGCGAGGATGACCGCCCGACCGAACTGCCCCAGATCGGTGAGGTCATGCGCCCATTTTGCATAGGCATCGAGCGTGATCTGAAAGTTCGGCGTGATGCGCTGGAGGATGCCGCCATCGACGTAATGCGATTTCTCGACTTTCGTGGCATCGTCGATCGTGTTGGCTGCGGCGTTGGTGGTGCCCGAAAAGCGGGCAAGTGTGGAGGGATAGACATATTGCGGGGAAGGCGGGGCGAAATAGCGCGAATAGCCCAGATGCAGTGTCGTGGTGCGGCCGGGTTTCCAGACCATGTTTGCGCGCGGGCTTAACTGCCCTTCATCGTCGAAGGACGAGGCGAAGCGGTCGTAGCGAATGCCATAATTGAAGGTCAGGTTATGGGTGATTTTATATTCGTCCTGAATATAGGCGCCCGCTTCGACGGACCAGTTGCCAGTATTGTCGATCATGCGTTTTGCGATGTCGGATGTCTGGTTTCCGGCGTCGTCCACGGGGAAGGCCAGCGTATCGGTATCCAGCCGTTCGGACGTGTACTGCCCCAGCAGACCGGCCCGCAGGGTGTGATGGGGGGCGATATCGTAGGACAGGTCCGCCTGCATGCCGCCGGTCGTGAAGTCGTTGACTTCATGTTCGGAGACGCCCTGATAGATCAGGTCGCGGTCACGGTCCGGGGTGTAGTCGATCCGACCGTAGCGGAAATAGGGTGAGACCTGAAGGTTCAGTTTTTCGGTCGTGCGCTGATAGGACAGCACGGCGTAGTAGTTCTGTTCGGTCTGGCTGTCGTTCAGATTGGCCCAGTTCATGGACGGGTCATGCGGATTGACGCCCGCGACGTTGTACAGGGTCGTGTAGTCCGGGCTGGTCGTATCGAATGTCTTGAACGAGTTGGGGATTTGGAAATCCGCGTAGGAGGCGCTCGTCAGCAGCGTGATGCGGCTTGTGTCGTCGAGATGGTAGGACAGATACGCGAAGGCTTTCTCCTGTTCGGTCACGTCATGGATGGCGCGGAACGTGTTGCTCGGGTTTTCGATGCCGATATTGTTGCGCGTGAAGGAAAGGGTGGTGAAATAGTCCAGTTTTCCATGCTGGCCGCCAAACTGCACGGACGGGACGAACGTGTTGTAGCTGCCGCCATACAGTGAGACCTGATTGTGTTTGAGGCTGTCGCCGGTCTTGGTCGTGACGTCCACCACGCCTGCGGTGCGGAAGCCGAACTGGGCGGGGAGGATGCCGGTCAGCAGGTCTACGGACTGGATGATGCGCGTGTCGAGTTCCTGTCCGAAACCGTTCAGCCCTTCCGGCAGCAGCACGCCGTTGACGCGGTAGGTCAGGCCGCCATGCTCGCCGCGAACATGGACCTCGCCATAGCTGTCGAGAACAACGCCGGGGACGCGGAGGAGGATCTGGCTGAAGGCCGCGTTCTGGCCGCCGGGTGTGGTGGTGATCTGGCGTTGGTCGATGGTGTAGTCCACGGCGCCGAGGCCGGGGAAAATGCGCGCGCGTTCGTGATTGAGATGTCCTGTGACGCTGATCCGTTCGGGGGCGGAGGCTTTCTCGGGCGAGATGGTTTTCTTGACGGTCTGCGGTTTTGTTTCGGGCAATGTGGGGGCTGCGAGCGCAGTCCCGAGAACGGCCATACTGACGCTCATCCACGTGCAGGAGCGTTTATTTCGGGATAGTAAATTGATGATTATATAGCATATGCTATATTTAGTGATGTGCATGAAAGACGGCCTGCGAACGGGGTTTGGGGCATCATGGGTGATGGAAGTCTGTCAGGAATAAAGCATCTGCGTGATATTATGCAATATGCTATATTGATTGGCGCGGAATTTTGGGGCATTGCAGCAGCAGTTTCCAATCAAGGCGCAGGTTATGGCGATGGTGCTGCGGCATTACGCGGTCAGGCGTGCGTGGATGCCATGTTGGACACGATGTGGCGGCTGGTAAAGGACGAGCCGGAATTTCTGGCGACCGTGGAGATCGAACTGGCAAGGTAGAGCAACCCGGATCTGGAAGTAGTGACGGCACCGGTTCGGGAGTGGATTGATCGGTTTATGACCCGCTGGCTTTCAGGGAGGCACATGGCCCCGTGGGACCCGTACTGCGTCGAGTTGCGGCTGCTCAATTCGGCGCTGTTCCACTGGAGGATCTGGCGCGCTTCTTTGAAGTCTGGCGGTGCTTGTTCCGGACAGATAAGGCCAAACATGCCGATGCCGTTTCTGACTGCCTTGTCGGTACCACTGTAAGGAATGTCGTGACTATGTCTGTCATCAAGGTTTGAGCGACTGCTTGTGCTTTATAAGCAACAATGTCATTACCACGCATTATTGCCAATGAGAACCATTTGCAATAATGCGTGGAGTGCGGGAAACAGACCTAAGTCAGAACGTCGTGGCGCTTTTGCCTGACGCGAGGTTTCCTCCGGATCAGGCGGAAGGCGGCGTAAGATTTGTGAAGCTTCCAGGGTTCAGGTGCTGCATGCCTTCAGAAAACGATTTCTCGATTTCTTCGCCATCAGGTTCGTCTTTCAGATTCTTCCGCGATCGCTGGGGTCAGAAATGGTCGGCTCTCGTCATGCTGTCACCCGGCGCAGGTTTTGGCGTCCCAGAAGGCGGGGACGCCAAGGCGCAGGATGGAACGTATACTGCAGGCACGACAGTAACTGACAGCACGATCAACCTGTCTGCTGCGCGTGTTCACGCTCAGGTGGACGCTGACAGCAGCGACACGAACAATACCGTCCTCGATATCGGACGCACATCGGGCATCACCATGTCGTGGAAGGACCTTTATGTGGTCTGTCTTGCGGCGGTCCGCATAATCTACTCTCCGTGGGGACAGGGCTCGAAGTCAGCCGGCACCTTTCCGCTTAAATTCCTGTTTCTCTGACATCAACCTGCGGCCGGCGCGGTGCTGGCACAAGAAAGAAACATGTTCAAAACATTCATGAACCGATACGGGACCCCACTGACGACCGGGTTCTTCATTGTCTCCGGCGTCACGGGTGTGGCGATGTTTTTCCACTGGGCGCCACAGTCGTTTCATCCCATTCATGAATGGCTGAGCATGGTGCTTCTCGCGCCGTTCATCCTTCATCTGGTGAAGAACTGGACGTCCCTGGTCAATTACGCCCGGCGCAAGACGCTGTATGTGCCGCTGATCATCGCGTTCGCGGCCTGCATCCCGTTCATCTTCCAGGTCCCGGGTGGACATGCGGGTAACCGGAAAACCGCGTTCATGGCGCTTCCGGTGCTGGAACAGGCGCCACTGTCGGATATCGCCCCTCTGGTTCACATGGATGCGGACGGCCTGATTCATCGCCTTCAGTCTCAGGGCTACACGGTCATATCGGCGGAGCAGAGCCTCGACGATATTGCAAAAACGTCGGGACGCCCCGTCAATGATACGGTGGTCGCAGCCCTTCAGCGTCCGCATGATCATAGCGGCCATCAGGACTGAGACAAAAAGCCTTGGTCAGACCGGGGCTTTTTTCATTTCAGGCACCGAAAATGCGCACCGGATACGATGCGACATGTAGGAGCATGCGAATTATCCTTGATAATGAGAATGACTCTTATTATCGTTGATGCAGTATCCCCGCAGTTCCTATAGGTGCCGTGATGTCCCTCAGCTTTTCCCCCTGGCAGATGTTTCTCGACGCCGGCCCGGTCGTGCGGGGTGTCATGACAATCCTGACGATGGCCTCGCTCGTGACCTGGACGATCTTCATTGCCAAAACCATTGAACTACAGCGTCTTCGTGCGCGTCTGAAGAAGTCGGAAATCACGCTCGAAGACGCTGAGACGCTGGATATTGGCGAGGAATGGACGCGCGCCGGATCAGGCTCCGGCATTGCGCATGCGATGATCATGGCTGCTGAAGTGGAGCGTCAGCGCTCGCAGGATATTACGGGCGACCGCGAGGGCATCAAGGAGCGCATCGTCCTGCATCTTGAGAGGCTGGAAGCTGCCGAAGGCCGTCGCCTGATGCGGGGGACTGGCGTGTTGGCGACTATCGGCGCGACGTCTCCGTTTGTCGGGTTGTTCGGCACGGTCTGGGGCATCATGTCGTCCTTCACAGGCATTGCGGCTGCCCATGCCACGAGCCTTGCGGTCGTGGCTCCGGGCATTGCCGAGGCGCTGCTTGCAACTGCGCTTGGCCTCGTCGCGGCCATTCCGGCTGTGGTCATTTACAATCATCTCGCCCGTCAGACGGCCGCCTGTCGCGCCTGTGTCGCGGATCTGACGTCGCTCGTAATGCGTCTGGTGTCGCGGGATCTGGCGCGCGGGGTCAGCGGCGGCAAGGTGCTTCGCTTCGGTCGTGATATGCTGGCTGCGGCAGAGTAAGCTTCCATGGCCATCCGGATCCGCCATGCGGACGACACCGTGCTTGAAGCGCACGAAATCAACGTCACGCCGTTCATTGATGTTATGCTGGTGCTGCTTGTGATCTTCATGGTCACGGCGCCGCTTACGACCGTCAACGTCCCCGTCGATCTTCCGTCTTCGACACAGCAGGCAGTACCGCGCCCCGATGAGCCCGTTTTCCTGACCGTCAAGGCAGATCACAATCTGGCACTCGGGGAAAACGATGTGCCCGCCGCGCAACTGACGGAAGCCCTCGCCGCCGCGACCAAGGGTAACCGCGACGAACGCATTTTCCTGCGTGCTGATAAAACAGTGGATTACGGTACGCTGATGGATGTCATGGATCATCTGCGAAGCGCGGGTTATCTCAAGGTGGCGCTGGTAACGCTCCAGGGCCAGACGACAGGCACAACGCCCTGATGTCGGACGGGCTGATCTCTGCAAACGTGCCGCTGCCGAGGTTTCGGGAGTGGTACGCCGCAACCTGCCATGTGGAAGACCGCCGGAGCGCACGTCTCTGGGGAGGTTCTGCTCTGGGTGTTGTTGCCCTTACGGGGGCGGCCCTGTTCTGGGCAGTGATGTCCGCGCATCCCCAGCCCATTCTGGTGGCGGAACCGTCTCCGGCTGCGATCAGCATCGATCTTGCGCCTGTCCCCGTGCCGGTATCGGCACCGCAACAGGATGTCGATCCCGCTCCGCAGCAGGCAGTGGCCTCGACGGAGGCGCAGCCGGAAGACCGTCCCAAGGTCGAAGCCCCGCCAAGCCCGGCGCCCAACCCGCCGGTCCCGGTGCCAAAGACGGAGAAGGTCAGGCCGCACCAGCCAAGTGTGCACAAGCCGCTCCCACCCGTTCCGGTCAAAGCGCCGTCTGTGGAAAAGGCAACAGCCCCCCGTACGGTCGAAGCTCCGCCTACGACCGCTCCGAGCGCTGCTTCGGTCACGACGTCCAGCCAGGCATCGCATGATCCCGTGACCTGGCAGGGCGAGCTGCTGGCGCGTCTGGAACGGTTTAAACGCTATCCTGAAGCAGCTCAGTCCACGCATCAGGAAGGAACGTCTCTGTTGCATTTCGTCATGGATCGCAAAGGCCATGTCCTGAGTGTCAGTCTCAAGCGTAGCGCGGGGTATGACCTGCTGGATGCGGAGACGCTGGCCTTGATCCACCGTGCCGAACCGCTGCCTATTCCGCCCGATAGCGTGCAGGGCGATCCGCTGTCCCTGACGGTTCCTATCGAGTTCTATCTGGAACACTGATCCGCTTGCCCCGCAGACCCGAAAGGTCTGCGCGCACGTTGGGGCGGAGCGTCGGAACAGTCTGTCCTGCAGCGTGGTAATCTATATTTGCCTGTTGATCGCACGCGCCATGTCAAACGAACAGCTGATGGAAATGGTCCATCCCCGTTTTGAAATACGGACTGCGTGCAGTAGTGTCCGGCCACAAACGGAAAAGGTCATCATGGACAGTAATCTGAAATGCCCGGTCTGCGGGTGCGAACACGTTTATCCGGATGGTGCGCTGTGGATGTGCCCGGAATGTGCGCATGAGTGGAACCCGGCCGAGACGACGGCGGAAAGTGGTGAGGCTTCCGGCGAGATCCGTGATGCCAACGGCAATGTTCTGGCCGATGGTGATACCGTGACGGTCATCAAGGATCTGAAGATCAAGGGCTCGTCCATGGTTGTCAAGGGCGGCACCAAGGTGAAGAACATCCGCCTTTCAGATGGTGGCGACGGGCATGACATCGCCTGCAAGATTGCCGGGATCGGTGCGATGAACCTGAAGTCCGAATTTGTCAGGAAGGCCTGACGGTCGGAGGGGACGCTGCGGTGTCCCCAAGGATCTGGTGGGCGGCTTTCAGCGCCGTGTGCAGTTCGGCATAGATATTGTTGTCCCCTAGTGTCGGGGTAATATGGTGCCGGTCCATATCCGCGCGCAGATATACGCTCACTCGTCCGAAAATCAGCGCAATGTCGTGCTGATGCAGTTGTGCGATCAGGGCCCGCAGGTCGGCGGCAGCGGAATAATCGATGTCCGTGACAGGGCTTGCATCCAGCACGACGCAGCGCACCGGATGAGGCGCATGCTCCACAAGACCCAGCAGATCCTGCCGGAAGCGCGTCGAATTGGCGTAGAACAGATCCGCGCAGAACCGGAAGACAATCAGGCCGGGCGCACTTTCCAGCCCGTTCTTTGCGGGCAGGGCTTCCAGAATACCGGCGCTCGGGGATTGTTGCAGCACCATCGTATGCGGCTCGTAGCTGTGCCGGACATGGCGGAACAGCGAGAGCGCGATGGCAAGGAAAATACCTTCCTCGACGCCAACCCCCACAACGACGGCGGCTGTCGTGATGGCCAGCCAGAATTCACCGGGGCTCTCCTGCCGGATTGCCCGCAGGCCTTTCAGGTCAATCATGCCGACCGCGACAGTAAAGACGATCCCCGCCAGAACGCAGCGGGGCAGAGCTTCAAGCGGGCGTGTGAGAAACAGCAGCACCAGGAGCGTCACACAGGCGAACGTGACCTGTGCCAATTGCGTGCGGGCACCGGAACGCACGGCCATGGCCGTCTGTGTCGGGCTGCCATTGACGGTGAAAGTCCCGCTCAGTCCTGCCGCGACATTGGCTGCCGACAGACCCAGAAGATCGCGGTTTTCATCAACGGTTTCATGAAACCGCTCCCCGAAGATACGGGACGTGGCCGCACTCTGCGCGATGATGACGAATACGCAGGATGCCGCGACGGGCAGAAGTGCCAGAAGTTCGTTCCATGAGACGTCCGGCAGACCGAAAAGCGGCAACCCGCCCGCAACATGCCCCAGTGTCGGAACACCGTGCTGGGACAGGTTCAGTCCCATGCTTAGTGCAATACTGCCGATGACGACACAGAGCCCGGCTGGCAGATGCGGGGCCAGACGCTGCCCGGTCATGAGAATCCCGACCGTCACAGCCGAAAGGCCTGTGACCATGAGGCTCGCATGTGGGATCTGACGGAAGGTTTCGTAAGCCTGCAGCAACGGATTATGTGCGCTGACGGACACGCCCAGCATGTCGTGCAGCATTGCGATGCAGACCTGTACGCCCACCCCGGCCAGAAATCCCGTCAGCACGGTGCGGGAGAGGAAATCCGCCAGAAACCCCAGCCGAAAAACCCGCGCCACCAGCAGAAGTCCCGCACAAAGCAGCGCCGTCATGCTGACGAGCGCGATGTAATGCGCACTCCCGGGTAGTGCCATCTTGCCGATCGCACTTGAGAAAATGGCCGCCGTCGCGGAATCAGCGGCCACGACCAGATGCCGAGATGATCCGAAAGCTGCGAACGCCACAAGTGGCAGCAGGACCGTATAAAGCCCCGTGACAGCAGGCATGGCCGCAATGCGCGTATAGCCCAGAACCTGCGGAATATTCACCGAGGCAAGGGATAGACCTGCGACAATATCCGTCCACCCGCGCGGGGTCCCGGTGGGGCTCTGCTGTTCCGACATGAGTTGTGTTCTAGGCCTTTGATGAAGGGATGTCTTCACAATGTCAGGGCAGTGGTTGGGTCCGGCATAAAAATGCCTCATGATCTGGACGTTAAAGACGGATCTTTCGTCATCGCAGTCAGGAAGGAACAGGGTCATGACCCAGAGAGTAGCGCTCATTACCGGCGGATCACGCGGCATCGGCGCGGCCATCGCGCTGAAGCTGGCACAGGATGGCTTCGATATCGCCATCACTTACGCCCGCAATGAAAAAGCTGCGCAGAAAGTTGTCTCGGAAGTTGAGGCGCTGGGCCGCAAGGCCGTCGCCGTTCAGGCCGATGGCGGCAGCACGGACGGCAATATCGCAGCCATCACGAAAACGCATGAAGCGTTCGGGCGTCTGGATGCACTGGTATGTAATGCGGGCATCTACCCCTATGGCCCGATCGCCCAGATGACCGTCACGCAGATCGAGGATGTCCTGAACCTCAACCTGCGCGCGGCGATGATCGAAACGGTCGAAGCCCTGAAATACATGCAGACGGGTGGCCGCCTGATCTACATCGGCTCGGCCTTTGGTGAACGCGCACCGTTCCCGGGCATCTCGCTCTATTCGGCAACGAAGGCCGGCCTGATCGGCTTTACGAAGGGTGTAGCGCGGGATCTCGGACCGCAGGGCATCACGGCGAACATCGTCGAGCCTGGCCCGATCGCAACCGACCTAAACCCCGAGGACGGAGCGGCCGCCGCCGTTATCCGCAAGTTCACGGCCACGGAATCCTACGGCAAGGTCCATGACATTGCCCGCACCGTGTCGTTCCTCGCCAGTCCGGACGCGTCCTACATCACAGGTGCGTCCATTCTGGTGGATGGCGGTCTCGTCGCCTGAGACCAAAAACGGCTCCCTCGCGATGAGGGAGCCGCCGTAGCGCGGGCGTTCTCCACAAAAAAATAACTCTGGATTTTGGCGTTTTTGACAAACCGTGATGACCCCAGCCCCGGTGCTGGATTTGTGGGAATGACCACGTCATGGTTTCATGATGCACAACATCTCCGGCCATGCCGGAAAAACGAGGAAGCAGTCCCATGGCCGCATCAATCACGATCTACGGCATTCCCAACTGCGATACGATGCGCAAGGCGTGGACATGGCTGGCCGAACACGGGGTGGCGGTTACGTTCCATGATTATCGCCAGGACGGCGTCGATCGGGGGCAGCTTGAAGGCTGGGTGGCTCAGCTGGGCTGGGAGAAGCTGCTGAACCGTTCGGGAACGACGTTCCGCAGGCTGTCACCGGAACTGAAGGACAACCTTGATGCGGAACGTGCCATTGCGCTCATGCTGGAGCAGCCTGCCATGATCCGGCGTCCGGTTCTGGAAGCTCCGGGCCTGCTGCTGGTCGGTTTCCGCCCTGACGATTACGCCGCAGCCCTGTCAGGTTTCAGCGCTCAAGATCCAACGCCCTGATCTTGCGGTGCAGCGTCGCGCGACTCACGCCCAGAAGACGCGCGGCGGCACTGACATTTCCGTGGACCGTTGCAAGGGCGGAGTGAATAACCTGCGCTTCTGCCCGACGGAAATTGGGCTCTTCCTGCGCATCGAGCAGGGGTAGCAGGGCGGGGAGGCTGGACAGCTCGCCCTCGGGCCAGTTCATGTGCTGGCGGCTGGCATGTGTCGCACCTTGGACATGACCGTCACGGTCAAGAGCGACTAACATCGACGAGGATGACGTGGACGGCCCCAGGGTCATGATCATGGCCTGCCCGAAGCGGTCATGAAACAGTTTCTCCTCCACGCGCCGGGCAGTCGTTAGGAGCGCATCCATCAGCAGCTGCGCGGTGGGCACGACGTTCTCCGCCGTAAATGAACAGATATTCATCGCGCCTGCGAGTTCCCCGATGGAATTATAGACCGGTACGGCCATGCCTGTGAGCTTGCGGAAACATAGCCGCCAGTGCTGGTCATGCACGACCATAACGGGGCGTTCCTCACGCAGGCAGGTGCCGATGGCATTGGTTCCTGCATTCTGCTCGTCCCATACCGCTCCTGCCTGAAAACGCCAGCGCCTGCAGCCGCTGAGCTGGCTGCGCTGGGTATGGCGGGAGAGAACGATCCCTGTGGGATCGGCCAGCATGACCGTGAAATCCAGCCGATCCACGAGCCTGTGCAGATGCTGCATCTCGGGCAGGGCACTCTGGATCAGGCGCTGGGTGCGCCCGCTGACGAAGCGCAGCTCCGGCTGGCTGAGGACTTCTGTTTCCCACCGCTCGGACGGATCCAGATTGTAGTTCGTGGAGCATCTTGCCCATGAAGCGGTCAGGCAGGTGCGGGACAGTGTTGTGGTCATCGCGCTCCTCGCACTGCGTCGTACCTGTCGCAGTTCTGAGACAGGTACGACGCAGACGGTCACAAACGGGTGAAAGTTCAATGATGTGGGATAGCCCGCAACGAAAAAAATCAGGAATGACGTTTTCCGGAAAAGGCGAAGCGTTGCGTATCGGGGATGCTGTTTTGCAGGCCATCGGTAACGCAGTGCTCCTTCTCTTTTCTGGTTCAGTGCTGTGGAGCGGAGGGGAAGCAGGCATGAAGCCGGAGCTGTTAGCAGGCGCCGCTTTTTGCTGCTCCTGCTGTTCGAACAGGGCTCTCCCGTCCGTCACAGCCATGACGGGACGCAAACGGTAACGCGTTCCGCCGATGACCAGGAAAGACAAATCATTTCAGAGGGAATGGTTTTCGTTTTTCGCAAGAACGAGGTGTCATGTCTGCTTCACTCCAGAGGGTAATGTCTTCATTAACCTCTATCCTGCTCGCACTTGTCGGGCTTTTCCTGCTGGGAGGGGGAGGATATCTCCTCATTCTCGGCGGCTCGTGGTTCTACGCCCTTCTGGGCCTCGTGATGCTTGCTGCTGCGGGTATCAGCTTCAGGAATCCCCTGCTGGCCGCGCGGCTGTACGCGGCCCTTCTGCTGGTGGCGACCATCTGGTCCGTTCTTGAAGTCGGGTTCGACATCTGGGGTCTGGAAGTCCGTCTTTTCACGCTCGTCGGCATTGCGGCCTGGATGCTGCTGCCATGGGTGTGGCGCACGGGCCGGAACTGGACTTCGGACAAGCGCGAACTGCTCGGTTCGACCGTCATTGCGATGGTTGCGATCATCGCAAGCTGCTTCACGTCCTACTCCATTAACGGCACGCTCCCTGCGGACCGTATGGCCGTAACCGGACAGTCCGATCTGACGGCGAAAGGCACGCCCGAAGCCGACTGGCCTGCCTACGGCCGCACGGTGGGTGGTGATCGCTACAGCCCGCTGGCCCAGATTACACCTGCGAATATCAGCAACCTCAAACGCGCCTGGGTGACCCGCACGGGTGACGTCCAGAAGTCTGACGAAGGTGTTGTCGCAGGTCCTGATCAGGGCCACGAGTTCAACCTTGAGGTCACCCCCATCAAGGTCGATGACACGCTCTATCTCTGCACGCCGCACAACTGGGTCATGGCTCTTGATGCCAGAACCGGCAAGGTGAAGTGGAAGTTCGATCCCAAGCCGGCCGCGGCCGATCTGGCGGCGAACGTCTATCTGGCCTGCCGTGGCGTGTCCTATTATAAGGCGCCGGACGACTATCAGGCTCCGGACGGCTCCAAGGCCTGCCAGAAGCGCCTTTTCTCCCCGGTCGGCGACGTGCGTCTGCTGGCTGTCGATGCCGAAACCGGCAAGCCCTGCGAAGATTTCGGCGAGCACGGCTTTATTTCTCTGCGCCAGTATCTCGGTCATGTTCCGCATGGCTTCCATTTCGTGACGTCCCCGCCGCTGGTGGTGAAGGATCGCGTGGTGCTGGGCGGTTGGATCTTCGACAATCAGGCGAATTTCGAGCCTTCCGGCGCAATCCGTGCGTTTAACCCGATCACGGGCGAGATCGAATGGGCCTGGGATGCCGGTCACAACCCGGAAAACTGGAAGCCCGGCCCGAACGACGAGCTGACGCGTGACACCCCGAACGCATGGGGCGTCTACACGGCCGATCCGGATCTCGGCCTGCTGTATATCCCGACGGGTAACTCTCCTCCGGACAACTGGGGTGGCTCGCGCCGTCCGTTCGACGACGCAACCTCCAGCGCCACGATCGCTCTCGATATCGAGACGGGTGAACGCCGCTGGACCTTCCAGACCGTTCATCATGACCTGTGGGACATGGATCTTCCGATCGGTCCGTCCATGGTTGATCTGCCCGGCCCGAACGGTGAAAACATTCCGGCTCTGATCCAGAGTACCAAGCGCGGAGAGTTCTTTGTTCTGGACCGTCGGACCGGCAAGCCGGTTCCGGGTTACCCGGTCGAGGAACGTCCGGTTCCGACCGCGGGTGTTGCAGCGGATGACCATGTCTCCCCGACGCAGCCTTACGCAGTTGGCCTGCCGTCCCTGACGCCGCCGGACCTCAAGGAAAGCGACATGTGGGGCGCGACGCTGCTGGATCAGATGATCTGCCGCATCCAGTTCCGTCAGTCCGCTTATGACGGTCAGTTCACGCCGCCACATGTCGGCAAGACGACGATCGTCTATCCGGCATTCTATGGTGTGGTTGACTGGCAGGGCGCATCCATCGATCCGCAGCGCAAACTGCTGATCGCCAATGCGAGCTACCTGCCGTTCCGGATCCGTCTGGAAAAGCGTCAGCAGGCTGAAAATGCCGGTATTCTGCCGAAGTGGAACGGTCAGGGTGACAAGCCGGAAGCCAAGGGCGATGCGCTGAGTGTCTCTCCTGATTACGGAACGCCTTACATCGCTTACACCAGCCCATGGCTGAACCCGCTTCAGATTCCCTGCAAGGGCCCGGCCTGGGGAACGATCACGGCAATCGATCTGGTGACGAAGAAGATTGTCTGGCAGCACCCTGTCGGCACCACGCGCGACACGGGTCCTTTCCGGACGCATAACAACCTTCCGCTTCCGACCGGGATGTACAACATCGGTGGCAGCGTCCTGACCAAGGGCGGCGTGTCCTTTATGGGTGCGACGGCCGACGACTACCTGCGCGGTTTCGACATGTCGAACGGCAAGGTCATCTGGCAGGACCGTCTGCCTGCTGGCGGACAGGCCACGCCGATGTCCTATCAAATCGATGGGAAGCAGTATGTTGTGATCGCCGCTGGCGGTCATGGGGGCCTTGGCACCCGCAGCGGTGATTATATCATCGCTTACAGCCTGAACGGAGACCAGAGCGCCCCTGCGCACTGATCGCCCACTTACGGACGGAGCGTGTCTTTTACTGAGGACACGCTCCACATTCCCGCTCACACTCTATGGAAATTCACGTTATGCGTTGCAAATTCACGCTCGGAGTGCGTCTTGGTGCCCTGACGGCCTGGTTGCCTGCTGTTGCTCTCGTTCCAGGCTTTGCCGCTCATGGTGCGGATATTCCACTGGCCATCATCGGACCGCACGAATACGACCTGCCGGTCGATTTCAAACCGTTCAACGTGGTCGTGCAGTATGGTGACGGAAACGCCGCTGGCTCCGTTTACGACAGTGGCGGACAGCGACGGGCGCGAGGTGGCAGTCACACCTGGAGCGGTATGACGAAATACGTGCATTTCCGAAGTTTCGACGCGATCCCGCATGTCGGCTTCGCCTTCGAACTGATCCAGTCCGAGGCCTACACGCTGGCTAACGGGCAGAACTGGGGTGGTCTGGGCACGACAATCGTCGGACCCGCCGCCTGGTTCAAGCCCAACAAGCACAGCACGCTCGGGATCCAGACCTTCATGGAAACACCGTCGGGCACGCGGGATTCCATGGCGATGCATTACTGGGCCAACCTGTCGAGCATCATCTTCGATTACGAATGGAAGCATTTTAGCTTCGATGGCGATCTGGGCAGCGTCGTAAGCTCCACCAAACATCGCAATGGCGAACACAGCTATTCGGCTGGAAACGTGTTTTACACGAACCTGCGCTTCAGCTGGAAAGCCACGTCACGCATCGAGCCGTTCTTGTCGCTCGACTGGCAGAACAGTGGCGGCATGCACGACAACACGTCCAATCTGTGGGTCGCCAATTCCAGCAGCCGCGAAACGGCGCTTGGCGTCGGTGCAATGTTTTTCATCACTAAACGCCTGTCGTTCACACCCCGTTATTCTCATTCCGTCGAAGGACGGAACGTGCCGGAGACGAACGCCTATTACATGAAGATCGCCTATCTGTTCTGAGAGCGTGTTCGCGGCCTGTTTCAGGCCGCTGCCTTCGGACGGAAGCGCGCCGTGGTGATGTCGCAGTCATACTGTGCCGCCGTCTCGCAGGGATTGCTGGCGAGTTCGTTAATAGCGTTCAGGATGCGCTCGACCTTGCTGTCATCCATCAGCACACTGAAATTCAGGCGTGTCCAGCCAGGTTTTTCGATTTCCTGACCCGAGAGAATGGCGCTGCGGATCAGGCCAGACACATTTTCATCAATGCCTAGCAGACGATGCGCATACGGCCCTGCACACGCACAGCCACCCCGGACCTGAATGCCGTAACGGTCCGACAGCATGCGCGTGAAAAGCTGCTGATGGATGAACACATTGTTCTTCACATCGCGGATACGGAACGAAAAGATCGGCAGTGCGTCGGCAGTCGGATGTCCTAGGATCTCGATGGCGGGATTGTTGCTCCAGGCTTTTACGGCCCGGGCGCGCAGTTCCGCATTGCGCTGCGCCATATAGGCGTCTCCGATGACGTCCTTGACGATGAAGGCCAGCGCGGCGCGGATATCTCCGATCACGTTCGGTGTCCCGCTTTCTTCGCGGGCAGCGAGGTTCGCGGTGTAGTCGTGGTTCCAGGGCGAAACAAAACGCACGGTACCACCGCCCGGAAGGACAGGTGTCGTGCGGAGCATGGCGGTATTGCGGACGATCAGTATGCCGGACGCTGCCGGGCCACCGATGAACTTGTGGCAGGACACGACGACCGCATCTTTCTCGAACGGTGTGCCGGGCTGCATGTCAATCGGGCAGTATGGTCCGGCTCCGGCATAATCCCAGATCGACAGGGCACCATTTCGCTTGAGCAGGGCAGTGACGGCGTTCACATCCGTCAGGATGCCCGTGACGTTGGAAGCGGCCGAGAACGAGCCGATTTTCAGACGGTCTGCGGGGTAGGATTTCAAGGCCTGTTCCAGACCATGCAGATCCGGTCCACCTTCGGGCGCCTCAGGAATTTCGACAATCTCCGCACCGCTCTCACGCCAGGGCAGGATGTTGGAGTGATGCTCGTAAGGGCCGATAAAAACGACGGGCCGCTTGCCAGTTTCACACAGAGCCGGGATTTCCAGCAGATGAACGAGACGGTTCAGCCCGGCCGTTGCGCCATTGCCCATAAAGATGGTCGTGAAATCGGGAGCAGGTGCATGACAGAACCGGGCGATCATGGCGCGGGCGCTGTTGCGCAGGCGCGTCATGTAAGCGCCGCAGAAAGACGCTTCGGTGTGACTGTTGGCATAGAATGGCAGGATCTCGTCCATGATGAACGTCTCGATCTGCTTCAGCGCACGGCCGGAGGCAACATAATCGGCATAAAGCAGGGATTGCGTCCCGAACGGCGTCGAGAACTTCGCACCATCACCAATCACCCCCTTGGCCAGCGCGCTCAACCCGTTGTCGCGCAGCGTCTGCTCGAACTGTTCAAGAATGGCGGTGCTGTTGTCGAGATTGCCGATCGTTTCCATGGCGCGATGTTCTTCCTCTGCGTGAGAATTGAACGATAGACCGACAGAAAGAGTAAAAACCTTTTCTTTTTTGAGGATGAAAAATCGTTTTTGTGGTCATATGATGCGATATGGCCAGAAAACTCGATCAAACAGACAGGGCGATCCTGAGAATCCTCCAAAAGCAGGGTACCCCTTCCCAGCGTGAACTCGCCGAGAAGGTTGGTCTGTCGCAGAATGCCTGCTGGCGGCGCCTGAACGCCCTGCGCGAAGACGGCGTGATCGCCCATGACACGGTGCGGCTCAACGCCTCTGCGCTGGGCCTGACGCTGACGGTGTTCGTGCTGATGCGTACGCGCCATCATTCGCGCGAATGGTTCGAGACATTTCGCAAGGTGGTCGGTTCGATCCCGAACATAGTTGATTTTTATCGGATCGCGGGTGAATACGATTATCTTCTGAAAGTGGTGGCCTGTGATATGAACGATTTCGATCGTGTCTATCAGCAGATCATCAGCAAGGTGGAGCTTGATGCCATCACCTCGTACATGACCATGGAAACCCTGGCGGACAACAGAGATCTTCCGGTCTGAAACGTCTGGCCCGCAACACCGTCCCGTCCACAGCAGGAAGTCCCTTGTCCATGAGCCAGCCCGACCAGCTTGCCCACAGTCTGCGTACGCGCCATGTCGTCATGATCGCCCTGGGAGGGGTGATCGGGGCGGGATATTTCATTGGAGCGTCCGCGGCCCTTTCGCTGGGTGGTCCTGCGGTGCTGCTGTCCTATGCGCTTGCCGGAACGCTGGTGTTCCTGGTCAATCTGATGATGCGCGATCTGGCGCTGAAGGTGCCGGGACGGGCATCGTTTCTGGGCCAGATCCAGTACGCGCTTGGGAACCGCGCAGCCTTTGTGGCTGGCTGGGCGTACTGGCTGACCTGGATTATCGCGATCGCCGTGGAGGTCATCGCGGTGGCCACGATGCTCGCCCCTTATATTCCGCTACCTTACGCGGTGCTGGAAATCCTGATCATGGCAGTGATGACCGGGGTGAACCTCATGTCGGTCAAAGGCTATGGCGAGTTCGAATACTGGTTCTCCGCCATCAAGGTTCTGGCAATCGTCTGTTTCATTGGTATCGGCGTCTGGGTGCTGCTGAGCCGCCCCATTCCTGTGCATGAAAACCTGTTCGCGCATGGCGGCGTGTTGCCGCATGGCTGGCTGGCCCTTCTGGCCGTGATCCCGACGATCCTGTTCTCCATGGGCGGCAGCGAGATTTCCACCGTTGCGGCCGTTGAATCCGACAACACCGAGCAGAACATTGTCCGCGCCACGCGCTCCATCGCGCTGCGCATTGGCGGGTTCTATATCGTATCCATCGCGCTCGTTCTGTGTCTGGTGCCGTGGAGCGATGTGGTTTCCGGATATTCGCCATTCCTGCTGGTCCTGCACCGCCTGCATATCCCATTCGCGGATGTGGCGCTGGCGCTCGTTGTCATGACGGCTGCGCTCTCCAGCCTCAATTCCGGGATCTATGTAACGTCCCGCATCCTGTATGAACTGGCGGAATCCGGCTCCGCGCCGGGGTTGTTTCTGACGGTGGATGCATCCACAAAACTGCCACGGCGCGCCATTCTGGTCAGCGCCATAGCGTCCATTGTTGTGGCTGCCTTGGCCGTTCTGTCGCCGACGCTGATTTTTGGCCTGCTGGTCAGCCTGACGGGTGGGTTCATGGTGTTCAACAATACCATGATCGTGGCAGGGCGCCTGAAGCTCGTGCCTGAGTCGCCCTGGAAGGCTTATGTGGCGCTGGTCCTTATCGGATGCACGTTGGCCGCTATGCTGATCCAGCCCGAAACGCGTTCGCAGATCGTGTTGGGGGCTGCGGCACTTCTGCTGATCTTCCTGGCGGAGCGGTTCGTGCCACGTCGCCAACCGGACTGAGGCTTCAGAAGAGCGCCCCCTGCGCCGGGCTTTTGGGTATGGTTCGCCCAAAATCCCGCTCGATCCAGCTTCGCAGCACAAGCAGGATCTGCGCCTGCTGTTCGGGTGTCAAAGCCCTGCCGGGGGCCATGCCATGCCATTTGGACAGGCAGCTCCGGCAGCACGCACCTGTGGCATGCTGTGCGATAAATACCGGATGCCCGCGCATGGGCGTCTGCTTGCCATCGCGGGGTGGATGGGCCGGGGCAAGACGTTCGGCAATGAAAGCCGTGCCATGTTCCATGACGGCATCAAGGCCCCGGCTTTCGAGATAGAGTCGCGCCTGATCGTCCAGGTGAAAGCGGGTGCGGAACCGGGACCGGGCAAGACGTTTGAACAGCGCTTCGGGATCAAATCGGCCCACCAGTTCACAACCTTCTGAAAAACAGGCAAAAAATCACGTGAGAGGGCCTCAGCCCCCTGTGAGAACATTTGTTCTTTCTCCATATGGTAACAAATGGACGCTTTTCCGAGACGCTCCCGCTCATCTTCCGCGGCGGGAGACACAACAACACTGACAGTCCTCTCGCCGCTTCAGGTGCAGGATCTGTTTTCTGCCCGGCTGGATGAGATCTGCGCCGCTTTCGACGAATGGGGCTTTCCGCTGATCGTAGCGGGACAGCTTGGTGATGCCGCGCCTAATGCTTATCCCAAATATTACCAGCTTCCCCTGACCGATCCGCAATTCGGAACCACCCTGGCTCTCGAAGTGCAGAAATCCATTCTGGCGCGGGCCGAAGTCGGGCCCGGCGATTACGTCCATGTCACCGGCATGCTGCGCGCCCGACAGTATCGCGGACAGGTCGTTCTGCGTTTCGAAGTGGTCGCCGTGGAACTGCATGATCCGGATCGTCAGAAGATCGAACGCGTCGAACGTTCCGTTCTGGACGTCCTGCGTGGGTTGCCCTGCGCATTTCACCCCTATCCCACCCGGCCGGAGGCGCGGCTCCTGCTGATTCATTCCGCAGCCTCCAGTGCATTGGTGGCCGAGGATTTCCTTCAGGCTCTCGGCGGGGCCTGGCGCCCGGAACGTGTGCGAAGTCTGCCCACGGCCATGAACGATCCAAGTCGTCTGGCAGAGGCGATCCGCACCTGCCGGGAAGACATCATCGTTCTGATTCGTGGGGGCGGGGACGTGTCCGATTTTGTGGTGTTCGAAAACCCGCTGGTGCTGGAAGTTTTGGCCGCCTGTCCTGCGCATCGCGTTCTGGGGCTGGGACATACGGCAAACCGGACTTTGGCCGAACGTGTTGTTGACCATGCCGCAACAACCCCGGCCGATGCCGGGCATTACATCCGGCGCATGAGCGGCCGGGTTTGGCAGGAACAGGAAGAAGCCCGTGCGCAGCAGGAAGAAATGGCTGCGCTGCGTGACAGCGTGACGCAAACTGTTGTGCCCGAGCGGACGCCGATCGGAACACGTCTGCGCAACGGCCTGATCCTGTTTGCGATTGGTGTAGCGCTGGGGCTGCTTCTGACCCGGCTGCTTTAAGGAGCAGATGTTTCCCGGAGTGTTGCGGTTGTCCGCAGGACGGCGAGGGCTGTGGCGTTAAGAAAGAGGCACAGACCGAAACCGGTGCACAGGATACCCAGCACCAGTTTGGTCCCGGTCCGGTACCTCACAGCGCCTCTGTTCCGGGCATGGCTTCGGAGATCAGCGTACGTCGACGCGGACGGACGGTTTTGTGGCCGACGGATCGGTAATGGCGTGCATTTCGATCTGGATGGGCTGTGCGCCAGCCTTTTCAAGATGGGACGCGACGACTGCCGCCAGATGGTTGGTCACATCTGTTAAGGCCTGTGCCTGACCGTCGGGGGTCGGCTGTGGCGGTGCAAAGGCCTGCACGATGAAGAGGACGTTCGCCTTGCGTGACAGGGCAGCCTTCGCAGCGCGTTCCACGATGGGGCCGTATTCGGATTCTGGCGTCCCCCCTGCGATCGCCAGAAACGGAGCATGTGGCGGCGGTGCAGGCGGCGCAGGCGGAATATGGGGGTGAGGGGGCTTGCCCGCATTCGGGTTGAACGTGCGCTGGTCCAGCAGCTTGCATCCCGAGAGAAGGGGCGCGGCCAGAAGAAGCCCTCCCATCAGGAGGACGGAGCGGGGCACAGAACCCCGCGGCGAACGGAAATGTCGGACAAAAGGTGCCATATCGTGCGGAACCGTCGCAGGAACGGAGGCTTTGAGCAAGATTATAGAGCCAACTTAATGAAAAACTGTTGATGCCCCCTGTTGCTCTGCTGTGGCGGTGCTATGGAGGATGCCCGAGTTTTCAAGAAACGGAGTAGGGCAGGTCATGGCTGTAAAAATCGCGATTAACGGTTTCGGACGGATCGGACGGCTGGTGCTGCGTGGCATCATCGAGAGCGGTCGCACGGATGTCGAAGTTGTCGCCATCAACGATCTGGGTTCCGTCGAGGCCAACGCGCACCTTCTGGCCTATGACAGCACGCATGGCCGTCTTCCGGGAACTGTCCGCGCCGAGGGCAACAGCCTGATCATCGAAGCCAATGGTCGTACCTATGGTCCGATCAAGGTGTCCGCCGAGCGCAACCCGGCACAGGTCCCGTTCCAGGGCGTCGATGTGGCGATGGAATGCACGGGCCTCTTCACGTCCCGCGAAAAGGCTTCGGCCCTGCTGGAAGCCGGTGCCAAGCGGGTCGTCATCTCTGCTCCGGCCACGGACGTCGATGCGACGATCGTTTACGGTGTGAACAATGATGTTCTGACGCCGGACATGAAGATCATCTCCAACGCGTCCTGCACCACGAACTGCCTGGCGCCCGTGGCCTCCGTTCTGGACAAGGCTTTTGGGATTGAATGTGGCTACATGGTCACGATCCACTCCTACACGGGTGATCAGCGCACGGTGGACACCCTGCACAAGGACCCGCGCCGTGCCCGCGCCGCCGCGCTCAACATGATCCCGACCTCCACGGGTGCCGCCAAGGCCGTCGGTCTGGTTCTGCCGCACCTAAAGGGCAAGCTGGACGGAACCTCCATCCGCGTTCCGACGCCGAATGTCTCGGTCGTCTCGCTGGACTTCGTCCCGACGCGCGCTCCGGCTTCCGCCGAAGCCGTCAACGAAGCCATCCGTGCTGCTTCGCTCGAAGGCTCTCTGAAGGGTATTCTCGAGTACAACACGGCGCCGCTCGTTAGTTCCGATTTCAACCATGACAAGGCGTCGTCGATCTTCGATGCGACGCAGACGGTCCTTGTCGATGGTGGCAAGATGGTGCGCGTCTGCTCCTGGTACGACAACGAGTGGGGCTTCTCCAACCGTATGGCCGATACGGCAGCCCTGTTCGGGACCCTCTGAGTGATGGCCTTCCGCACCCTTGATGGTGTGGACGCACGCGGCAAGCGCGTGCTGGTCCGCGCCGACCTCAACGTCCCGATGCATGACGGCGTCATCACGGATGACACCCGTCTGCAGCGGGTTGCACCGACGATCCGCGAACTGGCCGACAAGGGCGCGCGCGTTGTGGTGTTCAGTCATTTTGATCGCCCGAAGGGTCAGGTCGTTCCGACCATGTCCCTCCGTCCGATCGCGCTGAAGCTTGGTCAGATTTTGGGCCAGCCGGTCGGCTTCGTAGCCGAATGCGTTGGCTCGACCGTGGAAGCGGCTGTGGGCGCGATGGAAGACGGGGACATCATCGTTCTCGAAAACACGCGCTTCCATGCGGGTGAAGAGGCGAATGATCCGCAGTTCGCCAAGGCCCTGGCGCAGAATGGCGATATTTTCGTCAATGACGCGTTCTCGGCTGCGCACCGTGCCCATGCCTCAACTGAAGGTGTGGCCCGCGACCTGCCGTCCTTCGCCGGACGTCTGATGCAGGCCGAACTAAGCGCTCTCTCCGCAGCTCTGGAAAACCCGGAGCGTCCGGTCGGTGCGATCATTGGCGGCTCCAAGATCTCGACGAAGCTCGATCTGATCGGGAATGTCATCGAGAAGGTGGACACGCTGTTCATCACAGGGGCGATGGCTAACACGTTCCTCGCCGCTGAAGGCATGAATGTGGGTAAGTCCCTGCAGGAAGCCGAAATGCACGAGACGGCGCGCAAGATCGCCCATCTTGCGCAGGAGAAGGGCTGCGAGATCGTCCTGCCGGTCGATGCTGTCGTGGCGCGTGAGTTCAAGGCCCATGTCCCGACCGAGACCTGCCTGATTGGCGAAGTCCCGGATGATGCCATGATCCTCGATGCTGGTCCGCGTACGGTCGCGCTGATTCGCGAACGTCTGGACACGCTCAAGACTTTGGTCTGGAACGGTCCGCTCGGCGCGTTCGAGATTGCACCTTTCGACAAGGCGACCGTCGAGGTCGCTCAGTATGCGGCGCAGCTTACGGAAGACGGCAAGCTCAAGACGATCGCCGGCGGTGGTGACACGGTCTCTGCCCTGCGCCATGCAGGTGTTGCAAACAAGATGACCTATGTCTCTACGGCAGGCGGGGCCTTCCTGGAATGGCTGGAAGGTAAGATCCTTCCAGGCATTGAGGTGCTTCGCTCCGCGGGCCACGATCTGGGGCTCGAATAAGACAAAAGCCGGGGAATGTGACTTCCCCGGCTTTTTTTATGCGCTGTGAGAGAAGGCGTTGGATATTGCTGCGTTTGTCTCGGGCTGTTTTCTGCTCTGTAGTCTCATCGCCTGTCAGGCCTATGACCGTGCCCCTACGCCACCCGCTCCGCCTTAGACTGCATAACCTGTCCTGAGCGGTTGTCCGGAGGGGATGCTGCTGTCTCCTCCAGAATGGGAAACGCAATTCCATCATTCCGGCTGGTGTTTCAGCACGAAAAACCCCGCCAGAGCCATGCTCCAGCGGGGTTTTTCGTGAAAGATGTTTCTTCAGGCTTGAAGGCCGTTTTCGCGGCGACGGTGTTCCACTTCGGCGGCCATGGCCTTCTGAAGCTTCTCCATCGCACGGGCCTCGATCTGGCGGATGCGTTCGCGCGAGACGTTGTAGTGATGGGAAAGCTCTTCCAGGGTGGACGGCTCTTCCTTCAGACGACGCTCGCTCAGGATGTGCCGCTCACGCTCGTTCAGCGTCATCAGCGCCTGATCGAGCAGAGCCTTGCGCCCCGTGAACTCTTCAGACGCAGCGTAGGTCTGCTCCTGGTTTTCGTGATCGTCCACGAGCCAGTCCTGCCACTCACCTTCACCATCGATGCGCAGCGGCGCATTGAGGCTGTGGTCAGGCGCGGCCAGACGCTGGTTCATGGACAGGACGTCTTGCTCCGGCACACCAAGCGTTGTGGCAATGGAATTGACCTGCTCCGGCTTCAGGTCACCGTCATCAATGGCCTGCATCTGTCCTTTGAGACGGCGCAGATTGAAGAACAGCTTTTTCTGGGAGGCCGTGGTGCCAATTTTCACGAGCGACCAGCTATGCAGAATATATTCCTGCATGGCGGCACGGATCCACCACATGGCGTAGGTGGCAAGGCGGAAGCCACGCTCCGGATCGAACCGGCGCACGGCCTGCATCATGCCGATATTGCCCTCGCTGATAAGTTCGTTCACCGGCAGGCCATAACCGCGATAACCCATGGCGATCTTGGCCACGAGACGCAGATGGGACGTGACGAGGCGGTGTGCCGCGCTCGTATCCTCATTCTTGCGCCACTGGCGGGAGAGATCGAGCTCTTCCTGCGGCGTCAGCAGGGGGAACTTGCGGATTTCCTGAAGGTAGCGGGTGAGATTGTTTTCTGGACCCACTGAAATGACGGCTGGGGATGCCATGGTTTTCGACTCCTTTCGCCCGGGGCTTAACCCGCATCCGGATGAGCTGGAGACTCATACGGACCGGCGACGGAAGAGTTCCGTCTGACCCAGGTGACGCATTGGGAAGGACTTTCACGTCCCCGACCGTCAGCCCCCGAACTGGGCGACCTCTGGCGGTACGATCCGTTCCGGCGGCGCGTCAGCTCGTCGGATAAGCAGTTAATGACAGGCTCAGCTAAAAAAGTCAATAACCTTTTAAAGTTTAGCCGATCAGTCGCTTTTTCAAGGCCTGGAAATCTTCAGGAGGGGCGGTTTCGAACGAAAGCTGTTTTTTTGTCCGCGGATGGATAAATCCGAGTCGGGTCGCATGGAGCGCCTGACGGGGGAAATCAAGCGCCGCTTCTTTCGCATCCTGCGACAGGCCGCGCGCCGCTGCGGGAATCCGGCGCAGATAGACCGGGTCTCCGAGCAGGGGATGGCCTGCATTCGAAAGATGAACACGGATCTGATGGGTCCGTCCAGTGGCGAGGCGACATTCGATCAGGGACACGGCAGCCTGAAACGGCTCGATCAGTTTGAACCGTGTCAAGGCAACCTTGCCGCCACTGCCCACGACCGCCATGCGTTTGCGGTCCCTCTTGTCACGGCCGATATTGCCGTCAAACTCGCCTTCGGACGGCACAAGCCCCCAGGCGAGCGCCAGATACGCACGGTCAATATCGCGGGCGGCAAAGGCTTCAGACAGGGCGTTGTGAGCCATCGCCGTTTTGGCCACGACCATCAGCCCGGACGTATCCTTGTCCAGACGATGCACGATTCCCGGCCGCTTTTCGCCGCCAATTCCCTCGAATCCTTCACCGCAATGGCCGAGCAGCGCATTAACCAGCGTGCCTGTCTCGTTCCCCGGAGCAGGATGCGTAACGAGCCCGGCCTGCTTGTCGAGCACGATCAGGTCGTCATCTTCATAAAGGATATCGAGCGGAATCTGCTCGGCGATCGGCCGGGCAGGGGTGGGGGCCGGGAATGTCAGCAGCATTTCCATGCCGTCGCGCAGCGTTTCCGCTGGCTCGCAGACCGTCTTTCCATTGACGGAAAGATTGCCGCTTTCAATCAGGGCCTTGACCCGGGAGCGTGAAACCGTGCCGATGGCGTCCGCCAGCGCCCGGTCGGCCCTCTGGCCAGCCGTGGACGCATCGACAACAAGACGGAATGGGGAAACAGGATCAGACATGACACAGGGTGTAGCCGAGGAAATGGCGAACAGCGAGTCGCACACACCAAAAGCGCTTCTGGCCGCCGTAATTTTGATGGGCGTGCTGATCATCGCGGCCGTCTTCGGGCTGATTGGCGTGATTGCCTACCGTTTTCTGCATCCCCGACCGAGCGTGACGGCGACCGTCCCGCTGGTTGATGGCGGCTTTTCCCGTCTGGCGCTTCCGCTGGGCGCGGGCGAACACATCACGTCCGTCACCTCCCGTCCTGACGGGCTGATGGCCGTCACGCTGAGCGGCGCCGGCAGTGACCGGGTCCTGCTGTGGAATCCGGATGCCGGGAAGATCGCGGCCGAGCTCGATTTCGGCACGCCCGCGCCATCGGCCTCCCCGGCCCCCTGAACCGTAAGCCCTGCTGCCGCGTTACGGCAGCAGGATTTATGTAAGGATCAGGGATTATGGGACGTCTGGTTGATGCGGTCCTCGCCGCCGGCACGGTTTTCGGAGTTCAGTACGCTGCCCGGGAAATCAGCCCTGCCGACGATCCCTCCACCCGCCAATGGTACAACCGCCTGAACAAGCCGTATTTCAATCCGCCCGGACCGGCCTACGCCGTGATCTGGACGCTGCTGGATGGCCTGTTGGCCTGGTCGGGCTACCGGCTTCTGCGCGCTGAAAAATCCTGTTGCCGGACGATGGCTCTGGTCCTCTGGGCACTCTGTGTCGCGGGGGGGGGCGGGGTTCCCGTTCTTCGTATTCCGCAAGCGCCAGCTCGGAACAGGTCTGGCCATCTGCGTCGGCCTGATCATGATGTCAGGGGCCTCGATCTGCACGGCGCACAAAGTGGACTGCAAGGCGGCCTCGATGCAGGTGCCGTTCTTCGTCTGGCTGGTGTTCGCAACCTGCATCCAAGAAGAAATCTGGCGCAGGAACTGAGGCTGTTCTTCAGGGAGCGTTCAGAATAGCCGCCAGAAGCCCGGGGAATCGCATGTCGAGTTCCTCGCGACGCAGAGAGTTGCGATGCTGAACCCCTTCGATGCGTGTCCGCAGAACCCCGCTGTCCCGCAGAACCTGAAAATGATGCGACATGCTGGATTTGGGCCGCGTCCCGACCAGCGTTGCGCAGTTCGCTTCTCCGACCCGCCCCAGATGCCGGACGATATCCAGACGTGCAGGATCGGCCAGGGCGCGGAGCACCGAGGTCAGTTCGAACGTCGCGGGGTCAGGATGGTCGTAGGCAGGCATGGGGTCTTATCCCTTTCCTGAGGTTTTATCGCAACACCTGCTTTGTTCGAGTCCTGTCAAACAAAAGGCTTGCCTTGTTCGATTATTGTCGAACATTATGCGGCCCTGTCCAGAGGAGATTAAGTGATGCCAACCCTGTTCGATCCCATCGATTTCGGTCCCATTCACGCGAACAACCGGATCGTGATGTCACCGCTCACACGCGCACGCGCCGACAAGGATGCCGTTCCAACCCCCATCATGGTGGAATACTACGCCCAGCGCGCCAGTGCCGGACTGATCATTACGGAAGCCACCGGGATTTCCCGTGAAGGTCTGGGATGGCCGTTCGCTCCGGGAATCTGGTCAGACGCACAGGTCGAAGCCTGGAAGCCGATTGTTGCTGCCGTGCATGCAAAGGGCGGCAAGATCGTCTGCCAACTCTGGCATATGGGCCGCATGGTTCATTCCTCCGTCACCGGAACCCAGCCCGTCTCGCCGTCTCCCACGACCGCTCCGGGCGAAGTCCATACTTACGAAGGCAAGAAGCCTTACGAAGAGGCCCGCGCGCTGGATGCCGCCGATATCAGCCGCATCCTGAGTGACTATGAGAACGCAGCCCGCAACGCCATCCGCGCCGGTTTCGACGGGGTGCAGATCCATGCCGCCAATGGCTATCTTATTGACGAGTTCCTGCGAAACAGTACGAATCAGCGGGCTGACGAGTATGGTGGGGTTCCCGAAAACCGCATCCGCTTCCTGAAGGAAGTCACCGAGCGCGTCATTGCAGCCATCGGCGCCGAACGTACAGGCGTACGCCTCTCCCCCAACGGAGACACGCAGGGCTGCATCGACAGCGCGCCGGAGACGGTCTTCGTGCCAGCCGCTAAACTGCTTCAGGATCTGGGCGTGGCATGGCTCGAACTGCGGGAACCCGGCCCGGATGGCACGTTCGGAAAAACGGAGCAGCCCAAGCTGTCCCCGCAGATCCGCAAGGTCTTCACCCGCCCGCTGGTGCTCAATCAGGACTACACGTTCGAGAGTGCACAGAAAGCTCTGGCGGAAGGTCACGCCGATGCGATCGCCTTTGGCCGTAAGTTCATCTCGAACCCTGACCTGCCAGAGCGTTTCGCCCGCGGCATCGCCCTTCAGCCGGACAACATGAAGACCTGGTACAGCCAGGGCGCAGAAGGATACACGGACTACCTGTCCGCCACATCCGGCCCTAACTGACCCTCAGTTTTCCGGGAGCATTCAGTGCTCCCGGAAACCCGTTCAGCGTGTACCTCTCAGACCGGACGCACCAGTTCGTAAAGTGCGACGGCGGCGGCATTGGAGACATTCAGGCTCTCCATGTCGCCGGGCATGTAGACGCTGGCGATTTCGTCACAGGTCTCGCGCGTCAGGCGACGTAGCCCTGCGCCTTCGGCCCCCAGAACCAGCGCCACACGACGCCCGGCAAAGCTCTTGCCATCCAGTCGCGTCCCCCCGGCATCCAGCCCGACAACCCAGAAATCCTCGGCCTGAAGCGCCTGAAGCGCACGGGAGAGATTGACCTCACGCAGGATCGGCACAACGTCCAGCGCGCCCGAAGCCGCCTTCGCCATCGCAGCGCTTTCCTGCGGCGCATTGCGATCCTGCACCAGAAGTGCCGCCGCGCCGAATGCTGCGGCAGAGCGGAGAATGGCGCCGATATTACGCGGATCCGTCACCTGATCCAGCACCAGAACCGGGCCCTTGCGCTCAACGATATCAGGAATGGCGAGCGTCTCCAGAGGCTCGACCCGCAGGCAGAGACCCTGATGAACGGCATCGCGCTCACACAGCTTGTCGAGGCGCTCACGGTCAACGATCTGCGGCTTGCGTGAAGCGCTTTCGAATGCAAGCGCGGCTTCGCGCGTGGCCAGAAAGTCATGAATGACACGCTCGGGGTTGGCGAGCGCGGCCTGTACGGCATGGTGTCCGTAAATCCAGTAGCCAGAGCCGGAACTGCCCCCATGGCCACGGCCAGACCGGCCACCGCGTTCTTTCGAACGCTCACCGGGAGTGCGTGTCTGCTCGGCATGTCCGGCGGGAGAGGAGGAACGATTCGTGGAGCGATCGGGGGCGGAACGGGAGGGAGATCTTCTGGCCATAAAAAAGCATATAATCGACATCAGGGAATTGACATAGCCGTCAATCCGCCATATCTGAACCGCCGACCCGGAGAGGTGCCCGAGTGGCTAAAGGGGGCGGACTGTAAATCCGCTGGCGTACGCCTACGTTGGTTCGAATCCAACTCTCTCCACCAGGTCCCCTTCTCTTCAATAAAATCAATTCAGTTATGGCCAAGTTCTGGTAACAGTTCACTGCCATACTGGTAGTATCTTGTCGGTATCCTTACATGGCCAAGAAGGCCTATACAGGATGATAATATGCACGGCTTGAAGCGGACAGATAGTCTCACATGGCCTGTTCGTTCATCGATTCCCCAGGACCGCTGGGCTGCCGCGGGGAAGGTGTCTCAGACCAAATCAGGCATTAAGTAAGAAGTGGAGGGATCGAAGAACCGTTAATTGATGCGCTTGGCACGTGTTTTCCATTTTGGAATGCACCGAACGGGATGGCGAGATCGCTGGATGGTATGGTTCCATCGTCCTGACGCTTCGTTTCCGTGAGTTTCAGGGGGTAGCGTGCATGACGATCCTGAGTGCGACCGTTTTGTGGGTTTGTTCTGCCAGTGTTCGGGAATACGTCCCTCTCGAAGATACGTTTTCTCGGTGTCGGTATAGCGTTGCTTTGGAGCGGCCAGATTGTTTTGGTATCCGACACCCGACCTGAAAGCCCCAGTTCAAAGAAGCGCATGAAGGGCAGGCAATAATTGATCAGGTATTCCGTCTGTTCATCGGACAGGTTGTTCAACGTCTGGGTCATCAGGAACTTGAATATCAACACCAGATCGAATGGCGGACGTCTGCCCTTGCGCTCATCGGAATACGCTAGAGCCTGGTTTAGATCCGGACGGAGGACTTCAAAATCCACAGTTCGGGAAAACACTTCGAGCTAGTCACCCAGAGCGCTGAAACGGGGTAAGCCGGGCTTCAATATCAAAGAAACCGCACTGCTTCATGATCCATATCCCAATCAACTCAGGAAAAATGGAATCATACAGAGAGGAGCAAAACCAGAGGGTTTTTCGAGCCCTCCGCCTGTTTTTCCGAAAGTAAAAAACAGAATAAGGAGACCAGTATGACAGCTTTTGGAGGCCGGGGTGTCCGTATCCAAAACATCGGTAACGATGCGGCTGGAAACTCCAATACTGCACGACAGGCTTCAGGAACACGCTATTTCCTGAAGCTATAGTCTTGGATTTATTATGATACTAATCCGAAACGGAAATCCTGTTAGAGTTGGGCCTCGTCAGCATGCTGCGTGATGTTACCATTCCCACAACGTGAGATCCGTGATGACCGAAGCCCCCAACCGCGAAGCATCTTCCTCAATCATGAAAATGATCGTCAATCGCTGGTCCCCCCGCGCTTTTACGGACGACACAATTTCTGACGAAGTTCTTCGTGAAATTCTTGAAGCGGGCCGGTGGGCTCCCTCCCAGTATAATTCGCAGCCGTGGCGGTTCATGTACGCCCGGAAAGGAACAGAAAACTGGGAACAGTTCCTGTCTTGGCTGAAGCCGGTGAACCAGAGATGGGCCAAGTCAGCGTCAGCGCTCGTCTATATCGCATCGCGTACCACCATGATCCCGAGAACAACGCCGGATCGTGTTTTTTCCCGCACTCATTCTTATGATGCCGGGGCCGCTGCCATGCTGGTCCTTTTGCAGGCACACCATGCTGGATGGGCGGCTCACACTATGAGTGGTGTTAGTGATGTCGATTTGACCCATGCGGGTCTGCAACTGCCAGCCGATTATGCTTTTGAAACCGCAATCGCCATCGGAAAGCAGGCTCCGGCTGAGATTCTTCCGGAAGATCTGCGGGTGCGTGAAGTGCCTTCACAGCGTGTGCCGGTTGAGCGCGTCATATTTGACGGGACTTTTGTCGAAGCCCCTGATGCCTGACATCCCCTTGCCCTGCGGGCCTCTGTGGCATCGGTAGGGTAAAGCTTGCGGAGAGAATAATGCCAGGATTTGATTCGCTTGACAGGAAGCTGCTCATCCGTCTGATGCCGCTTCTCGTCTTGTGTTTTTTTTTGCTTATGTAGACCGGGTCAATGTAAGTTTTGCTGCCGCTGACATGCGCCATGACCTCATGCTTTCAGGCACGACTTATGGACTGGGCGCCGGTATTTTCTTTATCGGCTATGTTCTCTTTGAGATGCCGGGCAATTACATTCTTGGTCGACTGGGGGCCAGGTTGTGGCTTTCGGTTTGCATGATTGCCTGGGGGCTTGTCTCTGCAGGTATGGCCTTCGTCGGGACCGGGACCGGATTTCTCGTCATGCGTTTCGTGCTCGGGGTGGCGGAGTCCGGTTTTTATCCCGGGATCCTCTTTTTCCTGATGCAGGCCTTCCCGCCCAAGCTGCATGCACGGGTCGTCAGTTACCTGATTGTGGTCATCCCAGTGGCGAGCGCTGTGTCGTCATTGCTTGCAAGTGTCATCCTGCACTTGAACGGGACATGGAATCTGCACGGGTGGCAATGGCTTTTTCTGATTGAAGGGCTTCCCTCAATTCTTCTGGGTGCTCTGCTTTATCACTGTCTTCCTGAGCGGCTGGAGCACGCCGTGTGGCTGACAGAGGATGAGCGGGTAGTTATGGCCGGTCGTCTTGCCTATCTGAGGGCTTCCCGGCAGTCGCGCTCTCTCGACCTGTTTCTTGGCGCGTTCAGGCTCCCGATCGTCTGGAAAATTGCCGTTGTCTTCTTCTGTATCTCTTTTGTGAGCAGCACCATTCATTTCTGGCTGCCTCAGATGATTGCTCATGCCGGGTTCGAGCGGCACAATGTTCTCCGGCTTGCGACCGTTCCTTATTTTGCAGGTGCAGTGGCTCTCCTGATAAGCGTGAAGCGAACCGGGACGGTTACTGATAACAGGCGTATTCTCAGTGCTCTGGTGACTGCCTGCCTGGCCTTGGGAAGCATGACATTCATACCATCTCTTGCAGGACAGGGCGCCCTGCTCACACTGGCTACAGCTGCAATTTTCGTGATCCTCGGGCTGATGTGGGGCGTACCCGGACGTTTTCTGCACGGCGTTCAGGCAGCAGCCGGGGTTGCGTTGATCAATTCATTCGGAAACCTCGGAAATTTTTTTGGTCCGGTGGTTTTTGCGTCTCTTGCCGGTTCGACGTCAGCCTATGCCTGGGGGCTAATTATGGATGCTTTGATGCTGGGGGGAGCCACGATCTTTTTCTGGAAGTTGAGCCGTAAAGGGTCGGTTTCTTCCACATAGCTCATGGGCATGGTGCTCCAGAAGCAGGAAAGACCGGCTTCTGGAGCGTTGTTTTATTCCTGCCCCCTGACGTTCAGGAGACTATTCAGCCCCAGCTGTGACAGCGTAGCCTTTCCACTCAGTGCCATTGTCACGCGCAGTTCGTCCAGAAGCATGTTCAGGATGCGCTCCACACCCTCGACCCCGCCTGCAGCAAGACCATAGAGTGGCAGACGTCCGACCATAACCGCATCTGCGCCAAGAGCGAGTAGTTTGAAAACATCGCTTCCCTGCCGGATCCCGCTATCGGCGATGACTGTCATATTCCCGGCTTCGTCTGCCAGAGAGGGAAGAACATCTGCTACGGCAGGAGCTGAATCAAGATTGCGCGCGCCATGTGTTGAGACGACAATTCCATCAATGCCGATCCGTCTGGCGTGTGTTACATCTTCAGGGGACAAAACCCCCTTGAGTACAAGATTCCCTTTCCAGAACACACGCAGATGTTCGATATCCTGCCATGTCACGTCCTGTGCCAGCCGTACGGACGGGTCCTGTTGGGGGCGCAGGACATTTGGGCGCAGACCTTCCGGGTAATGCGGGAAATCCGGTACTCCACGCCCCTGCAGCAGAGGCCGCAGAAGTGCATTCCACGCCCAGCGCGGATGGGACGCAATGTCCAGGACAGACCGTGGCGTAGCCCGAAAACCCATGCTGAACCCGTTGCGTCGATTGTAGTGCCGCAGCGGCTGCACGGCCGTGTCTACCGTCACCAACAGCGTTTCCACACCGGCGGTTCTGACGCGTTCCACCAGGTCCAGTGTCCGCTGCCGGTTCTGCCAGATGTAGAGTTGAAACCACACGTTTCCCGGTGCTGCCCGTGCAACGGTTTCGATCGGTACGATGGATTGTGTGGCCAGACAGACCGGTATTCCCACCCGGGCCGCAGCCGAGGCGATCCGGGCTTCTCCGCCGGTGCGGATCATGCCTGCAATGGCCGTGGGCGCGACGATCAGAGGGGTTGGGAAGGTTTTCCCCAGGATATTACACGACAGGTCTCTGGTGCTGGAGCCAGTGAGAACAGACGGCATGATCCGCAGATGGTCCAACGCCGTTCTTCCCTGTTTGAGGGCTGTTTCCCGTTCGCTTCCCCGGTCCATGTATTCAAACAGAACCCGGGGCAAATAACGACGGGCGGCTGTACGAAAATCTTCTGTTTCCAGCAGGGCCGATAAATCATGCCGCATCATACACTCCTGACCATTCCACCATCGATGCGGATCTGGCTGCCGGTGATGTAGGATGCTCGCTCACTGGCCAGAAAAACTGCGGCATCGGCAAATTCTTCCGGCCGCCCATAACGTCCGGCGGGAATGTTGCACAGGGAGCGGTTGGCGACTTCTTCGACAGTTATGCCGTCACGAGAGGCCGCTGCGCCATCGAGCTGGTCGAGGCGATCCGTATGAATGCGTCCGGGGATCAGCATGTTGACCGTCACACCATCCACAGCAACCTCATTGCTGAGTGTCTTGGACCAGCCGGCAATCGCTCCGCGGATCCCGTTTGAAAGGCCAAGTCCGGGGATAGGCTGCATGATCCCTGATGACCCTACAGTCAGCACGCGCCCCCATTTTCGTACCCGCATCCCGGGAACCAGCCGGGATGCCAGCAGGAAGAAGCGGCTTGCCATGACCGTGAAATGGTCGATCCACTCCTCGTCGGAGAAAGCGCTGACGGGGCCGGTTGGGGGGCCGCCGCTGTTGTTGACGAGAATGTCTACGCCTACGCTGGCCAGAACGCTGTCTGCCAGTGCGGTAATGGATGCACGGTCCTTGAGATCGGCCTGCAGCGCTGTAATACGGTTGCGCTGCTCTTCAGGTAATTCTGCACGCCAAACTTCGATGTCAGCGGGATGCCGCGAGGCTGCCAGGACATTGACACCTTCGGCGCATAGGCCAATCGCGATTGCACGTCCCAGCCCTCGGCTTGCTCCAACCACGAGAGCCGTTTTTCCATTCAGACCCAGATCCATGGATTTTCCCCTTCAGAGGCGTATGCAGCAGCACTGTGGAACAGTTTCCAATACCCTGTCGACAGGACCGGATACGAAATAATTACAATTCTGCTCTTTATTCCGGGGCGGTATTAAGATGGCTTATACCCGGCAATGATTCGCAATCGAAAAAGCCGGGAAAACAGTTCACATCAGCTGCTTTTCGTTCTCTCCTGTAAACGATATTCCAGATGACAGGCGGTGTACAAAATGACCTCAGACGCCCTCCCGCAGACAAATCACGCTCTGGCCGACCTGACAGTCCGCGTTCGTGATGACCTTGATCGCATCGCTCATCCACGCCGCTCCTGGACATTCCGGCACGTGGCCCCCTCCGGCGAGGCAATGCTCGATGTTCTGATCGTGGGCGGTGGGCAAAGCGGTCTTGCTGCGGCATTCGGCCTGATGCGCGATGAGGTCCTCAATATTCTGGTGGTCGATCAGGCCCCCCGGGGGATGGAAGGGCCATGGCTGAGCTATGCCCGCATGCATACGCTTCGCAGCCCTAAGGACTTCACCGGCCCCGATCTCGATATTCCGTCCCTGACCTATCAGAGCTGGCACGAAGCGAAGTTCGGGGCAGAAAGCTGGACTGCATTGCATCTGATCACCAAGCAGCATTGGGTCGAATATCTGCTCTGGCTGCGTGATACCGTTGGAATTCCGGTCCAGAATGACACGACTGTTCTGGATATTGAGCCCTGTGAAGGCGGTTTGTGTGTCCTGCTCCAGAGTGCAGGTGCGGAACCGGTGCGCCGTTTTGCCCGCAAAGTTGTTCTTGCCACGGGACAGGAGAGTCTGGGTCGCTGGTCTATGCCGGGCTTCATCGAAGCGCTGCCTGCACAGGTTCGCGCCCACACGGCTGAAGGTATTGATTTCGCGGCTCTGCGTGGGAAACGCGTTGCCGTTCTTGGAGCTGGTGCATCAGCGTTCGATAATGCAGCGACCGCTCTGGAAGCAGGGGCAGGAGAGGTACATCTTTTCTGTCGCCGGGCGGAGCCGCAGCTTGTGCAGCCTTACCTGTGGCTGACCTTTACTGGTTTTCTGAAGCATTTTTCCGAACTGGATGACGTCTGGAAATGGCGCTTCATGAACTATATTCTTGGCCTGCGTGAAGGTTTTCCCCAGCCCACATGGGACCGCTGTGCGAAGCACATGAATTTCCGTCTTCATACGGGAGCAGGCTGGAACGCTGCCCGCATGGAGGGAGAAAAAATCCTGCTGGAGACCGCACAGGGGCCTTTTGAGGCGGATTACGTCATCTGCGCCACCGGTATTGAGCATAATCCTGCGCAGCGCCCGGAACTGGCTCGTGCTGCTGAAAATATCGCCCGTTGGGAAGACCGCTTTACGCCTGCTCCGGGTGAGCAGAACAGCCGCCTGGCGGCCTTTCCCTATTTGGGAAACGATTACACGCTCCAGGAACGCGTTCCCGGTGAAACGCCGTGGCTGCGGAATATCCATCTGTTCTCGATCGCGGCCACGATGAGTTTTGGGCCGTCAGGATCATCCATCAACGCCATGAAATTCTCTGTGCCCAAGCTGGTCTCTGGGATCACCGGTGCCCTGTTTCGTGATGATGTGCAGGCCTACTGGCAGGATCTGAAAGACTACGACATTCGGCAGGCGGAGCTTCGTTGGCCTGCCGGTCATCCCATGACACTGGAAGATGCCTGAGCCTATGGTCAGAAACATCTTCAGCCGTCGGGCCTTCCTGAGTTCGGCCCTCAGTGCGGGGGCTGCCCTGACACTCCCGTACCCGCAGGGTTCCGCTTTGGCCCAGTCCCGAAGAGAGACGCTGCGTCATGTCACGGGCGGTGCCATCAATACGCTTGATCCCACCATGCTCGGATCGACCCGTGAGTCCTTCGGGTTGAGCATGAATGTCTATGATCGCCTCATGACGTTCGGCAGTCGTCCTATCGGGGCCTTCGCGACGTTCGATCCTGCGCATCTGCAGGGCGAGCTTGCTGAATCCTGCGAGATCAGCGCAGACCAGAGGCGTCTTACACTTCACCTTCGGGACAATGCCGTCTGGCATGACGGCACACCCGTCATGGCTGAAGACATTAAATGGTCTCTTGATCGCTGTGTCTCGGCCAACTCGCTCGCCCGCCCCCAGTTTAGCAGCGGCTCCCTGACCACACCGGATCAGTTCCGCATTGCTGGTGAGCGCACCATCGAGATTTCCTTGCCCAAGCCCGACCGCCTGGCAATGGCCAATCTGGCCATGCCTTATGCGATCATGGTCAACAGTCGGCTGGCCCGACAGCATGCCACATCAGACGATCCCTGGGCCCAGCAGTGGCTCCAGCACAATACGGCCGCCGGAGGGGCTTTTCGTGTCGAGAACTTCAGGCCCGGCGTGAATGTCACCTTGACCCGTCATAACGGCTGGCACAGTGGAGCACCGCCCTTCTTCCAGCGGATCATCAGCCAGACCGTTCCTGAAGCCACAACCCGCGCCGGGCTGATCGAACGCGAGGACGCTGACATTGTCATTGACCTTGAGGCCTATGACATCATGGCGCTTTCCCGGCGCGGCAAGGTCCACATCGATTCTGTTGTGGAGAGCAACTGCTTCACGCACTTGGCTTTCAATACACAGAGCGCGCCGTTCGATAATGTTCTTGTCCGCCGTGCCATTGCGCTGGCTCTGCCGTATCAGGACCTGTTTGCCGCCAGCATTTTTGGACGCGGCAAACCCCTTTATGGCGCAGACTGGTCAGAGCGGTCGCCTGCGCCTGACTTTCCTCAGCCTCTGCCATTTTCGCAGAATGTCCAGAAAGCGCGCGAGATGTTAATGAAAGCCGGCCATCCCGACGGTTTTCACACGACCTTCTCCTATGCCACCAGCCAGACGACAACAGCTGAGCCCATGGCCGCGCTGATCCAGGAAGCGCTAGGTCATATCGGCATTACGGTCAGAATCGACAAGCTCCCGGATGCACAGTTCAATACCATGCAGGCCCGGCGACAGCTCGATTTCTACACCGACACAGCGGCCGGCTGGATCGAGCATGCCTATTATTTCTTCTACCTGTATTTCACCCGCGACCAGCGCTGGAATTTCTCCAACTGGAATAGTCCGCAAATGGTGGAGCTTGTGGAAAAGGCCCGTTTTGAGACAGACGAAGCGGCCTATGTGGCCGAATGTCAGGGCATGTTGGACCTGCTCGTCGATCAGGTTCCGCTAATCCTTCTGTGGCAGCCCAACATGGATGCCGTAACCGTCCCTGACCTTACTGGCTTCACATACCAGTATTACCGTCAGGTCGATTTCCGCACTCTGGCCCGGAGCTGAGCATGTCCGCGGAAAAACATCTCCTCCCGCCTTTGGTCCGCCGGATCGGGCTGCGTCTGGGCGCGGCGCTTCCCGCGCTCTTCTGCGTCATTCTCTTCACCTTCATCATGATGCGGGTGCTTCCCGGTGATCCTGCCGTCTATTTTGCTTCTGGCCCTAATGCCGGGCAGGCCGAAATTCAGGAACTGCGCCACAAAATGGGGCTTGATGCACCCATGCCCGTCCAGTTTCTGCACTATCTAGAAAACCTCGTGACGGGTGATCTTGGTCGCTCCCTGACGACTGGACAGTCCGTGGCACGGGATATGCAGGAACGCCTGCCTGCTTCGCTGGAACTGACGTTGACAGCACTGGCTCTCAGCCTGCTGATTTCTCTCCCTCTGGGCCTGACGGCGGCCTGGTGGTCCGGTTCGAAATACGACCAGTTCGTCCGTGCTTTCTGTTCCGCCTGTTTTTGCATACCGCCGTTCGTCTCGGGGATTCTGCTGGTCTACGTTTGTTATTACTGGCTGGGTCTTGCGCCGGACCCGACTGGCCGGATTAATATTTTCCTTCCTCAACCTCCAAGGCTGACGGGTCTCCTGTTGATTGACAGTGCGCTGGCGGGGGACTGGACGGCGTGGCACGAGGCTGCCGGTCAGCTTGTTCTGCCGGCCACGACCATGGCGCTGTTTGTGATTGCGCCTTTGACCCGTATGACGCGGGCGGCAGTGATTTCGGTGTTGGGGGCAGATTATATACGTACGGCACGGGCCATGGGACTTCCGACCTGGCGGATCATGATCGTCTATACGCTGCGCAACGCGCTGATGCCGGTCCTGACGACTGTGGGGATCGTGTTTTCGACCATGATGGGGGCGAATGTGCTGGTGGAGAAAATTTTCTCCTGGCCGGGTGTAGCGTCCTATGCGCTCGATGCGCTCGTTTCGTCCGATTATGCGCCGGTGCAGGGGTTTATCCTGCTGATGGCGTGCCTGTTCATTCTGGTAAATCTGGTGATTGACCTGCTGCTGGGTGTGTTGGACCCGCGAGTGAGTGTGGAATGACCATGATGAATGTCACAATGCGCTCAAAGCGCTTCGGGTTCGGACGTTTTATCCGCCAGCAGCCTGTGGCAGCGCTGGCAATCGGTGGTCTTTCTATCATCGTGATTCTGGCGGTGCTTGCGCCCGTAATCTCGCCATACGATCCGCTGGCTTCGGACGTACCGCATGCGCTTCTTGCGCCTGACGGGCAGCACTGGTTTGGAACCGACGAGCTGGGGCGTGATGTATTCAGCCGGATCCTTGCGGCGGCGCGCCTTGACCTGTCGATTGCCGTTTCTGCAGTGGCGATCTCGCTTGTGGCGGGTGTAACGGTCGGGTGTTTCTGTGGGTATCAGGGGGGCTGGCTGGACCGTGTGACGGGGCGCATTGTGGATGTGCTGACGGCGTTTCCGCTGTTCGTCATGGCCATGGCGCTTGTGGCAGTTCTGGGGAATTCAATCGCCAATCTGATCTATGCGACGGCCATTATCAATTTTCCGTTCTATATTCGGATCGCACGGAGCGAGGTTGCGGCGCGCCGGAATCTGGGCTGGGTCGAGGCGGCGCATGTCAGCGGAACGTCGCCCACGCGCATCGTGCTGATGTTCCTGCTGCCCAATATTTTGCCGACCATCGTCGTACAGGCCTCCCTCAATCTAGGCTGGGCTATTCTCAATGCCGCAGGGTTGTCCTTTCTGGGACTAGGTATTCCGGTACCGACGCCTGAATGGGGAGTGATGGTTGCCAACGGGGCACATTTCATGTCCTCGGGGCGCTGGTGGCTGGTGGTGTTTCCAGGCGGGATGCTGATGGTGACCATCCTGTGTTTCAATCTTCTGGGAGATGGCCTGCGGGACCTGCTCGATCCGAGGACACGCTCATGAACGAACCTCTTCTGACCATCGATGGTCTTCGCGTCAGCTTCACATCTGACCGGAGCAGCAGAGAAGTCCTGCATGGCATTTCTCTGTCCGTTGAGCGCGGGAAGGTGCTTGCGCTTGTAGGGGAAAGTGGCTCGGGCAAGTCCGTAACAGGGCTGACTACGATGGGATTGCTACCGAAACAGGCTGTCGTGACGGAAGGGACAATTCGGTTCCGGGGGCAGGATATTACACGTCACGTTCCGCGCAGTCTGCGCGGGGCAGGCATTGCGATGGTGTTCCAGAATCCGCGTGCGGCGCTCAATCCGACACGGCGGGTGCGGGACCAGCTTGCGGACGTGATCCGGGCTCACGACAGACTGGACCGCGCTGCATTGCAGGCGCGGCTTGTGGAACTGATGCATCAGGTGAGCATCACGGACGTTTCGCGGTGTCTGAATGCGTATCCCCATCAGCTTTCAGGGGGTCTGTGCCAGCGCATCGTCATTGCCATGGCAGTGGCATGTTCGCCTGATTTGATCATCGCGGATGAGCCGACGACGGGTCTGGACGTTCTGACGCAGAAATCGGCAATGGATTTGCTCCTGCGTCTGACGCGCGAGCAGGACATGGGCATGATTCTCGTGACGCATGATCTGGGAATGGCGGCGCAGTACAGCGATGATGTCGCGGTCATGCGACATGGTGAAATCGTAGAGCGCGGAACGCCCGAAATGCTCTTTAGTAACCCGCAGAACAACTATACGCGTCGGCTGGTTGCGGCATGTCCCAATGAAACATCTTTACTGGAAGCGCCGGAGGATGCTGCCGCCCGGCAGGAAAGCGGTCCTGCGGTATTGCTGGAGGTACGAAATCTGGTGAAGGAATATCAGAGCGGGTTCCGGGCCGTGGATGACGTGTCCTTTTCTATCCGTCAGGGCGAATGTCTTGGACTGATCGGAGAGTCCGGTTCGGGAAAAAGCACGATTTCCCGGCTTATCAGTCGTCTGGTAGATGTGGACAGTGGTGAAATCCTGTTCAACGGGACGTCGATCAGTTCACTTTCCGCCGAGGATTTTTATCGGGCGCCACAGCGTCGGCAAATCCAGTTCGTTTTTCAGGATGCGGCAGGCAGTCTCAATCCGCGTTACACGGCTTTCCGGTCGATTGTTGATCCACTGCTGCGAATGGGGCCGGTCCCTGAGGGAGATGCACTTGCAGAGCTTGTCGTGCAGACCGCGCGGTCCGTCGGGCTGTCGGAAGATATGCTGGAGCGTTATCCACACCAGATGTCGGGAGGGCAATGCGCCCGTGTGGGTATTGCGCGGGCGATTATTGTATCGCCGGACCTGCTGATTCTTGATGAACCCACTGCTGCTTTGGATGTGCTGGTGCAGGCCGAGGTGCTGGCGCTTCTTGAACGGCTGCGGCGGGAGCGGGGCATGTCCTACCTGTTCGTCAGTCATGATCTGCATGTTGTGCGCATGCTGTGCGACCGAGCGATCATTCTGAGGAAGGGGAGGATTGTTGAGGCCGGGCGGTGTGAGAATATCTTCCACGCCCCGCAAAGCAATTATACGGCGCAGCTTCTGGAAGCGATCCCACATTTCAGGCCGGCGGCATGCGTATAAGCAATTCAAATAGAGGCCATTCAATTGTTATAGGCCTTTAATTGATTCGATTTCGGAATTTCCATAACGTCAAGACAGGTCAAAAATAGACGCAATACCTATTCTCCTCCAATACAGCTTCGAGAACATAATGAGCCGCATTATCAGAATTGCTGCCGCCCAGATGGGGCCCACCCAGCGTACGGACTCAAGGGCAGACACGCTTGCCCGGCTCATAACGCTTCTGGAACAGTCTGCTCGACAGGGTGCTGATCTGGTGGTTTTTCCGGAACTGGCGCTGACGACCTTCTTCCCGCGCTGGTTGCTAGAAGGACAGGAACTACAAGATTATTTTGAAAAATCGATGCCGAACCATAATGTTCAGCCGCTTTTCGATCGCGCAATGGAACTCGGAGTTTCATTCTATCTCGGTTATGCTGAATTAACGCCGGACGGTCAGCGGTTCAATACGTCCGTTCTGGTCGGTCCGGATGGCCAGATCATGGGAAAATATCGGAAGATTCATCTTCCTGGTTCAGTCGAGCCGCGTCCTGGTGCGGTCTATCAGCAACTTGAGAAGCGCTATTTTGAATATGGGGACATTGGCTTCCCGGTCGTCCATTCAGGCCCAGCGCTCAAGGATGCCATTATTGGCATGCTGATCTGTAATGACCGCCGCTGGCCGGAAGCCTGGCGATGCCTGGCGTTGCAGGGAATGGAGCTGCTCTGTGTCGGCTACAATTCGGCGGCTTACGATCCTAACGGCGGTGACACCGAAAGTGCCGCACTGCGGACTTTCCATGCCCAGCTCGTGGCGCAGTCCAATTCCTACATGAATGCGTGCTGGAGTGTGGCTGTTGCCAAGGCTGGTAACGAGGACGGATCCGGACTGATCGGCGGGTCATGCATCGTTGATCCGGACGGACAGATTGTTGCGGAAGCGAAAACTCTTGCAGATGAAGTCGTTGTCGCGGACTGCGACATGGATCAATGCCTGCAGGGCAAGTCCAAGATGTTCAACTTTGAGGCACATCGGCGCCCGCAATGGTACACCCCGATTACCGAGCAGGTGGGTGCTATCATCCGCAAATAAAATGCGGTTTTTCCAATCTGTCAGCGGGAATTTTTTATGACCGATACAGCCAGAATACTGGTCATCAATCCGAATTCCTCGGAGCTGGTCACAGCGGCGATTGACCAGGAAGTCGAGCATTTCCGGGCGCTTTCTCCTGTCAGGATCGATGTTCGGGGCACACCGGGCGCTCCGCCGGGCGTATCGTATCAGCGGGATGCAGATGATATTGCGCCGATGGTGCGCAGGATCGTGTCGGAAAATGAAGCAGATGCCTATGTTATTGCCTGTTTCAGTGATCCGGGGCTTCTGGGTGCCCGGGAGACGTTCCCGGGAAAAATCATCCTTGGATGCGGTGAAAATGCAATCCTTCAGGCCCTGACAGAAGCGGATCAGTTCGGAATCATTTCTCTATCGATCCTTTCTACCTATCGGCAGCGTCGCAAGATCCGCATGATGGGTCTGGCTGACCGGTATGTGGGAAGTCAGGGCATTGCCTCGAACGCGGTCGAGGCGACTTCTCCGGAACTGCTGGACCGGATGTTGGAAGCCGGACAGACCCTTGTGGCGCGTGGGGCGGATATTGTCCTGACGGGCTGCGCGAGCATGTCCCATTTCCGCGAGCCTCTGGAAGAGCGCCTGGGGGTTCGCGTCATTGACCCGGTCGGGTCTGCCGTTTCTGCCGCCATCGGGCGGATTATTCTCAAACAGGGACAGCGTCGTGGACCAGTCCGTTAAGCTGATTGGCGTTCTGGGCGGAATGGGCCCTGCAGCAACTGCGGATTTTATGGGGCAGGTCATCGCTAATACCTCAGCGAAGGTGGATCAGGAGCATATTCCGCTTTTGATTTTCTCTGATCCGGTCATACCGGACCGAAGTACTTCCATTCTGGATGCTACTGCCCCGTCTCCGCTACCGATGTTGCAAGATCATGCTGTGCGGCTACAGAGGGCGGGCGCTACGGCACTCGTGATTCCATGCAATACCGCTCATCATTTTCACTCCGATATTGCGGCCGCACTGAATATTCCTGTTCTGCACATTGCGGATGCGGTCTGCGAGGATCTCGGTCGGATGTGGAGTGACGGAGTTCGGGTGCAGAAGGTGGCGTTGATGGCTACTGCAGGAACCATCATGTCTGGTTTTTATCGCCAGCGTCTCGAGAAGGCGGGTTTTGTGTGCATGATTCCTGATGTCGAAGAGCAGCTCCTCATCAACGAGATTATACGCATGGTGAAAGGCGGGGACATCACTGCGGCGATTGCACCTGTGCGGGAGGCAAGTCGACGGCTGAAGGCACGTGGGGCGGATGCGGTAATTCTTGGTTGCACTGAACTGCCGCTGCTGCGTGAGGCGATCGAAGATATTTTGCCTTACGTGGACTCAACACGATCTCTGGCGCAGGCTTGCATTCGGTACGTTCAGCAGAACTGACTTTTTTCCTGCATCACTACTGTTGAAGGGAGGGGGCCTGTGGCTCCCTCCCTCTCTGCGTTTCAGCCTTCAGAGGGCATGATAAAAGGAGCCAGTGCGTCCAGATCCGGGCGTAGGCCCCAGCCGGGAGATTGCGGAAGAAGAACCTCGCCGTTTACGGGCGTGAGGTTTCCATGGAAGTAGGGCGCCCAGAGTGCCGCCTTGGACATGGGCCATTCCAGAAATAGTGCATTAGGCATTGCTGTCAGCCAATGGGCATGCATGGCGATGTTCAGCGGTGTCGTGAAAGAATGGCTGCAAACCTGCGGGACCTGCGGGGCAATTTCGCAGGCTGCGAGCAGGCCGCAGCGTGTGATGTCCGGCTGTAGGATGTCTACAAAAGAAGCAATTCGTTTCAGGCCGATAATCCCGCATTCGCCCTCACCAGACGCGATTGGGACGGCACTTTGCTCATGCAGGGTCTTCTGATCGTCCAGATCGTCGCGGTTGAGGGGCTCCTCGATCCAGGCAAGATTGAAAGGCTGGAAGGCGCGGGTGCGGGAGAGGGCTTCCTCCAGCGTGAAGGCCTGTGCGGCATCAACCATCAGGGTGGCATCGGGGGCGACATTGCGTGCGGCCTGAAGGAAGGCGACGTCGCTTTCCTCGCTGGCACCGAAGGGGGGCCAGCCCAGTTTATGGGCCCGAAAGCCGGCCTCACGTTCGGCTCGGATGCGCAGCGCGGTGCCTTCCGGCGTGGCGGCAACCTTGTCGCTCGCGTAACAGGCGATGGATGTCCGGGCTTCGGGCGAAAGCAGACGGCTGACGGGGAGGCCTGCGCGCTGCCCTGCCAGATCCCACAGCGCCAGTTCGGCGGCGGCGATGGCCTGCATGACCACACCGTCACGACCGATCCACTGGGTGTTTTTTTCCATCCGGCGACGCAGGGCTGGAATGTCGGATGCATCGGTGCCGAGCAGGATGCTGCGCAGTCCTTGCGCGGTGATATGGGTTTTGGGTGCGTTCACTACGGCGCGGGACAGGAAGGGACTGCCATGAGCCTCACCCCAGCCCGTCAGGCCGTCTTCGGTGACAATTCGCAGTAGGAAGCATTCCTCGTCGCGTGGTTGGGCAGTCAGGGATGAGGGAAGGCGGAATGCCAGTCCGTCTACGGCTTCGATGCGGCTCATGTTGGCAGGGCTCTTGAAAGAAAGGTGCGTCCACGTTCGGTGGCAGGTGCGGAGAAGAAGGTCTCGGGTCTTTCGTCTTCCACGATCTGTCCATCCACCATGAAAATGACGCGATGGCCGATACGGCGTGCGAAGGCCATTTCATGTGTGACGACCAGCATGGTCATTCCGCTCTCGGCTAGTTTTTCCATGACGCCGAGCACTTCCTGCACCATTTCGGGATCAAGCGCGCTTGTGGCTTCGTCGAAAAGCATGACCTTGGGCTGCATGGCAAGGGCGCGGGCGATGGCCACGCGCTGCTGCTGTCCGCCCGAAAGCTGGCCCGGATATTTACTGGCATGGGCGGAAAGACCGACCTGCTCCAGCAGTGCCGCAGCTTGTTCACGTGCCTGTGCGCGCGGTGTGCCAAGGACAGTCACCGGACCTTCCATCACGTTACCGATCGCCGAGAGATGCGGCCACAGGTTGAAGGACTGGAAAACCATTCCGACATGCTGGCGCAGTTGTATGAGGTCGCGTTGACGGCAGGAGGGCGAGATGCTCTGACCGGCGACAGAAATACTGCCGGCGGTGTGGCGATCCAGCTGGTTGACGCAGCGGAGAAGGGTGGATTTTCCAGCCCCGGAGGGGCCGATCAGGGAGACAACCTCCCCCTTCGGGACATCGAATGTGATGTCCGTAAGGACCTGGCGTTCTCCGAAAGATTTGGAGACGTTCTGGAAGGAAACAACGGTCATGTCAGCGCACCGTGTAATAGCTGAGGCGGCGTTCGATCCACGCCTGTGCGATCTGGAGAACTGTGGTGATCGCCAGATAGAGAATGCCGGTTGCGACCATCACTTCCGTCACCTTGAATGTTACGGAATAGATGCTCTGGGCGGTCAGCATCAGATCCGGCACGGCAATGACGGACACAAGCGACGAATTTTTGATAAGTGTGATGGCCTGTCCGACATAAGGGGGCAATGCGGGTTTGAGCGCCTGTGGCAGCACGATGCGGCGCATGATCTGAAAAGGCGCAAGACCAACTGCGGCTGCCGCTTCGGCCTGTCCTGATGGGACGGATTGGATGGCGGCGCGGAAAATTTCGGAGAAATAGGCTGCGGAATTGAGGCCGAGCGTCAGGATGCCAGCGCTCCATGGGTCAAGACGGAAGCCGCTCTGGGGGACGGCATAATAGACTGCGAAGAGCTGAAGCAGCAGAGGCGTTCCCCGCAGAATCCAGACATATCCCCAGGCTAGGAGTGAGATGGCGCGCACCGACGACAGGCGTGCCAGCGCAATACACAGCCCGAGGCAGGTGGCCATAACCAGCGCCGCCATGCTGATTTCGAGCGTGACGCCGCAGGCCTGGAGGAGGCGCGGCATGATATGGGCGACGAAATGCCAGTTCACCACGGATTTCAGGCCCCGAACCAGTGATCGGACAAGGATTTGGCCTGACCGTCCGCTCGTCTGGCGCGGATCTGTTCTGAGACGGCAGCTGCAAGTGTTTCGGAGCCGGATGGCAGTATCATTGCCAGAGGATGAGGATCGATTTCACGTCCGACGAGCTTGAGGGGCACCTGCTGCTGTCTGATGGCATATTGCGCGCCGCCACATCCGACGATCCCGGCGTCCAGTCGGCCAGACATGACATCCATGATAATGTCAGGCAGACCCGGATAGGAGCGTAGTGTGCCGGGTTTGGCCTGATTATGAGCCACGTCCTCAAGAATGCTGCCGGATGCGACGCCAATGGTCAGTCCGTGCAGGTCTTCGACTTCATGAATGGTGTTGTTGTCAGCCCGTACGATCACCGCAGCGGAATCGGTGCAGTAAGGCTCTGAAAAAACGAAGCTGGCCTTACGCTCCGGGGTGACCCGGACGGCGCTCATGACAGCGTCATACTGGCCAGCCATCAGGCCGGGGAGGATTCCGCTCCAGGATAGGTAGGAGAAACGCGGCTCAACACCAAGGCCTTTGCAGATCAGCCGGGACCATTCGAGATCGAAACCTGTAAGGGTTCCGTCAGCGTCCAGAAAACTATAGGGCGCATTGGCTCCTGTTGTCGCGATGCGCATGAAGCCCTGCTGGCGTACACTCTCCAGAGTTGATGCGTGGGCTCTCCCAATCAGGGATGTTCCGGCAACGGTTAGCATTCCGGTCAGCAGGGAGCGACGATGCATCATGATTTTCCTCAGCGATGATAAGGACTGGGGAGCACTGCGGAGAGTGCTCTCCGGAACCGGGCGTGTTGTGGTTTAGTGACGTCCGTTGACGAGGTAGAACGGCTCCGAAATATCGAGGTGATCAAGCATCTTGCGGTGCCAGTCATGGAAATAGGGACGCAGTTTGGCGAGTGCGGAGATGCGCTCGGGTGTTGCGGCCTTCGTCTCGTGATGTTTCACGTAGCTGCGGATCTCACCATATAGCCCCTCGACATCAATGGTCTGGAACTTGCGGTCACGGATCACAATGCGGCCGTTGACAATGACATCGCGGACGTCCTGTCCCTTTCCGCGCCACAGGAGCAGGTCTGGGATGGAAAGATTTTCCGAAGTCCAAGGATCGTGTAGCATGGAACCCGTCTCCATGACTGCGAGGTCAGCAGCTGCGCCGACTTGAAGCGTTCCGTGGTTCTGCTCGAAACCCAGTGTCCGTGCGGCGTTTGTTGTTCCCATGGACAGGATCTGGCCTGATGTCAGGGGAGGCATTTCCGCAAGATCGAAGCCCGGAACACGCGAGAGCATGGCCGACATCCGCAGTTCCATAAGGACGTCATCATCATCGTTCAGGGATTTATCGTCGATGCCGAGAGCAACGTTGATGCCCTTGCGCATCATGTACCAGACCGGGGAAATGCCATTGCGGACATGCAGGTTGCAGGAGCCATGATGCGTCGTACTGGCACCGCGCTCGGCGATGAGGTCGATGTCTTTTTCAGACAGCCAGACGGCGTGACCCAACGTGGTATTAGGCCCCAGAAGACCGATGCGGTCCAGATGTTCCACGAGAGAGCAGCCGAAGGTCTTGATGCTCCAGGCGCGCTGATGAGGTGTCTGGAGTGTATGAATATGGATCGGGGTGCCGCCGTGGGAATTGGCGCTGTCGCGGATTCGGGTGAAGAATTCGTCAGTGGAGCCGTGCGCCCAGGAAGGTCCGTGGAGAACCCTGCTCATCGGGGTGTCTTCCTCGCGGTGTAAGGTCTCGAAGAGATCGAGATAGCCGTCTGCAATCGCGCGTGCATCATAGCGTGTCATTGGCAGGACGAAATCGTGCAGCTCCGCTGGAAGGGTCTTCAGGAAGTCCCCTTCATCAATGCAGAATCGGTTGCGGTCACGAACTGCTGGCGAATAAGCCAGACGGATACCGGTTTCGCGATAGCTGTTGATGGCCTGACGGGCCTGTTCGAGCGCTTTGGGGCCTTCATCGTTCCACCCGGTGTGATGGATCGTGGTGCAGCCGCCCCGCAGATGACGAACCGCTGAAAGAGCGGAGCACAGATCGTTCGGCAGATAGACCATAGCTGACCAGTCGAGAAAAGCGTTCTCGAGGTAGTCGTAAAGCACGCCCTTCTGGATGGGCGACAGGCCACGGCCATGTGAATGGGCGTCGATCAGACCCGGCATGACGAGCGAGGTTCCATCGCCGATGACATTGGCAGCAGGATATTTCGACTGCATCTCGGTCCAGGAACCGAATTCCTTGATTGTCTCGTTTTCGATACAGATTGCCGCATCCTTCAGGATCGTTCCGGTATCGATGATGACGTGGCCACCCCTCACAAGCAACATGTCGCGCTCCGTATAAATCTGTGTTCCGCAAAACCGGCGCCCTGATAGGCAGGATACCCTGGTAGCCAGACCTGTAAGGCCAGCTCATGCTTATAACGAAAGAACGAATACCATCTACTGATATGGATTCGAATCCGAACTGATTGCAGGCAATCTCTCTACTCGCTTGCTGAAGCTCACCCTAATCAAACCTGAATTCGACTAAAACCTTTGAAATTCGTAGGGTGGTGTAAGGTTTCGAATAATCGCAAATCATTGAAATATATACTTTTCTGGTCAGGTTTTCATGCTGTTTGTGGGGGAGCTATCACGAGACGATATAGCGCTGCTGATCTCCTAATAACCAATTTGTTGCCGCCTCAAATATTCGGATGCTTATATCATCACGAAACGGAAACATTTTCGCGTTGCTTAATATCGCTGCACGGCATCGCCTCCTAGGAGAGCGATACTTACAGTAAAGCACGCGATCATCATGGTATTATAGGGAGCAGAGCGATGAGACACTGGTCAGCTGCACGAATACTGCTTCTGTCTACGACGGGTCTGATTTACGGAGCTGGTACCGTAGCGTATGGAGCGGACATCAAGAGCAGGCATTCAACGCCGGTATCCGCCTCTCAGCCACAGGCAAAAGCAGGAAAGCCGAAGGCGGCCAAAGGCGGGGCCAGGAAGCCGAAAAGCGTTGATGCCAAGGGTGATATCGAAGCGATTGCCGTGCATACGCATCGACAGAGCGGCGGTGGCCTGCTGTCCATGACTAAGGATATCCGCTCTTCGGTCGCAACGACCCGTGCTTTTATTGAGACGCAACCGGCTACAGCCAATCCCGAACAGCTGATGGCGATGCAGCCGGGAGCGGTTGTGGCGACGCAGGATCCCTATGGTATCGAGCCGGGAAACATCACGGTCCGTGGTCTGAACAACAATGAGATCATCTGGCTGTACGAGAATTCTCCGATCACCAATGATGGTACATTCTATCCTCAGGAAGCGGTGGATGCGCTGAACCTTGAGGAAGTCCGGCTTAGCCCTGGATCAACCAGCTTCGATCTGCCGGGTTCCAATGGCGCTGCGGGTACGATCCGCATGGCTTTGCATAATCCAGAGCATAAGCTGGGAGCGTCAACCAATATTACCTATGGCGCCCATAATACCCGTCAGGTTTATGGTCGTATTGATACGGGTGATATCGGGAATACCGGGGTGCGTGGATTTGTGTCCTATTCCAACTTTGTTGGTGATGACTGGCGCGGTCCGGGTCATAACTGGCGCGAGCACGTGGACGCCAAGTTTATCAAGGACTGGCAGGGTGGGCACCGGACGACCCTTGCAGTGGAATGGACCAAGCTTAATTTCCAGCTCGAGCGTCCTCCAACTATGTCTGCGTGGAATACCTACGGTAAGAATTACAATTATACGAGCAAATTTACGCCGGGTGATACCAACTATTACAAGCTGCACCAGAATGTCTATCAGGGCATGTTTGCGACCCTGAACCAGCATTTTGCGCTCTCCCGTAACCTTGCCCTGGATGTTGACCCGTATCTCTACTGGGCAGAAGCAGCCATTCCGGGGGCGATGAACCTGTCTGCGTCTTCGGCCTATCAGGGCACGCAGAAGATCTCGGGGCTTCAGCTTGAGACAGGAAATGGCTCTACGGCCAATTCGGCACTGTTGTATGCCAATTCACCAGCGCTTTTCATGCGTTCGGGTATCAATGCGAAGCTTGAATGGAAAATTGGCGAGCATAACCGTCTGGTTTTCGGAGATTGGTATGGCTTTACAGAGCAGTCACAGGCAGGTCAGTTCAACTATCTAAATGCTTCTGGCAGCCCCAAGAGCCTGTGGGGCAGTACTTCCTCGGCCGTATATCTGCCGAACGGAAAGCTCTATAATTTCTCTGACGTGCTCAACCGCATTCAGACGAACCAGATTTTCTTGGGCGATCGTGCCTCCTATCTGAATCACCGTCTTTCGCTTGAGGCTGGTTTTAAATATCTGTTCTATCGTGCGCAGGATTTCAACCGCATTCCCGGCGTGACCTATAACATCAACAACAACCAGACAGCTCCGATGCCGAGCATTGGTGCGCGGTATGATTTCAATGACGAGCATGAGATCTTTATGGATGCGGGTGTGAACTCCCGTGTTCCGGATCCGAGCCAGATTGCGGACTCCGTCAGTGCCAGCACGGGCAAGATTACGGGGCGGGCATCCCGCGACCAGAAGATCGAAACGTCGATCATAGAGGAACTTGGCTATCGCTATAGCGGCAAGCTGATCAACGCCCAATTGACGCTTTTCAACTATAACTTCACGAACCGTCAGGTTCAGACAGTTGTTGTTCAGAATGCAGGTCTGGTTACGCAGTATGTCAATGCTGGTGGTCAGACAAGCCGGGGTGCGGATGTCTCGGTTGGAACAACGCCGTTTCACCACTTCTCCGTTTTTGCATCGGGTGAATACCTGCATGCAACGATTGACAACAACATTCCGACCCAGGGTACATATCTCCGGACTGCTGGAAATACGGCTACGGGTTCTCCGACATGGACGGCTAACCTTGGTGTAAACTATAATGACAGCCGGATATTTGGTAATATTCAGATGCATTATGTATCAAGTCAGTATTCGACGTTTATGGATGACGAAAAAATTCCCGGGTTCAAGACGGTTGATATGACTCTGGGTTATCGTCTGCCGAAAATTGGTCCGGTCAAGGCGCCCAAAATTCAGCTCAATCTCGTCAATCTGACAAACAATCACTATCTGGCCGGAATCTACAGCACGCAGTTCAATGCAAAATCTGCACGTGCCATGAACGGATCGACAGTCGCTGGCTCGGCTCCGCTTTACATCATCGGGGCTGGTTTTACGGCGATGTTCTCCTTCTCTGCGGCGCTTTAAGCAGAGAAGATTTTTCCATGACATGCGGGATATCGTTTTCATTCTGGAAAGGGACCGATATCCTATCGTTACAGAGCACAGGAATATGACTATGACACAGAATGCAGCGTCCATTACGTCCACAGGCTTATCCGTCCGGCAGGAGCTGGCGGCGATCTTCCGTATCCTGGCTCATTTCCGGATGACGGACCTGATTCATACTCATGCCTCGGCCCGGATCAAGGATCGTGATGGTGCACTGCTGATCAACCGGTATAACCTGCTGTTTGATGAAGTTACCGCTTCCAACCTGATCGAAATCGACGAAGCCGGTGTGCCGTTCCCTGAGTATCAGGATGCGGACATTAATGACGCCGGCTGTAACATTCACAGCGCAATTCACGAAGCGATGCCGGAAGTTGGGTTTGTGATTCATACGCATACACGCGCCGGTGCTGCTGTTTCCGCCCAGAAGCACGGCCTGTTGCCTATCAGCCAGCAGGCCATGATGTTTGATGGTGCCGTTGGGTATCATGAGTTCGAAGGCTTTGTGCTGTCGCATGAAGAGCGAGGTCGTCTTGTTGCTGATCTTGCGGATAACAAGGTGCTGATCCTGCGCAATCATGGTCTGATCGCAGTTGGCAACAATGCTGCTGAAGCTCTCAACCGGATTTATAATCTGGAGCGGGCCTGTGAAATTCAGGTTGCCGCGCTGGCAGGGAATCCTGAACTGGTGACGCCACCGATGGATATCCAGAACCGTATGGGCAGGCAGGCCGTGACGCCCAAGCAACTCCATATTGAAAAAATGGGTTGGGACGCATGTCTGCGCATGATTGACCGGCAGGATATCAGCTATCTGCTTTGAGGGCTCATCAATGCATTATGATCTGCTACTGCGGGGCGGGACGGTCGTCACACCCCAGAGTCGCTATGTCGCGGATATTGCGTGTCGGGACGGCAGGATCAGCACTATTGGAGACCTTCGTACGGCTACGGCGGATCAGGAGGTGGACTGCCGGAACCTGACCGTGCTTCCGGGGCTGATTGATCCGCATGTTCATCTTCGGGACCCAGGTGATCCGGCAGTCGAGAATTTCAGCGATGGAACACGGGGGGCAGTTCTGGGAGGGATTACGACTCTCTTTGATATGCCTAACACTGCGGAACCCGTAACGGATCTTCCGACGCTCACGAAAAAGATTGCTTCCGTGCACGGGCAGATCTGGTGTGATGTCGGCCTGTATATCGGGGCGACCAAGCGGAACGCGCTCGAGCTTGAGACACTCGAGACGCATGATGCGGTCTGTGCCATCAAGCTGTTTCTGGGTTCATCCCGGGGCGATATGCTTGTGGATGACGACGAGAGTGTAGAGCGCATTATGCGCCATGGGCGTCGGCGTATCTGTTTTCACTCCGAAGACCATGACCGGCTTCAGAAGCGCAGGGCGATGTACCAAGAGGGGGAGCCGCATCGCCTCCACGCGGAATGGCATGATGTGGAATGCGCCTTCCTTGGAACACGACGCCTGACAGCACTTGCGGTCGAAACAGGACGTCCGATTCATATTCTTCATGTCTCGACAGCGGAGGAACTGGAGTATCTCAAGGCTTATCGCCATCTCGTGACGACCGAGATTCTGGTCAATCACCTGACGCATGTCGGGCCGGAAATCTATAACCGGCTGGGTGGTCTTGCCGTCATGAATCCGCCGATCCGTGACCAGTTTCATCATGACGCGATCTGGAAAGCCGTGCGGGAAGGGAGGGTAGACTGCATTGGTTCGGACCATGCGCCACATCCCCTCGAAGCCAAGATGAGGCCATGGCCAGCCACAGCGGCAGGTCTGACGGGTGTGCAGACGTTAGTGCCAGTCATGTTGGATCATGTGTCGGCTGGTCGCCTGTCACTTGAACAGATGGTGCAGCTCATGTCCGCTGGACCGGCAAGGGTCTATGGTTTGCGTAACAAGGGCCATATCATACCTGGCTATGATGCTGACTTTACCATCGTGGACATGACAGCGCAGCGGACCATCACGACGGATTGGATTGTATCTCCATGTGGGTGGACGCCATTTGACGGCCATGAGTGCACAGGGTGGCCGATTATGACGGTTGTGCGCGGAGAAATTGTCATGCGTGATGACGAGGTTATAGGAGAGGCAAGCGGGCGTTGTGCGTCCTTCTCG
>NZ_BJMK01000004.1 GCF_006539125.1 Gluconobacter sphaericus NBRC 12467
CGACGTGTCGCAACACGCTACGACAGATGCCCAAACGCCTTCTTCTCTGCCATCTGCCTCGCTGCAACCGTCATCTTCTGGCCATGAGCCTAGTTTGTCGAAAAGAAGGCAGGAGTCAAACCGGTACAAGCCACACTGGACGTATTGCTGGACGGCCTGTGCAACGGTGACTGACTAGAAGTCATAGGGTCACATCTTTCTGTGCCCCCCCCCTGCTTAGTGCTTTACTTACAGCATATGTACAGGCAGCTCTCTCCGGATCTGGTCCCCAAAAAACCATAGGACGCAAAGTGTTATCGCGTTATGAAGACGCAAGCGCCTTATTCAGAAAGTTGATCATGCATTTCCTGACGCCTCAAACTCTGACCTGCTCGCACATTACATGAATCCCTTTTCCTTCAAAAAAAGGATAACGGTGCCGTCATTTGCCGTCATGACTGGCGGAACGGGTGGAATTGGGTGTGAAATCGCGGAGCTCCTGCTGGAGCAGGGATGGGATGTCCTTTTGCTGACGCGTCAACCCCATAAGGCGAAAGAACAAATCTCCAGCGGCAAAGGCCGGTTTGAAGCTGTTTTCTGTGATCTGACAAAACCATCAGATCTTCAGACTGTCAGTACCGCAATCCGGGACAGAAACCGACCCATCGGACTTCTGATTCATTGCGCAGGAAAAATACAGCCTGAAGCAACCAAGGATATAACGCAACATAGCCTTGAAGAGCAGATGGCAATCAATCTAACATCACCAATCCTCATGACTAGTCAACTTCTTCCTGCATTGTCTCCCAATGGGCATATCATATTCGTCAATTCCATAGCTGGTGTAATGCCCTTGCAGGGAAGCTCTGTATACAGTGCAACGAAATTCGGCCTCAGAGGCTTTGCGCGTTCACTAGCCCTTGAATTCACCCCCAAGACACTGAGAATTTCGTCCATATTTCTTGCCGCTGTTGATACCCGGATGCTTGAACAGGAAACGCAGGATGGAGGGTCTGTTCTGAATTTCGTCAATCAGCCCCTGTCGGCCCGATATGTAGCCAGAATGATTATCCGCACCAGCGAAGGGGTTGGGTGTGAAATCTTCCTACCTAGGATAGACGGCCTTTTTGCCCACGCCTGTCTGATCATGCCGTGGTTACTGCACATCACAACGCCACTTCTTGAAAAGGTCGGGCGAATCGGGTTGCGGCGATTCCTGAAACGCAAAGCAACCGCTTCTTTAGTCACACACAAATAATAAATCGTCACCACTTCGCTCAGTCGCCATCGTTACTTTGGAGAGCGTGTTACATTTAGATAAATATTGAAACAAAACGATAGCATTGTTGAATAATAAAAAATTTTATAGTTCTCGAGAAAATTTTTACGATTTATTGACGGAAAATTAGAAGCCTTTTACACTTTTATTTCTGTTTTACACTTTTATTTCTGTTTTACACTTTCGGAAGGCTGTAACGTGCCCAGTGTAACGTTGACTGATTTTCTGCAAGTGACCCAATGGTCTCCCGACCAGCTTGCGCAGCAGATTGAGCGTACAACCGATGACATCCTATGGTGGACTCACCATCACGAGGAGCTGCCACAGCAGCTTCAGAACTGGATAACGCGGGTCGTGACGGCATTCCAGACAAAACCTCCAGCTCTAGGGTATGCTCTAGAACGTCCGTCAAGCTGTTCTTTCAACGACGATCCTTCCATGACCGTCGTCTGCAATGTCTGTAATCTAGCATCACGCTGCCGTCAGGGCATCTACGCAAAAAGCTGATCGATCAGCTAACCCCTTGCGTGCAACCGCAAGGAAAGGCGTTCAGCCGCCCTCCGGAAGGCCAGAAAGAAATCCCGTTGGATGGAAACCTGGCCACCAGCCATACCAATAAAGCCCTCCACCATTCCATTCTGAAGCAAACCTTCGGAATGGACCAACATGCCGTCAGGATCTTCCATACTGCCTGAGGAAGGCGCATCACTTTCCTCGCGCTTGCGCAAATCCTGTTTCAGAATATCGCGCCAGTACACCTCGACCTTTTCAGAATAAAGACGTCCGTCCACGGTATAGGCTTCCATTGGCTTGCCCAGACCCATCATATAGCCGATTTCCACAGCTGTTCCCGGATCCATTTCCGGGGAACGACGGAACGGATCAATACAGAACAGCCCCGCAGCGCAGCGGTCCATCAGATCACGATCCGCACAGACAAACGCAAGAATGGTTTCGCGACCAGGCGGCAGAAGGCGCGCCTCAACTTGACCGTCAAAGGGTGCCACGCCCTCCAAGCCATACTCTGCACAGATCGACTTCAGTTTTGCGAAAAGGGCGAGGGCTTCCGAACGAAACACCAGATCGCCCGCCAGATAAACTGGAATAAGATTTTCTGACATAAATCCAAGCCTTTCTCCGACCATGAAGAAAGCCTGATAAGGCAGACCCATTCAATGGATCAACGGACAGCTTCCAAAGAACTGAATTTCATATTTTTTGAGATCGCACTGGCGGAGGGGATGGGATTCGAACCCACGATACGACTTACATCGTATAACGGATTAGCAATCCGCCGCCTTCAGCCTCTCGGCCACCCCTCCGCTTTCTTACGCGGTTCACACGGCGTATGCAGGAGTGTTCTTAGGGGGTAACCGCATTGCGGTCAAACCCCCTAAGAACATTTTTTTTGCCTTACTCTGAAAGAAGTTTCTTTAGAGTTTCATTCACGAGGGCAGGATTACCCTTACCCTTCATGGCCTTCATCGTCTGACCAACAAAGAAACCGAAAAGCTTGTCCTTGCCGCTCTTGTATTCCTCGACCTTGTCGCTGTTTGCCGCCAGGATTTCACGGATGGCGTTCTCGATTGCTCCGGTGTCAGTCACCTGACGCAGGCCCTTGCGCTCGACGATGGCAGAAGCAGAATCACCCGTCTCGACCATGTCTTCGAGAACTTCCTTGGCGATCTTTCCATTGATCGTGGAATTGGAAATCAGACCCAGTAGTTCCCGCAGACCTTCCGCACTGACCGGGCTGTCCTCGATCGAACGGCCCGTGCGATTCAATGCTGCGAAGAAGTCGCCCAGCATCCAGTTAGCTGCCAGACGTGCATCTGCACCACGCGCTACAGTCTCATAGAAATCAGCGACTGCCTGCTCGACGCAAAGCACGGACGACTCATAACGGCTGACGCCGTATTCCTGCTCCAGACGCACACGCTTGGCTTCTGGCAGTTCCGGCAGAGCCGCCTTGAGTTCATCAACCCAGGACTGCTCGATCAGCAGCGGCAGCAGGTCCGGATCAGGGAAGTAGCGATAGTCATGCGCATCTTCCTTGCTCCGCAGGGAGCGGGTTTCGCCACGCACATGGTCGAACAGACGCGTTTCCTGATCGACGGTTCCACCAGCTTCCCAAACCTCGATCTGACGCTGCGCCTCGACCTCAATCGCCATCATCACGAAACGGATGGAGTTGACGTTCTTAATCTCGCAGCGCGTGCGATACTCGGTCTCACCCGGCTTGCGGACCGACACGTTCACGTCGGCGCGCATGGAGCCTTCTTCCATGTTACCATCGCAAGTGCCGATATAACGCAGGATTTGGCGCAGCTTGCGCAGATAAGCACCGGCTTCCTCAGGCGAACGGATATCCGGCTCACTGACGATTTCCATCAGCGCAACACCGGCCCGGTTCAGGTCGATGAATGAGCGCGTCGGATCCTGATCATGGATCGACTTGCCCGCATCTTGCTCCAGATGAAGCCGCGTTACGCCGATTTCGCGCGTACTGCCATCGGCCAGATCAACCAGAACTTTGCCCTTGCCAATGATCGGATGGGCAAACTGGCTAATCTGATACCCGGTGGGCAGATCAGCATAGAAGTAGTTCTTGCGATCAAACCGGCTGAACAGGTTGACCTCAGCTTCAAGTCCCAGACCTGTGCGGACGGCCTGAGCAACACATTCCTGGTTCAGGACCGGAAGCATACCCGGAAAACCGGCGTCGACGAGGCTGACATGCGTGTTCGGCTCGCCGCCATATTCCGCCGAAGCGCCGGAAAAGAGCTTGGCCTCGCTGACGACCTGGGCATGAACTTCCAGACCGACAACGATTTCCCATTCGCCGGTGTTGCCGGTGATACGATAGCTCATGCCGACACTCCTGCATGAATGGTAGGTCTGTAATGGAATGCCGCAGCCTGCTCGATGGCATGACCAGCTGCAATCAGCGTCTCTTCATCAAAAAACTTACCGATGAGCTGTAATCCAAGCGGCACGCCACGCGCATCCAGACCAGCCGGGACAGACAGGGCAGGGACACCCGCCATGCTGGCCGGAACCGTGAATACGTCATTGAGATACATCTGCACTGGATCGCTCGGCTTCTCATCCTGCGCAAAAGCGCCGGATGGAGCTGTCGGCGTCAGAAGCACATCGACCTTCTCAAACGCCTTAAGGAAGTCTTGCTGAATCAGCGTCCGAACCTTCTGTGCACGCAGGTAATAGGCATCGTAATAACCTGAGGACAGCACATGCGTTCCGATCAAGATGCGGCGTTTGACCTCATCACCGAACCCGGCGGCACGGCTGGCTTCATACAGGCCATCCAACGTCGGCGCACTGACGCGCTCACCAAACCGGACACCATCATAACGAGCCAGGTTCGACGACGCCTCGGCCAGAGCAGCAATGTAGTAGGTCGGCAGACCGTACTTCGTATGCGGCAGGGAAACCTCAACGATTTCCGCACCGGCATCTCGCAGCCAGTCCATACCCTGCTGCCAGAGCGCCTCGATCTCAGCTGGCATGCCCTCGACGTGATATTCCTTGGGAATACCAACGCGCAGACCTTTCACACCGCGCTTGAGCGCTGCTTCGTAATGCGGAACAGGCGTATCAACGCTCGTTGAGTCGCGTGGATCAAACCCGGCCATCGACTCAAGCAGAATGGCGCAGTCCTGAAGGTTACGCGCCATCGGACCAGCCTGATCCAGCGAACTTGCGAAGGCGATTGTTCCAAACCGCGAGCAGCGACCATAAGTCGGCTTGATCCCGGCAATACCCGTGAATGCTGCCGGCTGACGGATGGAGCCACCTGTATCCGTACCCGTAGCACCCAGAACGAGCCCAGCCGCTACAGCAGCTGCAGAACCACCCGAAGAGCCGCCCGGAACCAGCTTTACGTCAGACCCCTTGCGTTTCCAGGGATTTTCGACCGGGCCAAAGGCAGAGGTCAGGTTCGCAGACCCCATGGCGAATTCATCAAGATTCAGCTTACCAAGGAAAACAGCGCCATCCTTGAGCAGGTTGGCCGTTACCGTACTTTCGTAAGGCGGTACGAAATTGCCGAGGATCTTGCTGGCAGCCGTGGTACGGACACCATTCGTGCAGAACAGATCCTTGATGCCCAACGGAATCCCGCAAAGGCTGCCGCCTTCACCCTTGGCCAGAGCTTCATCGGAAACCTTGGCAGCCTCACGAGCCTGATCAGGAGTACGGGTAATGAAGCTGTTGAGCTGACCGTCCAGACGCTCGATCGCGTCAATATGGGCGTTCGTCAGCTCGACTGCGGAAATCTTGCGTGCCTTGAGCGCATCCCGGGCCGAAGCCAGCGTAAGATCATGAATGCTGGACATTATTCGACCACCTTCGGAACCGTATAGAATGGGCCTTCCCGCTCAGGGGCGTTGGAAAGAACCTTGTCACGGCAGTTGCCATCCGTAACGCGGTCTTCGCGCAGACGGGGCTTTGCGAGACCCGTGCCGATCATGGGGTCGACGCCCGTAACGTCCACTTCCTTGAGCTGCTCTACCCAATCGATGATGGAGCCCATATCCTTCCCGAGGGTTTCAACCTCTTCGGGCTGGAGACCAATCCTCGCCAGTCTGGCGATGCGCGTAACCGTTTTCGCGTCGAGCGACATGAATATTCCTGAACAAGAGGAAATTTTATGGTGGCTTTTCAGCCGTCAGGGGGATCATAACGCCGTGCTATGCCCCTGTTCAATCCACATGACCTCCGTAATCTTCTTCAGTCCGATCAACGCGTCCTCGGTCTCGACCCCGGATCGAAGACCATCGGCGTTGCCCTGACCGATGTCACACTCATTCTGGCATCACCTCTGATCGGCCTCAAACGCCGGAAATTGAGCGAAAATGCGCAGGAACTGGCTAAGATCGTACGCACACAGGACGTAGGAGCCCTGGTCGTCGGATTGCCATTATCACTGGATGGATCTTTTGGCCCGGCGGCACGCGCCGCATCGGACTGGACACAGGCCCTGTCGGAAAAACTCGGGATTCCCGCAGGACTGTGGGACGAACGCCTATCCTCAAGTGCCGTCAACCGTTTCCTGATCAAGGATGCCGACATGACACGCGGGCGAAGAGCAGAGGTCGTCGACAAGATGGCCGCGGCTTATATGCTTCAAGGCTGGCTCGATTCATCACGCCCGGAATCGCCCGAAATCTTCTGATCTGACAGAAAAATTTCTTCGGATCAGACGCCTTTGCTTCCAATCAAGGCGGAGCGTGACGATGTATCGGCTAGGACGCGGAGCCATATTTGGGCCGTCATGGCACCCATAAACAGACAGAACAGGAACTTCATGATCTTTCTCCAATCATGAAGTTAAAACGAACCATATTGGTCCGGGTTTTCCGGCGGACAATTTCAAATTGTAAAGGGGACTGTGACGTGATGTTTCGTGTGTTGATCATGACGCTTTTTCTGGGACTGTCAGCTTGCGCTCACGACCCCGAGGACGGGAGCGCCCCCGTCAGCCAACACCATCCATTATCTCACGGGGCCTATGCAGGCGTTGGTAGCGGCTGGTCCGGATACTGATCAGCGCTGTCGCCAGGCCAGCCGGACCGGCATGGCGCGATAGGACGCAAGATCCCGCCGCCCTCTTACTGGCAAAACACTCCCCACCTGACCAACTGCATGGTGAATTATACGGGGTGGAGGCGCATAAGACACCATGTGAACCGATGGCATCGTTTCCATACGCGATGCAGAACGCTCGGAAAATCCGGCCTGTCTGTTTAGTGCAAAATAAGGTGCGGGCCTGGCACTTGGAAGTTTGATCTGTAACCCAGACGCGGTCATGATCAGCTGTGGAAGAAAATCAGGCGGTCTGTAGCTGTCGGGCTGCCCGTTCCAGATAGCCAGAACATGACGGGCATAATCGGCGCCAAGAGCCGGGGTGAGGGAGTGATAAGCAGCCGTCGCGGCTGGCCAACCCTGAAGCTGGTTGTGCAGTCCAGACAGAAAACGGGCCCCGTAGCGGGCATTGCTGTAGGGATCGAAAGCATCTTCGAGCGAGAAAAATGCATCGGGATGATGGCGCAGATTGATCTGCATGCAGCCCACATCGATCGAAACGATCCCATTCGCCTGAAAATCACGGACCGCCGCGATGGCTTCCTCCCTGCTTTCGTAGAAGTAACCTTTTCCAGCCGCATTGACGGTCCACGGCCATGCCACGGTCGCAGTACCATTTGGATCTCGCCGGCCGCTCTCCACGCGACTGATGGCATCCAGAAGGCGGGGTGGGATTCCGGCCTGCTGCTCGGCAGCGTGCACTGCCATCTTACAGACAGATGACGCATCATAAGCCCGCGCAACCGATACGCCAGAAAGCGTCATGACAAAGCCAAGGAGGAGAACTTTCCCGATCATTATCCTGTATATAATCGGGAAAGGTAAAAAAAACGGTTATACCTGCAACTTTACCGAACAAGCGGTTTGCAGACCTCCGACAGCCACGCAGCTACATCCGGCTCGACATGCGGTGAAACCCGTGCCTGAACTTCTGCATGATAGGCGTTCAGCCAGTTCAGTTCCGCATCGTTGAGAAGGGCGACATCGATCAGTCTGTAGTCAATTGGCGTATAGCTCAGGATCTCGAACTCCAGAAACGTACCCTTGCTGCCCTTGAAAGAAGAAGGCCGCACCAGCATCAGGTTTTCGATCCGAATTCCATACTGTCCTGGTTCATAATAACCAGGCTCATTGGACACGATCATGCCGGCTTCAAGGGACACCGGGCGCGGGACAGGGGAAATATTCTGCGGGCCTTCATGGACCGACAGATAACTCCCGATTCCATGTCCGGTACCATGATCGTAGTCCATACCGACCTGCCACAACGCCGCACGCGCCAAAACGTCCAGCCGATGACCGGTCGTGCCAGACGGAAAGCGGATGCGGGAGAGGGCGATATTGCCCTTCAGGACACGTGTGAATGCTTCACTAACATGAGCCGGCGGCTCCTGATCGCCCACCCAGAGCGTGCGAGTAATATCGGTCGTACCAAACGGATATTGCCCGCCGCTGTCGATCAGATACACACTTCCAGCTTCAAGAATCCGATCGTGACCAACCTGTGCCCGGTAATGGGGAAAGGCACCATTCGGGCCGACGGCGGAAATGGCGTCGAAGCTCTGTTCTCGGTAATCGGTAGATTGGGCACGCAGACCATCCAGCCGAGTGACGAGATCCGTCTCGTGCTGGCCGATCCCCGATACTGTCAGGGAATGCAGGAAACGGGCCATCGCCACACCATCAAGAGCATGAGCTTTCCGTGCACCGTCCTGCTCTATGGTGTTCTTGATGGCTTTGGGCAGTGTGCAGGGATCGGTTCCATCCACAACCGTCGCACCGGCAGCGGCAAGCGTGGTGTCGAACCATACAGCTGTCGTAACCGGATCCACCCGCACGGTCCTGCCCTTGAGGGCCTCAAGCCGATTCGCCAGATCCGCCGGCGAACAGACTGTCACACCAGGGCCACAGACCTCCAGCACACCCTCCGACAGACGATCGGATGAGACGAACCATTCTGCCGTCCCGTCCGCGTGCAGGATCGCATAGCCATGCGCTACGGGGGTGAGGGGAACGTCACTGCCACGGATGTTCAGAAGCCAAGCCAAGGAGGTGCAATCCGCAATGACAGCTGCATCCTGCCCTGCCTTGCGCAGAGCATCGCCAAGACGCCTGCGCTTGTCCGCGCTGATTTCTCCCGAAAATTCCAGCGTCTGCGGCACCACCGGACCAGCTGGCGCCGCAGGACGATCCGTCCAGGCCTGATCAATGGGATTACGTGACAACGGGACAAGCTCCACGCCAGCTATCTGCCACGACGCCAGCATGGACCGACTGACCAGACGCGGATCATAGGCGATTTTCAGCCCCTTCGCGTGCTCCGCCAGCCAGTCGGAAAGCGGTTCCAGCGCGACATGACGACGCTCCCACAGGTCATGGGGAACCTGCTCTTCCATCTGCACCGTATAACGCCCGTCGGAGAACACGGCGGCGACTTCCGGAAGGATCGCCGCCAGCCCCGCACTTCCCGTAAAGCCCGTCAGCCAGGCCAGGCGCTCGGCGCAGGGAGCGACATATTCGCCGAGATATTCATCACCACGCGGGATGATGAAACCGTCAACGCCCAGCGCCTTACAGGCTTTGCGGACGAGGGCAGGGCGCTCGCTGAGCGGGATGGAGGACAGGGTCATGAAAAGTCCTTTTCCATAGTTGGAAAATCGTCAAGGCAGAGTGTCATAAACAGCAGATCCAGCCAGCGGCCGCGTTTGCGACCGACCTGCGGAAGCGTGCCACAATTGCGGAAACCAAACTCATCGTGCATCGCGACCGAAGCAGCGTTGTCCGCCGTAATTCCGGCCACCATGACATGAAAGCCCGCGTCCCTGGCGTGATTGATCAGGGCATGTAGAAGGCTGTTCCCGACACCCCGACGCTGGTGCGAGGAGGCAACATAAACAGAATGCTCAACAGTCCGTGCATAGCCTTCATAGGCCCGGAAAGAGCCATAGGAGCCATACCCTGCAACTTCGCCAGCCGTATCAACAGCGACTAACACCGGGTAGCCTTTTACCAGCCTATCCTCGAACCACTGACGCCGCTGCTCCAGCGTAAAAGGCGTCGTTATCCAGAGCGCATCGGTATTTTCAATGGCATCATTGGTTATCCGCAGAATAGCCGGCAGATCGTCAGGTCCAGCCTCCCGGATCAACGGCAATGATCCCGGCACACCCATCAGCCGCGACGGCGCAGGATCAACGTGGCCCAGTCGCCTTCACGCAGGATACGCTCCAGCACAAGACCCTGACGCTGATGTGCTACCAGCACCATCCGCGCCTGACTGTAAAGCAGACCAGCCAGAATGGCCGTCCCGTTCGGCGCAAGGTTCAGCGCCAGGGACTGCGCCATCCGGCATAGCGGACGGGCGAGAATGTTGGCGAAGACCAGATCATAGGGCGCCTTGGCACGCACTGCCTCGGTCTGCCAGCCATTACCAAAACGACAGTCCAGCAGATTGCCCTGACCATTCAGCCGCGCATTGAGCTTGGCCGTCCGCACAGACCAGGGCTCGATATCAACGGCGAGAACCGGTCGGTGCAGCAACTTCGCCGCCGCCATCGCCAGAATACCGGAACCGCAACCCATATCCAGAATACGCTGCGGCTTACGATAAGCGACCATCTCCAGCGCTCGGAGACAACCACGCGTCGAGCCATGCTCGCCCGAACCGAACGCTATTCCCGCATCCAGCGTAATCGTCAGGCGGGACTGATCCGGTGCGCCATGCAGATGGGTACCGCGAATGGCAAAGCGCTTACCCACATTCTGCTGCGGGAAGGATTCATAGGTCCGGGCCAGCCAACCTTCAGATTCTGTCGGGGTCCGCTCAAGTTCCGCTTCACAACCGGTCAGAAGCCGAGCAACCGTCAGAGCATTTTCCAGTTCGTCTTCCTTGAATCCCGTATCTTTCACGCCTTCCACACGCCAGTATTTCTGCGCATCATCGGCTTCGAAAATACCGACCGTCTCGCAAGCGCACATCAGCGCCTGCTCGAACAGGGGAACGAAGGGCTCTTCCACCGTGATGGACAGGGTTTCGAGCGCACTGGCATGACGACGGCCAATGCTGCGGGGTGCCATCACGATCTGATCTCCACGAAATTTGCCATGACGCGTTTAACGCCACCATTTTCAAAATTGATATGCAACTGTGACCCGTCAGCACCGATGACGGTGCCTTCGCCGAACCTGTGATGAAAGACCGTCGCCCCGATCGCAACGGTCGGCTCCGGCTTTACATCATGGATTTTCGGACGCGAAGCACGGAAGCCTGACGGTCGCGTACTCGTCAACGGACCGGACGCGAACATGGACGGCGCCGCCGCAGCCTGCCGGCGTGTCTCGAACGCCTGCCCCGTCAGTTGCACATATTCAGACGGGATTTCCTCGATAAAACGGCTGGGCATCGAAGACTGCCAGTTCGCATAGATCCGCCGACTCGCCGCATGCAGCACGATCGCCCGACGCCGCGCGCGCGTCAGCCCCACATAGGCCAGCCGCCGCTCTTCCTCGAGTGCCCGGTTGCCGCCCTCGTCAAGCGACCGCTGGGAGGGGAACACACCCTCTTCCCAGCCCGGCAGGAACACGGTGTCGAACTCCAGTCCCTTAGCACCATGCAGCGTCATGAGACTGACCTTGTCATCGGACGTCTCACTCTCGGTATCCATAACGAGCGCCACATGCTCCAGAAAGCCCTGAAGCGTCCCGAACTCTCCGAGAGCCCGCAGAAGCTCGCGGATATTGTCCAGCCGTCCCGGCGCTTCGACGGATCGGTCATCCCGCCACATCTGCAGATAGCCACTGTCTTCAAGAAGCTGCTCGGCCGCAACAACATGCCCTTCGGTCTCAAGCGTCGCCTTCGCCCGCTGGAACGCCGCCATCAGACCGTCTAACGCCTCCTTCGACTTCCCCTTGAGCAGCCCTTCCTGAATCTGCCAGACCACAGCAGCCGTCAGCGGTCCAGGCAGAGCGCGCGCCTGCGTATGCAGTTTCTGCACCGCCACGGCACCCACCCCACGTTTGGGAAGATTGATGATCCGCTCAAATGCCAAATCATCCGCGGGCTGTGACAACACACGCAGATACGCCAGACAGTCCCGGATTTCGGAGCGTTCGTAGAATCGAAGGCCGCCAACAACGCGATAAGGGATGCCAATCATCATCAACCGTTCTTCAAACGGCCGCGTCTGGAAACCAGCGCGCATCAGAATAGCGCTTTCCGACAACGAATGCCCATCGCCGCGCAGATGCTCGATGGCGCCCCCCACGATCCGCGCCTCCTCATCCGAATCGCGCACCCCGATGATCTGGACCTTTTCGCCCTGCGCATCATCGCGTCCGGGCCGCAGCGTCTTGCCAAGTCGTCCTTCGTTATGCGCGATCAGCCCGGCAGCAGCCGCGAGGATCTGTGCTGTCGAACGATAATTCCGCTCCAGACGCACGACTTCCGCCCCCGGAAAATCCTTCTCGAAGCGCAGGATGTTCTCAACTTCCGCCCCGCGCCAAGAATAAATGGACTGATCATCATCACCCACGCAGGCAATGTTGGACGGTCCATGTTCGCGCTTAGCCAGTAGACGCAGCCACAAATACTGAACCGTATTCGTGTCCTGATACTCGTCCACGAGAATGTATCGAAAGATTCGGTGATACTGTGCCAGAACATTGGACTGGTTGCGCAGAATCTCCGTCATGTGAAGCATCAAATCGCCGAAATCGCACGTATTGAGCGCAATCAGACGCTCCTGATACGCCCGGTAGATCGCCAGCGCATGACCATTTGCAAAATCGGAATCTTCGGCCGAGGTTACCCGGTCAGGCGTCAGCCCGCGATCTTTCCAACGCTGGATGATCCCCATGAGCTGGTTCTGCGGCCAGCGTTTGGTGTCGATCTTCCACGGCTCCATGACCTGCTTGAGAAGCCGGATCTGGTCATCCGTATCGAGAATGTTGAAGCTGCTTGTCAGCCCGACATATTCCGCGTGACGCCGCAGCATCCGCGCACAGATCGAATGGAACGTTCCCAGCCACAGCCCTTCGGCTGGCTCGCCCAGAATCGCGCTGACGCGCTCGCGCATTTCGCGAGCTGCCTTGTTCGTAAAGGTCACGGCCAAAATCTGGCTTGGATAGGCGCGCCCAGTCAGGAGAATATGCGCAAAGCGCGTCGTCAGAACGCGCGTCTTGCCCGTTCCTGCACCTGCCAGAATAAGGAGCGGCCCTTCGGTTGTCTCAATGGCACGTCTCTGCTCCGGATTGAGGCGGGAGAGATACTCGGGTGTAGGGGAAGGTAGATCTTGCGGCACCCTCCCGATATAGAGTGAGATACGATCATGGCCAACACTTATCCCCAGATCGATCTGACACGCGGCACAGGACCCCAGGGACACCGCGCCCGAATGCGTGCACGCGTTCGGGCTAATGGCGCTCACACGCTCGCCGATTACGAAATCCTTGAAATGCTGCTCTTCGCATGTGTTCCGCGCAAGGATACAAAACCGCTCGCCAAGGGACTGATCGGCCATTTTGGCAGTCTGCTGGATGTTTTCCGCGCACCTACACACGCACTGCGCACTGCGGGTCTGAAAGATGATGCGATCAGGGTCCTGCGTCTTCCAGGCGTAGCCGCCGAACGTCTAGCCTCTTCGGAACAGCGTGAACGTCCGACACTGAGCAACTGGGAACAGCTCACGGCCTATCTCGCACAAGCACTCGAAGGCGGCATCCCGGGGCAGTTCCGGCTGCTCTATCTCGACAATCGCAACCGATTACTGGCGGATGAAGTTGCTCCTGAGACCAACAGTCTTGCGGATCGCAACCGAGCCATCGCTATCCGGGCCCTCGCACTGCATGCTACAGCCCTGATCGGTTTTCACATTCATCCTAAGGAACGTCCTGCGGACCTGTCACAATCGGCCCGACAACTGGACTTCGCGATGCGGCCCCTGTCCATCACACTTCACGACGTACTTGTCACAGGTGAGGGACGTCCTGTTGGTTTTCGTCAAGAAGGGCTACTGTAAGATGGACGACAGGGACGCTGGAGCGCCCGGGTTTTCGGATAGCATGACAGGCCTGTCGTCAGCCGATCTGCGACAGCTCACTGCGCTAACGGATGCTCTTCCCGAAATAGATCCATCGCTGGCCCTGCTGACGGGACGGGGACGCCACCTGAACGACGCGACCCTACTGCACCTCCTGACAACACTGCTTACCGGGCGGGAAACGGGCAGTGCCGCACTGTCGCACAACCTTTTTGCCCGTTTCGGATCCCTGGCTGCGGTCCTGTCCGCCACTGACCGGGAACTCGAAAGCATCTCAGATATGGGCACACAAATGCTGCCCATGCTCCGTGTGATTCACGAATCGGCCCTTCGCTATAACCGTGCTCGCCTGCCACCAGAGGATATGCTCGACAATGAACAGAAACTTCTCGACTACCTCACGGCCCGTCTGGCGCGAGAAAATATCGAGCAGTTTCGCATCCTGTTTCTCAATGAAAAGAACAGCCTGATTGCTGACGAAGCGCAGGCCAGAGGTACGGTCAATCATACGCCTGTCTATCCAAGGGAAGTCGCCAGACGTGCCGTGGAAATTGGCGCCACCGCGCTGATTCTGGTCCACAATCATCCAAGCGGCGATCCCACACCCTCGGAAGCCGATCTTCAAATGACTAGGCAGGTTCAGGCGGCGCTCGACGTGATCGGTGTCACGATTGCTGACCACTTCATCATCGGAAACGGCCGGCACACCAGCTTTCGCCGCAGCAACCTGCTCTAAAGCCTCAGCAGCGTGGCGGCAGTAGTCCTTCAAGCGCCAGCTCACCCGGAAGAGCCCCGCGCGGAAAAATGGTGTTCACATGCCCCATCTTGCGCCCCGGGCGCGCTTCTACCTTGCCGTAAAGGTGAATCGATGCCCCGTCCGTTGCAAGAATCGCCGGAACCCGTGCCATGTCCTTGGGACCAATCAGATTATGCATGACGGCGTCAGAGTGCCGACGCGCTGAAGGCAGGGGCAAACCTGTCACCGCCCGAACATGCATCTCAAACTGATCCACCAAACACGCATCCATGGTCCAATGCCCGGAATTATGCGGGCGAGGGGCGATCTCGTTCACCATGAGACTGCCATCAGCGGCATGGAACAACTCCACGCCCATGATCCCGACCAGACCCAGAGCCTCGGCAATAGAAGCCGCCATGTCCTGCGCCTGACGCGCAAGATCCGGCATGATGCGGGCCGGAGCCAGCGTTACGTCCAGAATACCGTTGCGGTGCCGGTTTTCTACCGTATCGAAACACCGCACTGTCCCGTCCAGACCACGGACCACCATCACACTGAGTTCACGCTCGAAATCAATCATCTTCTCCGCAACGAGCGGGTAAGGAAGATCCGTCAGAGCTTCAAGGGCCTCGACATCGGGAATCCGGAACTGCCCCTTGCCGTCGTAGCCAAAGCGGGTCGTCTTGAGAATGAGCGGAAAACCGAGCATCTCAAGCTCTACCAGGTCCTCAGGGCCGTTGACCGCCCGCCAAGGGGCCAGACGGACGCCGATTTCGGACAGACGTGTCTTTTCTGCAATCCGGTCCTGACTGATCCGCAGAATCTCACCCGCCGGTCGCACCGGACGATGCCTCTCCAGCAGGCCCAGTCCTTCGGCACTGATATTCTCGAACTCGAAGGTCACGACATCACAGCGCGAAGCGAAATCCTCAAGCGCAGCCGGATCATCATAAGCCCCAACCGTTACTGACGCTGCAACTTCCGTAGCCGGGCTCGACGCCTCTGTGCTCAGCACATGAACATGAAAGCCCAGCTTCGAGGCTGCCACGGCTGACATGCGACCAAGCTGTCCGCCACCAATAATCCCGACCGTACTGCCGGGAGCAAAAATCTGCGCCTTCATTCGACCGGAACATCCGCAACAGCTGCCGTCTGCGTCGCACGCCAAGCATCCAGACGCGCCATAACCTGTTTGTCGGAAACCGACAGAATCGACGCAGCGAGCAGACCCGCATTGATCGCACCAGCCTTGCCGATCGCCAGTGTTCCGACCGGAACGCCACCCGGCATCTGCACGATGGAAAGCAGGCTGTCCTGCCCGTTCAGGGCACGGCTCTGCACGGGTACGCCGAGGACGGGAATGCTTGTCCAGGCGGAACACATACCTGGAAGATGCGCCGCACCACCGGCACCGGCGATAATCACATGAAGGCCACGCTGACGGGCCGTCTTGGCATAGTCCACCAGACGGTCAGGCGTGCGGTGCGCCGAGACAATTCGCTTTTCATGAGCGATTCCAAGATCGTCGAGTATCTCGCAGGTATGGCGCATGGTGTCCCAGTCGGACTGACTTCCCATGATCACACCGACACGGATAGGCATGTCGTCCTGAAGGGTTTCGTCGGCGGAGAGAATCTGGCTCATTCAGGCAATATTATCTGGGATCAGACGGGTCTCGATCCAAGAAATCTCATCTTTAAGCTGGAGCTTGCGCTTCTTGAGGCGCTGAAGCTGGAGCTGGTTGAGGGGATGATGGACAAGACGCTCGATGACGGTATCAAGGTCGCGATGCTCGCTGCGCAGTTCGTGCAGACGTTTCAGCATAGCATTGTCGTCAGTCATCATAGCATCCGGTCCCGGAGAACGTTCAGGCGTCGTGGAAAGAGTGATTCTTTCTACTCTTTTTATTGCAGTATCATGCCTGACGGGTGCGGGACCAGTGCCCGTCAGGCATTCATCCGCACCAGCCCTTACAAGCCGATCCGGACGCCGCAATCAGGCATGACTGTCGCTATCGGGAACATAAGCTTCCACAACCGGAAGTGCATGGCCTTCGCGGGCCAAACGGTCATTGGCAGCCGTAACGGCGGCATTCAAATCAGTCTGGGTGCACAAGCCAAGAATCACAGGATCACGCGGTTTGATGTTAGCGCTGTTCCAATGCTGGCGGTCACGAACCTTAGTGATGGTGTCCTTGGTCGTACCGAGCAGCTTGACAATCTGTGCCTCGGAAAGCTGGGGGAACTGGCGAAGGACGAATGCGATGGCATCCGGACGATCATTGCGCTTGGCCACCGGGGTGTAGCGCGCACCCTTGGCACGACGCTTCACCGGGCTGGACGTCGGCATGATTTTCAGGCGGGCATTCGTATCTGCCTCACAACGCTTGATTTCGGCTTCAGCGAGCTGATGGTTCTTAACCGGGTCATACCCGTTGATACCGGCTGCAACTTCACCATCCGCAATCGCCTGAACCTCAAGCGGGTGCATTCCACAGAATTCTGCGATCTGGGTGAAGGTCAGACCGGTTTTTTCGATCAGCCAGACGGCCGTGGCCTTAGGCATCAAAGGCAGGGTCATGTCGGTGCGTTCCTTGCTGGGACACGGATGGGGCCGGCTTCCGCAGGCACCGATCTGGCGTATCCAGCGAGGAAATAATCCCGCCCGGGATATGATCGCGGCACCTGCTGGATGCTCTGCGATAATGGAAACGGGTATGCGGCACTGAAGCCGCAGTGGTCAAGCACCAAAACGGAGCGGAAGTGCTTTTACGACGCTCCCGCTCCAACTGCTCAGGCCGCCTGAACGGTTTTAGCCTCGGTTGTATGCATGGCTTCAGTCCGCACCGGAATACGGCGCGGCCTGGCCGCTTCCGGGACGAGTTGACGGATTGCGATGGACAAGAGACCATTCACCAGATCCGCACGATCGATTTCTGTATGATCGGCCAGAACGAAGCGGCGTTCGAACGCCCGCGTAGCAATGCCGCGATGCAGCCACTCCCGGTCGCGGCTGTTGTCGGAGACGCTGCCCCGTACGACCAGTGTGTTGTCTTCCTGAACAACGTCCACGTCTTCAGGCCGGAAACCTGCAAGGGCCATCGTCAAGACGTAGTTCGTCTCGCCGGTTTTCTCGATATTGTAAGGGGGATAGCTTGGAAGGGCCTGAGCGTTGGCAACATTGCCAGCCATGGTGGCCAGTCGGTCGAAACCGATAGCGCTGCGGAACAGCGGTGTAAAATCGTAGGTCACTGAAACCTCCTTCAGGCAGGAATCATCTGGCGCATTTTCCGATATGGCAAAATGCTATAGTCAAACCAGCCGCGACCCAAACGGCATCGCGGCTGATCTTCCAGATAGGTTCCAACCCAACCGCCTTCAAGAGGAGACGGCAGGGAGGTGCGCCGAATTACTTCGTGCGCGTACCGATGCCAGCAAAGCGCTTGTTGAACTTTGCAACCTGACCTCCGGTATCCATCATGCGCTGGACGCCCGTCCAGGCCGGATGGGACTTCGGATCAACGTCAAGACGCAGCGTCGCGCCCGGTTCGCCATAGCACGAACGGGTCTTGTATTCGGTGCCATCGGTCATGATGACGGTGATCTCATGGTAGTCAGGATGGATGCCGGATTTCATGAATTTCTACTCCATAAAGAAAGCCCCGATGCCGACCGGGACGAATCATCAGGCGCGTATAACGGAAAGTGCTTCCGGATGAAAGTGGCCTTTACTGGATCGCATGAGTCCGTTTATCCCTTGTAATGAATGCGGGCTCGACTGTCAGGCCTGCGACCGTGCCTGCACGGATACCGAGAAAGGTTTGATATGAGCGAAACCAAACACAAGCTGCACACTCCGGGCTGGGTCAGCGATTTCCAGAAGTTCATCATGCGCGGCAACGTGCTCGACCTCGCGGTCGGTGTCGTGATCGGTGCTGCATTCAGCGCAATCGTCGGCAGTGCAGTCAAGGACATCCTGACCCCGTTCATCGGTCTAATCACGGGCGGTGTGGATTTCTCGAACCTGTTCATCACACTTAAGGGTCCGGTCAAGGATACGCTTGCCGAAGCCCAAAAGGCAGGCGCCGTCACCGTGAATATCGGTGTATTCCTCAATGCCGTGATCCAGTTTCTAATCGTTGCATTTTTCATCTTTTGGCTGACGCGCATCCTCAGCAAGCTGAACCGCAAGCAGGAAGCGGCTCCTGAAGCCCCGCCGGCTCCGACGAAAGAAGAGGTTCTCCTGACTGAAATCCGCGACCTTCTGGCACAGAAAAACTCCTGATGACAGAAACGAAAGCCTCCCGCCACACAGTCTGGCGTCCTGCTGTCACACTACTAGTGATGGGAAGCTTTCTGGCCGGATGCGCGGCACGTCCTGCAATGACAGGACTGCCGCCATCTCCCAATTCGCGGCTTTATGCCTATCTGATCGCCCATGGCATGGCCCGAGGCGCTGTCATGACAGGACAGATCGGCCCTGAAGGATTGCCACAACTGGTGGCTCTGGACAAAGCAGCCCAACAGGCAACGGTACATGCCCTAAAGCTACAAAGCTCTTCAGCCAATCGGCAGGCTGATCAGGCACTTTTCAGCCTTCTGGCAGACCTTCCCCAGAAAACATCACCCACACCCACCAATCCATCAGAGCAAACACAAAAAAACCGGCTCCCCTGAGGGACGCCGGTTTTTTTGTGTTTGTGGCAGACCCGATCAGTCTGCCACAACCTCCTTGCGCAGTCGCTTTTCACCCATCAGGAGCAGAAGAGGCGCCGCAATAAAGATGGACGAGGACGTTCCTACCACGATACCAAACAGCATGACCGTCGCAAATCCGGTCAGCGTACTGCCTCCGAACAGAGCCAGTGGCAGAGCAGCCAGAAAGACCGTCATGGACGTACCCAGCGTGCGGTTCAGGGTTTCATTGATGGACAGATCCAACAACTCCCGCAACGGCATCGTTCGATACTTGCGCAGATTCTCCCGGATCCGGTCATAGACTACCACCTTGTCGTTCGTGGAGTAGCCCAGGATCGTAAGAAGAGCGGCAACCATCACAAGATCAAATTCGAAGCGCGTAATGGCCAGAAAACCAATTGTCTTGGTTAAATCGAGAATAAGCGTCACCACCGCACTAATGGCGAACTCGCGCTCGAAACGGACCCAGATATAGATCAAAATCATTGCAAGACTGAAGCCAAGCGCCAGCAGACCGTCACGGAACAATTCAGACGAAACCGACGCACCCACGGCGTCAGCACGAAGCACCTGCGTCCCGGGCTCGGCTGCCGAAATGGCGCTCTTGACGCCATCGACCAGCTTCTGGGTCTGTGCCTCACGATCCGCACCTTCGGGAGCATTGATTGAGATACGCACATCACGCGGCGATCCGAAGGCCTGCACGGCATCCGGATGAATGCCAGCATGATCCAGAGCCGTACGCAGTTTGCCAAAATCGGCCGGCCCAGGGGTCTGAGCTTCAACGATAATGCCACCTCGGAAATCCAGTCCGAGCTTCAAGCCGGGCTGGAAGAACAGGATGACGGAAGCGATGGAGAGGACCGCCGAAACAATCAGCCCCATGTGACGGCCGCGCATGAAATTAATGCGCCGATCGTCGCGGACAAAACGGAAAAGGGGACGTGACAGCATAACGATCAGACCGGAAGTTCTTTGGGACGGGCGAGAGCATACCACCGCACGGCCAGAAGGCGTGACAGCAGGAGGGTCGTGAAGAGTGTCGTAACAATACCAATAGTGATCGTCAGCGCGAAGTTTCGGACAGGTCCCGTTCCGAACACGAACAGCATGACATGCGCCAGGAACGCTGTGGCATTACTGTCGATAATAGTGCCGGTCGCGCGGTCAAAACCGGCCTGCAACGCCTGAAGCGGGCCACGGCCACGCTTCACTTCCTCGCGAATACGCTCGTTGATCAGGATGTTGGCATCCACAGCCATACCTAAAGTCAGCAGCATACCCGCCATGCCCGGCAAGGTCAGTGTTGCCTGGAATAACGAAAGGATCGCCACCATCAGGATCAGGTTCGCAAACAGGGCGATATCCGCATACAGGCCGAAACGCCCGTAGAACAGCACCATGAATGCAATGACCAGAAGAAGGCCGGTCAGCAGGCTGATGACACCTGCATGAATGGATGCTGCGCCGAGGCTCGGACCGATCGTCCGCTGTTCAACAACCGAAAGCGGAGCAGGCAGCGCGCCGGCCCGCAGCAGAAGCGCCAGATCGGACGCACTGCGGGCATCGAAACCACCAGTGATCTGACCGTTTCCAGCCGTGATAGGATTGATGATGTTCGGGGCTTCGATAACCTTATTGTCCAACACGATCGCAAAGCGCTTACCAACATTGGCCCGCGTAACGTTCGCAAAGGCCGTCGCACCAGCACTGTTGAGCTGGAACGTCACAGCCCAGCCACCGCTCTGCTGATCGATGACAGCACCCGCATTTGTCAGATCCGTACCATCTACATCGACATGATCCTGCACCGCGACCTGCGTATGCACACTCTCGTCCTCGAGCATTGTCGAGCCGGGGCTTGCAACGCTCGGGTTCGGGGCCAGCAGACGGAAGGTCAGACGGGCCGTCGTGCCGAGCAGGCTCTTGATCCGCTCCGGATCGCTAACGCCCGGAAGCTCCACAACAATCCGGTCGTCACCTTCACGTGCGATACTCGGATCGATCGCACCCGTTGCGTCAATACGACGACGGACGATCTCGATCGACTGCGCCACGGCTTCGCGTGCACGGGCCAGCATCGCCTCATGCTGAAGCGTCAGGACGATACGTCCGTCCTTTTCAGACGTCGTGAATTCGTTCGGCACCACCGGCGGCAGGGACTGCATCGCCTTGAGCGCGGCATCACGTTCGGCATCCGAACGGGGCATAAAGCTCAGGCTGGCGGTAGCATCGTCGCGGACAAAATCGCGATAGCCCAGAGAGCGGTCCAGAAGCGTCTGGCGCGCCTGATCCTGGAGGGACTGGAGACGGTCATGCTCAAGGGATTTCAGGTCAAGCTGAAGGAGAAGGTAGGACCCACCCCGCAGATCGAGCCCCAGATGAATCTGCCGCCAGGGCAGGGACGGTGAGGGAGAACGCAGAAAATTGGGCAGACACAGGAGCACGCCCATCAGGCAGATGCCCGCGACGCCCAGCAGTCTGAGCCGGCTATAATACATCATATCAGGTCGAGACGTCCTCGGCGGATTTGGACAGATCGTTTTTCAGATCATTTTCAGGCCGGGACCATGCCGTTTCCGCCATGCCGATGCAACCTTTTGCCTGTTTGACGCCCCACTGTCTTTCCGGGAAACACCGCGCCTGATAAGCCTGTCAGCATGAATACAGCGCAACAGCTTCGGGTCGGCATCGTCGGGGCCGGCCATTTCGGACGGTTTCATGCCCTCAAGTCCGCCACAAACCCGGCCGAACAGCTTGTCGCGCTTTACGATCCCGATCCGACCCGCGCGACGGTCGTGGCACGGGAAGCTCGTTGCGAAATTGCCACAAGCTATGAAAATCTTCTGGAGCAGGTGGATGCCGTTATCATCGCCGCACCCGCAGAGTATCACTTTGCCCTAACAAGCAAGGCCCTCAGAGCAGGCCGACATGTTCTGGTCGAAAAGCCCATCGCGGCCACGCTGAACGAAGCCCACGCCCTAGCGGATCTTGCCAGGGAAACCGACAAGATCCTGCAGGTCGGCCATCTGCTGCGTTACTCGGCGGAACACCAGGCCATTACCGAGCGGATCAAAGCGCCGCTTTACATCGAAGCCACCCGCATTGCGCCTTACAAACCACGGGGAACGGACGTATCGGTCATTCTGGATCTCATGATCCATGATCTCGATCTCGTTCTGACGATCGTAGACAGCCCGATTGCAGAAATCGATGCCCTGGGAGCCGCTGTTTCAAGCGCCCATGAAGACATCGCCAACGCCCGGGTACGGTTTGAAAACGGCTGCGTGGCCACCATCACCGCCAGCCGGATTTCCCTGAAAACTGAAAGGCGTATGCGTCTTTTCTCACAGGACGGATATCTTTCCGCCGATTTCATGGAGCGCAAGCTGAGCTTCATTGGACGTGAGCGCGGCATGCCTCTTCCGGGCACGGGCGGCTTCCGACGTGAGGCCATAAGCTGGAAAGACCACGACAATCTGGCCGTAGAACATGAGGCTTTTGCCGCTTCGTGCCTTCACGGCGCACCGGTTCTGGTCGACGCGCAGGCCGGGATCAGAGCGCTGGATGCCGCCATCCGGGTGACGGAGAGCATCCGGAAATCGCGGCAGATCATGGAACTTTCCGGCCTGATTCCCACCTCGGATCAAAATTGAGAAAATTCCCTCAACTTACTGGTTTTCAAGAAGTTCTTTCTTCATTTCCAGCTCAAGCCATTGCTCTTCCGACTGGACCAGATCCCGCTCGGCGGCTTCCAGAAACTGGGTCGTCTTCTCGAACTTGGCAGCATCCCGGCCATACAGACCCGGATCGGCCAGAACGTCCCGATAGCTTTGGATCTTCTTTTCCAGCTCAGCCATCTTCTGCGGAAGAAGATCCAGCGCCCGCTTGTCATTATAGCTAAGCTTTTTAGGCTTTTTATCTGTTTTCAAAGCAGATTTTGGTGCGATATCTTCCACTTCGAGAGAGGACACCTCGCGCCCTGCCGGTACATCCCCGCGCTGGATCAGCATATCCGAATAGCCCCCGGCATATTCGATCCAGTCTCCGCCGCCATCCGATACTAGAACCGAACTTGCGACCCGATCGAGAAAATCACGGTCATGGCTAACCAGCAGAACCGTGCCCGCATAATCGGCCAGCATGTCCTGAAGAAGATCCAGCGTCTCAAGGTCGAGATCGTTGGTGGGCTCATCCAGCACCATGAGACTGGATGGCTTGGCCAGAGCACAGGCCAGCGCCAGCCGACCTCGTTCACCGCCGGACAGCTTTCCTACCGGTGTACGGGCCTGCTCCGGGCGGAACAGGAAATCTTTCATATAGCCGATCACGTGACGCTTCTCGTCCCCAACCTGCACCATATCGCCACTGCCGCCCGCAAGGGTTTCGGCAAGAGTCTTGGCCGGATCGAGACTTTCCCGCTGCTGATCCAATGTGACCATGGCCACAGATGGCCCCATTTTTACGGTACCGGACTGCGGCTCCATTTTGCCGGTAAGCAGACGTAGAAGCGTAGTCTTGCCCGCACCGTTCGCACCCACCAAACCAAGCCGATCACCGCGCAGGATCCGCAGATCCAGATCCCGAACGATGGCCCGATCGTCATAGGCCCAATTCACACCTTCTGCAGCGATCGTGATCTTTCCCGCACTGTCGGCGTCTGTGGCTGCCATACGGAGCGTACCCTTGCCCCGCGAAGCAAGCTCCTTACGCTGTGCCCGCAGTGCCTCCAGCTCCCCCACACGCCGCACGTTGCGCTTGCGACGTGCCGTAACACCGTAAATCATCCAGTCTTCTTCGCGCGCAATCTGGCGATCCAGCTTGTGTGAATCACGCTCCTGCTGTTCCAGCACCTCGTCACGCCAGGTCTCATAGCGTGAAAATCCCTGATTCAGCCGACGCGTCACGCCATTTTCCAGCCAGACAACGCTACGGGACAGGGTCTCAAGCAGACGTCGATCATGACTGATCACGATCATCGCACAACGAGATGCAGAAAGCTCTTTCTCAAGCCATGTGATAGACGGCAGATCCAAATGGTTGGTCGGTTCATCCAGCAGCAAAAGATCAGGCTCTGCCGCGAGAGCGCGAGCGAGAGCGCAACGACGCACTTCGCCACCCGAAAGGTTCTGACAGCTTTCATCCCCCGTCATCCCGAGTTCGGCCAGCATGGAACGCGCCCGGTAGGTCTCGGTCTCATCAAGACCTTCGGATGCATAATCCAAAGTCGTGGCGTAACGGGAAAGATCCGGTTCCTGGGCCAAATAATGAACCTTAATTCCCGGCTGAACGAAACGCGATCCGGAGTCCGCCACGATATCGCCCGAAGCAATCTTCAGCAGCGTGGATTTTCCGGAACCGTTACGTCCGACAAGACAGATCCGCTCACCAGGCAAAACGCCCAGTTCCGCGCCATCCAACAAGGGACGTCCGCCGAGAGTGTAAGTAATGTTCTGCAAAGAGAGAATGGGTGCCGACATGGCTCCCTATGTGTCGCAGCAGGACGCCCACCGCAAGCCATCTCTGCACCGAATCATAATCTCAGACGGGCGTAACACCACCTGTAACAGCCTGATAGGTAGCCACAGCCAGAGTCATCGGCTCGAAGGGCTTTGTGATGACGAAGGACGGCTCCTGCGTCTCCCCCGTCAGCAGACGTTCCGGATAGGCAGTTACAAAAATAACCGGTGCTTCATGGGTCCGAAGAATACGCCCGACGGCCTGCATGCCGTCACCACCGCCGCCGAGATTGATATCCGCGAGAATGAGTCCGGGCTTCATTTTCGCAGCCAGAGCGACAGCATCGGCTTCTGTGTGAGCAACCCCGGCGATCCTGTGTCCACAGCGCTCAACCAGATCCTGAATATCCATAGCAATAATGGGTTCATCTTCGATGATCAGGACACTTGTCTGCGCAATGCCCTGCAGGCCTTCGCGCGCCTTGTTCAAGTCGGCCGCAGCCTCTTCATCCGTAATGCCCAGCGCCTGTGCGCTGGACGAAAGGGACTGCTCTTCAAGGGAAGTCAGCAGCAGAAGCGCGCGTTGCCGCAGCGGCATACCAGCAGTAGCGTCCTTGCTGTGACGCTGCATGAATGCGTTCACAAGCAGACCATAGAGGGCTTGCCGTGCGGACAGATCCTTCCCGGAGGGATTTTCCATCAGCTCCTTTAAGGCCACGCCCACAAGCTCATCGCCCGCTTTCTGGTCACCGACCAGAGCGCGGGCAAAGCGACGGGCATAAGGAAGCGGCTTGACGAGTTCCTGACGTGTCAGATCAGTCATATGTCCCTAGCCTCCTGAAAAGATATCTGTCGACACATTCCGCATGGAACGCATCTCGTTATGAAGCTTGAATAGTCATTACACGATGCCCAATCTCCGTATAGTCTTCGTGACCACCCCGGTCGCCTGCGATGTTGCGTGAAGGATCTGCTTCTGAGCACACACTTGCCCGCGGGCCAGCAGCGCGACCCGCCTCCCCAGAAAGGCAGCTTTCACCGCGACCTGCTGCAAATCCTTCCGGATTTGCGAGGCTTTGCTCGTTTTCTGACTCGCGATCCCGCGGCCGCGGATGATCTGGTGCAAGACACGATTGTCCGCGCATTAGCCTCCCAGGAGCAGTTTCAGCAAGGTACACTCCTCAAAGCCTGGCTCTTCACAATCCAGAGAAATGCCTTCTATGAACTGACGCGCCGCCGCAGCCGCGAACAGGAAATCATGCTCGACATCGAGCAAGACATGCAGCCCTCCACTGCGGCACCATCACGCCAGAATGCCCGCGACGCCGTTCAGGATCTGGGCGAACTTCTATGGAAGCTGCCCGATCTTCTGCGGGAGGCCCTAATTCTCGTGGGAGCACAGGAACTATCCTATGAAGATGCCGCCCGCGTCTGCAATGTACCCACCGGAACAATGAGGGCCCGTGTTTCCCGTGCCAGAGCTCAGCTCGCCGAGCTTACAACGGAAAATACCGAACCTCCGGAAATAAATTCCGAAAAAAATATCGTCTAATTTTTGGCTGTTTTCCAAGAAAAACAGCCTGCCTTTTCTTTTTTTGGGGGAAATTTCCTGCCCCCGATGCAACGTTTTCGCATGACCATTCATTGATTCCACGAAAACAGAACGAAATCAGGAGTCAGTTCCATGACGTTCCACGATCAGGTTATTGCCATTCTTCCGAAGCTGCGCGTCCAGGCTCTTTCGCTGACCCGAAATCGCGCTGCCGCAGAAGACCTCGTACAGGACGCCGTGTGCAACGCTCTGGCAGCGCAGAACAGCTTCATCCCGGGCACGAATTTCTCAGCCTGGATGCATCGTATCCTCCGCAACCGCTTCATTTCCGACCTTCGCAAACGTCGTGAGACCACCGATATCGATGATGTGCCCGCATCGTCCTTCGCCAGTCCGGCCACCCATGAGGACAGCTTGGCTCTCAAGGATTTGTCGATGGCACTGTCCCGCCTTCCGGCCGATCAACGCGAAGCTCTCGTTATGGTCGTCATTCAGGGCATGAGCTACGAGGCTCTGGCCGAAGCCACTGATTGCGCTGTAGGAACTGCGAAAAGCCGTGTCTTCCGCGCACGTCGTCAGCTTGAATCCTGGATGAGCGGAGACCTGCCGGCCAACGACAAGCTACGCATTAAAGTTAAGGCCCTGCGCGACGCCATGGATGCCCGTCGCCGCGCCGGTCACTCCTCTGACGATCTCATATTTTCATGATCTTAGTATCCGCAATGGAAAGAATTTGTATCCATTGCGGATTAGCTGCAATTGCAGGAAACGCGTTGTTTTCGTAAGACTGGGTCGGTAGTTCATCCCACAGCGGCTCCTCAGGAGAGACCCGGAGTTCGCGCCACAGTCTAGTATCAGGGATGCAGGATCTGCATCTTCTGACGTCACAGGAAGGTTCAGGGCCAGCCAATGACCGCAGGAGACACGCGGAAGTCCTTAGCCAGGGAAACCAGTGGCGAGGATCAAGATTCGCCTTTTGGAATCTGGTTGAGCCGGGGCCTGCATCAGCTTTTTGATGATGTTGCAAACGAGCCGATCCCCGATGAACTTCTCCGATTGATCGAGGAAGACCGAAACAAGTGACTGTTAGCCGGTCTGGTTCTCCAGACCTGAAACCGCGGCGCTGGCGTCGTCTGTGGCACAGGCGTGAGGGCCTGCCCAGCATCCGGATGTTTGATACCGTCGGTGCACGGGTAATGACCTTGATTGTCGCGACGACTCTGCCCCTCGCGATCATTGCCTCTCTGCTGGCATGGCACAGTTACCAGCAGAATGTCGGCAACAGCGCCATGCGCACCGAACGCGATACGCAACTTGCCATTTCGGAAATCACGACGGATTTAGAACAGACCCACACACTCCTGGACATGCTGGCCGATAGAGATATTTCTTCAGGGAATGCCCTGAGGGAGTTTGCGCTGGTCCAGACCATCTCACAGCATCACTACTGCATGCTGATGCTGACGGACGTATCCGGCCGGCCGTCGGTTGTTCTGCCCCCCCCTTCAACACAAGATGCGGCAATCTGCTCATCCCCCGAACTCACCGCGCCTGCGATGAACTCTTCGACGGCCAGAACTCCTGTTGTCGGAGTCGATGTACTGAAGGGCAACCGTGGTCCGCTTCTGAAATTCGTTGTCCCCATTCTCAGCAACAACTCCGTCTCCGGTTACATCGTTGCCGTCCGGACCCTGGGCTGGCAGCGTAGCCGTCTTCCCAAGGGGAACAGTCGCCTCCTGCTCGGCACGGATAACAATTCACGGCATTTTCTGGCGATGCCGGATGGAACCCTCTATTCGTTTTTTCCTGATCGGCCAGTAACTGCGGAATTGCCAAAAAAAGCATTTACGCGTCTGAAGAGAGACATTGCGTCGCTCAGCCTGCATGACGTCTTTACGAGCCAGGGCATCACCTACGCTTTTCAGAATGCCTATGGTCCAGTCAGCCTGATTGTTGCAACGGAGCGCACGGCTGAAGAAAGCCACGCCCTCAATATCTTCCTGATCCGGGTCAGCCTGATTGTGGGTCTGCTGGTGCTTGAACTCATGGCCGTTGCACTGGGAGCACGCCTGTTTTTGGTCGATCCGCTAGAGAAACTGGCCCTGGCGGTCGCAGATTGGCGCAAAGGCGCTGCCTTCGCACCCAGGGCCAGCCATTCGATTCCGCTTGAAATCAGGCATCTGGAAAAGGCGTTCCTCCGCGCGACGCGCCGGCTCAGCGAGCATGAACAGGACTTGGAACAGTCGGCCCGCAATCAGGATATGCTGATCCGGGAAATTCATCACCGGGTAAAGAACAACCTGCAGGTCGTGGCCTCACTGCTCAACCTGCAGGCAAGCCGCATCCGCTCCTATGAGGCGCGCGAAGAATTCCGTCTCGTTCGAGACCGGGTAAGGGCACTCGCAACCCTACACCGATACCTGTATTCCGAAAGTGGCCTTTCGGCGCTGGATGTCCAGAGTTTCCTGGAAGAACTCTGCAGTATCCTGATGTCCGCGAATGGCATGAACGCCCAGACCCGCATCCGGCTACAGCTTGATATCGAACATGTCCTGATCTCTCCCGATCAGGCCGCTCCGATCGCTTTGATCGTAACCGAAGTCGTCAGCAATGCCCTGCGATATGCTTTCCCGGAGAACAGGGCAGGTCATATCGTGATCAACCTGCACAAGGTTGTTCCAACAGATCCAGAAAAGGAAGGAATGGTAGAGTTTAAGCTGGGCGACGATGGAATCGGCATCAATGCCGGTCAGGCCACCGAGTCCCGCACGCGTCGGGAAGGAATCGGAATGCAACTCATCCGTGGGTTCGCGCGTCAGATTAACGCCGACATGACGGTCAGCAATGAAAACGGAACCTGGTATACTCTGCATTTCATTCCCGAACGCCCTTCTCTGACAGCGCTAGCGATGGCGCGGAAAGCCATCAGTCACGGAGTAGACTCGAGCCTGTAACGGCAAAGCGGCGTCAGGTTCCGCCTGCAAATCCACAAAAAAACCTAAATAAGCAGCAAGAATTGCTTGGAGCACTGTCTTGTCGGGCTTTTGCGACCTATATGCAGGGGTCATGAAGGCCGACAAGACAATCGCAAAAGCGTGGGTAAAGGCACAGGGACGCGCCAGCCGCTCCCGGACCTCTGTCGTAGTAGTTTTGGGGTTACTCTCGACCCTACTGGGAATCCTGCAGGCCTGGGCGCTGGCTCGAACGCTCGCCTCCGTCCTGACGCACGACACGGACAGCACCGGACCAGCCATCGGCGTCTTTCTTCTGGCCTGCGTCCTCAGGGTGCTCCTGTCCACCATACAGGATATGACCGCCGCTTCAGCCGGGATCCACGCCCGACGCCGCCTGCGCCGCGAAGTGCTGGACCGGATCATCGGCGAGGGACCAGCGCTCCTGCGCCGCCATCACAGCGCAGCTATTGCAGCCACACTGGTTGATCGGATCGAAGCGCTGGACGGTTACTTCTCGCGCTGGCTGCCCGCAGCATCACTCTGGCTGGTATCACAGTGGCTGGTCGTAATCGCACTGTATGTGGAGAACCATCAGGCGGCTCTGATCCTTGCGGCCTGCTGTGCCATGCTTCCTATTTTTCAGGCTGTCTTCGGCATTGCTACGGCCGTCGCATCCCGCAAACAGTTTCTGGCCATGAACCGTCTTCAGACGCGCTTTCTGGACCGCGTGAAGGGCATTGCGACCATCGTCCTGTCCGGTGGAACCGATCGCGAAACGCAGGCTCTGGCAAAGAGCGCCGATGACCTGCGCCAGCGTACCATGAAGGTCCTGCGGATCGCTTTTCTGGCCTCAGCGACCACGGATGTCGCCATGGTCGCAGCCCTTGTGCTGATCGTCGTGACACAGACCCACACTCTGATGGGCCATCCCTCCGATGCCGTCCTGACACGTGCACTTTATGCAGTCCTGCTTGTGCCCGAGGCATTTGCGTCCTTCCGCGCCCTGTCGGCGGCCTATCAGGATCGCGCCCATGCCACTGCTGCAGCAGAAGCCATGCATGAACTGGCACCGCTGACCGAGCGGCCGGCAACTGGTTCTGACGTTGTGCAGACCAAAGGCGGCATTTCCGTAACAGCGGAATATGTCTCGTTTGCATGGGATGAGCAGCGTGGCACGGTCATTCATGACGTGAGCTTCGTTCTGCCAGCCGGTTCGACACTGATCCTCGAAGGTGCATCGGGGGCTGGTAAATCTACGCTTCTGGAACTTCTTCTAGGATTCGTTTCTCCTTCGCAGGGACGCATCCTGTTCGACGGCCAGGACATGCAGAGCCTTTCGCCTCACCAGATTTCCTCGCGGATCAGCTGGATCGGACAGAAGCCCGTCCTCTTCGCCGGAACCATTCGTGAGAATATCCTTTTCGCACGGCCCGATGCTTCGGCTGAAGATCTGAACCGTGCCGTCTCCGCAGCGGCTGTCGATCAGTATCTGTCATCGCTCCCGGACGGACTGGAAACGCGGATCGGCGAGGGCGGTTTTGGCCTCTCCGGCGGTCAGGCGCAGCGTATCGCCATTGCCCGCGCCTATCTCAAGAACGCGCCGCTGCTGTTGCTGGATGAGCCGACATCCCATCTCGACCCGAAGACCGAGTCTGAAATCCTTGTCAGCCTGAAAGACCTCACCAAAGGCCGGACCGTCATCCTATGCAGCCATTCCGCGCAAGCCCGACAGTTTCAGGGACGGCACCTCGTGCTTGAGGCCGGTCGCGCCATTGCCTTTACGGGAGAAGCCGCATGAGCGCCCCGCTGCCTACAACTCCGGTTGCAGAAACGGGAAGCGAAACCGCGCTGTCCCGCATCCTGCAGGTCTGGCGTCCGCAATATACGCGCCTGATAACTGGTATGGTCATCGCCGAACTGGCTGTCTGTGCGGGACTGGCTCTAATGGGGCAGGCTGGTGGGCGGATTGCCGGCGCTGCTGTCGGAGTAGGGGCTGCCTATCTTCTTCTGCGACTGTCGGGCATGGCGCAGATCGTTCTGCGTTATTTAGAACGTTTTTATACGCATGACGCCATGTTCCGCGCACTGGCCGATCTGCGGGTCTGGTTCTATCGCAAGCTCGCTGGCGGTGCTGCGACGGGGCTGGGTTTCCAGCGTTCGGGAGACCTGCTGACGCGTCTGGTCTCAGACGTCCAGACACTGGACAACTTGTATCTGCGGATACTTGTCCCGCTGGTATCCGCTCTCCTGACACTCCCGATCGCAACGCTTGTCTGGATGCGGGCGGGAACGGAATCAGGCCTGCTGACCGGCGCCCTGTTTGCCGTCCTTGCGGTTATTCTGCCCCTGACGGGCGCTCGCCTGTCCCACCGCTTTGGTCCGGACATCCTGCGTGCGGAATCGGAACTGCGGATCGCAGCACTCGATCTCACATCCGGTCTGCGCGAAGCTCGAGCCTTTGGCGCTGAAGACGTTCTTTCCGCAGCCGTCACGGACCGTCAGGAAACCCTTTTCAAGACCCAGCGCCGCCAGCAGACGCGCATGGCTCTCATGCAGGGCTTTGCAAGCCTGATCGCCAAGGCTGGAATCGCCGTCATTCTGTGTGCCGTTGCAGGTCTTCTCTTCCCGCAGGCTCCGGCCATCGCCGGCATTACGGCGCTGTTCGTCGCCATCACAGCGCTTGAAGGCGTCACAGGTCTGGCGCGTGCGGGCCTGTTGAGCGGACAGGTCAGCCACGCGGCGCAACGGATTGTCGAAATTGCCGATCGGGCTCCCCCGGCACCCGAAGGCAACGCACCGCTTCCGGCAAGCCGCGATCTCCGTCTTGAGAACGTTACGTTCCGCTGGACATCGGACCGGGCTCCCATTTTCCGTGACCTGAACCTGACTCTCCGTCAAGGAGAGCGCGCAGCCCTGATCGGACCGTCCGGTGCTGGCAAATCCAGCCTGGCTGCCCTGATCCTCAAGGCTGCATCTCCCGAACAGGGCCGGATCCTGCTGGGTGGCACCGACATTGCCACTCTGCGCGATAGTGACCTGCGCTCACAGATCGCCTGGCTATCGCAGGCCAGCCATCTGTTTGACGATACCGTGCGTGGAAACCTGCTTCTGGGCCGGACGGATATTCCGGATACGGCAGTATGGGCTGCGCTCGACCAAGCCAGAATTGCAGACGTCGTCCACAACCTGCCTGACGGACTGGACACTTGGATCGGGGAAGGCGGCTCAAAACTTTCGGGCGGGCAGGGACGCCGTATCGCTCTGGCACGCGTTCTGCTGTCCGATACTCCCATCCTCGTTCTCGACGAACCGGCAACCGGACTGGACGCGGAGACCGAGCGGGCTTTCCTTGAGACGCTGAACAATGCGACCGATGGGCGCAGCGTTCTTCTGATCGCCCACCGACTGACCGGGGTGGAAAAACTTGACCGCATCTGGCGCCTTGAGGACGGACAGGTTATTTCCAGTGCATGCTGACCGGCCTGCGCCGATCCAGCTTCACACCTATTTATCCTGACAGGACGCTACGCCATGGCACGTTTCCTCTCCTTCGTCCGCATCGCGGCCCCGGTTTTCGTTCTGTCAGCTGCGCTGGCAGGCTGCGCCGAACAGCCTTCTCGGGACAGCTACGTCGTTTTTTTCGACCGTGAATCCGTAACGCTCAGCCCCGTCGCCCAGGCTGTCGTGACCAAAGCTGCCACAGCCGCCCGCGCTGAGCACGCTTCCGTCGTTCGCGTTTCTGGCTCCGCAGGGACTAACGGTGATGCCGCAGTTCTGAAGGAACTGGCGACGAGCCGGGCCCAGACCGTAGCGACACAGCTCAGCAATGACGGGCTGAATGGTGCACGGATCGAGATGACGCCGTATGTCCCGAGTGCGCTGGAAGATTCCCACGTCGCCCTGCGTCGCGTTTCCATCACCATCGTTCCGGGCCACTGATCCGGCGCCCGGGATGACGCAGGCTCAAAACAGCCCTCCCGTCGCCCCGGGATTAAACCAGCCTCCGACGCCTGAAGATGTGCTGGCGGAAGTTTTTGGCTTCCCCGGCTTCCGCGGCCTTCAGCAGGACGCCGTCAAAACGGTCATGCAAGGGGAGGACGTGCTCGTCCTTATGCCGACGGGTGGAGGCAAGAGTCTGTGCTATCAGGTTCCCGCACTTTGCCGGGAAGGCATGGGTTTGGTCATTTCCCCCCTGATCGCCCTGATGGACGATCAGGTTGCGGGCCTGAGACAGCTCGGCGTCCGCGCGGCCGCACTGCATTCCGGGCTTGAGCCAGACGAACGTGACGAACTTCAGAGCGATCTGCGCAATGGCCGGATCGATATTCTCTACATTTCGCCAGAGCGCCTCCTTCAGCCTGCGACAGCGAATTTCCTGTCAAAACGCCAGATATCGCTGATCGCGATTGACGAAGCACACTGCATTTCGGCCTGGGGCCACGAATTCCGCCCTGAATACCGGGCACTCGCCAGCCTACCGGAGATGTTCCCGGGCGTCCCGCGCATTGCCCTGACTGCTACGGCTGATCCTCGGACGCGTGATGATATTCTCAACGCACTCGGGATACCCGATGCACGGGTCCTGATGGCAAGCTTCCATCGTCCCAACCTGATCGTGGAAGCCCGCGCCAAGGCCAGCGAAAGCCGGCAGCTCCTCGAAACACTTCAGAACCATCGCGAAGGCGCCTCTATCGTATATTGTGGCAGTCGCAACAAGACGGAACGCGTCGCCACCATGCTGAGGGACAAGGGCCTGACCGCCCTGCCATTCCATGCCGGCCTTTCCTCGGTCGAGAAGCGGGCCACACTGATGCGCTTCCGCTCAGGCGAGGAAATGGTGATCGTCGCCACGATCGCATTCGGAATGGGCATCGACCGCCCGGACGTACGCTGCGTCGTCCATCTGGACATGCCGTCCTCGCCGGAAGCGTATTACCAGCAGATCGGACGGGCAGGGCGCGATGGCGAGCCGTCCGACACGCTTTTGCTCTATGGCGGGGAGGACATGGCCCGGGCACGGTACTGGCTAGAACAGTCCAGCGCCCCCGATCACGAAAAACGCGTCATGCAGGCGCGTCTGGAAAGCATGATCGCCATCACGGAGACCACAGGCTGCCGCACGCAGGCGCTGCTTGCGTGTTTCGGAGAAAACCTCACGCAACCCTGCGGTCACTGCGACAACTGCATCAACCCAGTCTCAACATTCGATGGCACACAGGCTGCCCAGAAGGTCCTCTCAGCCATTTATCGCACCGGTCAACGTCTCGGAGCGGTCCAGCTTTCCAATGTGTTACGTGGAAAGCTCAACGAAACCATCGAACGTAATGCCTATCAGCATCTTTCAGTTTTCGGAATCGGCAAGGAACAAAGCGAGCAGTGGTGGCGCGCCGTCATCCGCCAATTGATCGCGCGCGGAGCCATCCGAATGCATGGCGAATATGGAAGTCTCGCGCTTCAGAGCGAAATCGCGCGCCCGATCCTGCGCGGCGAGGAGCGCATAGCGCTCCGGCTGGAAGCCAGGCCAGCCCTGACCGCCAGCGCGGGCTCGGACGGCAATACGGAAAATGATCGTCTGTCGGCAGATGAGAAACCGTATTTCGATGCCCTCCGCCAGTGGCGCTTGTCCGAAGCGCGGGAACAGGAAATCCCTCCCTATGTTATTTTCCACGATTCGGTATTGCGAGACATCGCCCGCGAACAGCCTGCCAGCCGCACTGAACTGGGAAGTATCAAGGGCGTCGGCGCCTCAAAGCTGGACCGCTACGGTGCAGCGGTTCTGACCGTCTTACGCGAAATCCGCGAACCCGCCTCTGCCCAGTAAGGAACATCAGTCGTGCGTCAGTTCGTCAGGCGCCGTGACAGTGAAACTGACTGTAATACTGCCGCCATTGAGGATATCGAACGTGAACGGCACCTTACTACCAGCGGCAGGCATCTGACGAATTCCCATACACATCATATGGTAACCCGAACGCGGGAAAATCATCGTGGAGTCGTGCGGGAGCGCCAGATGCGTGAACAGATCATTCGCCCCGTCCGTCTGCTGCTGGTTCGTATGATGCGCGACGACATTCTGACACAGCGGGGATGAAATCCCCTTCAGCAGATGGTCAACGCTGTCATCGTTGCGAATCGTGAAATAACCAGCCCCACGGTTGGGAAAATAGGCTGACGGGCGAAATGTCCCGTCCATAACCACGACCCGCTGCGCATCATGATCGACATCCCGCGCCACCACTGTCCCCGAAAGAGCCTGCTGAGCCATAGCCTGCGCAGTGGAAAGGACAAAGAGGGCGGTCAGGACAGATACCCGTTTCAACGACAGTCTCCCGGTGTTGTGCGCGAACTGATGAAGCCCGTTTGGGCCGGAACGCATCATCCGGTAAAGTGCTCCCATTTTCCTGGCCACGACAAGGCCCGAACACTTCAGGATGGCAAATGCGTTGCCCTTTTTGCGGACATGACGATACCCAGGTCAAGGACAGCCGCTCCACGGAAGACGGGGTTGCGATCCGTCGCCGGCGCGTCTGCTCGGCCTGTACGCAGCGTTTCACGACCGTCGAGCGGGTCCAGTTACGTGAACTGTCCGTGACCAAGGCGGACGGGCGTCGCGTGCCTTTTGACCGGGATAAGCTCGCACGTTCCATCCGTGTTGCCCTACGCAAGCGCCCGGTTCCTGAGGAACGCCAGGAGCGTCTGGTCAACGGGCTGGTCCGGCAGCTTGAAGCCTCGGGAGAACAAGAAATTTCTTCCCATCGCATCGGCCAGCTTGCGATGGACGCATTGCGCGAAGTGGATGGTGTGGCTTATGTCCGCTTCACCAGCGTCTACCGCGACTTCCGCGAGGTCGAGGCGTTCTCGAAAATCCTCGCCGACATGAAACCCATTCCCGGGGAAACGGACATACCGTCCCCCGACGACTCCCAGGAGACACCATGACCGCCACCAACGCCCCCGCCGCAAATCCGACGCGCCGTAGCCGGACCATTGCCCGCGTTGCAGCCGTTCAGGCGCTGTTCCAGTGCGAACAGTCTGGCGACACGGCGGAAACCGTCATCAGCCAGTTCATTCGTCACCGCCGCATCAGTTCCACAGCGTCCTTTGACGATGGCCACATCCCCGACGCCGATCTGAAACTGTTTCAGGAGATCGTTCTTGGTGTCACGCGCCGCCAGGACGATATCGATGCGAAGCTGAGCAATGTTCTGCCAGAGCAGTGGCCGCTGCCGCGTCTGGATCCCGTCCTGCGTGCCTTGCTGCGCGCAGCCGTATTCGAGATCGGCACCGACACACCCGACCGGATCATCATCAACGAATATCTGGATGTCGCCCACGGCTTCTTCTCGGGTGATGAACCCAAGATGGTCAACGGGATTCTCGATACCCTCAGCCACCGCGCCAACGACGGCAACGACGGCAACGTCTGATCCATGATGGGCGCGTCAGGGGCCGAAGTAGCGGGAGTAGGCGAGTTCGGCTTCATCGCCCGTCACTTCCGACCTCTCGCCGGCGCGGAAAGTCTCGATCTTCGGGATGACTGCGCTTTGATGCGCTGCCCCGACGGCGAGGAATTTGCAATTTCGACCGACACGATGGTCGAAAATGTTCATTTTTTTCCGGATGACCCTCCGGAAACCCTCGGCCGCAAGCTACTACGCTGCAATCTGTCTGATCTGGCAGCCATGGGCGCAAGGCCCCATGCCTATACGCTCAACGTGACAGTTCCGCGCGGTGGACGGCACGACGAAAACTGGTTTGCGGCATTTTCTCGCGGACTGGCGGAGGATCAGAAACACTATGGTGTACATCTAATCGGCGGCGATACCACGTCCATTTCAGGCCCCCTGGTCCTCTCCGCCACCGTATTCGGACTACTCCGACACAATACGGCGCTCCGCCGCAGCACAGCCAGACCCGGGGACGATATCTGGGTCACTGGCACAATCGGCGATGCCGCACTGGGTCTGCTTGTCTTGCAGGGTAACTTGCAAGACCCGTCAGCCTTTTTGGTAGAACGATATCATCTGCCGCGCCCCCGGACAGGGCTTCAGCTGAACGGCATCGTCAGCGCTGCGATGGATATTTCAGACGGATTGATTCAGGACTGCGGCCATATAGCCAAGGAATCCGGTGTCCAGCTTGTTGTGGATACAGAGGCCGTACCGCTCTCGTCTGCAGCAGCTGCACTGGGGCGTGAATGGCTTATGCAACGCCTGTGCGGCGGCGATGATTACGAACTGCTTCTCACCTGCACGCCTGGACACTCAAAAGCGCTTCAAGCCGCCTGCCAGGCTGCCGAAATTCCGGTCCATCGCATCGGAACGGTACGCGCCGGTTCGGGAGTCCGGCTTCTGGATGGGGAGGGGCATGAAATCCTCCCAAAACAGGGCGGCTGGCAGCATTTCTGACAGACGCCCTGCGAAGTTACGGCTTCAAGCAGGATCGTCGATCGGGCGTTCGTAAAGCCGATACCGTTTGTATGCTTCGGGAACGATGCTCTCGGCCAAATTGCGCATATTAGAATCGGATGCCTGGATCCAGCCCAGTTCTACCCAAGAATAGGGTAGGGACTTCCGTCGACGCATCAGCTCGGCAATCGCTAGCGAAGGCAGAAGAGCCCCCAGAACCGTTCCGCGTAGGCGTTGCGTCACGCCCAGAAGAATGACACGGGCAGAATGGAAGCGATGCGTCGTCAGACGTGCAACCAACTTCGCCCAGCCCAGAGGCGATGGCGCCCCACCAAGGTCACCAGCAATATCGTAAATATTGGGCACGACCAGCGCCATAGCTACAGGCTCGCCATTTTGATCGATCTGAACATAATGTTCAGGACGAAGAACCGGACCAAGCTGCTTGATCATGGCCTTCATTTCGTAGTCCTGGAGCGGCACAAAGTTGAACTTATCGCTCCAAGCGTCATTGTAAAGCTGACGCAGGATCTCGCCCTGCTGAGCAATCTGCTTCTTCGACAGGCGCCTGATGGCAATGGCCCCCAGACGTCCTTCACCGATCTTTAGATCCCCCGGAACCTTGAAACGCGACTCCGTCTGATCGTCCAGATCGAGCTTATAGCTGAGAAGATCCTCGACAGGCTTGTAACCCGCATCTTCGACCAGCTTGCCCAACAGGCGTGGATGCCAGGGCATGGCGACCATCAAGGGTTGGTCCTGCCCTTCGATCATCAGGCCTGATTCGCCATTGCCGCTCAGTGTCACCGGCCCGCGCATTGTCTGCATTCCCTGCAGACGCAGCCAGTTCCGGGCCGTCTCCAACAGTGCACTGACGACACTGCCTTCAGGAACGGCATCCAGCGCACCGAAACAGCCGATTTTCATGCCCCAGTGCTCAATGGCACGATGGTCCACGATTGCTGCAATGCGCCCGACAGCCGTGTTTCCACGCCATGCCAGAAAGTAGCGAATGCTCGCATGACGAAAAATCGGCGCTTTTTTCGGATTCAGCAGATCATCCTGTTCCATGTCGAAAGCAGGGACAAAGCCCGCCATTCCGGCATAGATACGGCGTGGAAGCGTCGTAAACAGTTTGAGATCAGCCCGCGTCGTCACTGGCCGAACCACAAGATCATCATGCGGCGCAGGGATGTCAGTCCTGTCGGGCAGTGTCATAATGGCAGGTGTACCTCTGATCGAAAAAAACATCCCGTCCGACGGGGTGATGTGCCAGTACGGCACGGGGTCGCATCTTGTTGCATGGGAGGGCTATACCCTTCCAGCCCCGATCCGACCACGAATAAAGCGGTTTTCCATGCCAGAGACTTCTGTTTCCTCTTCCAGCGCCTCATTTCACGTCCTTATTACCGGAGGATCAAGTGGCATTGGCGCCGCGCTGGCCCTTCAGTATGCGCGCCCTGGAACGCATCTGACACTATGGGGACGCAACGCCGCACGCCTTGAGGATGTTGCCGCACAGGTCATCCGCAAGGGCGCTTCTGTCGAGATTCTGTCGCTCGATCTGTGCCGGACCGATGACGCTCTGGCGGCACTGCGCCAGTCGGATGACGCGCGCCAGATCGACATCCTGATCCTGGGAGCAGGACTTGGAGATATCCGCCCGGAAGGCGCGTTGACCGAAACAGCCGAACAGGTCCGCGATATTTCCCTCGTCAATTTCACAACGCCCGCGACCCTTGCAACCGAAATGGCTTCGCGCATGGCAGCCCGCAAAGCAGGTCATATTGCGCTCATAGGCTCGGTAGCGGCGTTTCATGACCTTCCGGTCGCCACGGCCTATAGCGGCTCAAAAGCTGGCCTGGCTCGCTTCAGCACGGCACTTCATGCTGCCATGACACCGCATCATGTCTCCGTAACGCTCATTTCTCCGGGCTATGTCGACACCCCCATGAGCCAGCGTCTCGAAGGAGCCCGACCATTCCTCGTCTCGACACCCCGCGCCGCGCGGATGATCACGCGCGCAATCGGGCAGGGCAGGGCACATCTGCTCTTTCCCTGGCCTTTCACCATAGCCCGCTTCCTTGAAATGATTGTACCGCGCGCAATCGTTCACCGACTGCTCAGAACGGCCGAAGTCAAGCAGCGTCCAGTCAACAACTGACGGACACTCTCAAAACGATCGGGAACTTGACGCAGCGGAACCGGTAGGCAACTGCTGCGCATTGGAAAAAGCGCAGGCCACCGGCCAGCATCGCCAGAGGATTTGAGGTGCCATGAGGGAAATCGTAGCCGTCGATATCGGTGGAACGCACGCACGGTTTGCAATCGCGACCATCGAGGATGGCAAGGTCGTCTCACTGAGTGAGGCCACGACACTAAAATGCGCGGAATATGGCAGCCTGGCCTTGGCCTGGGAAACATTCGGCCGCTCCCTGAACCGGACACTTCCACGCGAAGCCGGCATTGCCGTAGCCTGCCCGGTGAGCGGCGAAATCCTCAAGCTGACCAATAATCCTTGGATCATCCAGCCGAGCCAGCTCGGCGCACGCCTGCATCTCGACAATTTCGTGCTCGTCAATGATTTCGGAGCAGTGGCTCATGCCGTGGCCCAGGTCGATTCCTCGCACATGAAGCATCTCTGCGGGCCGGACATCGACCTGCCAACAGAAGGCGCCATCACGATCGTAGGACCCGGCACAGGACTAGGCGCAGCCTGCCTGCTTCGCCGCAGCGACCGCTACTTTGTCATGGAAACCGAAGGTGGCCATCTGGACTATCCGCCACTCGACGAACTCGAAGACAAGATCCTCAGCGCCTTGCGCCTGCGGTTCCGTCGCGTCTCAGCCGAACGGATCGTCTCCGGCCCCGGCCTAACCAATCTGTACGAAGTCATTGCCGAAATGCAGGGCTGGCCCATCACCCTGCGTGATAACCGTACCTTGTGGAAAAACGCCCTTGATGGCTCCGACACGGTCGCCGTAGCCGCCCTGGAACGTTTCTGCCTCAGCCTGGGCGCTATTTCCGGCGATCTGGCGCTAGCACATGGCGCACGTGGCGTCGTCATTGGTGGTGGTCTGGGATTGCGTCTCGCTGACAGCCTGAGCCGTTCCGGATTCGCCGAACGCTTCGTCGCAAAGGGCCGTTTCGAGGCGATGATGACCGAAATGCCAGTCAAGATCATCACACACCCACAGCCCGGCCTCTTCGGCGCTGCGGCCGCATACGCGGAATCGCATCCGTAAAAATGAAATACAAGTCTGGACTTCTGGGGAGAAATCTCTGGAGGTCCGGGCGGGAATCGAACCCACATACGCGGATTTGCAGTCCGCTACATCACCATTCTGCCACCGGACCTCGGCGGAGACAGGCGCTATATCTCTCTTAGCGCCCGAAGGGTCAAGACCGATAATTGATCTACGGAAGGATTTTTCTTCTTCCTTCCAACAGGCTATTAAGAACTGATTCACATAATGCTGTGATATGATGCATACTTAAAGAGCAGGAAATCTCATGACTTCAGGATGCAACAGCGCGATGAAACTGAAAGCCCCCCTCGGGCTTGGTCTTCTATCGCTTCTCCTGAGCGGAACTGCTCTTGCCCAGAAATATGACGGTAGCGGTTCACCGAATTTCATCCCGCACACGCTGCAGGAAGCGCTTTCGACGGCATACCTGACCAATCCGACACTACGCGAGGAGCGTGCTACTCTGCGTGCCACGGATGAACAGCTTCCCACGGCTCTTGCAGGATGGCGCCCAACTGTCCAGACTGGACTGAACCTCACTTACTATGATGGCAGTACCAATTATGCCTCGAAAGGTGGCTATCTCGGCAGCTCACGCCGCTATCAGACACCCGGATATATGGGCAACGTTGCCATCACCCAGCCGCTCTATCAGGGAGGCAAAACGGTCGCCAGCGTGCATGCCGCCACAAACCAGATTATGGCCGAACGCGCCCATCTGATCGAGACGGAACAGGAAGTCTTCACCAATGTTGTAAGTGCCTATGTAGGCATCATTGAAGACGAGCAGCTACTGCAAATCGCCATAAACAACGAACACGTCCTGCAGCAGCAGGTCGAGGCGACCCAGGAGCGTTTTCATGTTGGTGAAATCACCCGAACGGATGTTGCGCAGGCGCAAGCGGCCCTTGCCAGCGCTACCGCTGAACGGCAGCAGGCTGAAGGTACACTCCAGAGCGCACAAGCGACCTACCTCCAAATGGTCGGTATCGCAGCGGCCCCCAATCTGGTCCCCCCCCAACCTCTCAACCTTCCTGTTCACAGTGAACAGGAAGCGGTGGCCATCGCTGTCCAGAATAATCCTCAGGTCGTCAACGCACTGTTCACCGAAGCCCAGAGCAAGGACAAAATTTCCGTCCAGATCTCACAGATCATGCCCAAAGTTTCTGCGAGCCTGAACTATCAGCATTCCGTCAATCAGGCTTATGGCGACTCACTTCAGGATAACAAGTTCGGCGAGATCGAATTCACTGTTCCCCTTTATCAGGGTGGCTCAGAATATGCTTCGATCCGAGGCGCCCGTCAGGACGCCCAGGCGGCACACCGTGAAGTCGATGTCCAGCGCAGGACAGCTCTTCAAAAGGCCGCTTCCAGCTGGCAGCAGATGGTTTCCTTCAAGCAGTCGATTTCCAGCGACCGCATGGCAATTTCGGCGAATGTGATCGCTCTGGACGGTGTCGAACGGCAGGCTCTTGTTGGCACGAGCACGACGCTGGCGGTCCTTCAGCAGCAGCAGACCCTGCTGCAGTCCCAGCGGACCCTGGTGCAACATCTTTCAAACCTTGTTACCTCTTCCTACGCCGTCGCGGCCGCGATCGGACGACTTACAGCCGTCGATCTCAAACTGGGCGTCCCTCTTTATGACGAAAAAGCCTATTACAACGCGGTCAAGAACAAGCTGTGGGGTCTGAGCGACTATGCAATCAACCAGCCCGGTCGATAAAATTTTTTAATAAAACGGAATATTAACAATTCATGACTTCTTCTGAATCGATCCAGCAAGATCAGCACGCCGATGACGCAATGACAGACGTCCTGAGTTCGATCCGGCGTGCTCTTCATGAAGATCCTAAATCGCCTGAATCGACCGAGGATAAGCCCAACAACATGTCGCCCCAGAAAGAAGAACTGACCCTCGATAACTCTATGATGGTCGCACCACCCGTGATAGCGGGGCCGATCGAGACCGCCGCTGCTTCCGCATCTGAAGCCCCCCCGACAGCTCAGCCTGCCCAGAACGAACTAAAAAAAAATGACCTCATGAACGCTCAGACAGTGGCCGCAGCAGAGCGTTCCCTAGATGAACTGCACGCCGCATTCAGCGAAGCTACCCCGCTTGCATCAGATACTGTCATCAGCCGGAGCAGCGGCCTGACGATCGAAGACATGGTGAGGGGTGAAGTCCGGAGCATGGTGCGTACATGGCTGGATGCCCATCTTCCGTCACTGGTTGAAATTCTTGTCCGTGCGGAAATTGCCCGTCTGCGTCCACGAGAGTAAGAAGGGTGGCGGAAGCACGTTCTTCCACCTGCTGTACTGACTCTCCTGGATCACCATGCTCGAAAAAAGCTTCGTCCCCGCCGATCATGAAAATGCCCTCTACGACGCGTGGGAGAAAAGCGGCGCTTTCCGGGCTCACCCCGACCAAGCGGGTGAGCCTTTTTCGATCATGTTCCCGCCACCGAACGTCACGGGCACGCTTCATCTCGGCCATTCCCTGAACTTTGTCCTTCAGGACATGCTGATTCGCTGGAAACGTCAGGAAGGCTACAATGTCCTCTGGCAGCCAGGGACGGACCACGCGGGCATCGCCACGCAGATGGTCGTCGAGCGTGCTCTCGATAAGGAAGGCACCAACAGAACCGCTCTAGGACGCGAAGGTTTTCTCGAACGCGTCTGGGACTGGAAACAAGAATACGGCGGCACGATCGTCAGGCAACTCCGCAAGCTCGGCGCTTCGGCGGACTGGGAACGTGAGCGCTTTACGATGGACGACGGATTGTCTCGTGCTGTCCGGAAAGTTTTTGTTGCCCTTTATAATGAAGGTCTGATTTATCGCGACCGGCGTCTGGTGAACTGGGACCCGAAGTTCCGTTCGGCCATTTCGGATCTGGAAGTGGAAAACCACGAGACCAAAGGGTCGATGTGGTACATCCGCTATCCGTTGGAAGACGGCCGGACCATCACGGTGGCCACAACACGTCCGGAAACCATGCTGGGCGATGTCGCAGTTGCTGTTCATCCTGAGGATGAACGCTATGCCGATATGATCGGTAAGAACGTGATTCTCCCGCTTACGGGGCGTTGCATTCCTGTTGTCGCCGATCTGCATTCCGATCCGGAAAAGGGCACAGGCGCAGTTAAGATCACGCCGGCACATGACTTTAATGATTTTGAAGTCGGCAAGCGTCACAATCTGCCGGCTCCGACTGTTCTTGATGAAACAGCCTGTCTGTGGATCGAGGAAATCCGTCCTGAGCTGCGCGACGTCGAAGGGTTGGCTTCGGTTGAGTTCGTCGAATCACTGAATGGGCTGAGCCGCGAAGAAGGTCGCAAGCAGGTTGTTGCCGAGCTTGAGCGTCTGGAATGGTTGGAGAAAATCGAGCCGCACAAGCTGCAGGTGCCGCATGCGGAGCGTGGCGGTGCAATCGTTGAGCCGCGCCTGACTCTTCAGTGGTACTGCGATGCCAAGACATTGTCCGGCCCAGCGGTAGAGGCGGTCGAAAGTGGAAAGATCGCTTTTGAGCCGCGGCAATGGGAAAATACGTTCCACGCCTGGATGCGTGACATCCAGCCCTGGTGCATCAGCCGACAGCTCTGGTGGGGGCACCGGATCCCGGCCTGGTATGGAGCAGACGGCAAAGTCTATGTCGCGGAAAATGAACACGATGCCCAGGCCCAGGCCGGCGAGGGCGTAAGCCTCACGCAGGATGAAGACGTTCTGGACACATGGTTCAGCTCGGCCCTGTGGCCTTTCACGACGCTTGGATGGCCTGATAAAACGGAAGAGCTGGCCCGTTACTATCCGACCAGCGTGCTGGTTACGGGCTTTGACATCATTTTCTTCTGGGTCGCCCGGATGATGATGATGGGCCTGCACTTCATGGATGATGTTCCGTTCAGGACCGTTCTGATTCATGGACTGGTTCGGGACGAGAAGGGCCAGAAGATGTCCAAGTCCAAGGGGAACGGGCTTGACCCGCTCGACCTTGTGGCCGAGTTCGGGGCGGATGCGACACGTCTGGCGATCTGTGCGGGCACGGGGCCGGGACGAGACATCAAGCTTGGGCGCAAGCGGGTTGAGGAACATCGCGCGTTCATTACCAAACTCTGGAATGCTGCACGCTTCCTTGAAATGAACGGCGCCAAACCGGCGGAAGACTTTGATCCGGCAAGCGTCAAGAGCGCGCTTGGACGCTGGATCCTGACGGAAGCGAACGATGCCATCACCGAAGCAGGACGGGCCCTCTCGGCCTATCGTTTCGATGAATATGCCAACTGCTGTTACCGTTTCGTCTGGAGCCGGTTCTGTGACTGGTTCGTGGAGTTCTCGAAGCCCGTCTTTGCGGCTGAAAACGAGGAAACCCTCGAACTGCGGGCCGTCAGCGCGCACGTCCTGGGGCTAATACTGCGCCTGATGCAGCCGGTCATTCCGTTCGTGACGGCCACATTGTGGAAAGAGCTGGGCTATACAGGGGCTTTCGAAGACAGTCGCTGGCCGGAATGCATGAGCGTTGATCAGGCTGATGCAGCCCGCTCGGAGCTGGACTGGGTTATTCGCCTAATCAGTGATGTCCGGACCGTACGTTCGGAAATGAACATTCCGCCTTCGCAGAAAGCACCGCTTCTTCTACGGGACGCGACTGCGGAAAATCTGACTCGTGCCCAAACCTGGGCTGAAGCCATTGGGCGGATGGCTCGGGTTTCCGAAGTTGGTGTGGTGGGAGAAGACGCGCCCCGTAACGCGGCACAGATCGTTCTTGATGAAGCCACTGTTTTTATTCCGCTCGAAGGCTTGATTGATCTGGACGCGGAGCGGGCGCGTCTTTCCAAGGAAGTGACCCGGATCGAAGGCGAAATTCTCAAAGTGACACGTAAGCTGGACAACGCGGATTTCGTGGCTCGTGCAAAGCCGGAAGTGGTAGAGGAAAACCGTGAGCGTCTGACGTCATTCCAGAATGATCTGGCTCGCCTGAAGGCGGCTCTGGGGCGTCTTGCCTGATTTCAGAACATCCGCCAGTCTAGCTACGGTTCTTCTTGCCATTACGGCGGGGGTATCCGCAGCAAGGCCGCTACCAGAAGGTCGAAGCCTTGAGCATGCCGCCATAGCAGGCGAGCATCTTTCGGTTTCGGTCTTCAGACCTGCCTCGTGCGATATCAGGGCAATCCTGATCGTCCTGGCAGGCAAAGAGCGCGATAGCGCAGCATATCGCGACGAGTCCATTCCGCTGGCCACACATGAATGCAGTCTGGTGTTTGCGCCTGATTTTCCCGTTTCGCGCTTTCCCGTGCAGCAGTATCAGCGGGGTGGATTTCCAGCGTCTTCACCAACATCGGTCCCGGCTTCCCTGTATATGAGGCCGCTGGAACAGTGGGTACGTAACATCTCCGATGAGCCGCATCTTCCGATCATTCTGATAGGACATTCAGCAGGCGCACAATATCTGGAACGGGTCGCAGCCTACGTTCCGGGCGAGGAGACCATGACGATCATCATGAATCCCGCCACCTATGTCGAGCCGGAGACGGAGACCCCCGTTCCGTATGGATTTCGCGATTGGCCGGAGCCGGCCAGCCTGCCGGATCTCAAGCGTTATCTTTCGCGGCATATCGCAATTATTCTGGGCGCAGACGATACTGCACCTTCATTACCATCAGAACTTGTTCCGCATGCCATAGAGCAGGGCCGAAACCATCTCGAGCGCGGTCAGTGGGCTTATGCTCAGGCCCGGGAGCAAGCCGAGAAACTTAATGTGCCCTTTGGCTGGACAATCACGCTCGTCCCGGCGACGGGACATGTTGCATCCAAAATGCTGGCGTCCGCCGAATTGCAGGACGCCGTCGAGAGTGCAATCAGGTCCGCGTCTTCACGATGATCTGCGACAGATCGCGGACGGCACCATGGGCCGCGCTCGTGGTCATGGCGGCATAGGCCTGAAGGGCTTTTGAGACCACGCGCTCACGGTTCGGCTTCCAAGCGCTTGTGCCACGCGCATTCATGCGCTCGCGGCGGTCGGCAATGTCAGCGTCCGAAACAGCAAGGTGCAAAGTGCGGTTCGGAATGTCGATCTCGATGCGATCGCCGTCCTCGACCAGTCCGATCAAACCGCCCTCAGCGGCTTCAGGGGACATATGGCCGATGGACAGACCCGAGCTTCCGCCTGAGAAGCGGCCATCCGTAATAAGGGCGCAGACTTTGCCGAGGCCCTTCGATTTCAGATAGCTCGTCGGATAGAGCATTTCCTGCATGCCGGGTCCGCCCTTGGGGCCTTCGTAACGGATGACTACGACGTCACCGGCTACGATGCGATTGCCGAGGATGGCGGCTACGGCATCGTCCTGGCTTTCGAAGACCCGAGCCGTTCCGGTGAAGGTCAGGATGCTGGCTTCGACACCGGCCGTTTTGACGATGGCACCGTCTTCGGCGAGGTTGCCATACAGAACGGCCAGACCGCCATCCTGCGAGAAAGCATGGGCCTTGTCGCGCAACACGCCGGCTTCACGGTCCTGATCCAGCTCATGATAGCGACTGGACTGCGAGAAGGCGTGGATCGTGCGGACGTTGCCCGGCGCGGCCTTGAACAGATGGGCAGCTTCTTCGTCACCGTTCAGAATGTCCCACTTGTTCAGCGCATCCCCGAGCGTGGGAGCGTGAACGGTGGGAACGTCCGTGTGGATCAGGCCCGCACGGTTCAATTCCCCCAAAATGGCCGGGATACCGCCTGCGCGATGGACATCTTCCATGTGTACGTCGTTCTTGGCCGGGGCGACCTTGCACAGATTGGGCACACGGCGCGACAGGCGATCGATGTCGTGCATGTGGAAGTCAACGCCGCCTTCGCTGGCAGCGGCCAGAAGATGCAGCACCGTGTTGGTCGAGCCGCCCATGGCGATATCAAGCGTCATGGCATTTTCGAAAGCCGCGCGGGTTGCGATGCTACGGGGCAGGGCGGAGGCATCATCCTGTTCGTACCAGCGACGTGCCAGTTCCACGACCAGACGCCCAGCGCTCAGGAACAGCTCGCGACGGTCGCTATGTGTAGCGAGAAGTGAGCCGTTTCCGGGAAGGGACAGGCCCAGCGCCTCGGTCAGGCAGTTCATGGAATTGGCGGTGAACATGCCCGAGCACGATCCGCAGGTCGGGCAGGCGGAGCGTTCGATCTGCTCTGACTCGCTATCGGAGACTTCCGGATCGGCAGCCGCCACCATCGAGTCAACAAGGTCAAGCTTACGCGTCACACCTGGGCCGTTGATCTTTCCTGCTTCCATCGGCCCGCCGGAGACGAACACGACAGGGATGTTCAGGCGCATGGACGCCATCAGCATGCCCGGCGTGATCTTGTCGCAATTACTGATGCAGACGATGGCATCCGCGCAATGGGCGTTGACCATGTATTCCACGGAATCCGCAATCAGCTCACGCGAGGGCAGGGAATAAAGCATTCCGCCATGCCCCATCGCGATGCCGTCATCCACCGCAATCGTGTTGAATTCTTTGGCAATTCCGCCGACTTCCTCGATCGCGGAGGCCACCAGGCTACCCATGTCCTTCAGATGGACATGGCCCGGCACGAACTGCGTGAAGGAATTGGCAATGGCGATAATAGGTTTGCCGAAATCGCCATCCTTCATGCCCGTCGCCCGCCAGAGCGCACGGGCGCCCGCCATGTTGCGGCCGTGAGTAGTGGTGCGGGAGCGATAGGCGGGCATGGAAGATACTTTCATGACAGGAGAAGGCCCTGATCCATAGCGAATCAGACGCACAGAAGCCAGTGCGGGAAAGATATGAAAAGCCAAGCTGCTTCCCCTTGCCCGAAAGACTCTGTCCGGTCCAAACTCGCAACAAAGATCAGGAGCACTTCGTGAGACGTTATTTTCTGAGCCTCGGCACCGCTCTGGCCGCGACATTCCTGTATGCAGCACAGGCCGCCGAACCCGCCACATCCACCCAAGCGGTCACGCCGGACATGATCCAGACGGGCAGCGACATTCCCGCCCATGTCAGCATGCCGGTCGACCAACGCGATTACATCAAGCGCGACGTGATGATCCCCATGCGCGATGGCATCAAGCTTCATACGGTCATCGTGATCCCCAAAGGTGCCAGAAACGCCCCGATCCTGCTGACCCGCACGCCCTATCACGCCAGCGAACGCGCCAACCGTATTCCCGATGCCTCGACCATGCGCGCCATTTTGCCTCAAGGTGACGGGGTGTTCGTGGATGAAGGCTATATCCGCGTCTTTCAGGACGTTCGTGGCAAGTATGGCTCGCAGGGCAACTACGTCATGACGCGACCGCCGATCGGTCCGCTGAACCCGACCAAGACCGATGATACGACCGATGCCTGGGATACGATCGACTGGCTGGTGAAGAACCTGCCCGAGAGCAACGGCAAGGTCGGCATGACGGGATCGTCCTATGAGGGCTGGACCGTCGTCATGGCGCTGCTCGATCCTCATCCGGCGTTGAAGGTTGCGGCTCCGGAAAGTCCGATGGTCGATGGCTGGATGGGTGATGACTGGTTCCATTACGGGGCCTTCCGCCAGGCGGGATTGGACTATTTCACGGCCCAGATGACGGAAGCCGGTTCCGGACCGACCATCCCCCGCCCAGATGCGGACGACTACACGACGTTTCTTGCGGACGTCTCCACAGGCAATTTTGCGACGAAGGCCGGGCTGGACCAGTTCCCCTGGTGGCGGCGTATGAAGGCCCATCCGGCCTATGACGCTTTCTGGCAAGAGCAGGCGCTGGACCAGCTGATCGTGAAGAAGCCGCTCAAGGTTCCCACGATCTGGGAGCAGGGGCTGTGGGATCAGGAAGACATGTGGGGAGCGATTCATTCTTGGATGAACCTCAAGGCGCATCATACGCAGGTTCCGAACATTCTCGTCATGGGGCCGTGGCGCCACAGCGGCGTGAATTATGACGGCTCCACGCTTGGTCCGCTACATTTCAACGGTGACACCGCGTTGTGGTATCGCGCGAATGTCATGCGGCCGTTTTTCGATCACTATCTGAAGAACGCGCCCGATCCGCATCTGGATGAAGCCATCATCTACAATACTGGCGAAAACCACTGGGATCATTTTCGCAACTGGCTGAGCGACTGCGGCACGACCTGCATGCAGAAGGGTGAGCGCCTGTATCTCCAGCCCAATCACGGTCTGGCTTTCAAGCGCACGCTGCCTGGAACGGACAGCTATGTTTCCGATCCGGCGCATCCGGTGCCCTTCGTCGAACGTCCGTATATGATGGGCGAAGATCCACGTTGGAAGGCATGGCTCGTTACGGATCAGCGTTTTGCCGAAAGCCGTCCGGACGTCCTGACCTACGAAACGCCAGTGCTTGATGCTCCGGTCACAGTTTCGGGCGTGCCGACAGCCGATATTTTCGCCAGCACCACGGGAACGGATGCAGATTTTGTGGTGAAGATCATCGATGTCCAGCCCGCTCTGACGCCCGATAATCCGCAGATGGGTGGCTATGAGCTACCGATGTCGATGGATATTTTCCGCGGACGTTATCGGCAAAACTTTACGCATCCGTCCGCCATTCCGGCGGGGCAGGTGCAGGAATACCACTTTACGCTTCCGGCTATGAACCATGTGTTCCAGAAGGGGCACCGGATCATGATCCAAATCCAGTCGAGCTGGTTCCCGCTCTATGACCGCAACCCGCAAACCTTCGTGCCGAACATTTTCGATGCCAAGGCCTCCGACTATCACGTCGCGACCCAGACCATCCATCGCGGTGGCGATCATGCCAGCGCGATCTGGCTTCCGACCGTCGCGCCTGCGCAGTAGTCCCGCGCACTTCATTCCATCCGGCAACTCGTCAAACAGGAGCAGCCTTCCCATATAGGGGAGGGCTGATCCTTTTAGCGGAGCATCATCATGACGACCCAACAGTCTTCCATCCTTCTTGGCGCAGGCTGCTTCTGGTGCGTCGAGGCTGTCTTCAGCGGCCTGCGCGGCATTATTTCAGCCGAACCGGGCTATGCGGGCGGCTCCGTCGACAACCCAAGCTATGAAGCCGTCTGTACCGGGCAGACGGGTCATGCCGAAGTCGTAAAAGTCGTCTTCGATCCAACCGAGATCGGCCTGGAGGATGTCCTGCGTGTGTTTTTCACAACGCATGATCCCACACAGCTCAACCGGCAGGGTAACGATATCGGCACGCAGTACCGTTCCGTTATTTTCGGAGACGCCGCCCAGCAGGAAACAGCCCGCAGGGTGCGGGACGAAATTGCATCCGAAGGTATCTGGCCCGATCCGATCGTGACCTCCATCGAAGGACCCGCCCATTTCTGGCCGGCGGAGGAAAAGCACCACGATTATTTCGCCCGCAACCCGCAGACAGCGTATTGTGCGGCCGTGGTAGCTCCCAAGGTCGCCAAGGCCCGCAAGCTTTACCGCGATCGCCTCAAGCAGCCTGACTGAGACGGATGATGGGTGCTTTGTCGTGGAGTTTTTTTCGGTTACCGTGACAAACCATGACAAAAACACCTTCTTTCCCGCCGCTCCGTACCCGTCAGGCTCGTTATGAAGCTGGCGTGGCCCTGCGCAAGACCGTCAAGCGTAGCAGCCACGCCCTGTGGGTTCCGCCCGCCAAGCGCCCTGATCCGATCGGTATCCTACTGGAGCAGGGGAAGAGCCGGATCGCGGATCTACTGCCGATCCGCCATCAGCGCATGAAAGCCTCGCCCTTCGCGTTCCTGCGCGGGGCAGCGGCTGTTATGGCGTCTGACCTGTCCTTCACGCCGAAAACTGGACTGCGTGTGCAGTCCTGCGGGGACTGCCATCTGGACAATTTCGGATGTTATCCGTCTCCGGAAGGGCTCCCGGTCTTTGATATCAACGATTTCGATGAAACCGCTCCCGCGACGTTCGAGTGGGACCTCAAGCGCCTGGCGACGAGCCTTGTTCTGGCGGGACGCGAGGCCTCGCTGTCTGAAAAACATTGCCATCGTCTGGCGGTCTCGGCCGTTCAACATTACGCTGATGAGATTGCCCGTCTGTCGAAGCTTCCGCCGCTTCAGGCCTGGAACGAACGGATCGATCTGCGGGCGGTCATTGACGGGATCGTGGACGGCAGGATCCGTACGGGCATGATGGAGAAGATCCAGTCGGAACTCGGGGCCATTTCCGGTCATTTCGGTATGATCGATCCCAAATCCGCGGGACGCCTGAAGGAACATCCGCCTTTCGTCACACGCCTGCCGCAGCACAATGACATCGTGCGCGGCGCTTTCGCACGCTATGTCAGCGATCTTCCGCCCGAGCGCAGGATCGTCCTTGAGCGTTATGCCTTGCAGGACGTGCTGTTCAAGGTCGTCGGCATTGGCAGTGTCGGGACATTCTGTGCGCTCGGACTGTTCATGACCGCCGATAACGAGCCTCTGATCCTTCAGATCAAGGAGGCCCAGACCTCCGTTCTCGAACCTTTCCAAGGTGCTGTGGACCTGCCCAACCACGGGGAGCGGGTCGTCACCGGACAGCGCATCATGCAGGCCAGTTCGGATACATTCCTAGGATGGACGCACACCACCGGAAAACGCACGACCGAACAGACGGGATGCAAGGCCGGTGGAGGGCGCGACTTCTATGTACGCCAGACCAAGGATGTCCGTCTGGCCATGATCGGCGAGAAGATCGAGGATGCTCTTCTGCCGGAATATGCCGCACTCTGTGGGCGGACCCTGGGCCGTTCACACGGGCGTTCCGCTGATCTTCCCCTCCTGGCTGGCTATCTGGGGAAGGGACATTCCTTTGCCCGTGCGATTGCCGATTTTGCAGTGCTCTATGCCAATCAGAGCGAGAAGGACTGGAAAGCCTTTACACAGGCCATCGCGGACAAGCGTGTCTGTTGCGCCTGAATCGCGAGCTTATTCCTCAGTTTCCAGATGGAAGCGGTCAGATTCCTCATCATAGTCGAACAGCTCGGCATAGCGGGCCCAGCCAATGGCCGTAGTGAGGGTCTGTCGCGCATAATCGGGTGACATGCTCTCTTCCATGGCCTTGCGGAACCGGGCTGCATCCACGGTGTGGCTCGAGCGCTCGTCCAGCGTGCTGCGGATAGAGCGCAGCAGGGGAAGATGGTGCAGAAGCGCTTTGCGCATCAGATCCTTGCGGGTGTCTGAATCGCCTTCGACAAAGGCCTGGCCATCAGGCGTCAGCAGAATATCGCCATCCTCCAGTTCCGCCAGATCCAGAAGTTGAAGCGACTCACCCAGCGGCAGAAGGTCATCCAGCGTCATCTGGAGGCGCTGTGCCAGTTCAGGCAGATCGGCCCGTCCTGAGAGCGGTTCACTTTCCAGCACTTCCATCAGCCCGACCAGAACCTCGACCGCCAGGTGCGGAAGCACGATGGAGAAGGGCGGAAGTGCAGTGGCCGAGGCGACAGGTGGCTGGATAGGGTCCGCCTCAGAAACGATGGGCGCACGACGGGTCATAAGCGCGTAGATCTGATCTACGAAGCGGCGGAAATCTTCGTCATCGCGGTTACGCGGATGGGGGAATGGGACAGCGATCTCATGCGTGACACGGCCGGGGCTGGATGAGAAAATGAGGATACGGTCACACATCAGGACCGCCTCTTCGATCCCGTGTGTTGCAAGTAGCATGGCCTTGAGAGGCAGGCGCTTTTCATCCCACAGCTCGATCAGATCGGTACGCAGATTTTCGGCACTCAGGACATCCAGCGCCGAAAATGGCTCATCCAACAGAAGCAGGGACGGCTGAAGCGCAAGCGCACGGGCAAAGGACACACGCTGGCTGAGGGCCTTGGAAAGCTCCTTCGGATAGGCGTTCTCATAACCTTCGAGCCCCATGACCTCGATGGCGGCATCGGTCATAACTTCGCGCTCGGCACGGGGCAGACGGCGCATTTCCAAGCCTAACGCCACATTCTGCCGCAGGGTCAGCCAAGGGAAAAGCGCGCCAGACTGAAAGACCGTCGCCACACCATCCAAGGGACCTGTTACGGGAGCCCCCTGCCAGAACACCCGCCCTGACATCGGCGGTGTCAGCCCGGCCATGATCCGCAGCAGAGAGGATTTCCCGGAGCCGGAGCGCCCGAGAAGCCCCAGGATTTCACCCGTCCGCACATCGAAGCTAACATGATCGAGCACGACCAGATCCGTGCTGCTCTCCTTGAGATAGGTCTGGCTACATTCGCGAAGGGACAGAAGAGATTTCATGGGCCCGTGGATTTCAGCCTGAGGTTCATATCGTATATTTCTGGGCCGTATTTACGGCCAGAGGTTGCAGGACCAGTCGATCCAGCAACATGGAAAGAAGCGTCAGCAGCATCAACGCAAGGACCTGCGCCGCTACGGCCCCGCTGAGAGCCTCAGAGAGCAGAGCGGCCCCAAGGCCACTATTTGACGACACGAAAGCCTCCGCCACCATCACCGCATTCCAGACCGGCACCACCGCCGTCAGCAGGCCTCCACAGAGTTCCGGTGCGATGGCGGGCAGCAAAAGCCGCCGCCACAGCAGGACACCCCGCAGGCGCAGGCCCGCCGCAACCTGCCTCAGGTCCGAGGGGATGGCTTTCGCCGCGTCGAGTACAACGATTCCAACCAGCCAGTGCGCACCCAGAAAGAGCAAAATAACTGGAGAATCGAGCCCCAGTTCCCGACAGAGCGGATAAAGAAGTACGGCCGGAAAGAGCCCGCAGGCCATTACGACTCCCCGGAAAACATTGCGCAGGGAAGATCCGTGCTCGCTGATTAGAAGACCCAGCGGAACCCAGACCAGTACACACAGAACCAGTGTTCCACAGACATGTGAAAGCGTAACCACACTCTCGGTCAGATCCACGAGAACCTGCCGCAGAAGGTTGACGCGATAGACCGCATAAACCAGGAAAAGCAGGGAAATGACAGGCAGGAGCGCTTCTGGAAGCTCCCGGACTGTTCTGTGGTGTTCGGGAAGGATACTGCGCGGACGGCCCAGGCGCCAGTTCCCGATCCAGACGAGGGCATCACTCACGCCAACACTGAGCCAGTGCATGGGCTTTGTGCGCCGCCAGATCCTCAACAGCCAGGATTGCGGGCGTGAGCGTTCCGCGAACGGGCCTTCGGGCCGATATCGCTGTGCCCAGCCCACCATAGGACGCATGAGGGCCTGATCGATCACGAGGATCAGCAGAAGAATGATCCCGGAAATTTCGACGATCCGGAGCGGAAGATCGTCCAGCATGGCCTGCAGGGCGGCTGCGCCACATCCGCCCGTTGCCTGATGGCTCATCAACATCATCAGACCCTCCGCGGACAGCAGCCGGACCCAGAAGGCCGGCATGCCCTGCATGGCCCTGAAGGTCGTCAGGGGGACAGCGACTGGCATCTGAAGGCGCCAGAAACGCTGCCAACCGGTCATGCGCAAGCCGGTTGCGACTTCATCAAGCGCGGGGGGAAGCATGTCTTCCGAGTCGAGCACCGCCGTCACGATCCGCCAGATCATGCTGGAAGCAGCAACCAGCATGATGGTCAGGGCCGGAGGGAAGACCGCAGCCAGGATCCCGATCAGCCCAAGACCCGGAACTGCACGGGCAACAGAAAGAGCCGGAATAAGAAATGCCCTGAAACGGGGCCACTGAAACGCCGCACCTGAGAGGAGCAGTGATGCTGTCACTACAATCAGCAGGGACAGGATCACATGCAGGGCAGTCAGCCCTGCCATGCCCCCCAACGACAGATGAGCCCCCGGTGGCATGGCAAACAGGACAGGCGCGACAGAAGCACGGGGCAGCACCAGGAGTGCAAAAGCGGTCGCACAGAACAGGATCGAAAGCTCGATGCCGCTCATGCGCTGTCGCCAGCGATGCATGATCCGCAAGGGCATGGCCATCGGGCTGCCCGTCATGATGCGTGCTGTCCTTCCTGATGATGAAAAGCAGAGGTTAGAAAGAGACGTCTTGCAGGCTCAAGTGTTTTCTGCATTTCACCGGCCGGATCAATGGCCGGTACTACCAAAGCCACCTTCGCCACGTACCGTCTCGTCCAGAGTTTCTACCTCGGCCCAGCGCAGACGGGAGACCGGGGCCAGCACGCCCTGTGCGATGCGGGTGCCACGCTCGACGGTGAACGGCTCGGTACCAGCGTTCATGACGATGATGCGGAGTTCGCCGCGATAGTCTTCGTCAATAGTGCCGGGAGAATTAGGCAGCGTAATGCCATGCTTGAGGGCCAGACCCGAACGCGGGCGCACCTGAAGCTCATAGGCGGGCGGCAGGGCAATGCACAGGCCAGTCGGCACCAGAACGCGCTCACCCGGAGCGATCGTCATGGGGGCGTCCACTGCGGCCAGGAAATCGAAGCCTGCGGCACCGGCAGTGGCATAGGCGGGAAGGGGAAGGCCTTCGGAATGAGGCAGGCGCGTGATGCGCACATCAATCAGGTCTGTCGTCATGGCCTCTGTCTTATCCCGGATCGCGATGCCTATGAAGACGGATCGGCAAAGAACGCAGCAATCCTCTGCGCGATCTGTTCCGCGACGTCGGTTTTGTCCATTTCCGGCCAGTTCTGAACGCCATTGTCGTCGATCAGGCTGACGGTATTGCGCATGGCACCGAACACACCCTGACGCACATCATTGACTACCAGCCAATCACACCCTTTGCGCAGACGTTTAGCCTGCGCGTTTTCCAGAACGTCGTCGGTCTCGGCTGCAAAGCCTACGACGAGACGGGGGCGTTGTGGGGCGCGGCAGAGCGTTGCCAGAATGTCTGGATTTTCCACGAGTTCGAGACTGGGCGGTCCGTCACCGCTTTTCTTGATCTTGCCCGGCGCCATATCCCTGGCGCGCCAGTCGCTAACGGCGGCGGTGCATACGGCCACCTCGACCGGAAGGGCGGTTTCACAGGCGGCCAGCATCTCGCGGGCGGTCTGAACGGAGATGCGGTGGACGCCCGCAGGTGCGGGGATCGAAACCGGCCCACTGATCAGTGTGACATCCGCGCCCCGTGCTGCCAGCGCTGCCGCAATGGCATAGCCCTGTCGTCCGGAAGAATGATTGGAGAGGAACCGTACGGGATCTAGCGGCTCGACGGTTGGACCAGCCGTTACGAGAACACGGCGTCCCGTCAGGGAACGATCTGGCGTCAGGATCCGCAGGATCGCATCACGAATGGCGGAAGGCTCACTCAGACGGCCAGCGCCGACTTCACCACAGGCCATGCTGCCCACGTCCGGCCCGACAATGGAGACGCCGCGTGCTTCGAGCAACTTCAGGTTGACCTGAGTGGCGGGATGCTCCCACATCCGCACATTCATGGCCGGGGCCAGCAGAATGGGAGAGGTAGTCGCGAGAAGCAATGTAGTCGGCAGATCATCCGCGAGCCCATGGGCCATGCGGGCCATGATGTTAGCTGTGGCGGGGCAGACAACGACCAGATCCGCGCTCCGGGCCAGAGCGATATGGCCGATCTCGCTTTCCTGCGTGGGCTCGAACAGCGCGTCGTGCACACGCTCGCCTGCCAGCGTCTCGAGACTGAGCGGCGTGACGAAGGCTTTGGCGGCTTCGGTCATGACCGGCGTTACGGCAATACCGTCCGCCCGCAGCAGGCGCACGAGTTCGAGCGCCCGGAACGCCGCAATCCCTCCCGAGACGATCAGCAGGACGCGGCACATGGTCTTACAGACGCCAGCCGGAATGGATGGCGGCGATACCACCGGACAGGTTACGGTACTGGACCTGCTCCAGCCCGGAATCGCGCATCATCTGGGCCAGTGTTTCCTGATCGGGGAACATGCGGATGCTCTCGGCGAGATACTGGTAGCTCTCGGAGTCCTTTGCGATGATCTGACCCATCTTGGGCAGAACCTGAAAGGACCAGAGATCATAAATCGGTGCGAGAGCCGCGATTTCGACCTGCGAGAACTCAAGGCAGAAGAAGCGTCCACCTGGCTTTAGGACACGACGTGCCTCGCGCAGGACAGCCGGCTTGTCCGTGCAGTTGCGCAGGCCGAACGCAATCGTCACGCGATCAACGGAGCAGTCGGGGAGGGGAATGGCTTCTGCGTCTACGACACAGACCTCGATCTTGCCGATCAACCCGGCCTTGATGGCGCGGTCACGCCCCACGGACAGCATGGCGGCATTGATATCGGACAGAATGGCCGGACCACCCCCGGCACGGAGCCAGCCAAACGTGATGTCACCTGTACCGCCTGCCAGATCCAGCAGCTTCATATTGGGCCGCGGGTTGAGCATTCCAACGAAAATGCGTTTCCAGACGCGGTGAATTCCCAGCGACATCACATCATTCATGATGTCGTATTTCCCGGCGACACTCTCGAACACTTCCCGGACCATCGTCTTTTTCTGGCCACGCGGGACATTGCGGTAGCCGAAATCGATGGTGTCCTCGGCGTGTTCGGAGGACTGGAAGGGCGAGGCGTTGTGTTCTGCGCTATCGGTCATGGGGCAATCGATATATCGTTGAGGCCAGCCATGCCAGAGCTTCCAGAAGTTGAAACCGTCATGCGCGGGTTTCGTGATGCCTTCGAAGGGCATCGAATCAGCCATGTTTCCGTCAACCGCCCCGATCTTCGATGGCCGTTTCCCGCAGATCTGCGGGAGAAGCTGGAAGGGAAACGCGTTCTCTCGTTCCGAAGACGCGCGAAGTACATTCTCATGCGTCTTGATGGCGGCTGGAGCATGTTGCTGCATCTGGGTATGTCGGGCCGACTCATGATTGGCCGGGCAGGGACAAACGCGACTCCGCCAACACACGAACATCTGGTCCTAGAAACGGACAGCGGCGCGAGAGCGGGGCTGGTGGATCCCCGGCGTTTTGGCATGGTCGATCTTGTACGGACAGCTGAAGAGGACAGTCACCGCCTTCTGGCTCATCTGGGAGTGGAGCCACTTTCGGACGCCATGAGCGGTCCGACATTGGTGGACCTGTTCCGGGGCAGGCGTTCGCCGATCAAATCCACGCTGCTGGACCAGAAGCTAATCGCAGGTCTTGGCAATATCTATGTGTGCGAGGCGCTGTTCCGGTGCGGCATTCATCCCGAACGACAGGCCAGCACCCTGATGGGAAAAGAGAGCGCCGCCCTCGCGGAGGCCATTCCGCAGATCCTGGAGCAGGCCATCGCCTCCGGAGGATCATCACTGCGCGACTATGTGCAGGCTGACGGCACGAAAGGCGGATTTCAGGACCTACATCTTGTCTATGGACGCGAAGGCACTCCGTGTCCCAATTGCGGTGCAGGAAGTCCGATCCAGCGCATAACGCAATCAGGCCGTTCAACGTTCTTCTGTCCAATCTGCCAGGAATAGGCAGCGCAACAAGAAGATGCCCCCATCCTGTGTAAAATGTGCAAAACGCTTGACGGGACCCGCTCTAACAGAGTAGAGGGCGCCAACCATTTACGCGACCAAAACGCAAAGTGAACCGAAAGATCCATGGCAAACACAGCTTCTGCCCGCAAGCGCATCCGTCAGAATGAACGTCGCCGTGAGCGCAACGTTGCCCGCATGTCCCGTATGCGTACGTTCATCAAGAAGGTCGAACTCGCCATCCAGTCCGGCGACAAGTCCGCTGCTGCGGAAGCCTTCAAGGTTGCACAGCCGGAAATGCAGCGCGCAGCAGGCAAGGGTGTGATCGCAAAGAACACGATCAGCCGCAAGCTCTCCCGCCTGTCCGCTCGCGTGAAAGCTCTGGCAACCGCCTAAGCTTCACCTTCGGGTCGGAACTGAAGAACGCGCTCCCCTCCAGGAGCGCGTTCTTTTTTGGCTGCAGCTCCTGACATCTTTTTCCCGAGCATCTGCCCCCGGGTTGCCGATGGGGAACACCCTCATGACATCCCGCTGAACCCTTCGTGTTCCAGCTTGCTTCGGACTGAGCGGACGCCTATTCTGAGCGTTCGACAAAAAGGTATCGGATGCTCTGGCTTCTCCGGAAATTCGCCAGCTTTTCTGCTGCAAATTTCTGTCGAGAACACAATCACCCTGCGCGCAGGGAACCACAACTGATACCCGCCCTGTGCGGGAATGGATATGAAAGGGGGTACAATGGTGGAAAACGCTCAGTATCTGGACGCCAGCGCCTCCGCCCCCGGTTCGACGACACCGCTGGAAACCGCTTGGATCCGCGTTCGTGAGAAGCTGAAGAGTGAGGTTGGCGAGGTCGAATACCGGACATGGCTCCGGCAGATCGTTCTGGGACCACTCGAAGAAGATGAACTAACCCTCTACCTACCCACTCGCTTCCTGCGTGACTGGGTCCGTAGCCAGTATGAGGAACGGCTTCAGACACTCTGGCGCACCGAGCGCGAGGACATCAAGGGGGTCGAGCTTCAGGTCAAGCGGGGCCTACCTGAAGTCTCCATGAGCGACGCAGAGGAAGGGGAAGACGCTCCGGGCGAAAGGCATGAACTCGCGCCGCAGGCTACTGCACCGGAAAGCCGCAGCGATCTGGCTGTTCCGCTCGATCCGCGCTTTACATTTGATACCTTCATTGTCGGCAAACCCAACGAGTTTGCCTATGCCTGCGCCCGCCGTGTGGCCGAAAAACCGTCGAGCCCAGGCTTTAATCCGCTATTCTTGTACGGCGGCGTCGGTCTCGGCAAAACCCATCTGATGCACGCCATCGGAACGGAACTAACCCGGACCGGCAAGGTCTCCGTGGCTTACATGTCCGCGGAAAAGTTTATGTATCGCTTTATCGCGGCCATCCGTTCACAGTCCACGATGGAATTCAAGGAACAGCTTCGTTCCGTTGACGTGCTGATGATTGACGATCTTCAGTTCCTGATCGGCAAGGACAACACGCAGGAAGAATTCTTCCATACATTCAATGCTCTGGTCGATGCGGGTCGTCAGATCATCGTCAGCGCTGACAAGAGTCCGTCCGACCTATCGGGCCTCGAAGACCGCCTGCGGACCCGACTAGGCTGCGGTATGGTCGCAGACATTCACGCCACGACCTTCGAGCTGCGCATCTCCATTCTGGAAGCGAAGGCCAAGGCTTCGGGCACGCATGTCCCGTCCAAGGTTCTGGAATATCTTGCCCACAAGATCACGACCAATGTGCGTGAACTTGAAGGTGCACTGAACCGTCTGATCGCCCACGCTGATCTGGTTGGACGTCCTGTGACTCTCGATACGACGCAGGATGTTCTCAAGGACATGCTAAAGGCTCATGATCGCCGCGTCACGATCGAGGAAATCCAGCGCAAGGTTTCCGAGCACTGGAATATCCGCCTCACGGACATGTCTTCGGCACGCCGAGCCCGGGCCGTGGCACGCCCGCGTCAGGTGGCCATGTATCTGGCCAAGCAGCTGACAAGCCGGTCCCTTCCGGAAATCGGGCGTAAATTCGGCAACCGCGACCACACCACCGTCATGCACGCCGTCAACCGCGTTACCGAGCTGATGGATCAGGACGCGTCCTTCGCCGAGGACGTAGAACTGCTGCGCCGGATGCTGGAAGGCTGACCTGCCTGGACCTCCGATCCCTCTCTTTCCCGAGGGGCGGGGGTCTGCTAGGTTCTCTCAATTAATTCAAGATCTTCGCCGAGGCTCGGAATGAAATTCAAGGTTGACCGTACCCTGCTGCAACGGGCTCTGGCGCATATTCATGGCGTTGCAGAAAAGCGGAATACCATTCCCATCCTGGCCAACGTCCTGATGACCTATCAGGATGACGTCCTGCGTCTGACGGCGACTGATATGGAAATCGCCGTCGTGGAAGATGTGCCCGCGACAGGTGAACGTTCCGGCTCCACGACCGTTCCGGCTGCCGTACTCTTCGAGATCGTGCGCAAGCTGCCTGATGGCGTCGCACTTGAATTCGATCATCAGGACAGCGAAGCACCACTCGCCCTGCGGGCAGGCCGCTACGCCACCAGCCTGAACGTACTGCCGGTCGATGATTTCCCAGCCATGGTTGCCGGTGATCTGCCACATCGCTTCACTATCCCTGCTGCAACACTTCGTGGGCTGATTGACCGCACGAAGTTCGCCATCTCCAACGAAGAAACCCGTTATTACCTGAATGGCATCTATCTGCATGTTGCGGAAAACGGTGCTATTCCAATGCTGCGGGCCGTTGCTACAGACGGTCATCGTCTCGCTCGTGTTGAGGCGGATCTGCCCGAAGGTGCGCGCGGCATGCCCGGCGTCATCATTCCCCGCAAGACCGTCAACGAACTGCGCAAGCTTCTGGATGAAGGGGCGGCTGATCTGGAAGTCTCCCTGTCTGACACGCGGATCCAGTTCCAGGCTGGCCCCGTCCTTCTCACCTCCAAACTAATCGACGGAACCTTTCCGGAATATGAGCGCGTCATTCCCAAGGGCAATGACCGCATCCTGCGCGTTGGAAAGCGCGACTTTGCAGCAGCTGTTGGTCGCGTCGCAGCTATCAGCCAGGAGCGTTCACGCCCGGTCAAGCTGTCGGTGACGCAAAACATGCTCAATCTCTCTGCCACCAGCCCCGATCAGGGCGTGGCCCATGAGGAACTGGACGAAAACTCCGTTTCCTACGACGCAGCGCCGATAGAGATAGGTTTTCAGGCTCGTTACCTGACAGATATTACCGACCAGATCGACGTGGAAGTGGAATTCGCGTTCTCCGACAGCTCCGCCCCAACCATCGTCCGTGACACGGCGTCGCCTGCGGCGCTGTATGTCCTGATGCCCATGCGGGTCTGAGCACGAGCCACGATTGAAACTAAACCGGCTCGCGCTGACGGATTTCCGAAACTACACCCATACCGTCTGGACCCCGGATGCCTCCATTCTGGTTCTGACGGGGGAGAACGGGTCCGGAAAGACCAATCTGCTTGAAGCCGTTTCCCTGTTGGCGCCTGGTCGAGGCCTGCGAGGAGCCGCACTTCCCGCGTTGTGCCGTCAGGGCGCAGAACGATGGGGGGTTTCGGCCACGTTCCAGTCCGGACTGGACGAGTTTCAAATCGGCACTGGAAGCGATCTAAGCGAAAAACAGCGCCGGACATTTCGCCTCGATGGGGAAAGCATCCGCTCTCAGGCTCTGATCGGGCAAAGGTTTTCCTGTGTCTGGCTGACGCCCCAGATGGACCGGCTTTTTCAGGAAGGATCGAGCGGCCGGCGGCGGTTTTTGGACAGGCTGGTCATGGCGCTGTCTCCCGATCATGGCCGCCAGATCGCAGCGCATGACCGGTCGGTTGTCAGTCGAAATCGGGTTCTGGCAGAACGTTCGAACGAAGCGGAATGGCTTACTTCCATAGAAGATTCCATTGCTCGCCATGCGGTTGCAGCATCTGCGGCGCGGTTGGCGCTCATCGAGAGCATGAACGCCAAACCTTTTGAAAAGGATGGTTTTTCTGCCAGTACGCTGCATCTGGACTGTACCATCTCAAGCCGCCTGACAACCCAGTCGGCCCTCGAAGTCGAAGACTGGATCAGGAACAGCCTGCGACAGACCCGCACCGAAGACCGACAGCGCTCCACAACATCTGTCGGCGCCCATCGGGCCGACTTCACGCTTTCGGACACCGCTACAGGACGTCCTGCCGAGCTTTCGAGCAGCGGTCAGCAGAAGGTCATGCTGACTGGCACAATCCTGTCCCATGCGCGGCTGATGGCACAGGAACGGGGATACGCGCCGGCCATTCTGCTTGATGAACCCCTGCTTCATCTGGACGAGATGCGACGACACGCACTCCTTGACAGCCTTGAGGGGCTACGGGCGCCTGTCCTGATTACGGGCACGGATATCGAGGCGTTCGCGCCAATCGCAGGCCGCGCCCAGTTTTTTTCCGTCAGGAACGGCACCATATCCCCGTCCTGACACGCCACCGCCGCTGGCCTAAATGAACGGCAGGGGCTATACTGATCCATCAGTTATTCAGAGTACCACGGAGACCGTCACGCGCATGTCAGAGACCCAGAACCAGCCCGAGATTCCTGGCGCAGACGGTGAAGATTACGGCGCTTCCTCCATCTCGGTTCTGAAGGGACTGGACGCCGTCCGCAAGCGTCCGGGTATGTATATCGGCGATACCGATGATGGCTCAGGCCTGCATCACATGGTCTTCGAAATCATCGACAATGCCGTGGACGAAGCTCAGGCCGGCCATGCAACCTACTGCATCCTGACCCTGAACGGTGACGGTTCCGTTTCGGTGCGCGACGATGGCCGTGGTATTCCGACCGACCTGCACCCCGAAGAAGGTATCAGCGCCGCCGAAGTCGTGCTGACCAAGCTTCATGCCGGCGGCAAGTTCAACCAGAATTCCTACAAGGTTTCCGGTGGTCTGCACGGCGTGGGTGCGGCCGTGGTGAACGCCCTGTCCGAATGGATGGAAGTGCGTATCTGGCGCAACGGGCTGGAGCACAAGATCCGCTTCCAGCATGGCGAACGTGATGAGGCCTTGCACGTCATCGGGCCGTCCTCCGAAGACCGGGGCACTCTGGTCACGTTCAAACCCAGCAAGCAGACCTTCACGAAGGTCGATTTTGATATTTCCATTCTTGAACGCCGTGTCCGCGAACTCGCATTCCTGAATTCGGGCATGCTGATCATCCTACGTGACGAGCGCCATGCCGAGCCGAAGGAGACACGCTTCCATTATGAAGGCGGTCTGAGCGCGTTCGCCGAATGGCTTGATTCTTCAAAAACTTCGATTGTCACGCCGCCCATTACGGGTGAAATCGACAATCCCGAAAGCGGCATCCGTGTCGAGTTCGCGCTAACCTGGAACGACAGCTATCACGAGACGATGCTGTGCTTCACCAATAACATTCCTCAGCGCGATGGTGGCACGCATCTGGCCGGTTTCCGTCAGGCTCTGACGCGCGTCGTGGGCAAGTACGCCGAAGGTGTGGCCAAGCGTGAGGCAGGATCACTGACGGGTGAGGACATGCGTGAGGGCATGACCGCCGTGCTGTCCGTGAAGGTGCCGGATCCAAAATTCTCCTCCCAGACAAAGGACAAGCTCGTCTCGTCCGAAGTCCAGCCTGTCGTCCATGCTGCCGCGTCCGATGCAATCTCCCACTGGTTTGAGACGCATCCCAAAGAAGCAAAGGCAATCGTCGCCAAGATCATCGACGCTGCCAGTGCGCGTGAAGCTGCGCGCCGTGCGCGTGAGCTGACGCGCCGCAAGGGTGTGCTCGATGTTTCCTCGCTTCCGGGCAAGCTCGCAGACTGTCAGGAACGCGATGCTTCCAAGGCTGAAATCTTCATCGTCGAGGGTGATTCCGCAGGCGGCACGGCCAAGCAGGGACGCGACCGTCGCTTTCAGGCCATCCTGCCGCTGCGTGGAAAGATCCTGAACGTCGAGCGCGCCCGGTTCGACCGGATGCTGGGCTCGGCGGAAATCGGAACGCTGATCACCGCCCTTGGCACCGGTATCGGTCGGGGTGAAGTCGATCAGGGCGGTTTCTCGGCCGAAAAACTGCGCTACCACAAGATCGTCATCATGACCGATGCTGACGTTGACGGTTCGCATATTCGCACGCTTCTACTGACGTTCTTCTTCCGTCAAATGCCAGAACTGATCGAGCAGGGCTATCTCTACATCGCCCAGCCGCCGCTCTATCGTGCCAAGCGCGGTCAGGAAGAGCGTTATCTCAAGGATGATGCCGCTCTTGAGCAGTACCTGCTGGACAAGGCCCTGGCGAATGCCTCCCTGCGTTTTGCGGATGGCCGGGAACTGACAGGAGAAACCCTAACCGAAGAAATCGTGTTCCTTTCGACTGCTGCCCGGCGCCTTCAGAGCATTTCTTCCAAAATACCCGTATGGGTTATGGAGCAGGCTGCAATCTCAGGTGTGCTCGATATTGATATCGCTGTCGCAACATTGCGGATGCCCGAGTTCCAGCAGCGTCTGGATGGGGCTTCGCTACCCAACGAGCGCGGCTGGAAAGTTTCCATTTCGGAAACCGGTCTAGAATGCGCACGTTCCGTCCGAGGCGTTGGCGAGGTTTATCGGATCGAACCTTCGCTCCTGCGCTCGGCGGAAGCCCGCTGGCTGGTGTCGGAATGGGAACGTCTGGCCCGCGATTTCGCAAAACCCGTCACGCTCACACTGGATCCCACGGCTTACGAACTGTTTGGTCCCGCAGCGGTCATGGAGCGCATCCTGCTGCAGGGTCGTCGCGGTCTGACCATCAATCGGTTCAAGGGTCTGGGCGAAATGAACGACGAGCAACTGTGGCACACCACACTCGATCCTTCGACCCGTACTCTGCTGCAGGTCAAGATCGGAGATGTGGAAGATGCGGGGCAGGTCTTCTCCACGCTGATGGGTGACGTTGTGGAGCCGCGCAGGGACTTCATTGTCGGGAATGCTCTGAAAGTGGCCAATCTTGACGTTTAAGGCTCTTGTCGCAGGAGTGACATTTGCCGTGATGGCCGGACTTAGTTGTGGTCCGGCCCACGCTGAGGGGCAGGTCAATGCCGCCTATGCCGTCTACCTCAAAGGCTTTCACGTCCTGAACGCGCAGACATCCTACCAGCTCCAACCCTGGGGCTATGGGGGTAGCACCCAGATCAAGCCTGCGGGCCTGATCAGCTGGTTCGTGACCATGGATGTGACATCCCGCGTTGAGGGAAAGTTCACACCCGATGGCAACGTGCAGCCAGTCCTGTTTGACAGCGGTGGCATTTCCCGCGGCAAGCGCCGTCATGTCCGACTGGAGTTCTCGAACGATACTCCAAAAGTGACCGATCTCCAGCCTTCGGAGACCGACCGCGAGCCAATCCCCGACAGCTCCCTGCCGCATACAGTCGATACCCTGAGCGGCATGGCGCATCTGCTGCATGCCCTTGCCACGACCGGGAAATGCGACGGAACGCAGATCATTTTTGACGGGCTCCGGCTGACTGAAATGGTGGTCCATGGTCCGACTGTGGCCGACATCCCGCAAGGACAGGACGAGGCCTATTCTGGGCAGGCGCTGCGCTGTGATTTCGTAGGGCGCCAGCTTGCAGGCTTCGTTAAGGACTCCCCAAACAGGGCAAAACTGGCTTCTCCCCAGCCGGGATCCGTCTGGTTCAGAAAAATTAACGATCTGGGACTGATTCCGGTCCGGATCGAGTTCAACCACCCCAAACTTGGACATGTCATGGTCGTCATGCAACACGCCGTAGCTCCCTGAACAGAGCACTCGAACGTCTTGCAATAATCGGCAATTCGAAGTGATGACACAGTCTGCTGGCTCCGTTTGACGCGGGCCCGCGGTTTGGATACCCCGGGCTGGATATGACCGACAGCACCTATCGTACCACTGCCATTATCCTTGCCGCGGGCCTCGGCACGCGCATGAAATCCCGCCTGCCAAAGGCGCTGCACCGTCTGGGCAACCAGCCGATGATCAACCATCTCATCACAACTGCACGGCAGGTCTTCGATGATGTGGTCGTCGTCACCGGACCAGACATGCCAGACCTTGAAAAGGCCGTCCGTCCTTTCAAAACCGTCACACAGATCGACCGACTTGGCACAGCACATGCGGCCAACACGGCACGAGATCTATTCGGCACTGGCGACGTGGCCATTCTTTATGCCGATAATCCGCTAATTACGGCAGAGACGATGCAACGCCTTCTGGCAGCGCGCAGGGAAGGCGCCAGTCTGGCGCTTCTGGGAATGCGACCTGCAGAGCCTGGGCGTTATGGCCGGATTGTGGACAACCACGGCAGGGTCGTGAAGATCGTCGAATTCAAGGACGCCACAGAAGAAGAACGCCGCATCAAGCTGTGCAATGCAGGTGTCATGTGTGCTGGAGCCAACGAATTCCGGACCTGGCTTGCGGATGTCGGCAACGACAATGCCCAAGGTGAGTATTACCTCACGGATGTGGTTGAAATGGCTGCGAAAGCCGGACCAGTCGTGTGCGTGGAAGCGCCGGAAGCTGAACTGGCGGGCGTCAATTCCCGATCAGAACTGGCTCGTGCCGAGGCGACACTTCAGACCCGGCTACGAAATGCAGCCATGGATGCCGGCGTTACACTTGTTGCTCCTGAAACCGTATTTTTCAGCACCGACACCGTTATCGAGGCCGATGTAACAGTTGAGCCGAATGTTTTCTTTGGTCCCGGAGTCAATATCCGTTCCGGTGCTCTCATTCGTGCATTTTCTCATCTGGAAGGCTGTGAAGTCGGGGAAAATGCGATGATTGGTCCCTATGCCCGGCTGCGCCCCGGCACGCTTTGTGCCGCGCAGACGCATGTCGGAAATTTCGTCGAACTCAAGAATGTCGAACTGGGTGAAGGCGCGAAGGCCAACCACCTGACCTATCTGGGGGACGCTTCGATCGGAAGCGGCACGAATGTCGGTGCAGGAACCATCACCTGCAACTACGATGGCGTATTCAAACACAAGACCACGATCGGCGAGCGCGTGTTTGTTGGTTCGGATTCCATCCTTGTGGCACCCGTGACCATCGGAAACGATGCCCTTATTGCGGCTGGCAGCGTCATTACCAGTGACGTCCCCCCTGGCGATCTAGCTCTGGGCCGGGCCAGGCAGACACTGAAAAGCGGGCAGGGCCTTCAAATCAAACAATCTCTCAAAGCTCGGAAGGAACAGGGCTGATGTGCGGTATCTGCGGTATTGTTGGCCACCAGCCTGCCAGCCCGATCGCATTCGAGGCGCTCCGCCGCCTTGAATATCGCGGGTATGATTCCGCTGGCATCGCCACACTGACGGCGTCCGGGGACATTGAGCGCCGTCGCGCGGCCGGCAAGCTTGATAATCTCGAGCATGTCCTGAAGGAACACCCACTGCCTGGCACGACCGGGATTGGGCATACGCGATGGGCCACGCATGGCGCGCCCACGGAAAACAACGCTCACCCGCATGAATCTGGTCGTGTGGCGATCGTTCATAACGGCATCATCGAGAACTTCGCAGAACTCAAGAAAGAACTTGAGGCGAAGGGGCGTGTGTTCCGCACCGAAACGGATTCAGAAACGGTCGCCCATCTGGTCGATGATTATCTGGGGCAGGGGTTGGAGCCTCGGGACGCAGCCTTTGCCGCAATCAAACGGTTGGAAGGCGCCTATGCCATTGCCATGATCTTCAAGGGTCATGAAGGCCTGTTGATTGGCGCGCGCCATGGTGCTCCGCTTGCGGTGGGCTATGGCAATGGTGAAATGTTCCTCGGCTCCGACAGCATTGCGCTGGCTCCGATGGCCCGGAAGATGACCTATCTGGAAGACGGCGACTGGTGCGAACTGACGCCCGATCATGTCACAATTTTCGATATGACCGGCGGGGCAGTCAGCCGTCCGGTTCAAGATTTGACCTTCATGGCGGGACAGGTCGGCAAAGATGGTTACCGGCATTACATGGAGAAGGAACTCCATGAACATCCCGTCGCCATCGGGCAGACACTGAAACGCATTACCGACCCGGCTTCGAAACGCATCGCCCTTCCGGAAATGCCGTTCGATCCGGCGCAGGTTCCCCGCATTACCATTACGGCCTGCGGCTCAGCCTATTATGCCGGCATGGTAGGGCGGTACTGGCTGGAATCTTTGGCGCGAATTCCGGTGGAAATCGATGTTGCATCCGAAATGCGCTATCGCGAGCCGCCGCAGCCGGACCGGGGCGTAGCGCTGCTGATTTCCCAGTCTGGCGAAACAGCTGACACATTGGGCGTTCTGCGAAGCCTTAAAAAGGCCGGGCAAAGCATTGTTTCCGTGCTGAATGTCGAGCATTCGACCATGGGACGCGAAAGCGATCTCGTTCTGGGCATGGATGCGGGACCGGAAATTTCCGTAGCCTCTACGAAAGCCTTCACGGCCCAGCTTTCCGTTCTGGCGGCTCTGGCAATCGACTTCGCACGGGCCCGCGGCGCTATGGACCAGGCCCGTGAAGAACGTCTGACAGCCAGCCTGTTGGATCTGCCATCTCGGGCTGCAGAAGTCTTTACCCGTACCAAGGATATCCAGGCGATGGCGGCTGTTGTCGCACAGGCCCGCGACGTCCTGTATCTAGGGCGTGGAATCTGCACGCCAATCGCTTTTGAAGGTGCCTTAAAATTAAAAGAAATCAGTTATATCCATGCGGAAGCTTATGCCGCGGGTGAACTAAAGCATGGCCCCATCAGCCTAATCGACCAGACCGTTCCGGTCGTTGCCATCGCACCGTCCACAATCCTGTTCGACAAGACGCTATCCAATCTGCAGGAAGCGAAGGCGCGCGGCGGGCGCATTCTTGCCTTCACCGATGCAGAAGGTGCGAAACGTCTTGAAGGCGTGGCGGAACAGGTTGTTATCATGCCGGATGTGGACGCTTTCGTGGCCCCAATCCTGTATGCCATTCCCGTTCAGATGCTCGCTTATGAAGTGGCCCTTATCAAAGGGACAGACGTGGATCAGCCTCGCAACCTTGCCAAATCAGTCACGGTTGAATGAAGGTTTTTCCTATCGGGGGAAATTTTTTGCATACATTATAATAACATCACACATGACAACCTAAAGGAGACGCAGATATGGGTGGAGACGCAATATCCGGAATATCGGCCGGAAATTCAGGACTCTCTCCCAGCGCCTCTGAGATCACCATACGCGAAGCTTTTGTCAGGCGACTGGATGAGCAGGGATTTGAGGGGGATATTGACCTTCAGGTCTCGTCGCGGCTGGTATCTTCCACCGATAACAGCATCTATCAGCGTCTTCCGGCTGCCGTTATTCATCCACGCACACAGGAAGATCTCAACCGGGCCGTCCGTGCTGCTGCAGATGGTAAACTGACCCTTGCAATCCGTGGCGGCGGGACAGGCACCAACGGCCAGTCTCTGACTGATGGTATCGTCCTCGATGTCTCCCGCCATCTGGACCGGATCCTGGATTTCAACGCTGAAGCGGAAACGGTCACGGTAGAACCAGGCGTTATTCTCGCACGTCTCAATGCATTCCTGAAGCCTCACGGATTTTTCTTTCCCCCTACGGTCTCGACCGCTACCCGGGCTACGATCGGCGGCATGATTGCAACCGATGCGTCCGGCAAAGGGTCACGCATCTATGGGCGAACTTCCGACTACATAGAGACGATGGACGTCGTGCTCTCGGACGGAACTGACCTGCAGGTCGGCCAACTGACAGCACCACAGCTGGAAGAAGCGATGAGCGGGGAAGGGCTTGCCGCCCGCGCTTACCGCGAAGTCCATCGGGTCGTCACGGAACAGGCCGACGAGATCCACCGCGTTTTTCCTGATATGAACCGTGGCCTGACGGGATACAACCTTCAGAACGTCCTCCTTGAGGACGGAAGCTTCCATATCGCACGCCTTCTGGCCGGATCGGAAGGCACGCTTGCCCTGACCAAGAAAGTTGTCCTGCGAGTCAGACGTCTGCCAAAACACCGACAGCTTATCGTCGTTCGCTATGCCAGCTTCAACGATACCCTGCGTGATGTTCAGATGCTTCTGCCAGCCAATCCGTCTGCAGTAGAAGTGCTAGATGACCGCGTCCTTGCCAAAGCTCAGCAGGACGTGACATGGCACGCGCTAGAACGCGTTCTCGGCACTAGGTCTGCGCTCCCTGTCAAGGGCATGAGTTTCGTTGAGTTCGTCGGAGACGATCTGGAGGCCCTGCAGGAACAGATGGCCCAGGCGGTCAGCCTTCTTGCGAATTCTCCTTACCAATCCATTGATCATAAAGCAGTTTCTGATCCGGGTATTATCGCGAGCCTCTGGACGCTGCGGGAAAAATCCGTTGGTCTCCTCGGTCGTCCGGAAGGTCACAAACAGGGCGTTCCGTTCGTCGAGGATACTGCCGTTCCCCCTGAAGTCCTGCCTGAATATGTCAGCGAATTCCGAGACATTCTGGATGGGTACGGACTGTCTTATGGCATGTTTGGACATGCCGATGTCGGTTGCCTGCATGTCCGCCCGTTTCTGGACATGCTTACACCACAGGACCGGGCTCTGATCCGTCCGATTTCAGACGCAGTGGCCGCTCTGACGAAACGTCATGGCGGCCTGCTCTGGGGTGAGCATGGGCGCGGATTTCGGGGCGAATTCTCCCTGCTGTTTTTTGGAGAAACGCTGTTCGCGGAACTCTGCCGGATCAAGGATGTCTTTGATCCCAAAGATATTTTCAACCGCGGCAAACTGGCACCAGGTGGCGTGGGCTACCCCGTGGACCGCATTGACGGCATACCGTTCAAGGGTAGCTTCGACGGAGATATTGCTCCCGCACTCCGTGAGCCTTACGCCCTGTCCATCAGCTGCAACGGCAATGGTGCCTGTTTCAACCGTGAACCGGACATGGCCATGTGCCCGTCCTACAAAGCCACGAAAGACAGATCACAGTCCCCGAAAGGCCGTGCCCTGCTGCTCCGGAGCTGGGCCCGACTGCGCTCCCTGCCGGACAATGCACCCGATCGCGGAATGCTCCCGGCTCTGACGGAGGAACTCAAGGCATCACTGGACACCTGTCTGTCCTGCAAGGCCTGCGCCACACAATGCCCGATCCGCGTTGATATTCCGTCCATGCGCTCGAAGTTCCTTGCAACCTACTTCCGCGACAACCACAGGCCGGTTCGCGACTATCTGATGTACTGGCTGGAGCCACTGCTGGCAGTCGGAAGACAGGCTCCGGCACTGGCCAATCTGTTGATGCATAATTCGCTCTCGCAGACGCTTCTATCCCGGATCGGGCTGGTGGATCTTCCCCACCTGAAGCCTGCGCGACTGGGAGCTGACAGTCGGGTCAGCCGCTCCTGGCTGCGTCACAACCATCTTAATCCGCGGGCAGTAATCCTGATTCAGGATTCCTTTACCGGCAGCTTTGACGGCGCCCTCATTGAGAGAATCCATACGCTCCTTACCTCTCTTGAGCTGGACGTAAAAGTCACACCCGTCTGGGACAACGGCAAGGCCCGGCACATTCTGGGATTCCGCAGGGGTTTTGGTGTTACGGCCCGTCAGACATTGCGGAAACTGCGCAGTCTGGCTGCTTTTGGTATTCCGGTCGTTTCGCTGGATGCAGCCACTGGGCTCATGTTCACGCAGGAATACAGGGAAGTCGCAGGAGATACTCCTGTCCCGGCCGTTCTTCCTCTGGAAACCTATCTGCGCGAGCAAATAGAGCAGGGAACGTTCGCCCAAGTGCAGAGCGAAAACGATACCAAATCCCTGACAGTCATCTCGCACTGCACGGAACAGGCTGCCCGTCCAGAAAGCGCGGACGACTGGACCTTCATCCTTCGGCATTTCGGAATGCCAGCTCAGGCAGGCAAGGCCGGATGCTGTGGTATGGCCGGACTGTTCGGACACCAGAAAGAACGGGCCAGCCTATCCCGCCAGATCTTTGATCAGAACTGGGCAGGGAAAGTGAAGCAACCAGTCTTGGCGACCGGATTTTCCTGCCGCTGCCAGACCGAGCGCATGGCCGGTTATCGTCCGTCCCATCCAGCGGAAGCATTGATCTCCGCGTTGCAGGAACGGTCCTGAAAACAGGACGTTCATAACGATGAAGCGCCTCTGGACGCACCCCGTCCAAGCTGTAACACTGTTACCAGTCCAATGATGCGCAGCTTTTCGTGCGGGCCCTGTGGAGTACAAATGTGATGTCTTCCCTTCCATCAAGGATTTACGCTGTCGTCGACCATCCGCGCTGGGTGGAACGGCTTGGTGGAGCGGGTCTACGTTTCATAGAGCTCTATCTGCGCGATCTGCCGGAAGAAGAAATCAGAGCTCAGGCCCTGCTGGCACAGGAACTGGCCGCACGTTTCAATATTTCTCTGGCGCTGAACCGCTACTGGCAGACGGCCATAGAACTGGGCTATGAATGGCTGCATCTTGGCCCGGAAGATCTGGAAGGGGCGGATCTTGACGCGATCCGAACCGCTGGCACCAAATTTGGCATCTCGACCCATACGCCTGAAGAGCTGCAGACGGCACTCGCCTGCAAGCCAGATTATGTGTCCTTCGGCCCGGTCTGGTCCACGCAGCTCCGGGGTGTTCCGCTGACGGGGCGGGGCCTGGAGAAACTATCAGAATGGCGTGGGCTGTGCGGCAATATTCCGCTGGTTGCCATTGGCGGCCTTACCGTACCCAGGCTGGCGGAATGTCTTAAGGCAGGTGCCGATACGGTTGCCGTCATGAGCGACTTCATCGGCCATGAGGACCCGGAAGGGCAGGTCAGACGCTGGCTCGACGCCGTCTCCCAAGGACAGCACGAACTTGAAACACGCCCAGTCGTCTGAAGACGACCATATGAAGGAGCCGAGACAACGATGATGGTGACAGGACTGGCAGCCGTACTCCTAGCGCTTGCGTTCCTGCTCACGCTTGTCAGCATTATCCAGCCCCTCGCGAAACGTCTTGAGATTTCCGAAGCTGTCCTGTTGGCCCTGACCGGGATCGGGCTGGGCCTTGTTGCGTCCCTTATCGTGCGCTCGTCTGCGACCGATCTGTTGGATGGAGCGGCCGAGGCACTGATCTATTTCCCGGTCAATAGTGAAGCTTTCCTGCTGATCTTCCTGCCCATCCTGGTGTTTCAGGGAGCCATGGCCATCGACGTGCGACGTCTGGCCCATGAGACAGCAACGGTACTGCTGCTGGCAGTTGTCGCTGTCATCGTTTCGACCGCTACCATTGGCTTCGCACTTTATCCGTTCTCGCAACAGAGCCTTGTCGTCTGCCTGCTTCTGGGATCGATCGTGGCGACGACTGATCCGTCTGCCGTGGCCGGAATCTTCCGTGAAATCGGAGCTGCTTCGCGTCTGACGCGCCTTGTCGAAGGTGAGGCACTCCTGAACGACGCTGCAGCCATTTCGATCTTCTCGATCCTTCTGGCAGCCGTCACCTCGCATCATCATATCCACTTGGCCGACGCGCTGATGGACTTCCTGACGGCTTTCATCGGGGCGATCGTGGTTGGCGTCTGCCTGGCTCGTCTCACATTACTGCTGATCGCTGGACTGGGGGGATCAGCTGCTTCGGAAGTCACGCTGACCCTTGCACTACCTTATGCCGTCTACATCCTTTGTGATGAGATGCTCGGCTTTTCCGGCGTAGTCGCAACAGCTGCTGCGGGCCTGACGGTCTCCGCTTACGGGCCGTCCACTTTCCGGCCGCAGGTCTGGCGTTTCCTGAACGAAATGTGGGAGCAGCTCGTTTTCTGGGCCGGCTCTCTCGTGTTCCTTCTGGCCGCCATGCTCGTGCCCCGGTTGCTGATCGGTATGACGAAATGGGATTTCGTACTGATCCTGATCGCCAGTGTCGCGGGCCTAATCGCACGTTCGGCCGTGATTTTCGGAATGCTGCCACTTCTTGCCATCACGAAGCTCTCGCCGCCCGTTCCCAATCCCTTCAAGGCCACGATGGCCTGGGGTGGTATCCGTGGTGCCATTACGCTGGCGCTGGCTCTAGCGGTGACCGAGAACCAGAGCGTCTCAAGCCCCGTTGCGCATTTCATCGGCATCATCGCCACCGGCTTCGTTCTCATCACACTTTTGGTCAACGGGACCACGCTGCGGGCGCTTGTCCTGTTCTTCAAACTGGATCAGCTGTCACCCATTGATCAGGCCATCCGTCAGCAGATCGTGGGCATTGGCCTCGGTGAGGTTGCCGAACGAACACGGGAACTTTCCGAAGAACTCGGTTTCAGCGAGCAGACCCGCGCCGGCGTCGTCAGCCGCCTTGAGCGGCGCGCCGAAAAGGAGAGGGCGGCCAACAATTTTGAATCCGCCCTAAGCGATCGCAACCGCGTCAATATCGCCCTGATCACCATCGCCAACCAGGAGCGCTCCCTGCTGCTGGACCTGTTTCGCATTCAGGGGCTGTCCCGGCGCGTGATGGAGACATTGCTGCGGACGGCTGAGTCTATGGCCGATGGTGCGCGCCTTGAAGGGCGCTATGGTTATGTCCGGGCCCTCAAGCGCCGCCTTCAGCCCTCATTGCGCTTCCGGATCGCGCAGGAGCTTCACAGCCGCCTGCATATCGACGAGCCGCTGACGAACTGCATGATGGAGCGCTTCGAGATGCTCATCATCGCGCATCTCGTCTCGCTATCGCTTCAGCGCTTCATCCGCCAGCGCATGGAACCAACGCTTGGCCCACGTATCACAGAAATCGTGTCTGAAGTGCTCGGCCGCCAGCGCAAGCTTCTGGACGATGCACTGGAAACGTTGCGTCTGCATTACTCCGGCTATTCCGAAGCTCTGGAAAGCCGCATTCTGCGCCAGATTGCCCTGCGTCTGGAGGATGAGGAATATGACGCGCTCGAAGCAGACAACCTGATTTCCGAGGAACTGCACCGCGAACTTCATCGTGAGATCGAACGCCAGCGCGCGCGTCTGGATGCCCCCCTGCGCTTCAATCTCAAGAGCGGCATTGAACAACGTCTCAGAGCCTTTCCGGCCTTCAACGGGGTTCCCGACAGCGTGCTTCAAAAGCTCTCGGGCAAGGTCTCCATGCATTTTGTCTCGCCCGGCGAGGTCCTGTTCAAGCGCGGGCAGCGCGTGCGCGTCGTCTATGCGCAGGTAGCAGGGCTAGCAGAAGTCAATCTGGCGGAACGCGACCTGCTCTTCGGAAGCGGAGACCTGATCGGTGCGGCTTCCGTCATTCGTAACGAGACCATGCCCGGAACCGTCCGCTCCCTGCAGTTCAGCCATCTGCTCGCCATTCCACGTCCAGTGTTCGAGAAGCTACTGAAGGAGTATCCCATCGTACAACGCCTCATTATCCAGCGCAGTCAGAAAAGAGCAGACGGGCTGCTGACGCCTGTCACAGTTCGCACGCTGGATGGCGATGCTATCTCAACCGCATCGGCGCCAGAAATGCGACATCTGGTTGTGCCGCGGCCTTAAGGCACGGGCGGCGCGGTCGCTTTGCCGGGGGCCAGAAGCTCACGGAAGCGCACAGCACAGAAGCCGAGGATTACCGCTGCTACAAGCGCGGCTCCTGAATGCATCAACCAGAACGAGACGTCGGAAATCCGTCCCAGCAATGTCGCCAGCTTTCCAATCAACAGGTTAGATAGAAACAGATGGAGCGAGAAGCAGGCAACGAGAATTGTGTTCAAGCTCACCGGGGCTGCGCGAGAGAAAAGCGCCATTCCGATCGCATAATTCATCGAAAAACCGATGTCATTGATGATGTGAAAGGCCAGCCCCCAGAAGAGGCTAACCTCATGGGGACCCGGACTGATCCATGACCCCAAAGCCAGCATCAGCGGCCCGAAAGCGCCAATGAATGTCCCCAATGCGACCTTGGATATCTCCGACAGATCGGGCCTGCGACGCGCATAGATCTTCCAGAACCACAGAACCAGCACGGCGCACAGGGTGCTGATAAATCCGTCCAGGGAAATGAGATCGCTCACCGGCATCTCATATCCTAAAAGATGAAGCTGGAAATGTTCGCGCCCCCAGAGCAGGTAGCCATCGAAGATTTCCGAGTTCGGGATAGCACCCACGGCCAGGACAGGCACAAGCGCCAAAAGCAGCAGGGCCGTCTTCTTTTCCTGTGATGTCAGGGCAGGACGTGCATGTTTTGTGAGTGCGGCCGGGGCCGCAGACTGAAGCACAGCAGGATCGGGGAGCCAGCGCCGCCCCACGAGATAAACCACAAGCCCGATCAGCATACCCAGGCCTGCTGCCAGAAAGCCCCAGTGCCATTCGATTTGCGCCAGACTCGCACACAGGACCGGGGACACGATGACGGCGACCTGAAGTCCCATCATGTAAATCTGATAAGCATCCGAACGCCGCCGGTCATCCAATTCATACAGTGCGCCGACCTGTGCCCGCAGACCGCCAGCCATGCCAAGACCAGCCAACAGAAAACCGAGAGCCAGTACAAAGCTCCAATCAAATGACATTAAGAAGTGGCCCGCTGTCATCAGAATGGCGCCCAAGAGGATAGTCCGTGTCTGACCGAGGACGCGGTCCGCCAGAAACCCACCGAGGAGAGGGGTGGCATAAATCAACGCCAGGAACAGACCCGTAATGGCTGCGCTCATGGCGCGCGGTCCCACAGGCGCATAAATGGCCGAAACAAGAGCTTCAAGCGGTCCGAGACCCACAACGGCTCCCGAATACGCCGGCTGCAGCAGATGGTCGGTCAGATATAGGGCCAGAATGGCCTGCATCCCATAGAGCGAAAACCCAACCCAGCCTTCAGTCAGCGTCAGCACCCACAACCCGACGGGCTGCCCCCAAAGTTCCCGCTGTTTTGCTGCGGAAAACGGTTCGACAGTCGGGGAAGCAGGAAGGATCTCGGTCATGCGGCCTCATTCACGCAGGGGCGGGAGAACCTGCGTAAAGGGAGAAAGGCGGTGAGGTAAAGAGGGAGCGAGAGAAGTGGCAAAATGCCATATGATAAATTTGTGGCATTTTGGCATAAGATAACAACAAGGCGAGTCAGCCTCCGATCTGTGGCAAAATGGCCCAATTTCTAAAGCTGGCATTTTGCCATAGACAGCAAGCCTGCCGTTACGGGAAAGCCTTGCATCCATCAGGAATCAACTTCTGGATGCCAGAAAATCCAGAACGAAATAATAATGGCATTATGCCATTGGTAAAAAATAGCTGAAAACTGCCAATATTATTGTTCTCAGAGCAACCTGATGGAGAGAAATCCGGACGTATATCAGGGCCGGGATCACACTCACACAAATGTCGCATAAGATATATTATGCCAACTTATGTATATTGGAAGCCTGTATTTCTGACATTTTTGTGAGAACACATCCTATTGTTGCGAAGAATGTCTCCATTCACGCTAGGAAAAGCATTGTAGTCCATTTTACCGGTGCACGCCCGTTTTGTGAGTACCGGTGTATCCGCGGGAGCGGCTGTTTATATGCCATCTATGTCCCTGTGCCGCCTGAGTCTCCTGGGAAGCACATTTTGCGTTGCTGCACTCTCCGTCCTGCCGAATGTCGCACGGGCAGATGATTATACGGAACTGCTCGACATTCTCCGGGCCAAGGGCAGCCTGACCCGCTCGGAATACAATGTTCTGCTGGCCCATCACCAGCACCACTCGCATCCTTCCTTACAGCGCGACGATGAGAGCACCCCTGCCGCTCCGTCCCGTCATCGCAACCGCTACATGCGCTATGGACCCCAAAATGAAGGCAGCAGCCTGGAGGCTCCCCCGGATGTCACGACCATTGCGGCCGTTTCCGCAGCTCGTCGCGCTGCCATGGAAGCGTCGGCGAGTGCGCAGGATGCCCGCAATTCACTTCTGGAAGCGCGCCGCACGTACAATCCGGACAGCATCGTACGCGTGAAGCCCTATGTCGCGGGCAAAGGCGTTACGATTCAGGCCGGCCAGATCGACATCAACATCTCGGGATTCGTCAACGCTTACTATACCTATAACAGCCCTGCCGGCGGCCGTGCTGTTGCTGGTGGTGTCTCGACCGGAAGCAGCGGTTTTGATTCCTCGTCGATTCGTAATGGCCTGCTGCCGGGTGGCCTGATCCTCAAGCTGAACACGGTGCAGAACGGGATTAAGCTCGGCGCTGTTTTTGGTATGTATCCCGGCATCAACAATAACAATCCCAGTACCTTCAACGCCAACTCCGGTGGCAGTCCGGTCGGACTTGGAACGGCTGGCCTCGATTTCCGTCAGGTTTACATGACCGCTGGAACCGATAAGTTTGGTACGATCAAGCTGGGTCGTGATATCGCGCTCTTTGCATCCGACGCCATTCTGAACGATGCCACGCTTCTCAGCGTCGGTAGCACCGGCAGCAACGCAAACCCGGCCAACACCTCACTGGGACGCATTGGCGTTGGCTACGTCTATACCGACTGGCTGCCTCAGATCACCTATATCTCGCCGAAATGGAAAGGTTTTCAGGCCTCCGTTGGCGTCATGACACCTCTGGATGAATATAATTATGCCGGCGGTGGTATCTCTGCAACCACGACCCAGCACAGCTCCCCTATGCTTCAGGGCAAGGTCACTTATGACGGCAATATCGCCGGCTTCACGACCCGTTTCTGGAGCAGCTTCCTCGTCCAGCATCAACAGAACCTGACCAGTTCGACACTGGGCACCAACAGCCGCAAAGGAACAACCGTCGAAGCGGGCGATGTTGGCATGAAGGTCACGCGCGGGCCGTTTGAAGGCGTGGCCTATTACTATTATGGTAGCGGTCTGGGAACGACGGGTATTTTCTTCGATGGCGTTTCAGCCGATGGGCGCAAGCGTGATTCCGAAGGTTACTACGTTCAGGCGGCTTACAAAATCCTGCCCAAGCTCAAGGTCGTGGGGAGTTATGGTGTCAGTAACCTCTATCAGGCCGCTGGCGAAGATAATCCGGACATGGTCCGGCGTAACCAGTCCGAAATCGGAGCGATCTATTACAACATGACGGACTGGTTCACGATCGTGGGCGAATATGCGCATACGGAATCGGACTCCCACAGCAGCGCCCACGAAAGCGACCACACGATGTCCGCCGGTGCGATGATGACATTCTGAGCCTGAGGACCCGGGCAGCTTCCCTGCCCGGGTTTTAAAAAGCAGACTACGATGAGGATGGATGTATTTTTCCGCCCCTGTGCTGTGCGCTCTATTCGCGCTCCATGGGGTGGCTGGCGCCACACCTGCCACCACATTGCAGGAATTGATAGGATCAAAGCTCGGAGTATCCCGATATCAAGGAGCGGATGTCGTGCTGAACGAAGCCGGTACATCACGGCAATATCTTGTCTATGCCCGAGACCGCAAATGGTGCGGCGCAACCGGTGGATGCACGCTCTTCATACTCACGAATAGTGGCAATGACTGGCGCATCCTGTCACGCATGATGCTGGTTCAGCTGCCCGTTCACCTCCTGCCTCATCTGTCACAGGGCTGGCATGATCTCGTCATTTCCTATTCCGGAAGACTGCCGGATGGGCACCCTGCCCTTGTAAGCAGTCGCATGCAGTTCAATGGCGTGAAGTATCCGTCCAATCCATCAGTCCCACCTTCTGAACCGATGACGCATCTGGAAGGACTAAGTATTCTCGTCCCAGGCAGCCCGATACAGACGAGCACCTCGCATTAATCCTGAAGATTAAGCAACATTCCATCATACGCTGGCTCGACGCCTGCGGGTAGCATCTGACACAGAGACCGGTAATCCATCTCCGGACCCATATGGGTCAGGATCACGTGACGCACGCCAAGTCGCTCACGCCATTGCAGCACACGTTCAAGCCAGGCATGAGCCGGATGCGGGTCGTGCTGGAAGCAGTCAACAATCCAGGTCTGCACACCGTTAAGCGTGGACAGAGCCTCGTCTGAAAGTGTTTCAACGTCCGTGCTGTAGGCGAAGGTGCCACATCGCACGCCCAGAGATGTGATCCGCCCATGGCCCTGTTCGAAAATCTGGATGTCTAACCCAGGAAAAGAAACACTTTTTCCCTCCTGCACGACGCGCTCTTCAAAAACGGGCCGATAGAATTCCGGCCCTTTCCAGGGCGCGAATGCATAGGCGTAACGCAGACGCAATTCTTCAAGCACGTCCGGCGTCGCCAACAGCGGCAGAGGCGTGCCGATCACACGGTTGATGGCCCGCAATTCATCCAGGCCGCCAATATGATCGCTATGCGGATGCGTGTAGAGCACCGCATGGACATGACTCAGGCCGCAGTTCAGCATCTGATCGCGAAAATCAGGCCCTGAATCTACCAGAAGTCGAAAACCGCCCTCACCTTCGATCACGACCGATGACCGCGTACGCCGGTTCCGCGGCTCCATCGGGTCGCACGCGCCCCAGATCCCCGTACGTGGCCCCTCCTCGCCCCCAATCATGGGAACGCCCGCAGAACCGCCACATCCGAGGATCGTAACCTTCATGCAGCAATCCTTGTGAAGAGACGTTCAGCGTTTTCAGTCGTGATCCGCGTGATGTCATCAAGCGAAACACCCCGTACTTCAGCCAGTCGTGCAGCCGTATGGGCAACGTAACCTGGTGTATTGGGTTTGCCGCGCTTCGGGACCGGAGCAAGAAACGGGCTGTCCGTTTCCACCAGAATACGGTCTTCCGGCGCCATCCGTGCGACGTCGCGGATTTCCTCACATTTCGGGAAGGTCAGCAACCCGGAAAAGCTGATATAGCCCCCCAGCTCCAGAGCCGCCTCGGCCAGTTTTGGACCGGACGCGAAGCAGTGGATCAGAAACGGAAACGCTCCCTTGGCATGTTCGTCACGCAGAATGGCGATCATATCCTCATCCGCGTTGCGGGTGTGGATGACGACAGGCAATCCCGTTTGACGCGCAGCCGCAATATGGGTGCGGAAGGCAGCGTGCTGTGCTGGCTTGGCTTCATCCCCGCTATGGAAATAATCGAGTCCCGTTTCCCCGATTGCCACAACACACGGAGCTTGCGTCTTCGCGACCAGCTCTTCAACCGATGGCAGACGCTCTTCACCCGCATAATCCGGATGAATGCCAATCGCGCACCAGATCCGCAGATCCGACGTGTCATGCTGCGTCAGGGCAATCTGCGTATCCGCTTGGGAAAAGCGCGTGCCGATCGTAATCATTCCGGAGAGGCCGAACTCCCGTGCCAGCGCGAAAGCAGGCGCAAGATCATCAAGCTTGTCCAGATGACAGTGGGTGTCGATCAGCCCCGTCATGCCTCTTCCTCGACAAAGCGCGGAAACAGACCTTCCGGCTTGGGCAACGTCCGGCCAGCGGGGATCAGCGTTTCAAGAGCCGCGAAATTCCGTTCGTCGTCCTGCACGCCGAGCTGTGTCAGCATCTTGTCCATCGTGTTCGGCATGAAAGGCTGAAGCATGGTTGCGATGCCTCGGATCATGTCCACGAGAACCCGCAGCACGTCCGCCATGCGCTCCGGATCGGTCTTCTTCAGGGCCCAAGGCGCCTGACGGTCGATATAGGAGTTGGCAGCGCGAATGACCTTCCAGACTTCCTCCAGCGCATCTGTGATCGCTTTGCGTTCGATCTGCTCGGACATAATCGTCGGCAGCAGCGTCACCATGGCCAGCATGGCCTGATCGTCTTCGGTCAGCGTGCCGCGCTCGGGCAGAACACCCCCCAGATTGCGGGCCACCTGGCTCAACGTACGCTGGCACAGATTGCCGAGATCGTTCGCAAGCTCAACATTCGTGCGGGTGATCATGGAGCGACGGCTGAAATTGGAATCGCCGCCGAACGGCACTTCGCGCATCAGGAAGAAGCGTAGCGCATCCAGCCCGAATTCGTCGGCCAACGCCTTCGGATCAAGGACGTTGCCGAGAGACTTGCTCATCTTCTCACCCTCGACCGTCCACCAACCATGGGCAAAGACGCTCTTCGGCAGATCGATACCGGCCGCCATCAGGAACGCAGGCCAGTACACGCAATGGAAACGTGCAATTTCCTTGGCCATAACATGCACATCCGCCGGCCAGAACTTCGCCCGCGGATCGTTGAGATCGGGGTAGCCCACGGCCGTCAGGTAGTTCGCCAGTGCGTCAAACCAGACATACATGACATGGTCCGGATCGTTCGGAACCGGTACACCCCATTTGAAGCTTGTGCGGCTGACGGACAGGTCGCGCAGGCCCTGACGGACGAAGCTTTCGATTTCACGACGCGGGCCAACAGGGCCGATGAAGTCGGGATTGTCTTCGTACAGTTTCAGAAGCCGGTCCTGAAAATTAGACAGACGGAAGAAATAGGACGGCTCCTTGACGCGCTCGACCGGCGCACCGGACGGCGCCACGAACGTTCCGTCAGGCTTCTTGACCAGTTCGTCCTCGCTAATGAACGCTTCATCGCGCGTGGAATACCAGCCTTCATAGGCGCCCAGATAGATATGTCCGTTCGCCGCGACCTTCTCCCACAACGCCTTGGCTGCGCCCTTGTGGCGCTCTTCGGTGGTGCGGATGAACTCGTCGGTCGAGATCGCCATGTCCTTCTGCATCTGGCGGAAGGAAGCCGAAACCTCGTCAGCGTAGGCCTGCGGGTCCATGCCCTTGGCGACGGCCGTCTGCTCGACCTTCTGGCCATGCTCGTCCGTCCCACTGACGAACAGAACCTCTTCGCCGTTCAGGCGATGGAAGCGGGCCAGAACGTCGGCCGCGATGGAGGTATAGGCATGCCCGATATGCGGAGCGCCGTTCACATAGAAGATCGGGGTCGTGATGGTGAAGCGCCGCGTCATGTCCACTCGTTTCATAACGCCCTGACCATCTTAGCTGCCGGAAGCGAGTTCCGCTGCCTGACGGATGGCCTGGGCCTTGTCCAGATTGAAGCCTTCGGTCTGACGCCTCAGCGTGTCCAGTTCAGAACACTGCCGCGCCGCCAGATCGGCCTTTGCAAGATCCCCATGTCGCGCTGCCGAGCGCGCACGGTCTGCCAGTCCCTCGCCTAGCAAATCGCAGAGCAATGCGAAACCTTCCGCTTCTTTTGCAATACGTTCGCTTAACACCATGGCTTCAGAAGCGCGCACCTGTCCACTGAGGATTCCCGCCACAAATGACGCAATCGCCCCGTCCCGGTCCTGCGAGAGAAAGAGTGCCCGGCCCGGCGATCCGTGGGCCCGTGCCAGCACATCAGCAGAAATACCGGGCAGTGCGGCGCGCATATCCGTATCGGACAGCGCGGACAGCGTGAGCATTCGGCACCGGCTACGGATCGTGGGAAGGAGTGCGCCTGGAGAAGACGTCGTTAGCAGCAGGACACAGCGTGGGGGTGGCTCTTCGAGGATCTTGAGCAGGGCATTAGCTGCGAAGCGGTTCAGATACTCAGCCCCGTCCACGATCACCACACGCCAGCCGCCCTCAGTTGCGGTATGATGCAGGAAGGTTTGCACCGGGCGTACATCGGCTGCCGTGATCTCCCCACGCAGACGACCTTTTTTCTCATCCACTGCCCGCGAGATCTCCAGCAGATCTCCGTGCGTTCCGGCTGCAATACGTCGCGCCTGCGAGGAGTCCGGATGTTCCGCGTTCAGAAGCATGCGCGCCAGCCGGAAGGCCAGTGTCGCCTTACCGATTCCGGCCGGACCGCAGATCAGCCAGGCATGGTGCAGCTTGCTGCCAGCCACAGCCTGCCGGAATGTTGCTTCTGCGTCAGTATGACCATACAGGCCCAGAGTGTAACGCGGATCGCTCACACGCCCTGAACCATAAGACGGTCGTGCACAGCCCGCAGGAGCGCCGCACTGACGACTTCGGGCGTACGGGCTGCATCTATACGCTTCACCCGCGCCGGGTCAGCCGAGGCAATAGCATCGAAGCCCGCCAGAACACGCTCGTGAAACGCTTCCGCCTGACCCTCGTAACGATCGGTCTGACCACCGCGGGCGTTAAGACGTTCAAGCGCCTGCGTTCGCGGGAGTTCCAGCATGAGCGTCAGAGCGGGTTCGCAATTTACGAGGCGCCGCGCATCATTCAGGAACGTCAGAACCTCTGCCGCGCCCTGCCCGACGCCATGGCCCTGATAAGCCAGCGTCGAATCATGGAACCGGTCGCACACCACGATCTCGCCGCGAGAGAGTGCAGGAAGAATAGCGTTGTCGAGATGGTCCGACCGTGCGGCCATGTGCATCAGGATTTCTGCCCGCCAGGACAGATCGACCTTCCCGAACAACAGCAGATTGCGGATTTCTTCCGCACCCGGCGTACCACCGGGCTCCCGCGTCAGAAGGACGTTGTGCCCTTCCGCGCGCAGGGCCTCGGCCAGAAGGCGGGCCTGGGTGGATTTCCCAGCGCCCTCACCGCCTTCAAGTGTGATGAACAAACCTTTTTCAGCCATGCCCTTACTGCGCAGGGCCGTGGCCCAGACGCGTCATCGCGCGGGCGACCAGTCCAAGCTTCGCCACCGATTCGCCTGCTTCAAGCGGCACGCGGATATCGGCCATGTTCGGCGCGGAAATCACCAGCGCTCCGCAAACCTGCCCCTTCGTTACGGGTGCAATCACCGGCGACGCATAATCTACCCCGATATGGGATCTCTGTTGCCACCCTACCGGGAGCGTCATCACGATATCAGCACCTGCGACCAAAGAGACCTGACGGTGTTCGCCCATCCAGACCGGTGCGGAGTCCACGACCTGACCACGGCGGAACAGCGTAGCGTTCTCGAAATTGGCAAAAGCCCAAGACATCAGACGCTCGCCCTCATGGGCACGCTCATTGCTCGACGACGTTCCGTTGATGACGACGATCACGCGGTTCCCATTGCGCTTGGAACTGGCACAGAGGCCAAACCCACCCGCATCGGTATGACCGGTCTTCAGACCGTCAGCGAGGCCCTTGTCGACCAGCACGTTCCGGTTACCCTGACGGATATGGTTGTAGGTGAACTCAAGTTCTCCGAAATAATGGTAATACTGCGGGAAATCGCGGATCAGATGGGACGCGATCGTCGCGACATCGCGGGCCGTCATAAAGTGACCGTCCGCCGGCAGACCCGTCACGTTGGCGAAATGTGAGTTCATCATGCCGAGCTTCGGCGCTTCTTCGTTCATCATCGCAACGAAGCGTTCTTCAGATCCGGCAATCCCTTCCGCCAGCACGATGCAGGCGTCATTGCCTGACTGGATCAACATGCCCTGGATCAGGTCGGACACCAGAACGCTCTGGCCCAGCGGCACGAACATCTTGGAGCCCTGCGTACGCCAGGCTTTCTCGCTGACCGGCAGGCTCTGCTCCAGACGGATACGCCCCGTCGCCAGCATGCCGAATACGATATAGGCCGTCATCATCTTCGTCAGCGAAGACGGCGCCATACGCTCCTCGGAAGCTTTGTCGAGCAGGACAGCGCCCGTGTCGTAATCCACGACGTAGGCCCAGCGCGCCACGGTATCGAACGGTCCGATCGGCGTGTTTGCCGGCGTGCCGACAGGTGCGTCAGCCGCAGGAGCCGCAGCCGCGGTTTTCGCAGCGTGGCCTGCATGACGGTGCGGGCGGGCAAACGCCTTCAGGGGTCCCGCAAAAGAAGCACAGGCCGCAATGCCTGCCACCCCACCGAAAAGAGAGCGTCTAGTCCGCACGTTCGTCCCCAGTTTCACGGCCTTCACACAACCGGCCATCATTCCACAATGATCCGCGCGCCCTCTACCCCGCACAGACGGGTGCGGTCCAGTGCCGCGTCTGCCTGTGCGATATCGGCATAGGGCCCGCCAAGAACACGCCATTCCAGTCCCGCGCCTTCGGAGGCGTGCAGGACTGTACCACCACAGCGCAGTGCGACACTTGCCGCCGTCGCATGGCCAGAAAAAATTCCCATCAGGACATACAGCCCCGACGGCCCCGAACTGCCCTGCATCCAGGTCGTAGGCAACGGCTCCACGGCAACGGAAGACGACGCCGCGGACGAGTCGTTACCATAAACCCGCGAAGACCCGTCACTCAGGGATGTCTCGCGAACTTCCCCGACAGGAGCCGCTGAAATATTCTGGGCAGGCGGCTTGCCCAACCCTTCCGCCAGCGCCCGACTGGCCGCTTCGTCTTCCGTGACCTCAACGGGCGTATCCACAGTCATGCCCAGCAGATCCGCAGCCTTCGGAGAAAGCGCAATGATGCGCCCCGGATCCGCCGGCCCACGATCGGTCAGCCGGATCCGGACGATCCGCCCATTCAGCAAATTGCGGATACTGACGATCGCCGGAAGCTGGAGCGTCTGATGCGCACCTGTCATGCCGCTCGCAGACCAGGTCTCACCATCCGCCGTCAATCCACCAACCGGTGCTTGCTGCCGCGTTGCCAGACCTGTCACGTGGTAGTCAAACTGCTCGTTGGGATAGAACCAGCCGTGCGTTCCGCGCCAGGCACTTCCCAATTCGTAATGCGGATGCGCGGCTGGCGTCGGCCCTTCACGGTGACAGGCCGCAAGAAGGGGCAGAAGGACCAGAGCGGCCCCGTAATTACGCAGAGACAATGCCCGTCCCCAGAAGCCCGACGCCGAGCGCATAATAGTCCGAAGGGTTATAACGGCGGATCACGTTGAAGTTGTGATAGACCATGAAGGCCTGTGTCCCCGGGCCATCGGGCTGCACGACAGCGCCTTTTACGTTCGACTGCGAGAACGCCGTCCCATCCACGCGACGCACACCCAGCGCCATCCATTCGGCCAGTGTCCGCTGACGGGTCCGGCCGATCTCGGCCTTGTCGAGCACCTTGGTCAGCGTGATTTCCTGGCCCCAGGGTTCGTTGCGCTGCCAGCCGCATTTTCCGAGATAATTGGCGATGGACGCGAACACGTCTGGTTCTGATGTCCAGATGTTGCGCTTGCCGTCCCCGTCCCCATCCGCCGCGTAACGCAGATAGGCGCTAGGCATGAACTGCGCCTGCCCCATGGCACCCGCATAACTGCCGATCATTGCAGCTGGTGCGATATCGCCATCATTCAGGATCTGGAGCGCCTTCATGAGTTCATTGCGGAAGAAGGCAGAACGCCGTCCGTCAAAAGCCAGAGTCGCGAGCGCGTCGATGACGGGATACGTTCCGTCATGGGCACCAAATCCCGACTCGAGACCCCAGATCCCCATGACAGCGCGATCGTCGCATCCGAAGCGTGCGCTGATGGGAGACATCACGGCCTGCTGAGCGGCGTAGACGCTCCGCCCCTTCGCAAAGCGCGACTCCGGGAGAACGCGATCACGATACTGCGCCCAGGTCAGGGTGAACTCCGGCTGGTGACGGTCCAGTTTGAGTACGGAGGGGTTGGGCTGCGTCGTCAGACTGAGGGCCTGCGAGACGATCGAAGGTGAAAGACCCTGGGCCAGAGCCTGTGCCCGGACACTCTCAAGAAAAGCGCCATAACTCTGCACACTAACCTGCGCATTGGCGGATGAAAGCCCGGCCACCGCCGAACCGGCAACGGAAGTCAGGGCGGCAAGCAGATGGCGTCTTTGAAGCACGGTTAGGACCAGTCCCTTACGGGTAGAAATGATAGGACATACGCTAGCAATCCGCGGCACGCACCGCCAGCCTCGGCGGAAGTGTCGCAGGTCATTCGCGCCGAAATATGGCAGGGCAAGATTGTCGTTGGCGCGCTGGCATGCGAAACCGGCGCCTCAATGTTCATGGAACCTCCCCACTCGTGATCGCCATCGGCCCCGCCATGGCCTCGCAGCCAGCCTGGCTGAAGGCAGCCACCATCATTGTTGGCACCTTCATTCTCGAAGACGTAGCAACGGTGCTTTCCGCCATTGCTGCCCGCGCCGGAGAAGTCAGCATCCCCGTTGCCTTGGGTGCGCTGTATTTCGGGGTAGCAGTCGGGGATATGGGCCTGTACGGGCTTGGCGCCGCCGGTGCCCGCTGGCCTTACCTCAAGCGGTTCCTGACCCTTCCCAAACGAGAACGTACACAAGACTGGTTCAGCACGAACGTCATCCGCGTCGTGGCCATCTCCCGCTTCGTGCCCGGCGCCAGGCTGCCACTCTATACGGCCTGCGGTTTCTTCCGGGCACCGTTCCTTCCCTTTGCCATGACCGCAGTTCTGGCTACGCTGGTCTGGACGACGTTCCTTTTCCTGCTCGCCATGAGAGTCGGCGGCTGGCTGCTCGCCCATCAGGGGGGCTGGCGCTGGGCCGGGCTGGCGGGGTTCGTCCTGTGTATCGTTGTCGTCGGGCGCCTGATCGCCCGCCTCCAGACCGTGAGCCAATAGCAGCAATGTCCAAGTCAGAAGCCGACCAGAACCCCCTCTCCCTTTTCGAATTCTGGCCCGGGTCCATCTTCTACACCCCCATCGTCCTGTACTGGATCGCCATGGGGATCAAATACCGCGACCTCAGCATCTCGACCGCCGCCAATCCACGTATCGAAACGGGCGGCCTATGCGGCGAGAGCAAGTCCTCCATCCTCGACATGGGCGGCTCCACGGCCCAGTCCTATATCGCGCCTTATGTCGTCTTTCGCAGCGGCAAAGGTTCCGTTCGCCGTGCACTCGACGCCATGAAGCGCAAGGACCTGTCCTTCCCCGTCGTCATCAAGCCTGATATCGGCTGTAACGGCACGGGTGTGAAGCTCGTCCATAACCGCGAACAGCTCGAAGCCGTCCTGCCGCAATTCCCTGATGACGTGGATATGCTGGCGCAGGACCTCATCACCGACCCCGTCGAGGCGGGGCTGTTCTACATCCGCCATCCCGACGAGGCACATGGTCGCATCACCTCGATCACCTACAAGGAAGCGCCAGTCCTGACGGGCGATGGCGTCTCCACGATCGAGGAACTGATCCTGCGCGATCCCCGCATGAGCCTGGTGCCGCAGATCTACCTACCGCGTCTGGCCGGACGGGAGAAAAACGTCCTCGCAAAGGGTGAGGAAATGCCGCTGGTCTTCGCAGGCAACCACTGCAAAGGTTCCGTCTTCCGCGACGGACGCGCCGACACCACGGACGCGCTGACCACATGCCTCGACGCCATCATGAAAGATATCCCGGATTTCCACTTCGGGCGCGTGGACGTGAAAGCCGCTTCCATTGAGGATCTGCGCCGAGGCGAAAATTTCCGGATCATCGAGATCAACGGTGTCGGCTCCGAAGCAACCCATATCTGGGACCGTCGCACAACACTGTGGGAAGCCTACCGCGCCCAGTTCTCACATTACCGTCAGACGTTCCTGATCGGTGCTGCCAACAGGGCGCGTGGATGGAAAACGTCGGGCGCGTTCTCGATGCTACATTCTTGGCGCAAACAGCGTCGGCTGCTGGCGTCTTATCCGTTGAACGATTGAATCCTGCCTGGCAGGCTGGCTTTACTGGCCCAGCTTGCCGCCGCCAAAGATGTAATTGCTAACCTGCTGTTCGAGCGACAGCTGATCCCGCGTGTCGGTGATCTTGCCTTCGCCAGACAGCGTCACGCGGGAATGACCGGGCTGAATCTGCAGGGCATTATCCGCTGTCATGGTCGGCGCACCGATGCCCACAGCCGTATCAACGGGAAGATGAAGGCGCTGGTCCACTGTAAAGGCCACATCGGCCATTTGCGTACGCGGATCAAGGGTGATGGAGACGACGCGTCCCACCGGAACACCTGCAAGATCGACATTCGCGCCCGTGTGTAAGCCATTCGCGGAATTGAAGGCCGCGTGCAGAACCTCACCCTGGAAATCAGGCCCTTTGCGCAGGGCATTGCCGTAGACGAGGAATATCCCGGCAATCGCCAAAACGAGACCACTGGCCAGGATGGCGCCCCCACGGCCGCTCAATGTTGACTGCATGCCAGCCTCGCCTTCCGGAAAATCTTGAACAGAACGGGAGTTAGTCCTCCCTTGACCGCCCGGTCAAGGTGAAGACCGTGGGTGTCAAAGAGGTTACCTCCAAGGTTGCGTCCTCTGCCACCATCAGGCAAGTGATCTGCTTTCCCGCCTTTGTGACGAAGGCTTCCACCCGAAACAGGCTCCATGACGCTTCTCCAGGCCCTCATCCTCGCCATCGTTCAGGGCATTACCGAACCCTTCCCGGTCAGCAGCCTCGGCCATGCCGTACTTCTGCCCGCGCTCCTGCACTGGGATCTGGACGAACACGCTCCGATGTTCCTGCCGTTCCTGACCATGCTGCATGTTGGCACGCTGGTCGCACTGGCCGGTGTGTTCTGGCGGGACTGGATGGCCATTCTGGGCGGCATATTCGGTCGTTACGGCAGTCATCGGCAGATGGAGGCGATTCGGATCTTTGGACTACTGGTCATCGCCACCATTCCCGCCGTTCTGGTTGGATGGCTTCTGGAGCATCGCCTGCGTGCCGTGTTCGGCACGCCCCTCGCCGTTGCGGGATTCCTGATCCTCAATGGCTTCCTGCTGATGGTCACCGAATGGCTCCGACGTCAGAAGGGCTACCGCGACCACAAGCCCATCTCCACACTTACTCCCAAGGATGCTGTGATCATCGGCATCTGGCAGTGCCTGGCTTTGCTGCCGGGTCTGTCCCGGTCAGGTGCGACCATGAATGGTGGCCTGCTGCGCGGTCTGGACCATGAAACGGCCGCGCGGTTTTCGCTTCTGATGGCCCAACCCATTGTGCTTGCAGCCACGGTTCGTGAAGCCTGGCAGATGCGTCACATGACAATCTCACACAACATCATGGTGCAGTGTGTCGCCGGTGCCGTCGTTGCCGGTCTGACCGCGCTGATATGCTCGCTCGTGATGCTACGCTTCTTTCGCAACCATGATGGCTGGGCCCTGACACCGTTTGGTGTTTACTGCATTATGGCCGGCTTTTTCGCCGGTGCCGCCATTCTTCTCTGACCTTTCCAGCCGCCGTTTTTCGCGGCACATTGCGGATCATGCCAGCTTCGATACAATCTCCCCCAGATACTCGCGGACCAGACCGCCGGAAGACCCTTGAACAGGTCCTGTTCGAAAACGACACGAATGGCCTCAAGCGCAGCCTTACAGCCACTCAGTTGGTCATCCTCGGCGTCGGGTCCACGATCGGGGCGGGCATCTATGTCATGACCGGAACGGCCGCTGCGGAATATGCAGGCCCTTCCGTGCTGATTTCCTTCGTTATCGCGGCACTGGCCTGCCTGTTCACGGCCTTTTCGTATGGCGAACTATCCTCGACCCTTCCGGTGTCAGGCTCGGCCTATTCCTACGCCTATATCTCGATGGGCGAGAAAGTGGCCTGGATGGTCGGCTGGCTGCTGCTGCTGGAATATGGCATTTCATGCGCGGCCGTCGCGGCAGGCCTGTCGGGCTATGCAAGCTCCCTGCTGGGCGTCACCGGCTTTCACATACCACCCGCGCTGACCCACGCAACGCTCCAGCCCGTACCCGGAACGGCCGGTGCACAGATCAGCGCCGACTGGCGGTTCGATCTGATCGGCTTTACCGCGACGATGCTGGTAACTGCCCTGTTGGTCCGGGGCGTCGAGGAATCCGCCCGCATCAACACCATGATCGTAGCACTCAAGGTCGGGGTACTGTTCGTATTCGTGGCGCTGGGCATCGGGGCCGTCAATCCAGCAAACTGGCACCCGTTCATTCCCGCCAGTGAAGGCGGGTTCCATTACGGCGTACGCGGCATCTTCCGGGCAGCCTCGGTCATCTTCTTCGCCTATGTAGGGTTCGAAGCCGTTTCCACAGCTTCGGCCGAGGCCCGTAACCCCACCCGTGATGTTCCCATCGGCATCATCGGCAGCCTGCTGATCTGCACCATCGTCTACATGATCGTCGCGACCGTCCTGCTTGGCATCGTGCCCTATCGTGAACTGGACGTGCCGGATCCGCTCGCCATTGCCGTGAAGATCATGCAAACACCCTGGCTGTCCATGCTGGTCAATGTCGGGGCCACGATCGGCCTGTGCTCGGTCCTCATGGGCCTGATGTATGCGCAGTCCCGTGTCCTTCTGACCATCAGCCGCGACGGCCTAATCCCGCAGATCTTCAGCGTCATTCATCCGAAATTTCGTACGCCGTGGATCGGAACGATCGTCCTTGGCGTCGTAGTGGCCCTCATTACAGCAACGCTGCCGATCGACATCATCAGTGACCTCGTTTCCATCGGCACCGCCGCAGCGTTCGGGATTGTCTGCTTCACGGTCATCTGGCAGCGCAACACGCGGCCTGACATCGTGCGTCCCTTCAGCGTCCCGCTGGGCGGTATCCGCATCCGCGGGATCTGGATCGGCACGACACCCGCGCTCGGCATCCTGTTCTGCCTCGTCATGACTATTCCGCTGGTCTCGGACATGGTTCACGCCGTCACCAGCGGCAATCCAGTCCCGCTAATCCTTCTGGTAACCTATCTGGCGCTGGGCATTGCAACTTACGCCTTCTACGGGCGGCGTCATTCAAAAATGCGCCCCGGGCATCCATCAGTCTGACGACATCGACGAACTGCCGGGCCCCATACCCGGGCCCATATAGCTTCCCGACGGAGGCCGGCTGATCGGGGGCGCCATCCGTTCCCAGGGCTCCTGAGCCCCAGCTGCTGGCGGCATCATGGAAAAACGCGAACGAGGCAACGCCTCGGGGCATTCATCACGGATGCGGGCGATGATTTTCTCACGGATATCACACCGCAGATCCCAGCTCTGAAGAGCTGTGCGCGCACTGGCGATGATGCGGATGGACATGACATGCGCATCGCAATCCGCTACCTGAACGTCGAACACGCGCCCGTCCCAGAGTGGACATCCCCGCACGATTTCGTTCAGCATTTCGCGGATCTTGTCCATCGGCGCCTGATAATCGACCCACAGGAACACAACGCCAATGATGGCCGCAGAATTATGCGTCCAGTTCTCGAACTGGTTTTCCAGAAAATACGAGATCGGCACGATATGCCGCCGCCAGTCCCAGACCCGCAGTACCACATAAGTCGCGTTGATTTCCTCAACCCAGCACCAGTCGCCATTGATGATGATCAGATCTTCCATCCGGATCGGCTGGGTCAACGCGATCTGGACACCTGCAATCAGGTTCGTCAGCAGCCCGCGTGCGGACAGACCGACGATCAGGGACGCTGCCCCCGCAGACGCGAACAGGGACAGCCCGTACTGCTTGACCGACGGAAACAGCATAAGCGCCGAGGCCACAGTCACGATGCCCACCAGAATTTCCGTCAACCGTCGCAGGACGCGGATCTGCGTCTGGTGCGAGCGGATCATGATGTCGTCGGTCTCTTCGCGCGCCGCCAGGCGGTTGAGATAGACCTCCGTCATGATCCGGAAGACCATGATGGCCGAGAACCCGAAAGTCAGAATCAGCAGGAACAGGAAGAAGAGCTGAAGATCGTCTTCCTGCGCCGCCGTAAATCCCGTTGCAGCCGGCAGCGCGGACAGCATGGCCAGGAGCGCCACCATCAGCCGCGTAGGCCTACGCAGGGAAGAGACGATGCGCCGGATCAGCGCAGCCTTGCGCGATCCCGGTATCCGCAGAAGCTGCGTCGTCACCAGATTGCCGCAATAGAACGCCAGCACCCCCACAACCACCAGCATCAGCACCGAAACGACGGAAGCAGGCAGCCAGGTGAAGTAGGACCGTATGGCAAACAGGGTGCTGACAAAATGTTGCGTCACCAGATGAAGGACTCCTTGCGTTAAAAGGAATTGCGGGCCTGAAAGAGGCCAAATGGATTGGAAAACCGTGATACCTCAAATGCCACGGGCACCCCGGCCAATGCGACCCGTAAAAACATCTTATTTTCCCGGGGCTAACGTGTTGACACCCTGAAAGATCCCCCTTAAAACCCCGCGACAACGCCGGTTAACCCCGGCCGGATGGCGGTGTAGCTCAGTGGTAGAGCAGGGGAATCATAATCCCTTGGTCGGCGGTTCAAATCCGTCCACCGCTACCATCCCTTTTCCCGAAAACAGAAAATTCATTGCGGCGATGCCCTGCTGCGCGGGACCGTTTCCTGTATTCTGCCCAGCATGATCAAGAAACCCCTCGCCGTCGTGACGATGGTCTATAACGAGCCGGAACATCTTCAGCTCTGGCGCCGTCATTATAGCGCGCAAGTCGGAGAAGGCGCCTGCTACGTAATCGATCACGGATCGGATGACAGCTCGACCGCCCATCTGGGGCAGGTCAACGTCGTCCGGATCCCCCGCTCTCCGCAGGACGATGAACGCCGCACCCGATCAATCGGAAAATTCTGCGACAGTCTGCTCGAATGGTATGACAGCGTCATTTATACGGACGTAGACGAAATCCTGCTCGCTGACCCGGCTTTCGTCCCTTCCCTGACGGAATTCGCACTCCTGAACCGCACCCCGATCGTCACCGCCACAGGGTTTGACGTCATTCATATCCCGGACGAAGAGGCGACGCTCGACTACAGCCGCCCCTTCTCCCTGCAACGTCGCCATCTCCGCTTCTCCAGCGCGATGTGCAAACCGGTCCTGACCCGTACACCCATTACTTGGGCCCCCGGCTTTCACTGCTGCGAGGAAGCCGTTCCCAGCCTTGCAGCGCCGCTTTTCCTGTTCCATCTCCGCTACGCGGATCTGGCGTCAGGACTGAAGCGGCTGGAACGCACCCGCAGACAGCCCTGGATTTCCGAGAACGTCGGGCGCCACCAGCGTCTGGAAAACACGGACTGGGAGAACATGCTGCGCAGCATGGCTGGACTGCCCCGAACGGACAGCACGCTCGATAACCGTGACGCGCGTCTGAGCCATTGGCGCCAACAGGTCGAAGACAGTGCGCAGACACGGTTAGATGACCGATACCGTCTTGATCTCCATCTGAGCGGCACAGAATTGTGGCGCGTTCCCGAGCGGTTCGTAGGGCGGGTCTGAGACAAAAAAAGCCGACCCTTTACGGGATCGGCTTTTTTTGTCTGTCTGAATCGAGGCTTTAGTCCGCCTCGACTTCAGCCATACGATGATCCTGATCATCTTCCGAGGGACGCTCAGTATTGTGTTCGGCGTCCTGTTCCTGCGAGGGCTGCTCCTCTTCGGAACGCTCGCCACGAGGCTCCCGCCTGTCTTCATAAGCGCGCTGGCGCTGCTGCTGGCGCTCGGTGCGCTCCTGCTGGCTCTTCTCGGCAGCCTGGTTCATGGCATTGAGAATACGGAAATAATGCTCCGCATGCTGGAAATAGGCTTCTGCAAGAATGCGGTCGCCAGTTCCGGTCGCGTCGCGGCCCAGCTGGAGATACTTCTCGAACAGCTGCTGCGCCGTACCACGGACCCGCAGATCGGGTCCGTTACTGTCAAACACATGGTTGCGGTTCAGAGGTGTCTGGGCATTGCTGCTGCGTGATGGCCCACTACCCGCACGATGATGCCGGCCTCTTATGCGCTTCATATTCATCGACCCGTGATGCACTTTCATGATGACGTGAACCGTTCCGCAACTGCAGAAAGTCCGACCGCCGCTGTCGAAAAAGACGTTTGTCTGTTCCGCTATGGCTGAACCCAGCTCAGCCAGTCTTCCATCGTCAGTGCATGATGACATGAACGATGGGCAAAGATGCGCCTGACAGTGCTTGCAAAAACACCCTCAATTCACATGCATTGGCTTTAGCAATACCAAGTTTCATCAGTCAAGCCAACGGTTTTTCGTCACGATCCGCCCCCGCGCGTCCGATTGCAGGACGAGGGCTCTTTCGATGCCGCCCAGATCGGCCCTATGCGCCACGTCCCGCAGCCCGCTCGACACTCCCAGAGCAGAGACCGCATCGATCTGCCCGATCCCCATCTCCAGGATCCCGTACCCGCCCGGGACCAGAAGCGTAGGCAACGCAGCGCAGAGAATGCGATAGGCATCCAGCCCGTCTGTCCCGCCATCCAGAGCCCGCGCCGGCTCATACTGCAAGACTTCGGGCATCAGTCCCGCCAGATCCCCGGTCTCGATGTAAGGCGGATTGGACAGAACCACGTCAAAGCGGGCGTTCAGTGCATCCGCCCAGCTTCCGGCCAGAAAGACGCTACGTTTTCCCAGCCCGGTCCGGATGGCATTGCGCCTTGCCAGTGCCGCCGCCTGCGGAGACAGATCCACGCCGACACCCCTAGCTTGCGGATATTCGGACAGGGCCGCCAGCAGCAAACAGCCTGTTCCTGTTCCAAGGTCGAGAATGGAGATCGGCTCGTTGCGGTCCGGACAGACATCCAGCAAGGCTTCGATCAAGGCTTCGCTGTCGGCTCTGGGAATCAACGTGTCACGCCCTGTTTCCAGATCCAGCGTCCAGAATCCGGTCTCTCCCGTGATGAACGCCAGAGGTTCCCGCTCCAGACGCCGCTTCAGAGCCTCTGCGAATCGTAGCTCTTGCGCAGGCTCTACATCGTCCAGAGATAGAAGACCGGCTAGATCCCGTCCTGTCGCCCAGCATAGCAGGAGCCGAGCCTCACGGCGCGCATCCTCGACCCCGGCCTGCTCCAGCGCCTCTGACGCCTCCCGCAAAAGATCATCTTTGGCCATCATTGCCGCGAACCTGTTATAGTTGGTGTCATGAAGTCCAAACGCGCCTTCCTCTATTCCGCCCTGCTGCTTGGCTGCACGCTCAATCCTGTTCACGCCCAGTCGGAACTGTCCACGGAACTGCCCACGTCCTTTACCGTGACGGACGAGCGCGCGCCCGAAGAAATTTCGGAAGTCTCGCGCCTGTATCTGGACGGCAATCTGGTTGCGACCTTCAAACTGGGACTGTCCAAGGCCCATGAGACGCAGACGATCCCGCTTCCTGTCGGCCGGTTCGATGTCGATTATGCCCTGTGTGGCGAAATCACCATCGTCCATAACGGGCATCAGGAAACCCATCAGGTCAGCAGCGAAGGACAGCTCCACCATCCCGAAGGGCATTCGCTCGACGCCGTGGGGACCAATAACTTCACCGATTTCTTTCTGGTCGACTACGACGATGCTGCTGTTGCCACCCACCGGCATGGCCGCGCCGCCGTCTGCGCGACACCCAATACCTGAGGCTCAGAACCCTTCGGCGGCGAGTAGTTCCGTCTGCTCCTCGCGGGTCAGGGTATCGATGATCTCATCGAACTCACCGCTCATGATCCGGTCGATCTTGTAGAGGGTCAGATTGATCCGGTGATCCGTCACACGCCCTTGCGGAAAATTGTAGGTCCGGATGCGCTCTGAACGATCGCCCGTCCCGACCTGTGATTTCCGGTCCGCAGCCCGGGTGGCATGCAGCTGTGCGCGTTCCCGCTCATAAAGCCGGGCACGCAGGATCTTCATGGCCTTGGCCTTGTTCTTGTGCTGGCTTTTCTCTTCCTGCATCGCCACGACAATACCGCTGGGCATGTGCGTAATGCGAACCGCACTCTCGGTCTTGTTGACGTGCTGGCCGCCTGCCCCCGAGGCCCGGTAGACGTCAATCCGTAGATCATCGTCATTGACCGTCACATCGACTTCTTCGGCTTCAGGAAGCACGGCCACTGTCACCGTCGAGGTGTGGATCCGTCCCTGACTTTCCGTTGCCGGAACGCGCTGCACCCGATGCACTCCGGACTCGTATTTCAGACGCGCAAAAACCGACCGGCCTGAAATGGTCGCCATGCCTTCCTTGAGACCGGCAACTTCATTTTCGGCATATTCCATGACCTCGAAACGCCAGCCATTCTGTTCGGAAAAACGACGGTAGGCATCAAACAGTTCCGCAGCGAACAGTCCCGCCTCATCACCGCCCGCTGCGGGGCGGATTTCAAGGATGGCACTACGCTCATCCGCTGCATCTTTCGGCAGAAGCGTCAAACGCAGGGCATACTGAAGATCGGGCAAGGTCGCCTCGATCTCTGCCAGCTCCATCTGGGCCAACTCACGCATTTCTGGATCATCAAGCAGAGCCTGCGCCCCGGCTTTCTGTTCCTCAGCGCTTTTCCAGGCTTGGATGGAAGTGACCACGGGTTCCAGTTCAGCATATTCCTGCGACAGACGGGTGAAATCCTCACCCGTCAGTTCACCGGAAGACATTAAAGCCTGGACTTCCTCCGAACGCGCAACAATCCGCTCAAGCCTGTCGTCAAAAGCCATCTGCTCAGGGGCGTCCTGCGCTCAGAACCTGTACCAGCTCTGCAACCGGTACTTCCTGCTGCTCGCGGCTCGAAAGGTCCCGAAGCTGCACAATATTTTTGGCGATTTCCTCATCACCCAGAACAATCGCATGGGATGCGCCGGACTTCACAACGCGCTCCATGCGCTTCTTCATATTGCCACGGGTCTCAATCTCAGCTCGCAGACCAGCCAAACGCAGAGCACGAGCAATGGACGCGGCTTTTAGAACAGCCACATCTCCCATCGGCACCAGCGCAATTCCAGCCGGAAGTTCGGGCACGCTATCCAGCAACATTGCCAGACGCTCGATCCCGCCAGCCCAGCCGATCGCCGGGATCGCCGGACCGCCCATCTGCTCAACAAGACCTTCATAGCGACCACCGGCCAGTACGGTGCCCTGAGCCCCGAGTTTCGAGGTCACGAACTCAAAGGCCGTGTGGCTGTAATAATCAAGCCCCCGGACGATGCGCGGGTTCTCGATGAAATCCACGCCAAAGGCCTGGAGGCTGTCGCGCAGCATGTCCCAGAACTGGCGGGACTCATCGTTTAGATAATCCGCAAAGGCCGGAGCGTCGTCGAGCAGCTTGCGGTCCTGCTCGGATTTGCTGTCCAGAATGCGTAGCGGATTGGCTTCAAGCCGGATCCGGCTTTCTTCAGACAGCGCATCGGCATGGTCACGGAAATACGCCACCAGTGCTTCTCGCCAAGCCTGACGGCTGGCCAGATCGCCAAGCGTGTTGAGTTCTAGCGTGACGTGATCGCCCAAACCCAGCTCGCGCAGAATGTCCTGCGCCATGGCGATCGTCTCGGCATCCCGAAGCGGGCTTTCCGCACCGATCAGCTCTGCACCGATCTGATGGAACTGGCGGTAACGCCCTTTCTGCGGGCGTTCGTAACGGAACATCGGCCCGTGATAGAAAACCTTCTGCGGCAGGGACTGCGTCAGACCGTTCGTAACCAGCGCCCGGCAGATTGCTGCCGTCCCCTCGGGTCGCAGAGTGATGCTCTCACCGCCACGATCCTCGAACGTGTACATTTCCTTGGACACGACATCGGATGTCTCGCCGAGGGTACGCGAAAAGACGCGCGTATCCTCGAAAATAGGCGTGCTCCATTCCTCGAAACCATAGGTCCGCAGAACCCGGCGCGCCGTCTCCACGACATGGTGGTGGCGGCGCATCGTCTCGCCAATAAGGTCGTGTGTCCCGCGGGGCGGCTGAAGTCCGGACATCAGTGCGCTGCCGGATCCATCAGCTTGGCCGTCGTGCCCTCTTCCTTGCTGGCTTCGATATCCGCAACCTTCTTTTCTACGAGATCCACGATATGCTCAATCATGTCGCCACCCGGCATCGTATGGTCCTGACGACCGGCCGCGTAAACCATATGACGGCCGTTACCGCCACCGGTCACACCGAGATCGGTCATCAGTGCCTCGCCAGGGCCATTCACCACGCAGCCGATGATGGACAGCGTCAGCGGTGTCTTGATGTGCTGAAGACGATCTTCCAACGTCTGGACCGTTTCAACGACGTTGAAGCCCTGACGTGCGCATGACGGGCAGGAAATAATTTTCACGCCGCGATGACGCAGACCGAGGGACTTCAGGATATCCCAGCCGACCAGCACTTCCTCTTCCGGAGCAGCCGAGAGCGAAACACGCATCGTGTCACCCACGCCAGCCCAGAGCAGGTTGCCCAGACCGATGGAGGACTTCACCGTCCCTGCACGCTTGGAGCCGGCCTCGGTGATACCGATATGCAGTGGGTGGTCACAGCAATCTGCAAGCTGCTGATAGGCCGCGACCGCCATGAACACGTCGGACGCCTTCACGCTGATCTTGAACTCGTGGAAGTCGTGATCCTCAAGAATTTTGGCGTGTTCGAGAGCGCTCTCGACCAGAGCTTCCGGGTTGGGCTCACCGTACTTTTCGAGCAGATGCTTTTCGAGCGAACCGGCATTCACGCCAATACGGATTGAGCAACCATAATCCTTGGCGGCATTGACGACTTCACGCACGCGCTCGGCGCTGCCGATATTGCCCGGATTGATTCGCAGGCACGCAGCACCAGCCTTGGCGGCTTCGATGGCACGCTTGTAGTGAAAATGGATGTCCGCAACGATAGGGACGTTCACTTCATGCACGATCTCCGCCAGCGCAGCTGTGCTAGCCTCATCCGGACAAGATACGCGAACGATATCCACACCAGCCAGCTCGGCCAGACGGATCTGATCGATTGTGGCTTGGGCATCGGATGTCAGGGTGTTGGTCATGGTCTGCACGGAGATCGGGGCATCACCACCGACCGCAACCTTGCCGACATGGATCTGGCGCGACTTGCGACGCTCGATGTGCTGATAGGGACGGTAGCTGCTCATGATTTACCTCTTCGTGCCCGGAAAGGACCGGGAGCTCTAACCCAGTAGGGTGTGTTCAGGAGCACTGAGCCCCCCTGACGGATATAAGGGTTTAATGCGATAGCGACGATTGTTCCAGCGGCTGATGTCCAAGCTGTCGGGCATTAAGGTCATCAGCCGAGATTTCAGGTGCTGCTGGTGCCTTCCGGGAAACAGAAACAGGCGGTGCTCTGGGCGGCGCGGGCACAGGCGCAACGGCTGGCGCCGCAGCAGTTTCTCCTGGTACAGGAACCGGCGCATTGGGCTGCACCGGCAGTGCAATCCCCGAGCCGAATGCTCCTGAACGGATGGCGTCAGCCGTCACTTCGACATTACGGCGAACCTGCCCTTCTTTCCCCAGCGGCGCACTGGTTGCCCCAGCCGTGGTCAGGACGATACCGCCGGCATTGCCGAACGACATCCGGAACGGAGCGCCTGCGGGATCGCCTTGCCAACTTTCACCCGGCTGCATCACACGCGAGACGAGAACATGCCCATCCCGGTCCCTGACCTGCGTCCAGACGGGGGCCAGCGCACGGAGCACAACAGCTCCCTCGGGCACAGCCGGTGGCAGATCCATGGCAGGCTGGCCGATCGCCACCGTCTGTTGTGTATTAGTCGGCTGCGCAGGCGCGACCTCGCCTGCGGGGGGCGTTTCTGAATCGTCATCCGACGCTGGAGGTGCCACAGATGGTGCAACCGTCGAGGGCGTGGATTGTGCAATTGAAGGCGCAGCAGAAGCATCAGGCGCAGGAGCATTCTGTATCGGTGCAACCGGTGGTGCCGACATTGCGGGAACAGAGGGCGCCGTCACGGGAGCATGTGGCTCCGGCGTCGGAGCGCGTCCGGGCATTACAGATGCGACCTGCGGAGAGGTCATGGCAGGGGTCGCAGCCCCTGGCATCAGTTCTGAAACGGCCGGCACCTGCCTCTGGGCCGGATTGTCATGCTCCGTAAAGCGGTACCAACCCACATAGGCTGCAACCACAACCACGAGTCCTGCCCCGACCAACACGCCGACTGGCAACCCGCGATCACCCTCAGGCTGCGGAAAAACCAATTCCGGTTTACGGGTTACAGCGCCGCGCGTGTCACGGCGGAACCGCTCGACTAGCGCATCCACATCAAGCTGCATGGCATGGGCATAGGTGCGAAGAAATCCCACTGCATAAGCCACGCCAGGCAGTTTCGACAGATCGTCTGCCTCGAGCGCCGCCAGCAGTTTTGGTCGGATTCGCAGCCATTCTGCGACATCTTCAAGCCGCCAACCAAGTTCCTCGCGACGCACACGCAGCACCGTTCCGACACTTGGCTGATCGGAAGGTTGCGAAAACGGACGGTTTGAGGGCGGTGGAGACATGGCCAGACAATCCGTTAGCTTGGCGCGTGAATGCGAGTTTCGCGCTGCCTGATGGCATTCACGGCCTGCTCAACCAGCGTCGCGATGATTTCGGCAACCGGACGGACTTCCTTGACCATGCCCACGGACTGACCAGCCATGACCGAACCCGTCTCCACATCACCGTCGATGACAGCGCGGCGCAGAGCACCCGCCCAGTAATGCTCGATCGAGAGCTGGGCTTCTTCCTTGGTCAGCTCTCCGCTCTGGAACTTCCGGAGCGCTTCACCCTGAAGACGCGCGAAGCTCCGACCCCCTTCATTCGACAGGCCCCGTACCGGGATAACAGGGAATAACTCATCGAGTTGCACAGTCGTCACCGCATCACGGGCATTGGCGCGCAGAAAAGCCTTCTTGAAGTTCTCATGCGCGATGCTCTCTTCGGACGCAGCAAACAATGTTCCGAGCTGCGCACCGGCTGCGCCCTGTTCCAGATAGGACAGGATCGCGTCGCCACGGCCCAAACCACCGGCAACGAACACGGGAACATCATGGATGTATGGCAGAATTTCCTGTGCCAGAACGGTCAGCGACACCGGACCGACATGGCCGCCGGCTTCTGAGCCTTCTATCACAAGCGCTTCAATGCCCATGCGCACCAGACGCTTGCCCAGAGCCAGTGCAGGCGCAAAACCGATCGCCCTTGCGCCGCCATCGCGCACCTTGCGGATCGTAGCGCTGTTCGGCACGCCGCCTGCGAGCACGATGTGAGAGACGCTGTGAGCCAGACACACATCCACCAGCCGGTCCAGCTCGGGATGCATGGTGATGAGGTTGACGCCGAACGGACGCTTCGTCATTGCCTGCGTAGCAACGATTTCCTCTTCCAAACGCTCGGGAGACATCGCGCCACAGGCGATGACACCAAACCCACCAGCGTTGGAAATGGCCGAGACGAGATGCCGCTCACTAACCCAGGACATAGCGCCGCCGAGGATCGCAACGTCGCTTCCAAGGAAGTCACAGCCCGGCTTCCACAGCCGGTCCAAAGTCGCGCGGGCGTCCAGAGCCTCGCTCGGGGTCTCGATCAGGGTTTCGCTCACGCGTCGGCTTCCTCTTTGGCATCAAGCCCATAAGCCGTGTGCAGTGCGCGCATGGCCAATTCGGTATATTCGGAATCGATCAGAACCGAGATCTTGATCTCGCTCGTGGATATGACCTGCACGTTGATGCCGCGATCGGCCAGCGTGCGGAACATCCGCGCGGCCAGACCTGCATTCGATCGCATACCGATACCCACGACACTGATTTTCACCACGTTATGAGACGTAATCAGTTCGCCATACTGGACGTATTCATGGGCCTTCTCCAGCACAGCGCGGGCAGCGGTCTCGTCAGCCTTACTGACCGTGAAGGTCATGTTCGTCATGTTGTCCACACCGACGCTCTGGACGATCATGTCAACATTGATGTTCGCGGCTGCCAGCGGATCGAAGATCGCGGCGGCAATGCCCGGACGGTCCGGAATATTCCGCACGGAGATTTTCGCTTCGTCATGCGAGTTGGCAATCCCCGCAACCAGTTCCTTCTCCATGATCTCGTCCTCATCAACAACAATCGAACCACTGTCATCATCCGTTTCCGCGAACGATGACAGAACCCGCACACGGACATTCTCGCGCATGGCGAGGCCGACACTGCGGGTCTGAAGTACCTTGGCGCCTACCGAAGCCAGTTCAAGCATCTCTTCGTAAGTGATGCGATCGAGCTTCTTGGCGCGTTTCACGATGCGCGGATCGGTCGTATAGATCCCGTCCACATCGGTATAGATATCGCACTGATCGGCATTAATGGCAGCCGCGACGGCCACGGCGGACGTATCCGATCCTCCGCGTCCCAGCGTCGCAATGCGGCCATCGGGACCTACGCCCTGGAAGCCGGCCACAACGGGCACAACATCTTCATCCAGACAGGCCAGCAGCGCCGTGCCGTCCACGCTCTCAATGGCGGCCTTGCCATGCGCGTCGTCTGTCACGAGCGGGATCTGCCACCCTTGGAACGACCGTGCCTTCACGCCGAGCGCCTGAAGCGCAATGGACACAAGCCCGCTCGTCACCTGCTCGCCGGCAGCGACAACTGCATCGTATTCCTTTGGATCGGCCAGCGGGTCCAACTCGGCACAGTAACCGACCATCCGGTTAGTGACACCGGCCATGGCGGAGACCACGACAGCGACACGACGGCCGCGGTCATGTTCCGCCTTCACGCGTTTTGCAACGTTCCGGATACGCTCGATATTTCCGACGGATGTACCGCCGAATTTCATGACAACCGTCTTCCGTTTCCCAATTTCGCCAGTCATGGCGGCATGAGGATAGGCACGACCGGAAAGCTGGTCGCGGACGGGAGTATCGGGCATGGACATCGCGGATAAGGCTCCAGTACGTGTCTGGCGTTGCGCGCTCGGGTCTGGCATCGGGTACGGCAAAGACATGCACACCACCCGGCACCTGGACAGACTCTGCCGGTCCACATACTCGTCTAGCTCCGTCACGTCCAGATGACGCGCAGCAGACAGGCACACAGAAGGAGAATTCTGATGCCCACAGAAACGTCCGCAAGACCGGATTCCAGACGCTCATCCGTATCGGAATCCGAGATCGCCCATTTCAGCGCCCTGGCGAAAGACTGGTGGAATCCACGTGGCCCCATGGCACCGCTTCATGCCATGAACCCCCTGCGGACCGAATGGGTCAGCCGTCATGTCGCCCCCATGCGCAAGACGTCCCCTGCACCGTTGTGCCTGCTCGATATCGGCTGTGGCGCAGGCCTGGCGAGCGAGGCCTATGCCAAACTCGGTTTTGACACGCTTGGAATTGACGCTAGTGCTCCGGGCATCCGCGCCGCTGAAGCGCATCTGGCCGAGCACCCGCTTCCGCCCGAGGCAGCCCCCCTATCCTATCGTAATGGAAGTGCAGAAGACCTCGTGGCGGAAGGCGCGCGTTTCGATGTCGTCAATGCGCTCGAGGTCATCGAGCACGTCAATGATCCGCAGGACTTCCTGAACATGCTGGCCACGCTGACAAAACCGGGAGGCATGGTCGCGGTATCCACCCTGAACCGGACCCCGCGCTCTTATGCTGTCGCCAAGCTCGGTGCGGAATACCTGTTGCGGATGCTGCCCGTTGGTACGCATGACTGGAAGAAATTCATCAAGCCCGACGAACTTGCCGCCATGGCCCGTAACGCAGGACTGCGGATGCTGAACATAGCCGGAATGAGTTATGTCCCGTTCCAGTGGCGCGAAAGCCGTGACACCGGAATCAATTACATCGCGATTTTTCGCAAGGACTGAACAAAAAAGGGCGGTTGCAATATATCATTTTGCTGCAACCGCCTTTTTGTGGATTAGAAGGTCTATCAGACCTGCGTGTTCATGAACGCAAAGGTTGTTGGACTGCCAACAGGAGTGAAATTGTTCGTAAACGCAATTTGTCCTGTCTTCTTGTCCACCTTAAAAGAGGTCACGGCATCCGAGCGCTGGTTGGCGCAGAACAGGAATGCTCCGGACGGATCGAACATCAGCGCGCGACCGTAATCTGCATGCATCCAGACCTCATCCTGAAGTGTTAACGTCCCGTCCGCACCGATGGCGAACACGGCCAGCGAATCACCCAGACGGTTGGAAACGTAGACGAACTTTCCACTCGCCGAGATCAGAATTTCCGCCGCAAGCGTCGAGCCTCGGAACTGCGACGTGACGGTGCTGACGGTCTGAATATCGCTGATCGCGCCAGTCGCCGGATCAAAATTGGAAACGACAACTTTCGAATCCTGCTCACACAAATTGTACAGGATGCGGCCAGAATGGTTGAACTGGAAGTGGCGCGGCGCCGAGCCCGGTTCCATATCGTAATAAGGCGTCTTGGCGGGGATAAGCTTGCCAGTATCAATGTTAAGCGTCCAGACATAGACGCGGTCCAGACCCGCATCGTCCACCAGCACGAACTTGCCGCTCGGGTCTGAGTGGATCATGTGCGGATGCGAGCCCGAATGGTCTGACACGGCAAAATTGCCCTGCGGATTGTCCGAAGCCCGCTCCGGTTGACGCGGGCCCGTATTGTGCACGACGTCCGAGGCCTCACCCAACGATCCGTCAGAGCGGATCGGCAGAACGGCAACGCAGCCACCCACATAGTTGGCGACCAGCACGTAACGACCCGAATGGTGAATGCTCAGATGGGCCGGAACGGCACCTTTAGAGCTGACCACGTTCAGCTTACGCAGCGAACCGGTCTTAGGATCGATTGCAAACGCCGTAACGGAGCCATCCCCATCCTTGTTGAAATCGTCAATCTCGCTCAGCGCGTACAAAAAGCGCTGGTCCTTCGAAATCGCAAGGAAAGACGGGCTGGCGATATCCGTAAAGGTCGTGATCGGTGTCAGAACGCCCGTGTCACGATCCATATCGAAAACAGAAATCCCCTGCCCGTTTCCGGTTCCACCTCCCGGCGGCCCATGTTTCGTATATCCGCCGACGAAACAGATCGTCTTTGCAACCGGCTTCGGCGGTGGCGGAGGTGTCGGAACTGCCTTTTCAGGGTCAACGGCCCCGGCGACACCGGTGCCGGCCACAGCAACACCGGCAACTAGTCCGACCGTAAAATTACGGCGGGAAACAGGGTGGGACATGATGGATCTGCATTCCTTTCAGTATGGCAGGGATAACGCCCACTACTAGGAAAAGACGCATTCCCGACCCCGATACCGGTTTCCCGGTCACTGGTTCAATGGGCGTCCTTCGGCAGTTTGCATTGCGGCCCCACAGATGGACCAGCGTAGCGGGTCCAGGTCTGGGTCTCCCCCAGAAGAGGCATTCCCAGAACGAATCCGCGCAGTTTCAAGACATTAGGCTCAGACACCCATATTCGTGCCTGATAAACCCGTCCGGTCCGTGGATCAAGAATATGACCCTGCCACTTACGATCCTCAATTGGGATAAAGTCTGTCAGCATACGGATTCCGCACTGCGATCGCCCCCAGACATCCCTGGGAACAGCCCCATCATAAGCCATGCCAATCAGCTGCCCACAGAGCATATGACCGCAGGGTTCAATGGAAAACAGACCGTCATGCTCCTCGGACAGCCACAAACCCTCTTCGGGAATATCCGAAGGAGCCACACCTGCCGGAGCAGATGTCTGCGCCTGTGCTGTGACACAGGAAAGTGATGATACAGCCAGCAGGACAGCCGCGAAAAAGCCTGCTCCCCGCATTCAGACCTTGCCCAACAGGGCATCAAGACGCCCCGCACGATCAAGTGCCATCAGGTCATCACAGCCCCCCAACCCCTTACCGTCCACAAATGTCTGCGGCACGGTCCGACGGCCGGATCTACGAATAGACTCCTCGCGCTCGGCCGTTCCGTGAGGCGCGTTGATTTCCTGAAATTCTATCCCCTTGGAGCGCAGCAGGCTGACGGCATGCACGCAATAAGGACATCCAGGCTGGGTATAAATCTCGACTTTCGACATAGGATCCTCATTCCTGGACAAAACGTGGGTTCTGTTCATCCACTCTCCCGGTCCGCGCTGCAACCAAAATATCCACACTCGCCGCACCGGCCATCATCAAAGCCATCGTACAGGCCGATGCTGTGGACCCTGTCGTCAGCACGTCATCCACAAGCAGGAGGGCCTGTCCCTCTATTCGCGCTTCACGTTCTTTCCTCACCCGAACAGCATGTTCCATCTCCCGCCCGCGCTCCCCGGCAGACAGACGGGCCAGCGCGCGCGTAGAGCGGACGCGCTGAAGCGCATCCACCACACAAGGCAGCCCCGTAAGCCGCGAAACACCCTGCGCCATTAGGGCAGCCTGATTGTAACGTCGTTTCCACAGACGAGTACGAAACAGCGGAACGGGCACGACAAGCGTGACGTTTCGCAGCATATCCTCGGCAGCCGATGTCATCTGGCGAGCCAGAACAGCTGCATTTTCAGTATGATCGGAATATTTCAGCGGCAGAATCAGGCGCCGCGACCACGTGTCGTAAACAAAAGCCGCCCGAGCAGAACGCCAGACCGGCGGATGGATCTGACAGGCCGCACAGCAGCTCTGAGTACCGCCCAGGCCCTCGTTTTCCAGCGGAACACCACATCGGTAACAGCTGGGAGAAACAATCCTGTGAGCGGTTTGGAAACACGTACTGCAGAACGCGCCTTCCGTCATGACTTCTGTCCCGCAGGCCGCACAGGTCGGAGGCAGCAGCGTATCCAGAACAACGCGCGCGCTGCGGTTCAGAAACCGTTTCACCCCGTACGCATCACCAGCTTAAGCGTAATTCGGGATGCGTCGATCAGGACCTTGCCCTGATGCTGGAAATTAACAGTCACCCGCTCTCCCACAGCCGACTGGACCTGACCCCAGCCCCATTCGGGGCGATCAGGATGCTGGACAATCTGCCCAGGCTCAAGAAAGGATTGAAAGGGCCCGATCACCGACAAATCTGCCTGAAGACCGGAACCCGTTCCATGTCAGTGCCCTGCATTCTCACCGGAAAAATCAGGGGCCTCGAGACCAGAAGCTTCAAGCTGTGCGGCTAACGCCGCCTTCAGACGATCAAGCCCGGCGTCGTCACACGCCTCCGCCCGGGCCACCAGAACGGCCTGGGTGTTGGAAGCCCGAAGCAGCCACCAGCCATCGGGCGTATTGACGCGGACACCGTCAATTTCAGAGACGTCCGCGCCCTCTTTCCTCAGACGTTCAGCCACTTCCGTGATGACCTCAAACTTGCGTGTGTCATCACAGTTGAAGCGCAACTCTGGCGTCGTAACCGTCACCGGCAGGCTGTCACGGAAATCCGAAAGCGGCCCCGGCAGACGCGAAACGATCCCCAGAACGCGCACGGCAGCATAAAGCGCATCATCAAAACCGTACCACTTGTCGGCAAAGAAGATATGTCCGGACATCTCGCCCGCCAGCGGAGAGCCAGTTTCGGCCATCTTGGTCTTGATGAGCGAATGGCCCGTCTTCCACATCAGCGGCTGCCCACCAGCCTTTGCGATCTCATCAAAGAGGATCTGACTGGCTTTCACATCCGCGATGATCGTGGCACCCGGGTGACGGATCAGAACGTCCTGCGCCAGCAGAACCAGCATCTGGTCGCCCCAGAATATCTGACCGCGATTGTCGACAATACCGATCCGGTCTGCGTCACCATCAAAGGCAATCCCCAGATCCGCCTGCTTTTCGTCCACAACACGGATCAGATCCTGAAGATTTTTCTCGACCGTTGGATCAGGATGATGGTTCGGGAAATGTCCGTCGATCTCTCCGAACAGAACCGTATGCTCGCCCGGAAGACGCTCCACCAGACGACTAAGCACGGCGCCGGCTGCAGAGTTGCCATTGTCCCAAACGACCCGCAATGGCCGGATCCCATCGTAATCCTGCAAAAGCCGGTCAATATATCGGTCGGAAATATCGAGCATGGCCGCCTGCCCGTGTGTCGCAGGAAGAACATCACCACATGCTGACAGACGACCCAGTTCGCGGATCTGATCACCGTAAAACGGCTTGCCACCCATCATCATCTTAAAGCCGTTATAATCGGGCGGATTATGGCTTCCCGTGACCATAACGGCGCCATCAGCGCCATCGGCCACGGATGCGAAATAGAGCATGGGCGTCGGACCACATCCGATCCGTGTCACCTCCGCTCCGGATTCGACAGCCCCCCGAACCAGTGCATCTTCCAGAACTGGCGAAGACAGACGGCCATCATATCCGACCACAATCCGCTTTCCACCGGCACGGATCACCATACTCGCAAATGTGCGACCAATGGCGAAAGCATCCGCCGGATGCAGCGTCTTTCCGACGATCCCGCGGATATCGTATTCCCTCAGGCTCGTCGGATCAAAATCATGCCGGAATGGCATCAGGGCGCATCCATATACTGCTTGTATTTCTTAAGGAACGCCTTCACGGACGAACCAAGGTCCTCACGGTCGATCGAGAAGGCGATCTGCGCTTCGAGGAATCCGGCTTTGTCGCCGCAGTCATAGCGCGTACCTTCGTAACGCAGACCATGGAACGGCACTTCACCGATTGTCTTGGCCATTGCATCCGTAAGCTGGACTTCATTACCCGCGCCACGCTCCAGCTTCGCCAGATATTTCATGACGTCCGGTGTCAGCACGTAACGACCGATGATGGACAGGTTCGACGGAGCATCTTCTGGAGCCGGCTTTTCGACAAGCCCCTTCACCTCGACCAATTTGCCGTCGTCGCTGCCAACATCAAGAATGCCGTAGCGGTTCGTATGTTCAGGCGGAACTTCCGTGACTGCCACGACATTACCGCCCGTCTGGTTGTAGGCCTCGACCAACTGACCAATGCAACTGCGCCCCTTGACGATATCGTCCGGCAGCAGGATGGCGAACGGATCATCGCCGATAAACGAACGTGCACACCAGATGGCATGCCCCAGGCCCAGCGGCTCCTGCTGACGCACAGCAACAAGGGACCCTGCCTGCACACTGCTGGGTGCCAGCGCTTCAAGCGCGCTCTTCTTACCGCGCTCCTTGAGCGTTGCTTCAAGTTCATAGGCAATGTCGAAATAATCGATCAGGCTGTCCTTGCCACGACCGGTCACCAGACAGAATTCTTCAATCCCAGCTTCGCGAGCTTCATCAATCGCGTACTGGATCAGCGGCTTATCGACGACAGGAAGCATTTCCTTCGGCATAGCCTTGGTGGCAGGCAGAAACCGCGTTCCAAGACCGGCAACAGGAAGGACAGCTTTTTTCAGTGGCTTGATCACGAAACCTCACACATCAGCCGAAACAACGCCCGACCGCCGAACCACAGGTCCAGACGCTCTCAAGGACGAAACAAGGAATAAACCTGTCTCAGCAGTCTGGCAACAAAATGGCACAGACCCAAGATACGGCAAGGAAGCACTTTGCTCCCCTACGAGGTTTATTTTCATGATGTCTGATTTTTACTGGGATACACCGACATCTGAATGTCAGTGGTGCGGCCGAGAAGACTCGAACTTCCACGGGGTTGCCCCCACAAGCACCTCAAGCTTGCGCGTCTACCATTCCGCCACGGCCGCCCCGTGACAAACGATCCTGCTTGGTGCATGACCGTCCGGTGTGGGAGGGGCTATAGCCGATGACTGATATAAGGGCAATGACCCGAAATGCGATTTGTGAAGAAATTTTGTGGAAATCCTCTCCGGGACTGATCCCCTACCCCGTGGCCCTGAGCTTTATGGAGGGGCGTGCACAGGCTATTCATCAGGGGACAGCAGAACCGCTGGTCTGGCTCGTTGAGCATCCTCCTGTCTTTACGGCAGGCACCTCCGCTAAAGACGCAGACCTTTATAATCCGCACGGTTATCCGACCTATTCCGCCGGACGCGGCGGCCAGTGGACCTATCATGGACCGGGCCAGAGGCTCGGTTATGTTATGATGAATCTGACGAAGCCAAACGGCACCGTCCAGTCCCGCGACCTGCGCGCCTTTGTCGCGGGACTGGAAGGCTGGATGACCGACGCTCTCGCTCGGCTGGGCGTCACGGCCTTTACCCGCGAGGGCCGGATCGGCGTCTGGACGATCGATCCCCTGACGGGCCAGGAAGCCAAGATCGGGGCGCTGGGCATCCGCGTCAGCCGCTGGGTCAGCTGGCATGGCGTTTCGATCAATGTCAGTCCCGATCTGACCGATTTCGATGGAATCGTGCCCTGCGGCATCCGCGAATTCGGCGTCACCAGTCTCCAGCGATTCGACAGCAGCCTGACGATGGCGGATCTCGATAACGCCCTCGCCGCTGCATGGCCAGAACGGTTCGGCTCTATTCCGCGGGCGGCGTGAAGACGGACGGGGCGATGACCACCCCCTGCTGCAAAGCGGAAAGCTCCACCCCAAAATGATGCTGTCGGGCATCCACGCCCTGCAGCCCGATCAAACCGAGCTGACCGTTCACGTCCGAAAACTGGATCGTCAACAGACCCTGGGACGGATTATCCGCCTGCGCGACCGAAATCTGCAGCGATCCGTCTCCATGCCGTACATCCGTAACCTGCACGTCGCCGTCGAACCGGATCGGATATTTCAGCAACAGGCCGAGCGGATTGTGTCGCAGCGACAGATGCGTGACGGCGCCCGTCGCCCGATCGTCGAGCACGAGATGCCCGTCACCGGCGACAAGTTCCATCGGATGCGGCACGACATAATCCAGCCTCAAATGCCCCGGAATATAGGAAAAACGTCCTGCGCTTTCCCCGGCATCAGGCCCATGTTGCAAAAAAGCCGCTTTCAGTCCCTTAACACCGTTCAGATAGGCCTCGATACGATGCACGTCGTCCTGCTCGGCCGCAGGCAGGTGCCCGTAGCCACCCGTCGCACAACCTGACAACAGAAGGAGGACCAGAAGAGCACGTTTCATGGGGTTTTCTCTCCATGCAGGACCAAGGAGAGCGCATGCAGTCCGGAGCTGAATTCCTCAGCCAGAAGATCATTGACCAGCCGATGGCGCGCCACCCTGTTCAGTCCATCAAACCGCGCGCTTGTAATGGCGACATTGAAATGCGTCTCCCCGCCGCTGCCAAGAGCTTTCGCCCCGGCGTGATGGGCGTGACGGGCGCTGTCATCCTGGATCTCGATCGTCGTGGGCAACAGTTCCCGTCGAAGGATCGCCTCGATCCGTTCCCGTCGAGTGCCATGCGGCGCGGAAGGGTGTGAAGCTGTTTCAGACATAATGAAAATCGTCCGGCTTGAGGAATGGCCGCTTGCATCGGGCGGCTGTGATTGCCCATATCAGACACCATGCAGCGCAAATCTACCAGACACCGGGCCTTCGATCCCGATCCTGACGCGCCGGAACAGGTCTGTGACCATCCGGGCTGCAACGAATCTGCGGGCTACCGTGCACCGCGCGGGCGTGATGCCCTGCGTTCGTATTTCTGGTTCTGTCTTGAACATGTCCGCGAATACAATTCCCGCTGGGATTTCTATCGCGGCATGACGCCGGGTCAGATCGAAGCGCATCTGCGAGCTGACGTCTCATGGCAGCGCCCGTCCTGGAAGCTTGGTACCGGCACGGCCAACAAGGCCGAATTCAACGAGGACGACATCCTCGACCCGCTCGACATCCTTGGCGCGACCCGTCACAGCCGGGCCGAACGGGCGAAAGATGCGGCCCGTCAGCGCGCGCCTGCTCACGCCTCCGGAATCCCCGAGCTCCTGCGCCAACCGCTTGCGACCCTGGATCTGACATGGCCAGTCTCTTTCGATGACGTGAAGACCCGCTATCGCGCCCTCGCCCGCCAGCATCATCCCGATGCCAATATCGGCGATGCGAAATCCGAAGAGCGTTTCAAGGCCATCGGCTCGGCCTATTCCGTACTGAAAGTCCATTTCACCCGGCAGGATGATTTCGTTTCCTGAATTTTTAGACTGGAACACAGGACGCCGAGGCTCCATCTTCTCCAGAACATCCTGATCCAAGAGCCAGAGAAAGCCCAAGAGTCCCATGAGTGATTTCGCGACGATTGACACCCCGGAAGCCGTGACCACCGCTGAAAATGCTGCGGTCCCGACCAGCGTTCTCGGCGCGCCCGATCTCATGATCTCCTCGGCAGAAGTCTTTGGTATCCGCACGGACATGCAGGTTCCGGCCTATTCCATACGCACGGAACATGTCCCCGACATCGACCCGTCCTACAAGTTCGACGAAGACACCACCCGCGCCATTCTCGCGGGATTCGCTTTCAACCGGCGCGTCATGGTCCAGGGCTTCCACGGTACCGGAAAGTCCTCCCATATCGAGCAGATCGCCGCGCGCCTGAACTGGCCCTGCGTCCGGATCAATCTCGACAGCCATGTGTCGCGGATCGACCTGATCGGCAAGGACGCGATCGTCCTCAAGGACGGCAAGCAGATCACGGAATTCCGCGAAGGCCTGCTGCCCTGGTGCCTCCAGCACCCCTGCGCCCTGATCTTCGATGAATACGACGCCGGCCGTCCGGACGTGATGTTCGTCATCCAGCGCGTGCTGGAAGCCGAAGGGCATCTGACGCTTCTGGATCAGAACCGCGTCATTCGTCCCAACCCGGCTTTCCGCCTGTTCGCCACCGCCAATACGGTAGGTCTGGGCGACACGACCGGCCTGTATCACGGAACCCAGCAGATTAATCAGGGCCAGATGGACCGCTGGAATATTGTTGCTACCCTGAACTACCTGCCGCTGGAGCAGGAAGTGGGCATTGTTACGTCCAAGCTGAAGATTCCAGCAAAAGACAAGGATGCCACAACCCTGGTCGAACGCATGGTCGCACTAGCGAACCTCACACGCTCCGGCTTCATGGCGGGTGACATTTCCACGGTCATGTCTCCGCGCGCTGTCATTGCCTGGGCCGAAAACAACCGCATCTTCAACGATGTGGCATTCTCCTTCCGTCTCACCTTCCTCAACAAATGCGACGAGGCCGAGCGCGGAATCGTGGCAGAATACTATCAGCGTTGCTTCAACACCTCACCGCTGGCCTGATCCATTGTCTGCTCCTGAGACCTCCCTCACCGACGAAGAACGGCAGGAACGCTTCCGTCAGGCCACCATCGCCACTCTGCGCGCCATGGGGGGAGCGCCAGAGCAAGGCGTAGATTTTCAGAGCGCAGTCAACGGAAGCCGTCAGAACGCCGTCGCTGCCGGCAATGTAGAGCTGCCCTATCTGTCGCGCCACATGCACGACTGGGAAATCCGCAAGATCAGGGGAGCTGCGGATTCCGCAGCCCTGCGGATGCGCTACCATACCCAGAAAGACGCAAGCGCACCGGCTGAGCCCGTAGCCCGCCAGGCGTTTGATGCGCTGGAACAGGCCCGTTGCGAGATTTACGGCTCACGCCATATGGCTGGTGTACGGGCCAATCTGGAACAGCGCGTCGCCCAGCATTGCGCCGAACTTGGCTGCAACCGGATGAAAACGCGCGAGGACATGCCGGCTCCCGTCGCGCTGGATCTCCTTGCCCGAGAAGCCATGAGCGGCCACCCCATGCCTGTTCAGGCCGGAGCGGCTCTGGATGAATGGCGCGCGTCCCTGACACCCTCGGCAAAAGCCGCACTCGCCGACATGGCCCGCACCCAGAGCGACCAGACAGCCTTCGCCCGCGCAACAACCCGCTTCCTTGGCGCCTGCAAGCTCACGACCGTCCCCGATGAGGACGAAGAGCAGATGGCCCCGTCTGATCTGCCGTCCGACGAAGAGGAAACGACGGACAGCGATGCGCCTGAGGCAGAAGGTCAGGACCAGCAGGCCCCTGCCGCCACCGAAGAGGAAGAAGACGGCTACCAGCCCGAAAGCGGAGAGACTGGCCTTTCCGGCGAAAGCGAAGCCACGGAATCCGCTGAGATGTCGGAAGACGGCACCGAAGAAGCTGCCGGACCTTCAGACCAGCAGGCCGACACCGGACCTTCCGAATCTCTCAATACCTACAAGGCGTACACCACCGATTTCGACGAGGAAGTGAACGCATCCGATCTGTGTGACGCCGATGAACTGGACCGGCTGCGCCAGAAACTCGACCAGCAGATGTCCCAGCTCCATGGCCTGGTCTCACGCCTTGCGCACCGGCTGCAACGCCGCCTCATGGCGCAGCAGCAGCGCCGCTGGGAGTTCGAGCAGGAAGAAGGCATTCTCGACGCCGGGCGCCTGTCCCGCGTCGTAACCAATCCGACCCTTCCGCTATCATTCAAGCATGAATGCGAGACGGAGTTCCGCGACACGGTCGTTACTCTCCTGATCGATAATTCAGGCTCCATGCGCGGACGCCCGATCGGCACGGCGGCCATCTGCGGCGATATTCTTGCCCGCACGCTCGAACGCTGCGGCGTGAAGGTCGAAGTTCTTGGGTTCACGACCCGCCAGTGGAAAGGTGGCCAGAGCCGTGAGCGCTGGCTCAAAAACGGACGCACACCCCAGCCAGGACGCCTGAACGATCTGCGCCACATCATCTACAAGGATGCGGACACCCCCCTGCGGCGTGCCCGGCGCAACCTAGGACTGATGCTGCGCGATGGATTGCTCAAGGAAAACATTGACGGCGAAGCCCTGCTCTGGTCCTGGAAACGGCTGCGGCGACGCCCGGAACACCGCCATATCCTGATGGTGATTTCCGATGGTGCACCGGTCGATGACAGCACGTTCTCCGCCAACCCGCACAACTATCTGGAAGACCATCTGCGCAAGGTGATTGCCCGGATCGAGGCGGATAGCAGCACAGAACTTCTGGCCATCGGCATCGGTCATGACGTCACGCGCTATTATCGCAACAGCGTCACCATCAACTCCGCCGAAGACCTCGGCGGGACCATGATGGCACAGCTCAGCGCGCTATTTGCGCCTTCAACCGGTCGTCGCGTAGCGCGATAACGGCCTCCAGCATCCGGTCGGTATGGGCGGTCGTGGTGCGGTGATTGACGATCGCCGCCCGCACCGCCAGCCGACCATTGATCTTTGTCGTGGACGGCGCAGCGATCCCGCTTTCATGCAGATCCTGCACCAGTTCCGAGACTTCGGCATCTTCAAGACCCTCGATCCCGAAGCAGACGATATTCAGCGTCACCGGCGCCAGCAGAACCAGCCCATCCGTCCGCTCTACGCGCCGTGCCAGATCGGCAGCCACATCGCAGCATATTTCGACCATTTCTCCCATACGCTCGGCTCCGTAATGGCCCAGCGTCATCCAGACCTTGAGCGCCCGGAAGCCGCGTGACAGATCCGGCCCGAAGTCACAGAACCAGGGCGCTCCGGCCGCAAGCCCGCGCTCTTCACGCACGAGATAATCCAGGGACTGCGCAAAAGCCGCCGCATGTTTGCGGCTGTCGCGCACCAGCACGCAGCCCGCGTCATAGGGAACCTGCGCCCATTTATGGAAATCAAAAGCCAGACTGTCTGCTTTCCCGATCCCCTCAAGCTGCGGCTGAAAGCGCGATGAAAGACAGGCCAGTGCACCAAATGCCGCATCCACATGGAACCAGAGCCCAGCCTCACGAGCGACCCCCTCGATCGCCGCCAGATCGTCAATCGCCCCGCAGTCAACGGTTCCGGCCGTACCCGCAACCATGAACGGCACGAAACCGGCCTTCTGGTCCTCGGCGATCATGTCCCTCAAGGCGCTGACATCCATACGATGATCCGGCAGAACGGGAACGCGCCGCAGCGCCGCGCTTCCCAACCCTGCCAGATCAAACGCCCTCGGCAAACATCCATGAGCAGTCGTCGCGGCATAGCCCACGAGCCTGCGGTCACCGATTCCTTCCTTCCGGATGGACAGATCCTGCGCCCGGCTCGCCGTTATCACGCTGATGAAGTTGGCCATGGACGAGCCCGTTACCAGACACCCCGAGCCGTCCTGCGGCATGCCGACCATCTGCAGAGCCCAACGGATGACCTCACGCTCAACCTCAATCGGTGCGTGATCACGTCCACCACAATTCGCATTCAGACCAGCCGCCAGCATTTCGGCCAGCATTCCGACCGGCGTTCCTGCGCCATGCACCCACCCCATGAAACCGGGATGGGTATTCCCCACGCCATAAGGCACGACCAGATCAAGATAACGCCCATACAGATCGTCGAGGGAACGTCCTTTTTCCGGTAGTCCTTCCTTCAGGGCCTGCCGGGCAGAAGATGGCATGGATCTCCATACGGGCCCCTCTCCCACATGCTCCATGCGGTCAAAGACCTCATCCAGCATCCGGTGCCCGATGTCACGAATGCCACGCCAGTCGGTGGGGTCCAGTCCGGCCATGATTATCCCTTCACCTGAAATCCGTCAGGTGTCTGCGATACAGGGCCGCCAAGCCGATGTCACGCCAGGAAAGGCGTTCAGAACAGGGCGGAATACAGCGATGAACTGCTATCGCTGCTCGAGTTTTCAGTAAAAAGGGAAAGAATACTCGTGCTAGAACCGCTCCCGCCATAGAGCGTCAGCATACTTGCTGGCGTCGTGCTCGTAACGGGGTGGATCTGCAGCAGGGCGAGGTATTGCTGCGCGAACTGCTGGATTCCCCGCTTCGTACTGAGTTTGGAGAGATCCAGTTTCGATCCAAGCAGACGGACCTGCTGATCATAATCCAGCGCGCCGAACTGTGTCGTGTCAAAACCGGAAACAACCTCAGCCACTTTCAGGAGCTTCGGATCTGCCATCACATTGGCAAGCGTCATATCCGTCGTGGCTGTCCGGGTGAAATACAGCGCATCTCCCAGACCCGGTGTTTCTGTCTGCAAGCTGTCTTCATAACTGTTGGTTAGGTAACTCTGCGTGATGCTCTGCACAGTGTCGGAAGACGACAGAGGGGAGGTCGACCAATCAGAAAAAGCATTCGCAAAAGCCTTCCAGGCCGAGTTCCCGCTGGTCTGGGCCAGAGATTTGGACGAGGTCGGATCCTGTGTCATGAGATCCTTGATAACCGCTGTCTGACCAATAACCGAAGACATTCCATAGGCCCCAAGCACCACCGTGAGGGCCTTGTAGTTTTTCAGAAGCTGCTCCGGTGTCTTGATCGAAGCCGCATCCTTCTGGAAGGCCGTGACAGCCTGCTGGGTGGAGACGCTTGTTTTTTCCCACTTGTTTGCCGAAGAGTCTTCATCCTTGATGATGGAAACATACTGCGGAATGGCGGGCATGGCGGAAATGGAGGAAGACACGCGCGTTTCTCCGAAAAAGGAGTAGGTCCGTCACTCTATCTCCCTATTCTCTAATACAGTCTTAACGTCTCTTGTCCTTTTCCACAGTCCGGAACCCCCTCATGTCCATTCGCCTCTCCCTGCTCGCCGCCACAACCGCGCTTCTGGTACCGGTTATGGCCAGCGCCTCCACCCTCTCCGATCTGCCAGCATCCTGCTTCACCTACGAACTTGCCGGCACGAAGGCCGTCACGCATGGCCTGACGGCAAAAACCCTGCATGCGACCCTGACCGGAACCGACATCACGCTCGACATCCACGGCGTAAACCTGTCAGATCCGTCCGGTCACGTTGAAAGCGCCACCTTGGAGCGTTTTAACGCCGTAGCCGCCTATGCCGCACTCAGCGCCTTCCGTGGCGGGGTCAGCGCAGCCTGCAAGGAGCAGAGCCTGACAATTAACAGCAGCGATATCCGCAGCGGCACCCCACAGGCCGCCTGGACAGACGTCACACTGGCTCGCCCCGGCCACAACATGACCATCCACAAGGCATCGATCCAGGCAGTCCAGACCACGCCGGACCTGCGACTGAAGGTCGAAGGCACGGGCATCCATGATACCAAACAGCCCCTCATGCCCACGCAACTTTCAGCAGATCTAACGGTCCAGGGCCTGGATACTGCACGCCAGCAGATCACGATCAACGCCCTGCATGCCGTATCCGGCAGCAGCGCCATCGACGGCAAGGGCAGCATCGAACCTGGCGCAACAGCCTCTACTTCGACCGCAGACCTGCATGTCAGCGTCACGAATGTCGACACCCTGATTGGTGAAATCCGCGACACGGCTCCAAAGAAGGTCGTGGCCGCCCTAACGATCGCCCGGCTGATGGGCCGTCAGAGCGGTGATGCAACCCTGTGGGACATCGGACTGAGTGGCGGTGTCGTGACCATCAACCGCATCCCGCTGCCCTTCTCAGTCCCCTGATTTCGACGCCTCAAGCTTGCGGATCATCTTGCACAGGACGGTCGTGACCTTTTTGGCATAGCCGATACGTGTCGCGTTCGTCATTTCGCGGATGACTGCAAGCTTATGATCGGGGCGGATTTTCACGCCCGATTCTTTCTTGCGCGTCACCCAGTCGATCAGTGCAGCCGGATTACGGAAACGGTTGCGACGGAACTGGATCACCATGCCCTTCGGCCCGGTCTCCAGACGCTCTACGCCGGCCTCACGGCACAGGCGCTTGATCAGGACCACATCAAGCAGATTCCCCACTTCCGGCGGAAGCGATCCGAAACGGTCCACCAGTTCCGCGCGCATCGCCTCGACCTCGGCCTCGTTCGTCAGCGACGCAATCCGGCGATATAGCCCCAGACGCACCGGCAGGTCCGGCACATAGGTTTCGGGGATCAGTACCGGCAGGCCCAGAATGATGGTCGGGGTCCAGCTATCCTCTTCCTCCAGACGCTTGCCGCGCTCGCGACGCATGTCGATTACGGCGTCTTCCAGCATCTGCTGGTAGAGTTCGATACCGACTTCCTTGATATGCCCGGACTGCTCATCCCCCAGCAGGTTGCCCGCGCCTCGCAGATCCAGATCGTGGGACGCCAGCGTGAACCCGGCCCCGAGCGAATCCAGCGTCTGCATGACCTCAAGCCGCTTCTCCGACGAGGCCGAGAGCGGACGCGTCTGCGGCCAGGTCAGATAGGCATAACCCCGCTGCTTACCGCGACCCACGCGTCCGCGAAGCTGGTAGAGCTGCCCCAGACCGAACATGTCCGCACGGTGGATGATGATCGTATTCACGCTGGGCATGTCCAGCCCGCTTTCCACAATGTTGGTGGAAAGCAGAATGTCGTATTTCCCGTCCGCAAACTCCGTCATGACACGTTCGAGTTCGGTCGGCGTCAGACGACCATGCGCCTGTACGGTCTTGGCGTCCGGCACGATTTCCGCCAGACGCTCGGCCATCCTGTCCATGTCCGCCAGACGCGGCACGACACAAAAGACCTGACCACCGCGGAACCGTTCACGCTGAATAGCTTCACGAATCATAACACTGTCGAAGGGCGTAATGAACGTGCGGACCGCCAGACGATCTGTGGGCGGCGTGGCGATCAGGCTCATTTCCCGTACGCCGGACAGCGAAAGCTGAAGCGTTCTGGGCAGCGGCGTGGCGGAGAGAGTCAGGACATGCACGTCTTCGCGCAGCGCTTTGAGGCGTTCCTTGTGAGAGACGCCGAAATGCTGTTCTTCGTCGATGATCAGCAGGCCCAGACGCTCGAATGCCACGGTCTTGGCCAGCAGCGCATGGGTGCCAACGACGATATCTACCGTGCCGTTCGCCATGCCCTCGCGGACCTTCGTAGCTTCCTTGGGCGTTACAAGGCGCGAAAGCTGCACCACATTGACGGGAAAGCCCTCGAAACGAGCCGTAAAGCTCCGAAAATGCTGGCGGGCGAGCAGCGTTGTCGGCACCACGACCGCGACCTGCATCCCTGAAAGCGCGGCCACGAACGCCGCCCGCAGGGCGACTTCCGTTTTACCGAAACCCACATCGCCACAGACCAGCCGATCCATCGGCCGCCCGGCGCTCATGTCTTCCAGAACGTCCGCAATCGCGCGGGACTGGTCTTCCGTTTCCACGAACGGGAAGCGCGCGCAGAACTCGTCCCACAGCCCTTCGGCGGGCGCGAGCATTGGCGCATCCTTCATGGCTCGGGCCGCTGCCGTCTTGATCAGCTCGCCCGCCATGACGCGGATGCGGGATTTCATCTTGGCCTTGCGGGCCTGCCAAGCCGTTCCGCTCAGTTTGTCGAGCTGAACCCCGGCCTGCTCGGAACCAAAACGGCTGAGAAGTTCGATATTCTCGACGGGCAGAAGCAGGCGTTGCTCCCCATCATACAGGATCGACAGATAGTCATGCGCAACCCGGCCTTCGACGACCGTCTCCAGCCCGACATACCGCCCGATTCCGTAATCGGAATGAACGACCAGATCGCCTTCCGCAATCTCGCCGACCTGCGAGATGAACTGCTCGCCGCGCTTGCGACGACGGGGCGGACGCGAAATCCGCTCGCCCAGAAGATCCTGCTCGGAGACGAAGCACAGACGGTCCGAGACGAACCCGCGCTCCAGCCCCAGCGTCAGCAGGCCGGTCGTGCCTTTCGGCATTCCCGCCGCATCCGGCCAGTCGTCATAGGACGTCACCGTAACGCCATGTTCCGCCAGCAGATGGGAAATCCGCTCCCGAGACCCCCGGCTCCAGGCCGTAACATAGGTCCGTCGCCCGGCTTCGGCCCAGGTTTTCACCTGCTGTCCAAAAGCCTCGAACATCCCCGCCCGCGTTCCGTCCTTTGCCCGCGCAAACAGCGGGCCGGGCCGGTAGCCTGCATCCACACCCTGTGCCGTATCCGGCATGGCGAACGCATTGAAAATAACGGACGGCACATCCGCCAGCATCGATTCCCAACCATGTGTATCCAGATAGAGCCGGTGTGACGGCAGAGGACGGTACGGGATTTCCCCTTCACGCGTCGGAACGCGCCGGGCCTGATAATGATCGGCGATCATGTCCAGCCGGGCCTTGAGGATCTCCGGCGCATGTTGATCGAAGCTGACCGCCCCACCCGGCAGATAATCCAGCAGCGTCTCCATCTGGTGGCCGTCACCATCATGAAACAGCGGCAGATAGTGCTCTAGCCCCGGATAGCGCCGCCCATCCGAGACGTTCTCATAAATCGTGTCGGACGTCGCCGCCGGGCCGAACGAATCGCGCCAGCCGGTGCGGAAGCGGCTGATGCTGTCCGGACCCAGCGAGAACTCGGACACGGGGCGCAGTTCGAAGCGCTTCAGGGTTTCGGTAGAGCGCTGTGTTCCAACGTCGAACGCACGGATGTTCTCGACCTCGTCCCCGAAGAGGTCCAGCCGGATCGGATCGCTTTCCCCGGCCGGGAACAGATCGAAAATACCGCCCCGTGTCGCGAACTCGCCTGCTTCCATGACCGTATCGGTCCGGGTGTAGCCATTGGCGACCAGCAGTTCGATCAGCATGGCCTGATCTAGGCTCTCGCCCGTCTTCACGCTGATGGACTGTCCCCGGAATGCCGAGCGCGGCGGCACGCGCTGCACCAAACTGTGCACGGTCGTCAGAACAATCCGTCGCGCCTTCGTGGGTTCCAGCAGACGGCACAGCGTCCCGGCCCGTTCAGCGATCAGAACCGGATTGGGCGAAACACGATCATAGGGCAGGCAATCCCAGGCCGGCAGACGCAGAACCTCCACTTCCGGCATAAGCCAGACCAGCATGTCGGCCAGCGCGGCCACGGCAGCGTCATCGCGCGCAACATGGAGCAGAGCTCCGTCATGTTCAGCAAGACGCTGACGAAGAAGAAAGGCCACACTGCCATCCGGTACGCCCCAGACGGTTGGTCCGAAAGAGCGGTCGAAGGACGTTGTGGACATTTCACGGGTCATGGTTTCGTTTTGTTCCATCCTGCTCATGCCCTATACCTGCCGTTCCATCGCCTGTCAGCCCGAGGAGCACGGGAAGCGCCCGTTGTCACGATGCCGTCCGAACACGTCCCGCAATCCTTCCCGCACCATTCCGAACCGAAACAGCATCCTGAAGCAAGCCAGGATGACCGTCTCGCCCCACTTTTCGCACCGCTGACGAGCCTGTCCGGAATCGGCCCCCGACACGCCGGCCTGCTGGAGAAAATCGCGGGAGGACGACGCGTGCTGGACCTGCTGTTCACCCTACCCGAACGGGTTGTTGACCGGCGTATTCTGCGCACAGTCGCGGACGGACACAATCTCGCCCCAGGCGGAATCCTGACAGCGCATGTGCGGGTCCTCTCCCTGCGCAAGGCCGGTCGCCCTGGACAGCCTTCCATCATCCGCACCGAAGACGACACCGGAAAGCTCGATCTGGTTTTCTTCCAGACGCGCAACATGCCAAGCCCGACCGTGGGCGCCGAGCTTCTTGTCTCTGGCAAGACCGGAACCTTTCAGGGCGAGTTGACGATGCCACAGCCCGACCATGTCGTGAACTGGGCCAAGCGCGACAGTTTCCCATCACTGGAACCCGTCTGGCCCCTGACGGCCGGCCTGTTTCCCTATACGGTTCGCAAGGCCATGCGTGCCGCTCTGGCGCTCCTGCCCGATCTCCCAGAATGGCTGGACAAAACCCTCGTCACCCAGCGGAAATGGCCGTCTTTCACGCAGGCCCTGCGCCTGATGCAGTCTCCCGAGATCATTCCGCCGGAAATCGCCTGGGAGCCTGTCCGCAACCGCGCCCTGTCCCGTCTCGCTGCTGATGAACTGCTGGCCGATCAGCTCTGTTTCGGTCTCGCCCGCCTCAAGGCCCGTGAGCGGCACGGACGTAGCTTTCCCGGCACCGGCGCACTTCAGACCGAAATGCTCCGACGTTTCGGACACAAACCTACCCATGCCCAGACGATGGCCATTGCCGAAATCGCTGCCGATCTTGGGGCCCCAACGCCCATGATGCGCCTGCTTCAGGGCGATGTCGGCGCGGGCAAAACCTTTGTCGCCATGAACGCCATGCTTCAGACTGTAGAGTCCGGAGCACAGGCTGCTCTAATGGCGCCCACAGAGATCCTCGCGCGTCAGCATTTCGAGACGCTTTCCCGTCTTTGCCCGACGGAATGCGTTTATCTGAGCGGCACCATCAAGGGTGCAGCGCGACGCAAAACCCTTGCTGCCATCGCAGATGGGACGGCGAAAATTGTCATTGGCACTCACGCCCTCTTTCAGGACGGTGTGACCTTTCACGATCTCGGCCTCGCCGTCATTGACGAGCAGCACCGGTTCGGCGTCCGCCAGCGCATGAATCTGAGCACCAAAGGGGAAGCGACCGATATCCTCGTCATGACCGCAACGCCCATTCCCCGCACGCTCCAACTCATGGAATGGGGCGAAATGAGCGTCAGCCGTCTGGACTCGAAACCGCCGGGACGACAGCCGATCCGCACGACCCTGCACAGCATGGACTCGCTCGACAGTGTGCTCGCCGGCATCAGCCGCACCCTGCGCGATGGCGTGCAGGTTTTCTGGGTTTGCCCCCTCATCGAAAACAGTGAAACACAGGCGGCCGCAGCCGCGGAAGAACGCTGGGCCTCACTGGAACAGAGGTTTGAAGGGCTGGTCGGTCTCGCCCACGGCAAGCAGGACATTACCGTCCGTCAGGACGCACTGGACACGTTCCGCTTGGGCAAAACGCGCCTTCTTGTCGCCACCACCGTCATTGAAGTGGGCGTGGACATCCCCGCTGCATCCGTCATGGTGATCGAACAGGCCGAACGGTTCGGACTGGCCCAGCTTCACCAGCTTCGCGGGCGCGTGGGACGCGGCTCGAAACAGTCGTTCTGCCTGCTGCTCCATGACCGGGCGGCAACGCCGACCGCCGTCAGGCGTCTCAGTCTTCTGCGAGATACGAATGACGGCTTTCTGATCGCCGACGAGGATTACAGGATCCGCGGCGGTGGGGACATCGCCGGCGACAGGCAGTCCGGACTTCCCGGCTTTCGTCTGGCGCAGGGCGCGCGTCTCAGCCTGCTCCTGACCGCCATGCAGCAGGACAGCGAACGTGAAATCGCCCGCAATCCGCACCTGCAAGGTCCCCGGGGCCACGCACTCAGACTTCTTCTGAAAATATTTGACCGGAATGATCCAGACAGACTTCTGATTTCCGGTTAGACAGAAAAGTTCATGCGGATATAATACCGCCACTTTATTATTAATGCATTCAACTGAATTTCATGGAGTACACGCGTAATGAGCAGTCCTGCCAGAGACGCTCAAAAAGAGACTTCACACGAATACTCTGGTACCTCTTCAGACCGCCGATCCCTGCTTTTTCGTCTGCTTCTGCCCGCGACCGGTGGGTCGGCAGTCGCGTTTCTGGACCTCCCCGCAAGCGGCACCCCGGATATTCTCTATGCAATCGGCCCCCTTCCACCAGGACTGCAAAAAGCGGCTGCGGGAAAGATAATTCTTTCATCGAAACAGAACCGGAATGGCGACACTCCATTTTCCTGCCCGTTGCCCGATGACTTCTCCCTTATCGGATACCCCGTCCCCACCAGTTCGAGTGACAGCAAGTCCGGACTGTTTCTAGTCGCACTCTGCCCACCGGGCGGAGTTTTTTCGGCTACGGCTGGCCGCGCCCTGCAGGACGTCGCAGACGAACTTGCCAATGAAACTGCGGAACATCCGGGAAAATCCGCTCTGCCGGACCGCGAAGAAAGCCTCCGCGTTCTGCACCAGTTCATTGAACGGACAGGCAAGCTTTCACGCCGCGCCTTGTTCAGCTTGATCCATCTCAACCTGGATCATCTCTCACTGATCAACGACCGTTATGGATGGGACACGGCTGACCTAATCCTCGCGGAAATAATCCGCCGTCTCAGAGCTGTTCTACCGGAAGGCTGTTTCCTGAGTTCGATCGGCGGCGGCCATTTCATGGTCCTGACACCACCGGGCACCACAGCCGTCACGACCCGTTCGCTGGTTAATGCGATCCTGCAGATCTCAAGTACACCCGTGTCTCTGGATATGGGCGCCATTCCATTCTCGATCTCGGCAGGATGGAGTGTTTATCCGCAGGATGCAGGAGACGCGAACCAACTGATCCTCGCCGCCCGGGCAGCACTGACCGAAGCCAATCGAACGGGCGGCGGCCATGAGCGCCGCGCCAATGCGGAACTCACGAACACCTACGCAATCACGTCCAACCTTGAGAAGGATCTGCTCAAGGCGGTCGAAGACAATGCCCTCTTCCTGAAATGGATGCCCGTCGTTGATACGGCCTCCCAGAAGATCGTCGGGCATGAGGCGCTTCTACGCTGGAACCGACCAGGTCATGGCGAAGTCGCACCCAATCTCTTTATTCGTTACGCCGAGGAAGTCGGCATGATCGAGGCACTCGACAGCTGGAGCCTGCGCAGTGCCTGTCTGGCCGCCCTCCGCTGGCCGACTCCGCTGCGCGTGTGTGTAAATGTCTCGCCCGTCTGGCTGGTCAATGAACGGCTCGCGCCGCTCGTCGATACCGTGCTGAACGAGACCGGCCTTCCGCCCGGACGACTGCAGGTCGAACTGTCCGAATGCCGTCCCTTCGGTCCATCGGACATCGCCTTTCGCGAACTCTCCCGCGTCCGCGCGCTAGGTGTCCGTCTTGCCATCGACGATTTCGGGGCCGGCTACTCCTCACTGGAGAAACTGCGAATCTATCCACTTGACCAGATCAAGCTCGACCGCGCCTTCGTCCAGTACCTGGGGGAAGACATGCGCGCTGATGAGATCATGTACGCCATTCTCTCTCTCGCCCGCTCCCTGAACATCACCTGCTGCGCCAAAGGTGTTGAAACAGAACACCAGATGGCGCTGCTCGATGCCAATGGCTGCGAGGAAGTCCAGGGTTACTTGCTGGGGGCGCCGGTTCGGGACAGCCACGTCCCGCATCTCGCCCGGACATGAAAAAAGGCCGCTCCCCATAAGGTAAAGCGGCCTTTTCAGTCCCTAGTTTGAAAACGTCAGAACTTAACCGAAAGCTTGAGCGATCCATAGTTGAACAGACCGGCCTTCTGCGTCTGGAACTGGGCTGTCTGCCAGTTCTGGCTGTAGGACAGACGCACGCCATGCCACATCACAGCAACACCGGCATGAATCTCGCCCAAATCCCAAACCTTGTCGACATGTGGCGCGTTGGGGCGAACCGTGCTGCCCTGAAGCGTCACGTCATAGCCCACGGCCTGGCCTTCAACACCGCCGTAGAAATACCAGGCAAAGGGACGGGTCGCGCGGAACGCATCCGTTCCGTCGAGTCCCGGTCCGATCGTCGCATTGCCGAAGTCACTGTCCAGCCCCTGACCGATACGGAACGTGGTCGCCACATCGGCATAGGTCCGGTAATCACCCGCAGCGCCCGAGATCGCGGGCAGCACGTCGGCATGAATGCCATAGACATCCAGAACAGGCAGGCGCCAGATCCGCCCGGCCTGAACCTGAAAGATCGGCTGATTCGCAAGCTGATGTCCCCAGCCCGTGCTCGGCGTATCGCTGATGGCCTTGTGGAAGCCATTCTGGACCTGACGCCCGAGTCCCGACGGACCAAGCATGCCGAACTGGATTCCCATTACGGTCCGGGAAAGATCCGTATCATTGATGAGATTCACAGTTCCCAGCAGCAGCCCGGCATAAGGGCGGTCACCCTGCGGCGGATTGTCGGCCTGAGTATCGCGCGGCGTGTCGATGATCTGCTGCAGACCAATGCTGATACGCTGTACGCCATCGCCCATCAGGATATGGTTCAGCTTCGCGATAGGCCGCGGAAGATTGTCCGTTCCCGAGGTCCAGTTGATGCGCAAACCGGACGTATAATACTGATCCGACGTACCTTTCAGGGTGGAAATCGCGTCATTCTCACCTTGGACGGTCCAGGTTCCGTACGGATCCTGCAACGGCGTAGCCATGGCGGTGGAAGACAGCGCCAGCACGGCAGTGGCTCCAATAGAAAAAGTCAGTCGGCTTCGCATGGGCACCTCTGTTACGCGCGGGATCCGGGACCACCAAGTACTGGGAAACGTGTGTATGTCATTTTCACGACCGGAATCAAAGTGTCGGCGGGTCTCATCTCAATCTTAAAATTAGCGCGAGTTATGTTTCAGCCTCATATTCCCTGTGGCAGAGAGGGAAAAAAGCGTGCTAGGGATTACTACAGGAGAAAAGCGGGATTGTTTTTCTCCAAATTTTTGAAATTACGTCACGGCAGGGTTTCCCTACCATGACACCCCAGTCTCGGGATTAGACCGTTGAGAAACAACAGAACCGACCGCAGCAGCTTCAACTCACCTCGCCGCGGCGGATTTGACGATGCATACTCGTCCCAGCCGTCCTATGGCGACCGTGGTGGCTTTGGTGGTGGAAATGGTGGCGGTGGTGGCTACGGCGCACCCCGTCGCAGCAACAGCTTCGTCGCAGCTTCAGGCCCGGAAATCAGCTCCCGCGTGAAGTGGTTCAACACCGAGAAGGGTTTCGGTTTCGTTGAACTTTCCGATGGCTCGGGCGACATTTTCCTGCACGCCAACGCCCTCACAAATGCTGGTGTCAGCAACGTGAACCCGGGCGCGACCGTTGTGGTCCGCATCGGCCAGGGTCCAAAGGGCCGTCAGGTCGCTGAAGTTCTCTCCGTTGACGAAAGCACAGCAGAAGCACCGCGTCCCCGCGCTGCATTCGGTGGTGATCAGCCTCGCTTCGGTGGCGCACGTCCTGGCCGTCCGGCTCCGGACCTGTCCCGCGCTGAAGACATGCGTGGCACGGTCAAGTGGTACAATGCCACGAAGGGCTTCGGCTTCATCACGCCGGAATCCGGTGGCAAGGACATTTTCGTCCATGCCTCCGCTCTCGAGCGTTCGGGCCTGCCGACGCTTGACGAAGGCCAGACGATCAACGTCAAGGTTGTTCAGGGCCAGAAGGGTCCGGAAGCTGCTGAAATCAGCGCTGACTGAATGACCCGGACTTCGGTCTGAGTAAAAAAAAGCCGCTGCCAGCTTCTGCTGCAGCGGCTTTTTTTCATGCCAGCATTGCAGCCCAGGCAATAAAAAAGGCCGGAAGAATCCGACCTTTTTTCAATCCTCATTCGAGCGAACCGGATCAGTAGTCCTTGCCGCTGCTCCGGACCAATCGTGCCTTGTCCCGCTTCCAGTCACGTTCGGCAATGGCATGCCGCTTGTCTTCCTTACGACGTCCCTGCCCCAGACCCAAAGTCACTTTCGCCATACCACGGGCGTTGAAATGAATATCAAGCGGCACCAGACTGGCGCCCGCGCGGCTGACAGCGCCTAAAAAATGCGCGATCTGCTTGCGGTGCATCAGAAGCTTGCGTGGAGCGCGGGGCTCGAACCGGGAGAGGACGCCCCCCTGATATTCCGGAATATAGGAGTTGAAGAGCCAGATCTCGCCGTCCCGCTCGGCAGCATAGGCCTCCGTAATCGTCGCCCGCCCGAGACGCAGACTTTTCACTTCCGGCCCCTTCAGAACGATTCCGGCTTCAGTCGTTTCCAGAATCGTATAATCAAACCGCCCCTTGCGGTTCTGTGCGGCCATGCCATGGGAAATCATGCCGCTCTTGGTTTTCTTTCCGGCCATAGCTGTGATCAGTCCAGCAGCTCAAGCGAGCGCAGAGCAGTATCGATGGCCCGACGTGTCTCTTCCTTCGGCTCTACGAGCGGCAGGCGCAGCGTCGCATTGCATAGCCCGAGTCTGGACAGCGCATATTTCACCGGACCTGGATTACTTTCCATGAACATGGCATCATGCAGCGGTGTCAGGTGATCCTGAATAGCGATTGCGTCCTCGATCCGCCCTTCCTGCCAGGCCAGATGCATGTCTGCGCACAGATGTGGCACAACATTGGACGTCACGCCGATACATCCATCGCCACCTGCAGCGAGAAATGACAGGACACTGTTATCGTCGCCGGAAAGCTGGTTGAACGGCTTGCCCACGGCACGACGCACCGCGATCGGCCGGGCCATATTGGCAGTCGCATCCTTGGTGCCGACGATATTGGGGTGTTCGCCCAGACGCGCCATGGTCGCCACCGAGATGTCCACAACCGAGCGGCCAGGGATGCAGTACAGGAACATCGGCAGAGGCGTCGCATCGGCAATCGTCATGAAATGGCGGTACAGCCCTTCCTGTGACGGCTTGTTGTAATACGGCACAACCACCAGCAGACTATCCGCTCCGACGGAATGGGCATGCTTTGCCATAAGAACAGCTTCAGACGTGCTATTGGAACCCGCACCCGCCATGACGCGGACACGACCATTTGCCGTCTCAACACAATGCGCCACGACGCGACCATGTTCTTCATGAGACAGCGTTGGGCTTTCGCCCGTCGTACCGGCAGGGATCAGTGCCGTGGTGCCTGCTTCGATCTGACGCTCGATCAACTTTGCCGAAACGTCGAAATCGATCCGTCCGTCCGTATGCATCGGAGTGACCAGAGCCGTCAGCGACCCCTGATACATGCTCGTGTCAGCCATTATTCCGCCTTCTGTCATGGGCTCTGCCTGTTCTGCCCTCACGCCCGGCGTGAGAGACTGCTTGGGTAAACACCCAGAATTCTAAGATCGTCGCTGACCTGCTCCAGTTCCGCGAGCGCCGCCGCCAGAGGGGCCTGTGCCGGATGTCCCTCGACATCCATCAGGAACTGCGTCGCCGCAAACGAGCCGTCAAGCATATAGCTTTCGATCCGCGTCATGTTGATACCATGCCGGGAAAATCCACCCAATGCCGCATAGAGCGCACCCGGACAGTTCCCAACCCGCATCAGCAGCGTCGTCAGCACATCTGTGCGCTCGGGCGAGGGAATGCAAGGCTTGCGGGCCACGCGATAAAAGCGCGTCGTATTGTGCGAAGCGTCCTCAACATTACTCCGAAGCACCATCAGTCCGTTCAGCTCAGCAGCCAAGGAAGAAGCAATCGCCGCATCTGCCGTGCGTCCCCACTGCGCCACCATCTCAGCCGCACCGGCGGTATCGAACTGCACCACTGGCTCCACACCCAGTTCGCTGATCAATTTGCGAACCTGCCCCAATGCAACAGGATGTGTGTGAATCCGGCGGACATCTTCGATCTTCGCACCCGCTACACCCAGAAGGCAGTGTTCAACGCGCTGAAAATATTCCCCGACAATGTGAAGCCCGGCGTCCGGCAGAAGTGAATGAATATCCGGCACACGACCGGCCAGCGTGTTCTCACAGGCCAGAAGTGCTTCGTCTGCCCGACCATCATGCACGGCGTCGATCGCATCGGCAAATGTCGGACAGGGCAGCGTCGTCCAACCCGGACGCGCCTGACGGCAGGCCAGATCAGAATAGGCGCCGGGGCGGCCCTGAAATGCAATGACCGCCATCAAACCAATCCTCTCACATGCTCAAGATCAGCAGGCGTATCCACGCCCTGAGGCGCGTGGTCAATCCTCGCGCAACCAATCGTCATGCCAGCTTCAAGCGCCCGCAACTGTTCCAGACTTTCCCGGCGCTCCAGCGCGGAGGGCGGCAGCGTCACGAAGCGCTCTAGCGCTGCACGACGCCAGGCATAGATCCCGACATGATGCCAGTGCGTCCCCTCGCCCCACGGAATGGGCAGACGGGAGAAATACAGCGCACGCGCCACGTCCGCCTCACCAAACGCGCAGGCAACCTTCACAACCTGGGAAGCATCACGCTCGGCATCACTGGTCACGGGAGCCACCAGTGTTCCGATATCGAACGCAGGATCTTCCAGTGGCTTCAGGGCAGAAGTCAGACTGGACGGTTCGATCAAGGGCAGGTCACCCTGCAGGTTAATCACCACGTCGTGCCGGCCCTCAGGATCAACCTCTGCAAGTGCGGCCTGCACACGGTCAGAGCCGCTCGCCAGCCTCGAGTCGGTGAGCACACCCCACACATCGGGCATATCCCGGATAACATCAAGAATTTCAGGATCCCCTGCTGCAACGACAACTGGCCCGACCTTTGCTGCCAGCGCACGTCGGACCACCCGGACGATCATGGGCACGCCACCAATGTCAGCGAGGGGCTTGCGCGGCAGGCGGGTCGAAGCAAGTCTGGAGGGGATAACGATGATCGGATGCATGGCTCCTCTGATGCCGCCCCCCAGAACGGGCGTCAATCTCGTGTCATGCTCCTGGGACGGGAATAGACAAAAATCATGAGTGAAACGGATTTGCAGACCGCCATTGAAGCCGCCACGGCCTGCGCCGACATCGCCCGCAGGACCGTCCTGCCCCATTTCCGGACGTCCCTTCGTGCCGATGCCAAATCTGATGACAGCCCCGTCACCATTGCGGATCGTCAGGCCGAACGGGCCATGCGCAGCATTCTTGAAGCGCGCCTGCCAGAGCACGCCATTCTCGGTGAAGAAGCCGGCATGAGTGGAGCCAGCAGCGACTGGCTCTGGGTTCTCGATCCCATTGACGGCACCCGCGCCTTCCTGACGGGTCGCCCCACTTTCGGCACACTCATTGCGCTTTTTCACAAGGGACGCCCGGTCCTGGGGCTGATCGACCAGCCTGTCACTGGCGAACGCTGGCTCGGCGTTTCGGGGCGTCCAACCATATTCGTGTCCGAGCGCCTGCCTGGCACGATCGGAACGCGCCCCTGTCCGACAGCAGCCGAAGCGGAACTATCCTGCACAGCTCCTGAAATCATGACTGCGGAGCACGCCCCGCGCTTTGCCAATCTGCAGAAACACACCCGCCGCACGTCATGGGGCGGAGATTGCTATGCCTACGGACTGCTCGCCCTCGGCCAGATCGACGTCATTGCGGAATGCACCATGAAACCCTGGGACTGGGGTGCCCTTGTGCCGGTTGTGGAAGGTGCAGGTGGCCGCATCACGGACTGGCAGGGCAATCTCCTCACGCTGGAGAGCGACGGCACCGTTCTGGCCTGCGGAGATGCAACCCTGCTTCCCGAAATCATCCGCCACCTTTCCTGATTCACGCCAATCGGCTAGGGAGGGGACCCCGGCGAACGTGGCGGCAGACATGAGCCGGGACCGGTCTGGTCACGGCCAGATTTGATGGAACCAGTTTGAATTGAAACCGGAGCCTTCCGGTTCATGACCGGGACGGATTTATGGAAACGCAGTTCTCTCTCCCCAAGAACAAGATCCGCATTCTTCTTCTGGAAGGCATTCACGAAAGCGCCGCCTCCCATTTCGCCGACGAAGGCTACGCCGAAGTGACGCGCGTCAAGGGTGCACTTGAAGGCGACGCGCTCAAGGAAGCCCTGCAGGGTATACACATGGTCGGCATCCGCAGTCGGACACAGCTTACCCGCGAGGTTCTTGAATCCGCGGACCGCCTCATGGCTATCGGCTGCTTCTGCATCGGGACGAATCAGGTCGATCTGAACACCGCACGTATGCTCGGTATTCCCGTCTTCAACGCCCCCTTCAGCAACACCCGTTCCGTGGCTGAACTGGTGATGGGCGAGATCGTCATGCTCCTCCGACGCATTCCGTCGCGTTCGGAAGCCTGCCACAAAGGGGGTTGGGACAAGTCCGCCACCAATGCCTGGGAAGTGCGCGGCAAGACGCTCGGCATCGTCGGCTATGGCTCCATCGGTTCGCAGCTTTCGGTCCTGGCCGAGGCTTTCGGCATGCGCGTGCTATATTTCGACGTGATGCCGCGCCTGCCGCATGGCAACGCCATCGCAGTGCCGACCCTGCATGATCTTCTGGCCGAGTCCGACATTGTCAGCCTCCATGTGCCGCAGACACCGGAAACCGATCTACTGATCGGAGAGACGGAAATCCGGGCCATGAAACCCAATTCCATCCTACTCAACAATGCACGCGGCAACGTCGTGGATCTCGATGCTCTCGCTGCAGCCCTCAAGGAGGGTCATCTCATGGGCGCGGGCGTGGATGTGTTCCCGGTCGAACCCAAGAAGGCTGGCGAAGAGTTCAAATCCCCGCTCCAAGGCTTGGAGAATGTCATTCTCACGCCGCATATCGGTGGTTCCACCATGGAAGCACAGGAGCGCATCGGCGTCGAAGTCGCTCGCAAGCTGGTCGATTATTCCGACGTCGGCTCCACAATCGGATCCGTCAACTTTCCCAGCGTCCAGCTCCCCGAGCGCCCTCGAGGCACGCGCTTCATGCATGTCCATGCCAACCGGCCCGGCATCATGCGCCAGATCAATGATCTGTTCGCCGCGCAGAACTGCAACGTGACGGCACAGTACCTCCAGACGGATGGTGAAGTTGGCTACGTCGTTGTCGAAGCCGAGTCAGAAAACCCTGACATGGATACGAAGCTGCTGGACGGTCTCAAGGCACTCGATGGTACACTCCGTGCCCGCCTACTGTATCAGCGCGCCTGACACCTTTGCCGTTAACCAACGGTAAATAATTTCGGGCTAGGATTTGTCTCATGACGAGTCCCAGCCCACATACACCTGCCCTCGCCCGTATCCAGAGCTTCGCCTTCTTGGGTATCGAAGCCGTTCCGGTAACGGTCGAGGTTCAGGTCTCCAGCGGACTTCCAGCGTTTCTCGTCGTAGGGCTGGCAGACAAATCCGTCGGGGAAGCCCGCGAACGTGTCCGTGCCTCGCTGACAGCCATGGGGCTGGCGCTTCCTCCCAAACGCATCCTCGTCAATCTCGTACCGGCCGACCTTCTCAAAGAAGGCGCGCATTTTGACCTACCCATCGCGCTCGGCCTGCTTTGTGCCATGGGTATTCTCTCATTCGAAGCGGTCTCGGCCTATGCCGCTGTCGGCGAGCTGTCGCTGGATGGTCGGATCAATCCTGTCGCAGGCGTTCTTTCGGCCGCGATCGGTGCCGTTGCGAACGAACTTGGGTTGATCTGCCCGGCTGCACAGGCTCTGGAAGCACGCTGGGGGAATGACAGCACAGATGTTCTCGGGGCCCCCACACTCGCAGCCCTTGTTTCCCATTTTCAGGGACAGCAGATCCTGTCTCCGGCCCCGTCCCCAACTGAACATGTCATTGAGTACGGACCCGATCTTGTGGACGTCAAAGGAATGGCAATTGGACGGCGCGCTCTGGAAATTGCCGCTGCCGGGGCTCATTCCCTGCTCATGAGTGGACCACCGGGCGCGGGGAAATCCATGCTCGCCAGCCGCCTGCCCGGCATTCTTCCGAACCTGACCCGGGAAGAAGCTCTGGAGACCAGCCGGATTCACAGTGTTTCTGGCATTCTGCAGAATGGAAGACTAGTTATCCGGCCGCCCTACCGCGCGCCGCATCACAGTGCGAGCCTTCCTGCCATTGTCGGCGGTGGCACCAAAGCCAGGCCCGGCGAAGTCAGCCTTGCCAACAACGGGGTACTGTTTCTTGACGAGCTTCCGGAGTTCTCGCGGGCCTGCCTGGAATCTCTGCGTCAGCCCATCGAAACCGGCAGCATTGCCATCGCCCGTGCAGCCCATCACACCACCTATCCCGCACGTTTCCAGTTTATTGCCGCCATGAATCCCTGTCGCTGTGGCTACTTAGGCGATCTGGAGCGAAGTTGTCGGAAGGCTCCCCGCTGCGGTGAGGACTACACGGCGAAGATTTCCGGCCCGATGCTCGACCGCATGGATCTCTGCGTGCAGATCGAGCCATTATCTCCCATCGAAATCAGCCGTGCGCCGAAAGGCGAGAGTAGCGCCAAAGTTCGCGCGCGTGTCGAACTGGCACGCAAACGCCAGATCGATCGTCAGGGTGTTCCCAATTCGCAGGTCTCTCCGGACCTCCTTGAAATGGATGACGATGCCCGCTCTCTCACAGAACAGGCCGCCGAAAGACTGCGCCTCTCCAATCGCGGCATTACGCGCCTGATCCGCGTCTCCCGCACCATCGCCGATCTGGAAGGCACACAGAGCATACAGCGGCATCATGTCGCTGAAGCTCTGACCTTCCGTCGTCGTTAAGGTCAGAGCCGGAGGCTATCCAGACCTCTTGCGAGATCGGTCTTTAGATCCTCGACGTCTTCCAGCCCGATATGCAGACGGAATGTCGCGGATTTCGGACCACCCTCACCCGTCACGCGCCGGATATGCCCCGTAGTCGGCAGGACTAGACTTTCATATCCGCCCCAGGAGGCTCCGATCCCAAACATTTCAAGCCCATCAATCATACGCTCGGCGGCCTCAATGGAAACTTTCGGCTGAAGCTCCACCCCGAACAGGCCGCACGCTCCGGTAAAATCACGTTTCCAGAATGCATGCCCCGGACAGTCTTCCAGCGCCGGATGCAGAACGCGTGCAACTTCGGGGCGTGTTTTCAGCCACTGCGCGATTTCCAGCGCCGAGCGCGACTGATGCGCCAGCCGCACTCCCATTGTCCGCAGACCCCGCAGCGTCAACCAGCAGTCATCCGGCCCCGCGCACAGTCCAAGCTGGATTGCGGCATCGCGCAGCGTTTTCCAATGCGCTTCATCATTAACCGTAACCGATCCCATGATGACGTCAGAATGCCCTGCAGGATATTTCGACAGCGCCTGGATCGACACATCCACGCCATGAGTAAAGGGCTGGAAGACACCGATCCCCCATGTGTTGTCCAGCATCAGGAGCGCTCCGGCCTCGTGCGCAATGTCCGACAACATGGGCACGTCCTGCACCTCAAAGGTGTGGCTGCCGGGGCTTTCCGCAAACAGCACCTTTGTCTCCGGTCGCATGAGCGACAAAACTTCGTCTCGCGATGCCATGGGTGGATAATAGGTCGTCATCACGCCCATGCGCTGGAGCATGGTTCCCGCGAACCGCCGAGTCGGTCCATACACCGAGTCGGGAAGTAGAAGATGGTCTCCACACCCCAGAAACGCCAGAAGTGGCAATGCGCAGGCTGCGAGACCTGAGCCGACAACCTGTGTATGGGTTCCTCCTTCGATCCGGCTGAGCATTTCCTCAAGCTGGTGCTGGATCGGCGAACCCATGGCGCCATAAACCACCTTATGAGCATGACTGCGACCATCCGTCCGGTTCATGGCTTCCAGGGACGGAAACAGGACCGTCGACCCGCGGCTCACCGGCGCATTCACGAATATTCCCGATTCCGGAAGCTCGTGTGGACGCCCATCGCGCACCAACATCGAGGCCATCCGGCTCCATCCTGCGCTGACCTGCTTTTCCAGATCGCTCATGCTCATCCCTCTCCTGTCACAACCGGGGCATCAGGGTCACTGCCCCATTCTGCCCAGGATCCATCATACAAAGCCGCGTCGCCATATCCCGCGATAGCCACAGCCGCTACGATTGTCGCGGCTGTCAACCCGGAGCCACAGGTTGCGATCACTGATCGCTCCGCCGCGGCACTCAGAATCTTCTTCAGTTCGGAGGCGTGCAGAAAGCAGCCGCTTTCATTCACAAGACGCGTCCAGTCCATGCTCATTGCAGCAGGCATATGACCGCTCCGCACCCCAGGGCGCGGCTCCGGGACTGTCGCCGCAAACCGTCCTGCACTCCGGGCATCGAGAACGAGACTGCCCTGCCGCTCCAGCGCAAGCCGCACATCCCCCGAACCCACCAGAAGCCCATAGCGGGGACGGGCCCGAAAAAGAGCTGGCTCCTTTGCGGACGCGGCACCCTCTTCCACCGGACCGCCGGCCTTCAGCCAGGCTTCCAGTCCACCATCGAGTATCCGCGCATTCCGATGCCCGAACAGCCGTGCAAGCCACCAGCCCCGACAGGCACCGACACTTCCGCGCCCATCATAAAACACGACCGGCACATCCTCGCTCACTCCGAGAGCGCCCATTAGCCGGGCGAAGCGCGCGGCCCCCGGCACAGTATGCGGAAACGGGCTATCCGGGTCCGCAAAGACATCAATATCGAATCGTTGTGCATCGGGCAGATGGCGCTGGGCAAACGCGACATCGGGGTCGCCCTTCTGCCCCGGCAAAAGCACGCTGGCATCAAGGGGAATGAACCGGCCAACCTCGGAGCTCAGGGTCGCGGCATCAACAAGTGGCGAGATCGTCATCCCCGCACCATAGGTCGAGGGATGCGTCCGACGCCAGAGCGTGCCAATGTATCACTCCATGAACACGCAGCCCACAGAGTCATGCCGGTCCGGGCTTCCGTCCGGCTCCAGTCAGGAGAACGGCACCGCATGACGACCGAGCGGATTCTCCTCGGCCTCATCCTGGCCGGAATTGCCTATGGATGCGGCATCATCCTGTGGCCTTTCCTCTCGGCCATCCTGTGGGCCGCGATCCTCGCTTTCACGACCTGGCCCATCTACCGCCGCATGCGACGACATGTCCGTCCTGTGCTGGCCGCCCTCGCCATGATGGCATTGAGCGCGCTCTTTATCGTTGTTCCTCTGACTGTCCTGACCAGCGCGGGGATCAGCGATATTCCCGGCACGATCTCGGAAATCGACGTCCTGATCCTGCATGTCACCAGCGCGAACCCACCTCCGGCCTGGTTGAACCGAATTCCGATGGCCGGTCCCCATCTCGTGAATGCCTGGCATCATTTCAGCCATGACGTCGGCGCCTTCGCGACCGAGGTTCTGCGCCCTTATGCCGGGCAGATCGCCCATCTGACACTGACGGTCCTGCTCCGCCTCGCCGGCGGTCTCGCCGAACTGGTCATGGCGCTGTTCGTGGCGTTTTTCCTGTGGCTCAACGGCGATACACTGGGCAACACCATCACGGCCCTGATCGACCGCATCGCCGGCCCCCACACTACGCCGCGCCTCATCAACATCATAGGGCGCACAGTCCGCGGCACGGTTTATGGAATCCTTGGCACTGCCCTGATCCAGGGCGTCCTGACAGGGATCGGCCTCATGCTGGCGGGCGTACCCTCTCCCGTCCTGCTGGCCGGTATTACCGCTTTCGTGGCCGTCTTTCCCATTGGCGCTCCGCTCGTCTGGGTGCCCGCCGCAATCTGGTTGGGCATGACCCATCATTTCGGGCACGGCCTGTTCCTGGCCATCTACGGCATCCTGATCATCTCGGGTGCCGATCACGTCATCCGTCCGGCCTTCATCGCCCGGGGTGCCCAGCTGCCCTATCTGCTGACCGTCCTGGGCGTTCTTGGCGGCATCGTGACCTTTGGCGGGGTCGGCATCTTCCTCGGTCCCGTCTTGCTGGCTGTCGGCTATACCCTGACCAGCGAATTCGCGGCTGGCCCCCATCACCGAGAACGCAATCCCCTGTACCTGCCGGAGCCTCCGAAATGACGACGTCTCTTCAACCCGGAGCCTCTTTCAAGATCCTGAGCTGGAACCTTTACCGCTGGGAAGGGGCGTCCCTCGAAGACGTTCTGACGGTCATCCGTGCGGAAGATCCCGATATCATCGTTATGCAGGAAGCACAGACAGCGGTGGATGAACTTCCCGAGATCCTTGGCGGCTATTACGACCGCATTCCACTTCCCGGGCGGCCACATGGTACCGCCTGCTGGAGCCGGCTGCCATTTACGCGGCCACCCTCATTCTGCCGTCTGCCGCGCGGTCTGCTGGTCAAACGTACGGCACAGCTTATCGATTTTGGCAGCTTTTCTCTCGCCAATGTGCATCTGTCGCATGGTCAGATCCTCAATCGCCGGCAACTGCGCAGTATCAGCACCAACATGCGCCACCGTGCCGTCATCATGGGGGACTTCAATCTGATCGGGCCTGTCCTGCTTCCGGGCTTTCTGGATGTCGGCCCCAGGGAAAAGACCCACCGGATGCTGAACCATGTTCCGCTGAGGCTTGACCGCTGCCTCGTGCGTGGCCTGTCCCGTCTCGAAGCCCGTGCCCTGCCGCGTTTCGGCTCAGATCACCGCCCTATCTGCGTGACGCTGAGGCTGGGCACGTAAAACCTTACAGATACGGAAGCAGCAGCCTGATCGCCGAATTACGCATCCGGATCAGGAACGGCTTACTATCCAGATCATGATGAGTCAGACGATTGCGGCGATGCGTCTGCATGAACGTGGACAGTTCTTTCGCCACGCCCGTGTCATAGATTTCCAGATTAATCTCGAAATTCAGCCGGAGAGAGCGCATGTCAATATTGGCACTGCCCACAAAGCTCCATTCATCGTCCACTACCATCAGCTTGGAATGATTAAACGGAGGATCGGCCATCCACACCCGGCAGCCCGCATCCAGAAACGGCCGCAGATTGGCATCCCGCGCATGGTCGATCAGAGCGTGATTGCTGCTTTTAGGCACGACGATATCAATCACCACGCCTCGCAAGGCCGCAAGAATAAGCTCCGTCGAGAAGCGGTCATCCGGCAGGAAATATGGCGTCATGACCCAGATATGACTGCGGGCCAGCGCGAAAGCCTGCAACATCCCGTATTCGATCTTCTCCAGATCCGTATCCGGCCCTGACGTCACAATGCGCATCGGCACATCACCCACAGGAGACGGCTCGGGCAGATAACGCTCGCCTTTAAGTTCCTCACCCGTCGTAAACGACCAGTCCCAGGCGAACGCCACAGCCAGCTGATGCACGACCGGCCCCTGAATTCGGAAATGCGTATCAGCCACCGGAAGCTTCGTCCGTAAGCGGAGCATGTTCTCCTCGCCGATGTTCAGGCCACCCATGAAGCCGATGGTCCCGTCCACCACGAGGATCTTGCGGTGATTACGCAGATTAATGAACGGCATGCGCCAGGGCCAGACCGAGTGCATGAAGCGTGCGCAGGCAATCCCCTCATGCCGCAGTCGGCGCTCAATCCCGCAGCGGAAATATCCGCTCCCGATCCCGTCCACCAGAACCCTGACCTCGGCCCCGCGCTGCTTCGCCGCCACCAGAGCCTCGGCAAAACGCCGCCCGACTTCGTCATCCCGGAAAATATAGGAACACAGGATGACCGATTTTTTAGCCTGACCGATTGCCTCCAGCATGACCGGATAGGCATTGTCCCCGTCATGCAGGCAGGTGATCGAATTGCCTCGCATCAATGGCCGTTCCGTCAGACGCCCCAGCATCTTTGAAAGCAGTGCCAGATCGCCATCCACCGTCTGTCGGTACTGCGCCAGGGGGTCGCGCCCTTCCCACAGATGCCGGTTGACCATTTTCTGTGCCCGGCGCCGGACACGATTGATTCCGAACATCAGGTACAGCACCGTCCCCAGAACAGGCGCAATCCAGCAGATGCCGATCCAGCCCGTGCAGGATGCCGTATCGCGCTTGTGCAGCAGAGCATGAACCGTGACGAACAAGGGCAGCGTCCAGCGCAGGATCTGCATGAAAATGTGGAAAACGGTCCAGTGCGTCATAAATCTCCCTGCGGTGGATATTCTGTGCTGCAAACAACACATCAGCCCCCGGATCTTCTTCCATCATCCTTTCGCAAAGATGAAGGATGCGCCAGCACCCGTCCTTACGATAGGATCATCTTCCGGTCCCGTCTTTCAAAAAAGGAGAGCGTCCCATGCAACATCGCCCACAGCTCTTCTACACAACGGCTCCAGCCCCGTGCCCCTATCTGCCCGACCGCACAGAACGCAAGGTTCTGACCGAACTGGCGGGCCCCAACGCCGTAGCCCTGCACAACCGCTTGTCCCAGGCCGGCTTCCGCCGCAGCCATGCCATTGCCTATGCACCGGTCTGCGTCGGCTGCCGCGCCTGTACTCCCATACGCATTCCGGCAAAAACGTTCGTCCCTACCCGGACCCAGAAAAAAATCCGTAATCGCCACGCTGATCTTATCGTCAACATGGTGCCTCCGGTTCCTACGGACGAGCAGTTCCGTCTGTTCGAGATGTATCAGGCCGTCCGTCACCCTGATGGCGACATGGCCCATATGTGCTGGCGCGATTATGCCGAGCTGATCGCCAACACGCCGGTCGAAACGTTTCTGGCCGAGTTCCGTCGTCCGGATGGCACGCTTGTCTGTGTCAGCCTGATTGACCGTCTCTCGGACGGACTGTCTGCGGTGTACACGTTTTATGACGTCAACGATCTGACTGCGTCTTGGGGAACGTTTTCGATCCTGTGGCTGATCGAACAGATTGCCCGGATGGGGCTGGAACACCTGTATCTGGGCTATTATGTTCCTGGCAGCCCAAAGATGGCCTATAAAGCCGCCTTTGGGCCTGCCGAAGTTTTTCGTGACGGTCACTGGAGCCTGCTGACCGGGACACTCCCGGCCTGAGCAGGCCCCTGTTCATTTTTAGCCCTTGTTCCGCAGCATCCATTGGGGCGCAGCACGGCCCACGGCGCCACGGCGACCTTCAAGCGGTGTCAGATCTGCGGCCGATCGAACCCGCTGGCCTTCCTGCCACAACAGCCCCTCAGACAGGGTCAGGGTCCGCATATCACGCAGCGTGCTGTCACCCAGTTTCTGGAACGCGACACCGCCTCCACGGGTCATTTCCGGAACCTGTTCCAGCGGGAAGATCAGCGCCCTCTTGTTATGCCCCAGTGTCAGGACATGCGAGCCACTGACCGGGATGCAGGCAAAGACTTCATCACCGTCCTTGACGTTGAAGACCTGCTTGCCCGTGCGCTTTTCCGCCACAAGCCCGGCTTCGGACACGATCATCCCACGCCCTGATGCGGATGCGATCAGACGGCGCCCTTCGTCTGAAACGGGGAACAGGATCACAATCCGGTCTTCCTGCGGCACGTCCACCACAGTCCGGAACGGCTGCCCGAACCCGCGCCCGCGCGGCAGGTCCGCCGCTTTGATGGTATAGGCCTTACCACTACTGGAGATCAGGCACAGCCGGTCCGTACTCTGGCATTCAACTGATAGCCAACCTTCATCGCCTTCCTTGAAGCGATGTCCCTGCGGATCAAGCCCATGGCCCTTCATAGCCCTAATCCATCCCTCGCGGGACAACAGAACCGTCAGCGGCTCACGGTCGATTTCCAGTGCTGCCGAAATATCCACCGGCTCCGGCGCCGCAGCAATCAGCGTTCGACGATCTCCGAGCGGGCCAGACCCGAATTTCTTGATCGTGCCATCCAGATCCTTGCAGATCCGGGTCCAGCGCCGACGCTCCGAACCCAGCAGCGTTTCAAGCGCCTTCTGCTCGTCAGCAAGCTTGTCCCGCTCCCGCCGGATTTCCATCTCCTCAAGCCGTCGCAGCGAACGCAGGCGCATGTTCAACACGGCCTCGGCCTGAACATCCGTCAAGCTGAACGTTGCCATCAGGCTGACCTTGGGCTCGTCTTCCTCGCGGATAATGCGGATGACCTCGTCGAGGTTCAGATAAACAGCAAGGAAACCTTCAAGAATTTCCAGCCGCCGCAGGACAGCCGCCAGACGATGGTTCGAGCGCCGCACCAGTACTTCGTGCACATGGTCCAGCCACGCCCGCAGAACCTCTTTCAGAGACAACACACCCGGAACGCGATCACCGCCCAGAACATTCATGTTCAGACTGAAACGGTTCTCAAGCGCCGTATTGCGGAACAGTGTCTCCATCAGAACTTCAGGCTCGACACCCTTGGTCTTGGGTTCCAGCACAAGGCGGATATCGGTCGTACTCTCATCGCGCACATCGCCCAGAAGCGGCAGTTTACGCTGTTCCATCAGGTCCGCGATCTGCTCAATCAGGCGCGATTTCTGCACCTGATACGGAATCTCGGTGACGATGATCATCCAAGTACCAAACCGGCCCTGTTCGACTTCCCAACGTGCGCGGGTCCGGAAACTGCCACGGCCTGTTTCGTAAGAGCGGATAATAGAATCACGCTCTTCAACCAGAATGCCGCCCGTCGGGAAATCCGGGCCGGGCATCAGATCCACCAGTTCGGCGATCGTCACATCCGGGTTTTCGATCAGAAGTTTGGCGGCCCGGCAGATTTCGGCGGCATTATGCGGAGGAATGCTCGTCGCCATGCCCACGGCAATGCCTGCCGCACCATTGGCCAGCAGGTTCGGGAACGTCCCCGGCAGCACGATCGGTTCGTGATCTTCGTTGTCGTATGTCGCGCGGAAATCGACCGCATCGTCCTGAATGCCGTCCAAAAGTGCCTGCGCCACTTCCGTCAGGCGGCTTTCGGTATATCGCATGGCCGCTGCGCCATCGCCATCGATGGAGCCGAAATTACCCTGTCCCTCGACCAACGGATAGCGGACAGCAAAATCCTGCGCCAGACGCACCAGCGCCTCATATACGGAGGCATCGCCATGCGGATGGAATTTACCGATCACATCACCGACGACACGTGCACACTTTTTAAACCCTGATGTGGGATCAAGGCGTAACTGCTGCATCGCATAAAGGAGGCGGCGGTGTACCGGCTTCAGGCCATCACGCACGTCCGGAAGGGACCGCGACATGATTGTCGACATCGCATACGCAATATATCGCTCGCTCAGAGCCTCAGCGAGCTTGGTATCCTCGATATGACCAGCCAGATCCGTTCCCATGCATCTCCCCTCTTTCGTGCAGGACTTAGACACTGGCGTGCCATTCTGTCCAGCGCTCTCCTTATCCTGCCAGCGGCCTGTTCACCCTACCGCCCGGTCCAGAAGGCGGAAGTGTCCTTCGCGCTGGCCGGGTTCAGGGCACACCCTGCCGATACGACCGCACGCTGGGCAATGATGAACCTCCTGCCCCCCAACACCCTGACTTACCGCATACAGAACGGGCAGCCGGTCCTGCTCTATGCCGACCCCATCGCCTGCGGCTGCGTCTATATCGGTAATAAGACAGCCTATGCTGCCTATAAGACCAGTCATCCGATCGATACCGCGCAGGAGCAGCGCATGACGGCCGAGATCAACCAGCATCCGGGCTGGGACTGGTCCGTCTGGGACAGCACGGCCGACCTGGACGTCGTCAACGGTCTACGCCCCGGCCCCAGCCACGTTTTTTACTGATCGGACTCCATATCAACGTCCTGTGCAGACTGAAGCCGCTGCACATACTCCACCAGCCGCTCCCGTGCTGCGGGCAGTGGCTGGTGGCGCACGCCAAAGACCCAGCGCGACAGAAAATGTCCCGTCAGCGCAAGACCATCCTTCCAGTCTTCGGGTGTTCCATCCTGCGTCTCATCCATCATCAATGCGGGTAACTGAAGAAGCCTGTCCCTCCATTCGCCAGCCCCTTCCCGGCTTACCGCCCGCCCCGACCGTGGCGACACGTAGAGCAGATTCTCCCGCGCGCCCGTCACCGCACATTCCGACAAGTCCAGCCCATAGCCGAGCCTTGCCAGAAGCAGGGTTTCCCAGCGCAGGTAGGTGCCCATCGGCGCAGGCTCAGGCGCCACGTTAATCAGCGTCAGAAGACGGACCAGCCGCATGAAAAGCTCCGGATGTGCTTCACCCTGCGGTAACGCCCCATCGACCAGCGCACAGGCGCTGCTCACCATCTCAAGCTGCAGCGGAGCATCCAGAATGCGCCCCGCCACACACTGAACCGGCTCGGCCGTCAAAGTCCCAAGCTGATCCGCAAGTCGCGCCCGCCAGCGCGCCATGACCAGATTGCCGGTCTGCCACAAGAAAGCCTGACGGCGAGACGCTCCCCCGCGTGCCATGCCATGCGAAACCCCCTGCTCCTCGCTGAACAGATGGACAAGGGTGCTTCCTTCGCCGTAAGGCCGGACGGACAGAACCAGCGCCGCCGCTTCCCATTCCATCGTCTTCCTCCCCGATCCATACGCCAAAACGCAAAAAACCCCCGCACGCCAGAGCGCACAGGGGCCTTTATAGACTTTCACGTCAGACCTGAACCAGACAGACCCGGCTCAGGGCAGAAACGGAAAACCTTACTTGGTGCCAGCGGCAGCAGCGACTTCAGCAGCGAAGTCGCTTTCTTCCTTCTCGATGCCTTCACCGAGCTGGAAGCGCTCGAAACCAGCCAGCTTTGCGCCAGCCTTCTCGACAACCTTGGACACGCGGCTCTCGCCGTCCAGAACCCACACCTGCTCCAGAAGAACAACTTCTTCATAGAACTTGCGGATACGGCCTTCGACCATCTTCTCGATAATGGCTTCCGGCTTGCCGGACTCACGAGCCTGCTCAATCAGAACGGCGCGCTCACGCTCCAGGGACTCCGGATCAACGCTGGCAACATCCAGGGCAGCAGGACGGGTTGCAGCAACATGCATGCCAATCTGGCGACCCAGCGTCAGCAGGGCATCGGACTCGGACGGCGCTTCCAGAGCGGCCAGAACGCCGATCTTGCCGATGCCCGGACGCAGTGCGCTGTGGACGTAGCTGGCAACAACACCGGACTTGACCGACAGGACCTTGGCGCGACGGATGGCCATGTTCTCACCAATCGTGGCGATCAGGTGCGTCAGTTCGTCAGCAACCGTACGGCCGGACGGAACCTTGGCAGCCTTGATGGTGTCCAGATCGTCACCGACTTCGAGCGCAACATGAGCAACCTGCTCGACGAATGCCTGGAAAGCTTCGTTACGGCCAACAAAGTCTGTCTCTGCGTTGACTTCGACCATGGCGGCGCGGTTCTTGGCGGACACAACGCCAACCAGACCTTCAGCCGTCGTGCGACCGGACTTCTTTGCAGCCTGGGACAGACCCTTCGTGCGCAGCCAGTCGATGGCGGCGTCCATGTCGCCGGCAGCTTCGGTCAGGGCCTTCTTGCAATCCATCATGCCTGCGCCGGTGGCTTCGCGCAGTTCGCGGACCAGGGCTGCTGTGATTTCTGCCATTTATCTCATCCCTTAAAAAAGATCATGCGGCCGGACGAACTCGCCCGGCCGCATGCCATGTTTCAGTTGCCGTTTTCCATAACCGGACCCCGGCAGTCTGTTCAGCCTGCGGAAGCGGAAGCTTCTGCGCCTTCAGCTGCAGCGGCTTCCAGAACAGCCGTCTCAGCCGGCAGTTCTTCGGCAGCACCGATGTCCTGACCCGAAGCAGCCAGCTCGGCGGAAATACCGTCGAGAACTGCACCGGAAACCAGATCGCAATACAGGGTGATGGCGCGGATGGCGTCATCGTTGCCCGGGATCGGGTAGGTCACGCCAGCAGGGTTGGAGTTGCTGTCCAGAACGCCGATGACCGGAATGCCAAGCTTCGTGGCTTCTTCGATCGCCAGCTTTTCCTTGTTCGTGTCGATCACGAACAGCAGGTCGGGAAGGCCACCCATTTCCTTGATGCCACCGAGGGAACGCTCGAGCTTCTCGCGGTCACGCGTGATGTCGAGAACTTCCTTCTTCGTCAGACCAGCTGTGCCACCAGCCAGCATTTCGTCGATCTGGCGCAGACGCTTGATGGAGCCCGTGATGGTCTTCCAGTTGGTCAGCATACCGCCGAGCCAGCGGTGATTGACATAATACTGGCCGCAACGCTGTGCAGCTTCAGCAACATGGTCAGCCGCAGCGCGCTTGGTGCCGACGAACAGGACGCGGCCGCCGTTTGCAACGGTGTCACGGACAACCTTCAGGGCGCGGTCCAGCATCGGAACCGTCTGCTGCAGGTCAATGATGTGGACCTGGTTGCGCACACCGAACAGGTACGGCGCCATAGCCGGGTTCCAGCGACGGGTGTGGTGACCGAAATGAACGCCGGCTTCGAGCAGCTGGCGCATGGTGAAATCAGGCATTGCCATGATTCAAAATTCCTTGCGTCTGGTTGAACCTCCGCATGGCAACGTCCTTAAAATCAGGACACCAGAAAACCCAGAGCCATGCGTGCGGATTGTTCTCATCAGGAGAAATCCCCTTGAGAAGAACGGTCGCGATATGACGGAAAACGCTCACAGACGCAAGACCTGTCAGCAGAGTTTCACACATACGCCCCCGATCAGACCTGTAAGGCGTTCTCAACTCCCCGCAATGTCCGCAGCCGCTCCGCAAGACGCGGTGTCACTCGGTAATATCCCGGAATGGAGATTTCGACATCCTGTGTCTCCTCGACAGAAGGCAGCAACTTCACACGCCCCAAACCTCCCTGAACCTCTTCCAGCAAAGAGGCCAGATCTGGCAGGGACGCATCCTCCTTCAACCAAACTCGAATTTCCGAACGCTCGGCCGCAGCCGCAACCTCAAGATCCATGACATTCTGCGCGGTAATTCGCAGCGCATCGCCATCTACCTTGAGCTCCGCCGTCACCAGAATGGCCTGTCCCGCCACCAGCAGATCCCGGCAGGATATCAGCGTTTCGGAAAATAACGTGACCTCACATCCGCCACCGCTATCGGACAGATTGACCCAAGCCATTTTCTTGCCGGTCCGTGTCGGCCGCTCCTTGCGATCCACAACACAGCCTGCGATCTTGACGCGCGTAGTCCCTGTTTTTGCAGCATTTTCCAGTGCGTTTGATGGCGTCACACCCAAGCGCCGCAGGACACTACGATACGCATCCAGCGGATGTGCACTCATGTGGAACCCGATGGCCGACGCTTCCAGTGAGAGTCGTTCAAAGTCAGGCCAGGGGCGACCTTCGTTCAGGCGCAGAATCTCACGCTCCTGACCCGCGCCTCCGAACAGTCCGGCCTGACCCATTTGCTGCTCCTGCGCCCGCGCCTGAGCTCGGCGCAACAGAATATCGGCGCTCGAAAAAACGATATGCCGTTCCTTGAGAAGGCGGTCAAAAGCCCCTGCTTTTGCAAGACTTTCCAGCTGGATCTTGTTCAGGCTCTTCGGATCGCAGCGCTCCGCAAAATCCGTAAGGTCCTGAAACGGCCTGTCGCCACGGGATGACACGACACTCTGCATCGCAGCCGCGCCTACACGTTTGATGGCTGACAGCGCATAACGAATCCCCTGACGCCCGTCTTCCAGCGTTTCTATAGAAAAATCAGCAAGAGATTTATTAATATCAACGGGTAACACAGGAATCTTCATTCGCCGTGCTTCCTGACACAGAGCTGCCAGCTTGTCCGTCTTTTCCCGTGCCAGAGACATACAGCCCGCAAGAAAGGCGACCGGGTGATTCGCCTTCATCCAGGCCGTCTGATAGGACACCAAGGCATAGGCTGCAGCATGTGATTTATTAAAGCCGTAATCCGCAAAACGAGCCATAAGATCAAAGACTTCGACTGCTTTTTCCTGAGGAATACCGCGCGCCGTTGCACCCTCAGTGAAGATCGCGCGCTGCTTCTCCATTTCCGCGGCAATTTTCTTACCCATCGCCCGCCGTAGCAGATCCGCGCCCCCCAGACTGTAACCCGCCATCTTCTGGGCGATCTGCATGACCTGCTCTTGATAGACCATGATCCCATAGGTCTCTTCAAGAATATCTCGAATTTCCTCGTGAGGCGGCTCCCAAGGTTCGCCATGTTTGCGACGGCAGTAATCCGGAATGTTTGCCATAGGCCCCGGACGATATAGCGACACACCCGCAATCAGATCTTCCAACCGACTGGCTGCCATCTGCTTGAGCATGTCCCGCATGCCCGCGCCTTCGAACTGGAACACGCCTGCCGTATCGCCCTTGGCCAGCATCTCGAACGTCTTCGCATCGTCCAATGGAATACGTGAGAGATCGACTGTAATTCCCTGTTCTTTAAGGAAATCAAGACCACGCTTGAGAATGGTGAGCGTTGTCAGGCCGAGGAAGTCAAACTTCACCAGACCAGCCTGCTCAACATATTTCATGTTGTACTGCGTCACGAGCATGTCGCTCTTTGGATCGCGATACAGCGGCACCAGCTCCACCAGTTCGCGATCACCAATCACCACACCCGCGGCATGCGTAGAGGCATGACGGTACAGGCCTTCAAGCTGCAACGCGATTTCCATGAGCCTTTTGAGCGACTCATCGCTGTCCCGCATTTCCTGAAGCCGCGGCTCCCCATCAATCGCATCGGACAGGGAAACAGGCTTGGCCGGATTGTTCGGGATCAGCTCGGCAACACGGTTGACCATGCCGTAAGGCAGCCCCAGCACACGGCCGACATCGCGCACGGCCGCCTTGGCCTGAAGCTTTCCGAACGTGATGATCTGCGCCACACGGCTTCCACCATATTCTTCGCGCACATAACGGATCACCTCGTCACGTCGGTCCTGACAGAAATCGATATCGAAATCCGGCATGGAAACGCGTTCGGGATTCAGAAAGCGCTCGAACAGCAGTCCAAATGGAATGGGATCGATATCCGTAATCGTCAGCGCATACGCCACCAGCGAACCTGCACCTGATCCACGCCCTGGGCCTACCGGAATGTCATGCGCTTTTGCCCACTGGATAAAGTCGGCAACGATAAGGAAGTAGCCCGGGAAGCCCATCCTTGCGATGATATCGAGTTCCACCTGCAGGCGTTCCGAGTAAAGCTTGCGCTTTTCCTCATCCGCATTGATCGCTTCAAGGCGCTTTTCCAGCCCTTCCCAAGCCATAGCCCGAAGCGTCTCTTCTTCCGTCGAGCCCTCGCGAACTTTAGGGCAGATCGGCAGAAGCGGCTTTCGCGTACAAGCTGCCACCGCACATTTCTGGGCAATGATCAGCGTATTGTCACAGGCTTCCGGAAGATCATGGAAGACAGCCCGCATTTCGGCAGGCGTCTTGAACCAGGCCTGCGGAGATACATGCCAACGGTCGTCTTCCGCAATGGTCCGCCCCTGCGCGATACACAGTAGCGCATCATGGGCTTCATGCATTTCCGGCCTCGGAAAGAAACACTCATTGGTCGCTACCAGCGGAATGTCCATCTGGTCCGCCATTGGAATCAGGACACTTTCGACTTCCTGCTCCCCCGCCTCTCCCAGCCGGTTCAGTTCGACTGCGATATTTCCCCGGAAAGCTTCTTCCAGACGGCTTAGAAGCGCCTGCGCCTCAAACTTCTGTTCCTCAAGGATTAGCTTGTTGATTGGCCCGCGATTGCCGCCTGTCAGCAGAAATAGTCCCGCTGCATGCTGACACAGAAAATCGATCGCAACCGAAGGATCAGCAGGATCACCATTCAAAAAGCCTTCAGATGACAGGATCTGAAGATTTTCCAGTCCCTCCTCATTCCGCGCCAGAAGCACCAGCGGCTCGGACATCGCTCCAGGTTTGGTACTGCGCGGAGGGAGTGAAATCTGACAACCGACTATCGGTTGGACACCGTTGCTACGACAGTACAGCGAGAATTCAAGCGCGCCGAACAGATTACCACTATCCGTGAGTGCCACCGCTGGCATGCCATTCTTGGCCGCCAGACTCACGAGTTCCGGAATGCGGATCGCGCCCTGACTCAGGGAATAAGCGGAATGGTTTCTTAGATGAACGAAATCGGCATGAGACATGCCGCTATTCTATCAGGGACGCGTATCGGATGCAGGGGGTTTTGATACACCCTGCCCCAGATCATCCCTCAGAACGTAACGAGCTTACCGTCCCGCAATGTCACGGTCCGGTCCATGCGGGCAGCCAGCTCCTCATTATGTGTGGCGATCAGCGCTGCTGCGCCCTCTTCGCGCACGACACGCAAAAGCTCGCCAAACACATGATCGGCCGTGCCGATATCAAGATTTCCCGTAGGCTCATCCGCAAGAAGCAACTTTGGCTTATTAGCCAGCGCACGCGCAATTGCCGTACGCTGTTGCTCGCCACCCGATAGCCGCCCCGGCAGCGAATCGAGACGATGCGATAGCCCGAACCGGCCCAGAAGTTCCCGTGCCCGCTCCCGTGCCTTGCGCGGCGCTACACCAGCAATGAGCTGTGGCAGCATGACGTTCTCGCACGCCGTGAACTCGCCCAGCAGATGATGGAACTGGTACACAAATCCGATCTGATCGCGCCGGATTGCCGTCCGGACGGTGTCGCTCAGTCCACTGGCCGGACGATCTGCTACAAAGACCGTGCCTTCCGAAGGTGCTTCCAGCAGACCAGCAAGATGCAGAAGCGTGGACTTCCCAGTCCCACTCGGCGCTACGAGGGCAACGATCTCGCCGCCGCGAAGTTCGAACTCCGCACCACTGAGAATCTCCAGCGTTTCCTCGCCGGAGCGGAAACGGCGCGTCAGACCTTCAAGGCGCAGGGCACTCGTTCCGACTGATACTTCACTCATGACGCAGAGCCTCGATCGGATCAGTTCTGGCTGCCCGCCAGGACGGATAAAGTGTCGCCAGAAGCGACAGGACCAGCGACATTCCGATCACTTCCCAAACCTGTGACCAGACCAGTTTCGCTGGCAAGCGCTCCAGAAAATAGACTTCCGGATTGAACAGATTTGTTCCCGTGAGCGACTGGAGCCACTGGCGGATCCGTTCAATGTTCAGCGCAAACGCAATCCCAAGCGCCGACCCCACCACAGTCCCTACGATGCCGACGGATGCGCCACACATGAGGAAAATCCGCATGATTGCGCCCCGGCTTGCCCCCAGGGTGCGCAGCACGGCGATGTCCCGTGTCTTGTCCTTTACCATCATAATAAGCGACGAAATGACGTTGAACGCTGCAACGAGAATAATCAGGGTCAGGATCAGGAACATCACGTTCTGCTCGACCGTCACAGCATCCAGAAAACCGTTCGCGCTCTGCGTCCAGTCTAGAACGCGCAAACGCGGATCTTCGAGACGTACGGCAATGGCCTTGCGCGTAGGCTGTACATTCGACGGATCAGCCGTCGAGACCTGAATGAGCGAAACGGCAGACGGCCCCAGCATCAGGAATTTCTGTGCCGCAGGCAGCGGCATCAGAACGATGCTGGAATTATAGTCGTTCCAGTTGGCATCGAAAATGACGGCCACATGATAGGTTTTCACCCGTGGCATGGTGCCGAACGGCGTCGCCTGACCGTCTGGAGACAGAAGCGTGATCGGAGAACCGACTGTCAGCCCGGCCCGATCGGCCATCGTCGTTCCGATCGCAACCGCATCATTACCCGTGAAATTGTTCAGACTTCCCGCAACGATCCCGCTGCTCAGCGCCGTCCAGTCCCGGAGGGATTGCTGGGACACGCCCTGCATTTCCGCTCCGGAAGAAAAACGCCCCGCTTCCACCAGCACAGTGCCCTGCGCCATTGGAATGACGGACTTTACACCGGGAACTTGCTGGATCGCCGCCACGTCATTTTCGTAAGCTTCGATAGGACGCCCGTAGCCGTACACGGTCAGATCACCGTGCAGTCCGAGGATGCGCCCCATCAGATCGGCCTTGAACCCGTTCATTACCGACATAACGATGATGAGCGTTGCCACTCCAAGCGCAATCCCGATCAGGGAAAAGATGGCAATGATCGAGGCGAAGCGTTCGCCACGGCGGGCGCGGAGATACCGTCCCGCCACCATGCGCTCAAAGCGGCCGAACATCAGGCGGCTCCGATTTTGGCCAGAGCATCCTCGACTGACAGTTCGAACCGCTCGCCCGTGGCGCGCTGCTTGAGTTCGACCTTGCCTTCCTTGGCCCCTCGTGGCCCAACGATGATCTGCCAGGGATGTCCCATTAGATCCGCGTCGTTGAACTTCACGCCCGCCCGCTCGGAACGGTCATCATACAGCATGTTTTCCGGGTCAGTCCCATAAATGCGGTCACAGATCGCATCGCAGGCTTCGTCACCCTGACGCAGGTTCAGGATCGCGGCCCGATAAGGTGCAACGGATGCGGGCCAGATGATGCCTGCATCGTCGTGCGACGCTTCGATGATCGCGCCGACCAGACGTGACACGCCGATACCGTAGGAACCCATCTGCGGATGGAACGACGCCCCGTCAGAGCCGATCACTTCAATACCCATCGATTCCGTGTACTTCGTACCGAAATAGAAGATATGACCGACTTCGATCCCCCTGCCTTCGCGCTTACGCTCCTCCGGAATTTTGGCCCATTCGGCTTCATCATGCTTTTCGTCCGTGGCCGCGTAGTGGTCAGTCACAGTTGAGAAGAACGTGGCGAGACTTTCGTGGTCGTCACAATCGACCGGGCGACCGAGCCAATCCTGCTCCTCAAGAGCTGCATCAAAGAAAACGCCACTCTCACCTGTCGGAGCCAAAACCAGAAATTCATGGCTTAAATCGCCACCAATTGGCCCGGTATCAGCAACCATTGGGACAGCACGAACACCCAGACGCTGGAAGATACGCAGATAGGACAACATCATGCGGCGATAGCTGGCAACAGCATCGTCGTATGTCGCGTCGAAGGAATACGCGTCCTTCATCAGGAATTCACGTCCACGCATCACGCCGAAGCGGGGACGCACCTCATCACGGAACTTCCACTGGATGTGGTAGAGCGCCTTGGGCAGATCCTTATAGGATTTCACGGACGCGCCGAAGATGTCCGTGATCATTTCCTCGTTCGTCGGCCCGTACAGGAGATCACGGCCATGACGATCCTGAATCCGGAGCATTTCCGGACCATAAGCGTCATAACGCCCAGAGCGGCGCCACAGATCAGCGGACTGAAGCGTCGGCATCAGGACTTCCTGTGCGCCGATCGCATCCTGCTCTTCGCGGACGATCTGCTCGATATTGCGCAGAACCCGCAGGCCTGCCGGCAGCCAAGCATAGATGCCCGAAGAGGTCTGGCGCACAAGGCCAGCCCGCAGCATCAGGCGGTGAGACGCGATCTGTGCCTCGGCCGGAACTTCCTTCAGCGTCGGCTGAAAGGCTTTCGTCAAACGCATGTGTTACTTCTCTCAGACGCGCAGCAGATGAACATCGACAAGCGGGCGCTTCTGAAGCTTGCGCCCCAGAGCACGACGCAGGGCCGTTTTGGCCGCATCCCGGAAGGCTGCATCGTCCTGACGCAGTTCGTCGGGGATCTGATCGATGGAGTCAGCAAACTCTTCCTGAATCCGGATGCTTTCAGGGTCGTCAGATTCCAGCAGACCCGGGGCGCTGATCTTGGGCTCGCCGATGACATAGCCTTCGTCATCAACAGCGAAGCTTGCCAGCACGATGCCGTTGAACAGCATCTTGCGACGAGCGGCCAGAACGCCACCCGTCATTGGCAGCAGACGACCGCCATCCAGTGCCAGCCGGCCCGTCGGCGCCGTATCGACAACCTTAACCTCACCAGGAGACAGGTTCAGGATATCGCCGTCTTCCAGCAGGATCGGCTCAGAACCCATTTCATGAGCGAGAGCAGCATGGGCCGTCAGATGACGCCATTCACCATGGGTCGGGATGCTGTATTTCGGACGGACGATCCGGTACAGCGTGCGAATGTCTTCGCTGGTCGCATGACCAGACGTGTGGACTTTGGCATCCTTGTCCGTCAGGACCGTCACGCCACGACGCGACAGGTTGTCCTGCACAGCCATGACGGCCTGCTCGTTGCCCGGGATCATCCGCGAGCTGTAGATCACCGTATCCCCCTCACCGAGCGCGATGTTCGGATGGGTGTCGGACGCAATCCGCGACAAGGCCGAGCGCGGTTCACCCTGGCTGCCCGTGATGATCATCAGCAGACTGTCATCATCCACATCCCGCGCATCCTGCTCGGTCAGGAACGGTGGCAGGTCCTGAAAATAGCCGCACTCACGCGCAGCCGTCTCAAGATTGCGCAGCGAGCGGCCAACGATCATGACCACACGTCCCGAAGCCTGGGCCGCCTTGGCGATGCTCTCGACGCGCGCCACATTACTAGCGAAACAGGTGACGGCAATGCGGCCTTCCAGCCCCATGATCAGATCCGTCAAGCCCTTTCGGACGTCCGCCTCCGACTCAGACTTGCCCGGCTTGAGCACATTGGTGCTGTCGCCGACCATTGCCAGAACGCCCTCGTCGCCCAGCTTGCCAAACGTCTCAAGATCCGTCACCGGCCCGACCAGCGGGTTCTCGTCCAGCTTCCAGTCACCCGTATGCACGATCAGGCCATGCGGCGTCCGCAGTGCCACGGCCTGAGCCTCAGCGACGGAATGCGTGACGGACACAAACTGAAGATCGAACGGCCCAACCTCAAAGCGCGAAGCCGGGCGGATGACGTGAATCTTCACCTGATTGTTTAGATGCGCTTCCTGCAGCTTACGGCGCAGCACGGCTGCAGCAAACGGTGTAGCATAAACCGGGCAGCGCAAATAGGGCCACAGATGTGCTACCGCCCCCAAATGATCTTCATGTGCATGCGTAATCACCAGACCGCACAGATCCCGCGCACGGTCGGCAATGAAAGTCGGATCCGGCATAAGCACTTCGGCTTCAGGCGTATCATTACCCGAAAACCCGATACCGCAGTCAATGGCAAGCCAGGTGTCGTTACCGTTCTTCGTCAGGCAGTAGAGATTGAAATTCATGCCGATCTCGCCCGTCCCGCCCAAGGGCAGGAAGGACAAACCGTCCTGTTTTTCTGTCATGATTGTTCCTTACAAAAATGATGCATAATCAGAGTGATATTCATTGCCCGATGCCCTGAGAGCGCTCGGGGGAATAGGAAAGCGGCGGCCCCGTATTACGGTCAGCCAGAAGGCGCAGGCCATCCAGTGTCAGATCGGGTGCCAGCACATCGAAAAGCGGCGTTCCCTCAGAGAACAGTGGAGCCAGACCGCCTGTTGCAATCACAGTCGGCTTTGCGTCCATTTCATCGGAAATTCGGTGGATCAATCCCTCAACGAGACCGACATAGCCCCAGAACAGGCCCGAACGCATTGCCACACTCGTATTGCGGCCAATCGCCGCCGTAGGGCGACCGATGCTCATACGCGGCAGGCGAGCAGCTGCACGGTGCAACGCATCGATCGACAGGTTTACACCCGGAGCAATCGCCCCACCACAGAACTGTCCCGCACTGTTGACGACGTCAAAGGTCGTCGCGGTCCCGAAATCGACCACGATCAGCGGTGTACCAAAAAGCTCGCGACCCGCCAGACCGTTCAGGCGGCGGTCCGCGCCAAGTTCATTCGGATTATCGACAAGAACGTCGATACCCCAGTCCAGCCTTGCATTGGCAACCAAGGGTACAACATTAAGCCATTCACGGCAGAAACGCCGCAGTTCATAAAGCGCCACGGGTACAACTGTCCCGATAATAGCTCGCTCGATGGCCTTGGCATTCACCCCCACCCGATCGAAGAGTGTCAGAAGCCAGGCCGCATATTCATCAGCCGTCCGTGCTTCATTCGTCGAAATACGCCATTGCCCCAGCCACGACTTTCCATCGTGTACAGCGAACACGATGTTGGTGTTTCCAGCATCAATGACGAGAAGCACGTTGCAGTCCGGTCCTTCAGTCCAGCAGGATATCGCCGGTTACAACCGGAATGGTTTCACCGTGAGGCAAGGCAAGCAGCAGGCGTCCCTGCGCGTCGAGCCCTGAAAACGAACCTGTAATATAGGTTTCACAACGCTGAACCGCAAGCGGGGTGCCAACCGGGTGTGCCCGCGCCAGCCATGCGGCCCGGACCGGTGCGAACCCTTCACGTTCCCGGATGAGAGCCCAGCGTTCGATTTGTGTCACCAGCACCTTTCCAAAAACTTCCGCAGACGGCGGATCAGTCGCCTCGACGAGCGCCGCCAGGCGACGCCCCGGAATTTCGGGGGCCTGCCGCAGATTGGCCCCGATTCCCACAACGACCCAGGAATTACCCTGTAGACCGCCCGTCTCGATCAGCACGCCCGCCATCTTTCGACCATGCATCAGAAGATCGTTGGGCCATTTGAGCATAAAACGGGACGGCCCCGTCACAATTGAACAGAAATGGGTTGCCGTCTCGAAAAGAGCCACGGCAACAACAAATGGCAGCGCTGCGATAAAAGCCTTGGGATCAGCCGGACGAAACAGCAGCGAAATGGCAAGATTGCCCCCCGGATCGGTCCAGGTCCGTCCGCGCGTGCCACGCCCTGATGTCTGGGAAAAAGCCTGAATGGCTAGATGTTCGGGTTCACCGACTTCGGCTCTGGCTTTGCACAGATCGGAGGTGGATCCGAGCGTTTCATAGTATTCGAAACGCCAGCTCATGGCTGCATGATGTTCTTTATGGTGGGCGATGACGGGATTGAACCGCCGACCCTCTCGGTGTAAACGAGACGCTCTACCGCTGAGCTAATCGCCCTCAGAATGTGTGTGCGGTCTATATACACGGTTCCGGATGGCGGTAAAGCCACCCGGAACCATTTTGTGAACTTTCTCAGCTCACGGCGTCCTTCAGCCCCTTGCCCGGCTTGAAGCGGACGGAGGTGGATGCCGGAATGTCGATCTCTTCGCCCGTGCGCGGGTTACGGCCCTTGGCGGCCTTGCGCGTGGCAGTCACGAAGCTGCCGAAACCGACGAGACGGACTTCCTGCTTCTTGGCAAGCGTCGCTTCGATCGTGCTGAACACCGCATCGACAACTTCGCTGGCCTTGGCCTTCGGAAGATCGGCAGCGTCTGCAACGGCGGCGATCAGTTCCTGCTTGTTGAGGGGCTTCTCCATGATGTGCCTTTCTGGTGTTAGAGCGCCTGAGCCGGGCTCTGGTGAGTCCCTTCTGGCTCAGGCGCCTTGTTCGATCTGCGGCCGCACTATGAAGCGGATTTTGCCCGCGTCAACTGCTAGAATCGCAGAAGCGTGTCAGTGTCAGTGAGGAAGTGCCTGCGGAGCCGTCTTATCCACCGTTATTTCACCCACCGGGTCGACATTTTCGTCCCATTCGATGGCTTCTGGCATACGAGTCAGGGCGATCTTGAGCACCTCATCTACATGGCTGACGGGAATGATCTTGAGCGCATGACGGACATTATCCGGCACCTCCACGAGATCCTTCTCGTTATCCTTGGGGATCAGGACCGTCTTGATGCCAGCCCGCAGAGCCGCCAGCAGCTTCTCCTTGAGTCCCCCGATCTCAAGGACGCGGCCACGCAAGGTGATCTCACCCGTCATGGCCACATCCTTGCGGATGGGAATCTGGGTCATGATGCTCACCAGAGACGTCGCGAGCGCAATACCGGCTGACGGACCATCCTTGGGCGTCGCACCTTCGGGAAGATGGATATGGATGTCCCGCTTCTCAAACAACGGCGGCCGAATCCCGAAGTCCTGCGACCGCGAGCGGACATAAGATAACGCGGCCGAGATACTCTCCTGCATGACTTCACCGAGCTTGCCGGTCTGCTTGACCTGCCCCTTACCCGGAACCATCACGCTCTCGATCGTCAGTATCTCGCCACCGACCGAAGTCCAGGCAAGCCCTGTCACTACACCGACCATGTCCTCGGTCTCGGTTTCGCCATGACGGTAGCGACGGACACCCGCATACTTCTCGATGTTTTCGGGCGTAATCTCGACATGCTTGACGCCGGTCGTGATAATTTCCTTGACCGTCTTGCGCGCGAGCTTAGCCAGTTCACGCTCAAGGTTCCGGACACCGGCCTCGCGGGTATAGGAGCGGATCAGTTCGCGGATCGTCTCATCCGTGACCGTCCATTCAGCAGGCTTCAGGTTATGTGCCTCGGCCTGCTTACCCAGAAGATGACGGCGCGCGATCTGTACCTTTTCGTCTTCCGTATAGCCGGACAGGTTGATGATCTCCATGCGGTCCAGCAACGGCTGGGGCATGTTCAGGCTGTTGGCCGTCGTCACGAACATCACATCCGAAAGATCATAATCCACTTCCAGATAATGATCAGCAAACGTGGAGTTCTGCTCCGGATCCAGCACTTCGAGCAGCGCAGATGACGGATCACCGCGCCAGTCGGCACCCAGCTTGTCGATCTCATCGAGCAGAAACAGCGGATTAGATGTCCGCGCCTTCTTCATACCCTGGATGATCTTGCCTGGCATGGAGCCGATATAGGTCCGACGATGTCCGCGGATCTCGGATTCATCGCGCACACCACCCAGCGACATGCGAATGTAATTCCGCCCCGTCGCCTTGGCGATCGAACGCGCCAGAGAAGTCTTGCCCACGCCCGGCGGGCCGACAAGGCACAGAATCGGTCCTTTAAGCTTCTGCGAGCGCGTCTGCACTGCCAGATACTCGAGAATCCGCTCCTTGACCTTCTCCAGACCGTAATGCTCGGCTTCGAGAACGTCATCAGCGTGCTGGAACTCCCGCGTGATCTTGGAGCGCTTCTTCCAGGGAATTCCTAGCAGCCAGTCGAGATAGTTGCGCACAACCGTACTCTCGGCCGACATCGGGCTCATGCCGCGCAGCTTCTTCAGCTCGGCATAGGCTTTTTCCTTGGCCTCACGGCTCAGACGGGTCTTTTTGATTTTCTCTTCAAGCTCGGAATTCTCGTCCTTGCCGTCTTCGCCTTCGCCGAGCTCCTTCTGGATCGCCTTGAGCTGTTCGTTCAGATAATACTCGCGCTGGGTCTTCTCCATCTGTCGCTTGACGCGGTTGCGGATGCGCTTTTCGACCTGAAGAACACCGATTTCCGTCTCGATATGCGCGAAAACCTGTTCCAGGCGACGCGCAGCCGAGGCCGTCTCCAAAATTTCCTGTTTTTCGGAAATCTTAAGGTTCAGATGGCTCGCAATCGTATCGGCCAGCTTGGAAATACCCTCGATCTGGTTGATCGAGACCATGACTTCCGGGGGGATCTTCTTGTTGAGCTTGATATACTGCTCGAACTGCGAAACCGTCGAACGGCTCAGCGCCTCGATCTCACCTCCTGAAGCGGCATCAACAGGCTCTTCGGGAATTTCCTCGATTTCAGCCTCGAAATGCCCGTCTACATCGAATAGACGCGTTATATGTACACGCCGCGTCCCTTCAACCAGAACCTTCACGGTCCCGTCAGGCAATTTCAGAAGCTGGAGAATCGTCGACACCGTGCCGTAGCGATAGATGTCATCGACGGACGGGTCGTCTAACGAGACATCCTTCTGCGCCACAAGCAGGATCTGCTTGCTCTCGCGCGTCACGGTCTCCAGCGCTTTCACCGACTTCTCGCGCCCAACAAACAGAGGCACGATCATGTGTGGAAACACAACAATGTTCCGCAGCGGCAGAACGGCCATCACATCGTGACGTACGGGCTGCTGCACCGCAGGCGCCACCGCTTCGGGCTCCAGCTTACGCGCTGCAGCACGCGGCTTGCGCGTTACCTTCTTCGGAGCCGCAGTAGCTTTTTCGGAAATAGCCACATCGTCTGTTTTCTTTATGCGGCGGCGGGTTTTCGGCTTGGTATCGTCAGTCATTCACTTGATCTCCAGAGGGACGATCTTGCGATACCGACCTGCCATGCAGCGCCAGTATCGCATTTTTTTCATGCTTGAGCGGCATGAGTTCGGACAATCTCAGTCAGTTATGTCGAAAGCCGAAGGGGCCAGCACAAGAGCCGGAACCATTTTTACGCAGACTGCTCCGTGGGCTCGGACTTGCCCTTCCCGTAAACATAGACTGGCTGGGCTTTGTTTTCCGCCACTTCCCGGTTAATGACGACCTCTTCGACGCCTTCAAGTCCAGGCAAGTCGAACATCGTACCAAGAAGAATACTTTCCAGGATCGAACGAAGGCCACGCGCACCAGTTTTGCGCTCGATGGCGCGTTTGGCAATCGCTGCCAGGGCATCTTCCGTAAAGGTCAGCTTGACGCCTTCCATCTCGAAAAGACGACCATACTGCTTAATCAGCGCGTTCTTGGGTTTACTGAGGATCTGAATCAGCGCGGATTCGTCCAGATCGTTCAGGGCTGCTATGACCGGCAAGCGGCCGATAAATTCGGGGATGAGACCGAACTTCAACAGATCTTCCGGCTCCACGCTCTGCAGAATCGCACCAAGACGACGCTCGTCATCAGAACGCACATCCGCACCAAAGCCAATGCCCGACCCCTTACCACGCGCCGAAATGATCTTGTCCAGACCGGCAAAAGCACCGCCACAGATGAAGAGCATGTTGGTCGTATCGACCTGCAGGAATTCCTGCTGCGGATGCTTGCGACCACCCTGCGGCGGCACAGAAGCTACGGTGCCTTCCATGAGCTTCAGCAGGGCCTGCTGCACGCCCTCACCCGAGACATCACGCGTTATGGACGGGTTGTCGGACTTGCGGGAAATTTTGTCGATCTCGTCGATATAGACAATGCCGCGCTGGGCCCGATCGACATTGTAGTCAGCGGACTGGAGCAGCTTGAGGATGATGTTCTCCACGTCCTCACCGACATAGCCGGCTTCAGTCAGGGTCGTGGCATCCGCCATCGTGAAGGGAACGTCCAGGATACGTGCCAGCGTCTGGGCAAGCAGGGTCTTGCCCGAACCCGTCGGACCGATCAGCAGGATATTGGACTTTGCAATCTCGATGTCGCTGCTCTTCGTGGCATGGGCAAGGCGCTTGTAATGGTTGTGAACCGCCACGGAGAGCGCACGCTTGGCCTCGAACTGACCAATCACGTAATCGTCAAGAACCTTGCAGATTTCCTTGGGAGTCGGAACACCATCACGGGACTTCACGAGATGGGTCTTGTGCTCTTCACGGATGATATCCATGCAGAGTTCGACGCATTCATCGCAGATGAAGACCGTGGGACCAGCAATCAGTTTACGGACTTCGTGCTGGGATTTCCCGCAGAACGAGCAATACAGGGTGTTCTTGGAATCGCCGGATTTGTTGCTCATTGCTGTTCCCTTTCCCTTGCGCACGACCTGACCACATTCATGCAGCAGACATGCGAAAGAACTTTAACTTTAGGCCGAGGTCGGAGTCTTCGGCAACCCCGGAGCCCCGATGCCCCAAGACACGAAAAGCGGCATATCGGAATGCCGCTTTTCTGGTCCGGTAAGGAGCATAAGGCTCCTCAGGTCCGGAAGTATCTCAACTCGGATCGGACGTGGTCTCATGCGGATTGCGTACGACGACCTTGTCGATCAGGCCGAATTCGCGGGCCTCGTTGGCTGAGAGATAACTGTCACGCTCGAGCTTCTGCTCGATCTGCTCCAACGTCTGACCGGTATGTTCGCGATAGATCTCGTTCAACCGCTGACGGATGATGAGAATTTCGCGAGCTTGGATCTCGATGTCTGAAGCCTGTCCCTGAGCACCACCGGACGGCTGGTGAACCATTACGCGGGCATTGGGAAGGGCGTAGCGATGCCCCTTCTCGCCACCTGCCAGAAGCAGGGAACCCATGGATGCAGCCTGACCGATGCAGACCGTGCTCACGGGGCAGCGGATGTACTGCATGGTGTCATAGATCGCGAGACCAGCGGAAACGACACCGCCCGGGCTGTTGATGTAGAACGAGATTTCCTTGGTGGGATTCACGCTCTCCAAATAGAGGAGCTGCGCGCAGATCAGGGACGAGACCTGATCGTAGACAGGTCCGGTCAGGAAGATAATTCGCTCCTGAAGGAGACGCGAAAAAATGTCGAAGGAGCGCTCTCCGCGGGCAGTCTGCTCGACCACCATCGGCACCAGAGAGTTGCTGAACACCTCGAGGGGATCACGATCCCGAATGGCCATGCTGTCTGTTCCTCAATGCCCGATGGGCTTTCTTCTACTTCCTAACATGGACCCGACATGTCGTTCCGTCAAAGGGAGCAGGCAGGAAAAAACGGGTACCCCGAAGAGCGCCCGCTGGATCCCGCGCCGAAAGATCAGAGTTCGGCGGGCGGGATTTCGGCCAGTTCTTCCGGCGTCACTTCCTTGTCGGTGACGTCAGCCAGCTCGATCAGATAATCGACGACCTTGTTTTCCAGGATCGGGCCACGGAGCCCTTCGACAGCCTGCGGGTTCTTGGAGAAGAACTCGAAAACCATCTGTTCCTGACCCGGGTAACGCTGGGCTTCCTGCTGCATCGCACCCAGAAGCTCTTCACGGGAAACCTGGATTTCCTGCTTGCGGCCGATCTCAGCCAGCAGCAGACCCAGCTTCACGCGACGCTCGGCAATGCGACGGTAGTCAGCCTTGAGGGTCTCTTCGTCCTTGCCAGCATCTTCTTCGTCCAGACGACCGGCCTTGCGGTCTTCCTCGACGCGGGCCCAGATCTGGTTGAACTCGGCGTCAACCATGCTGGACGGCGCTTCGAAGTCCGTCTTCTCGGACAGCGCGTCCAGAAGATCGCGCTTGATGCGCAAACGCGAAAGCTGCTGGTATTCACCCTCAGCTTGTTCCGTGATGATCTTGCGGATCTGTTCGAGGTTCTCGAAACCGATCGTCTTGGCAAGCTCGTCGTCGATGGCCGGATCAACAGCCTTCTTCAGGGACTTCGCCTTAATGTCGAAGGTCACGGCCTTGCCGGCCAGCTCTTCAGCTTGATAGTCGGCGGGGAACGTCACGTTGATAACGCGCTCTTCGCCAGCCTTCATGCCTTCCATCTGCTCGGCGAAGCCGGGGATGAAGCCTTCGCCGCCGATTTCGACATTCACATCGTCAGCCGTGCCACCGTCGAACGGCGTACCGTCCAGCTTGCCCACAAAGTCAACGCAGACGACATCGCCCTGAGCGGCTGCGCGGTCTTCTTCGATCGTCTCGAACTTGCGGCTGCGACGGGCAACGTCGTTCAGGGCCTTCTCGACGGTCTCTTCGCTGACCTTGGCGCCAAGGCGCGTCAGCTTCAGGCCAGACAGGTCGGGAACTTCGATTTCCGGGAGAACTTCGGTCTCAACCTTGAATTCGAGATCCTTGCCGTCTTCGATGGCGGAAACCACTTCGACCTTCGGCTGCATCGCCGGACGAACATTCTGCTCTGCAAACAGCTTGGTCGTGGCGTCATTGATGACTTCTTCCAGCAGCTCCGCATTCACGGAATCGCTGTAACGCTGTTTGACGAGGGAGGCCGGCACCTTGCCCGGACGGAAGCCCGGAAGCTTGATCGTCTTGGCGACTTCAGCGAGTCGTGCATCGCGACGGACCTGCAGGTCGGCAGACGGGACAACGACGGTGAAGGCGCGCTTAAGTCCTTCGTTGAGCGTGGGCGTAACCTGCATGAGCCAGGCGATCCTCTCGGTCGGTAGGTTGGTCAAATCTCTTTCTCGGGAAGCCGGGCTTGGTGCGGGCGGAGGGACTTGAACCCCCACGACTTGCGCCACCAGAACCTAAATCTGGCGTGTCTACCAATTTCACCACGCCCGCAGCGCTCGGCCTCCAGGCTCGTGTTACCGAACCTCGGATGCGCGGCCTTTAGCGCATGAAACGCGACTTCACAACAGTGATCCGGTCGCCTTTTTATCTAATGCCTCCCGCGCCAGACGCGTGGCGGTCGCCCTTGCCTGCCCTAGAGGGAGATCCAGATCCTCGGCCAGGGGCCAGCCGCCATGCACTTTCCCGGCCTCGATTCCAGCTTCCCCATGCAGCCAGACGCCTGCGCAGCAGGCTTCCCAGACATCCATCCCCGCCGCAAGAAGGGCTGCGATCACACCCGTGAGGGTATCCCCCGAACCCGCCGTCGCCAGAGCAGACGACGCATGCGTATTGATGGCAACCCGACCATCCGGAGCAGCAATGATTGTGTCAGGCCCCTTCATGACGACAACAGCATTGATACGCTTTGCAGCAGCCAGCGCGACATCCAGACGACTGCCTTCGACCGGTCCGAAGAGTTTGCGAAACTCTCCGATATGGGGCGTGACGGCAACAACCCCTTTCAGCCGCGACAGATCCTGCGATCCCCATGCCAGTGCACCGGCATCCGCCAACACGATCCGGTCGGCCTTGAGAAGCTGCGGAAGGGTCGTAGCAACTTCGTCTTCGGTCAGGCCGGGACCGCAGATCCAGACCTTGCGACGCGCATCTTTCAGCAATTCGGAAAGCGGCGCCTCGTCCACGATCAGACCAGGATCACCGAGTCGATAGGCCGAAGCCCCCTCACCCGCCGCAATTCGCACAAGACCCGCCCCGCTGCGGCGCGCCCCGCGAGCCGCAAGCCGGGCCGCACCGGGCATTTCAGCCCCACCACACAGACTGACGACACCACGGTGGTATTTATAGTCCCCATCCCCCGAAAGCGGCAAACTCCACAGGCCAGGCTCGTTATGCTGCACAAGCGGCGTAACGCCGTCCCACGCCGCTTCAGGCATGCCTATATCGGCGCAGATCACCTCACCACACAGATCAGAACCAGGTTGCAGGACATGCCCGGGGCGCAGACGAACAAAAGTCACCGTGAACTTACAGCCGCGGGCCTTTCCGAGGATTTCACCCGAGGCCCCAGCCACGCCGCTCGGCATATCGATGGCAACGACCTCCCGAGCAGCCGCAAGAACAGCCGCAACATCATCCGCAACAGGGCGCTTCAACCCCGAACCAAAAACCGCATCCACCACCAAATCAGCCTCCGCCAATTCCTCAGCTGTGAACGGCACCATAGGACCAGCCCAGCGGGCAGCCATGTCGGCAGCAGGCGTCCCGAATTTGGGAGCAGAAAGCGCGGCAACGCGGACAGACCAACCCCAGCGTGCGAGATTGCGGGCTACGACATAGCCGTCTCCACCGTTGTTTCCCGGCCCGCAGGCAACCGTGACACGACACGGCGAAAAACGGTTACGGATAACGCGTGCAGCGGCCCAGCCGGCATTTTCCATCAGACGTGTAGATGGAAGGATGGCAGCAGCCGCATAATCCATGCGGTCGCTCTCCTCGGGCATTAGCAATGCGAAAGGATGGCGAGACACAGGAGCGAATATTACAGGGCGGGACATCTCGAGGGCGTTCTCCTGCTGGTTTTATGACAGCAAAGCATGAGCGGCTGTTACGTTGCCTCTTACGGGGCCCCTCAATTCCGCTTCCCTCTGGCGCTAAGGGGCTTGCGTCGGGTATTCAAGGGAAATGCTTCGGGAATGTTCTTTCCCCTTTTTTTCCATTTTCAACCATGACGAGGATCAATGACAGGGTCGATCATCTGGAGCCTCGTGCTCGCAATCCATCTGCTGTGCATGACATACTGGGTCGGCGGTTCGATCTACTCGACACTCGTTGTCCGCTCCACGGTCGGACTGCTGGATCCGGGACCACGTAACTCCGTCCTGCTTCAGGGTTACACGCGCTTTTTCCGCGGCCTCTATCAGGTCGTCCCGTTCTCGCTACTGAGCGGCTGGGGTCTGATTTTCCATGAAGGCGGATTTGCATCCGTGCCCTGGCCGGTCAATGCGATGCAACTTCTGGGCCTCGCTATGGCGGTAATTTTCATCCTGACCGTCCAAGGCCCCTTCCGTCGGGCCCGACGCGCCATGCGCCCCCAGCCCGCGCTATTCGACACCCTGCGCAGCCGCACCGCCATGATGGCGGGGCTGGGTGTCCTGACCATTCTTGTCGCCGCAATGGCACGCGGCATGTGAAATCGTAAGCGATACGGCGCTTGAAGGGCCGTATCGCTTGCCATTCCTGCTATTTATCGATAACGCACCAGTTATAGCTGCGGGCAATTGCCCCGCCCTCAACTCCGGCCCTCATCCATTCGGGTGTGCGCCGTCAAAGAGAGTCTCGAGAGTCATTTGAGCGCGAAAACGACCTCCGGTCCTTCCAAGCCCCGTACGACTGCAACGCCCAGACGCGGACGCCCCTCTGGTTCACGTGCTGCCGCAGCCGCAACGTCACCGACGGTTGCCGATGAAGGCGAAACGTCTCCGGTAACGGAAACTCCTGCCGCCAAGGCTCCCCGCACGCGCCGCACGAAGGCTGCGGCAATGGCGATGGAAAAAACGGCGGAAGTAAAGGCGCCTGCACGCCGGACCCGCAAAACAGCCACGCCTGCTACCGAATCCGCGAGTGAAAGCGAAGTCCCTACTCCGAAAACGGCAGGACGCCCCAAAAAAGCTGTTATAGAACCGGAAGCCGCGACCAAGCCTGCCCAGGCATCTGTAGCCGCACCTACCCCGCGCCGTCGCTCCACAAAAAAAGTCAAGACCGTGACCGAAGAAGTCGAGGCGGCCCCCAAACGCCGTGGCCGTCCGCGCAAGACGCCGGTTATGGAACAGCCCGCCACCGAAGTTGTGCCGGAGGAAACCCCAGAATCTCCTGCAGCGCCGCGTCGTCGCGGCCGTCCGCGCAAGGTGGATGTCGCAGTTGCAGAGGCCAAGGTAGAGGCCCCCGTCGAAAAGAAAACGCGTCCCTCCCGTCGCAAGGCCTCCGCCCCTGTCGTGGAAGCCCTGGAACCCGCTGCCGAAGAAACTCCTGCCGTTCAGGCCGAACTCTCGAAAAGCGAAAAGCCTGCGCGTCGTCGCCGTACCAAAGCGGCTGCTGCAACACCGGCTGTCGTTGAAGAAACCGTTGATCCCTCCGCCGTCGTGGTTGCCGAAGACGTTTCCGACAGGCCACGCTTTGCCGATCTGGGTCTGGGCGAGTCGATCATGCGAGCCATTGAGGAGCTTGGTTACGAACACCCCACTCCCATTCAGGCCCAGGCCATTCCCGAAGTCCTGAAGGGCCATGACGTTCTGGGTGTCGCCCAGACCGGAACCGGCAAAACTGCCTCTTTCACACTGCCGATGCTCCAAAAACTGGCCGGCTCACGTGCCCGCGCCCGGATGCCGCGCTCACTGATCCTGGAGCCCACGCGAGAGCTGGCATTGCAGGTTGCCGAGAACTTCAAGCTCTATGGCAAGTATCTGCGTCTGACCCATGCGCTGCTGATCGGTGGCGAGAGCATGGCCGAACAGCGCGACGTGCTGAACCGCGGCGTAGATGTGCTGATCGCGACTCCGGGCCGTTTGCTCGACCTGTTCGGACGCGGTGGCCTGCTGCTCACGCAGACCAGCACGCTCGTGATCGACGAAGCCGACCGTATGCTGGACATGGGCTTCATCCCCGATATCGAAAAAATTGTGGCATTGCTGCCGGCCCATCGCCAGACCCTCTTCTTCTCCGCCACGATGGCACCGGAAATCCGCCGTTTAGCCGATGCTTTCCTCCGACACCCGGTGGAAATCACGGTGGCGCGCCAGTCTTCCGTAGCCACGACGATCGAAGAAGCTCTGGTTATTGTGCCGGAGGACGAAAAGCGTCGCACGCTTAAGAAGCTGCTGCGTCGTGAAAACGTCCAGAGCGCCATCGTGTTCTGCAATCGCAAGCGCGATGTGGACATGATCCAGCAGTATCTGACCAAGCATGGCATCGAAGCCGGTCATCTTCATGGAGATCTGGCCCAGTCCCTTCGCTTCTCGACGCTTGAACGTTTCCGCTCTGGCGACCTGAAGTTCCTGGTATGCTCGGACGTGGCAGCGCGCGGCATCGATATCGGCGGCCTGTCGCATGTCTTCAATTATGATCTACCGTTCAATGCGGAAGATTATGTGCATCGCATTGGGCGGACCGGTCGTGCAGGTAACGAAGGCCATGCCTTCAGTCTGGCAGCCCCGCGCGATCGCAGACTGCTGGAAGCCATCGAGACACTGACAGGCAAGGTGATTGCACGCCCAGTTCTTGAAGGCATCACAACCGTTGACTGGGCTCCCGAAGACGGTGAACGCCGCCCGCCCGAGACCGCGACTCCTGCACCGCAGGACGTGGCGGAAGAAGGAGAGCAGCGGCCCCGCAAGCGCCGTCGTGGCGGTCGCAATCGCAATCGTGGCGATCGCGACGAAAACGAGACCGTTCAGCAGGTCACACCCACCTCTGTCGCGGCGATCGAGGCCCCCGTCAGCCACCGTTCGGTTGAACTGGCCCCTGCTTTCGAAAACGATGGGCCAAAGACAGGGTTTGGGGGTGATACGCCCGCTTTCATGCTGGTCCCGCGCCGCAGAAAAGTCATAGTTCCCGGTAGCAACGATCCTGCTGCTCCTGTTCAGCATGATGGGCGCCATTACGGTAATGAATGACACCTTGACCGGAGTTGCAGAACTCCGGATTGAAGGACTGGGTGCGGCAGGCGACGGCATCGCGCATCTTGATGGCCAGACCGTTTTCATCCCGGGTACTCTGCCCGGGGAAGACGTCCGGGTCCGCCTCGCTCCCTCCCATCCCGAACTCATTGACATCGTTCACGCATCACCCGACCGCGTCATCCCCCTGTGCGACCTGTTTGGCGAATGCGGCGGCTGTGCATTACAGCACCTCTCCCTCCCGGCTCTGCTGGACTGGAAGACGCAGCGCGTCACACAGGCCCTCACAGCAGCGGGTTTCACAGATCTACCGCTTGCACGGATGTTCCAGACAACGCCAAAAACCCGGCGCCGCATGGATTTTGCTGTCCAGCGCGTGCCGGGCGGCGTGATCATCGGGCTGCATCGCCGCAATGGTGATCCCGTGGACATGACGGAATGCCATGTCCTGCATCCCGAAATTTTTGGACTTCTCACCCCTCTGCGTGAAGTTCTTGGAAGTCTGGGTGCACTGACGGGCCGCGGGAGCCTGATGGTCAACCTGCTCGACAGTGGACCAGACCTCACACTGCAGACCCCCGCTCCCTTGACGAGTGCTGACCGCATCAAACTGGCAGCCTTTGCCCGCGAGCATAACCTGTCGCGAATTTCCTGGCAGGATCCGAAAGATCTGGGTATCGAGACAGTGGCCCAGTCCGGCCCGGTCCGGGAAGATTTTGACGGTGTGATCGTCTCCCCGCCTCCCTCTGCCTTTCTTCAGGCGACCGCTGATGCCGAGAAGACTATTGTCGCCGCCGTTGTCGACGGCTTGCCGTCACTCAACAAAAAGGATGTGACGGTCGAACTGTTTGCCGGATGTGGCACCCTGACCTTCCCGATGTCCGAAAAAGGCCGTGTCATGGCCTATGAAGGCAATCTGGCGGCTGCACACTGCCTGAAAGCTGCCTCCGGTGGACGCCGCGTTGATGGGTTTCATCGGGATCTGGGGCGCCAGCCGCTTCTGCCACACGATCTAAAATCAACACGGGCCGTGGTTCTTGATCCGCCTTACGCAGGTGCGGGCGCACAAACGGCGCCCCTGGCCAAGTCGGCCGTGCCGGACATCGTTTACGTGAGCTGCAACCCAGCGGCGCTTGAAAAAGACGGTAGAGCTCTGTGGAACGCAGGATTCTCGGTCATCGGCCTGACGATTGTGGACCAGTTCCTATGGTCCACAGAAGTCGAGGCCGTGGTCGTGCTGTCACGGGACGTGAAGCGAATCAAACGTGAAAACTCTCGCCGCAGCCGCAGCGACCTTTCTCGTTCGGATTCCTGAACGTAAAACCGGATTCGAGGTCCTTGACCTCGTAATCCATGACAGTACCGGTCAGGAACAGGGTCGCCTTGCGATCTACCAGCAGGGTTACACCCTGATCCTCGACCCGCTCATCGGTTAGCTCTGGGGCCGTCACAAAATTCATTTCATAAGATAGTCCCGAGCATCCGCGCGTTCCCACACTGATACGCAGAAGCTGGCCCTGATGGGAGCTGGCATAAAGAGCTTTGAGACGCTTGGCTGCCTGATCGGACAGTGCCATGAGAGCGGGCAGCGAGCGGCGCGTTGCAACGTCGGACATGAATGCTTCTTTCCAGATCAAAACATATTAAGAGCAAGCCGGGCATCATCGCTCATGCGGCTCATATCCCATGGCGGATCCCAGACGATTTCGACAGTAGCCTGACTGACGCCCGGAACATGAGAGACAGCATCGCGCACCATCTCCGGCAATTCCTGTGCGCTGGGGCAGTTCGGCGCCGTCAGCGTCATCTCAATATGTACGCGGCCATCATCATGCAGGTCGATCGCGTAGATCAGGCCGAGCTCATAGATGTTGACCGGGATCTCCGGATCATACACCGTCGCGATCGCCGCGATGACCGCTTCCTGATCGGGTGCCGTTCCTGTTGCAGGAACGGCAGCTGTATCTTCACTGGTTGTGATATCGGTCATGGCTTCACTCATGCGAGCATCATCCGGGCCCGTTCAAGCCCTTCGATCAGCGCATCGATCTCTTCAGTCGTGGTGTAGATGCCAAAACTGGCACGTGCGGTGGCATGAACGCCAAGACGACGCACCAGAGGTTCAGCACAATGCTGCCCGGCGCGGATGGCAATTCCGAGCTGATCCAACAAGGTTGCCAGATCATGTGGGTGCGCACCGTCCATGACGAAGGAGATTACGCCCCCGCGCTCTTCAGGTTCGCCCAAAATGCGCAAACTATTGATCCCACGCATCTTTTTCAGCGCATAAGAGGTCAGGTCAGCTTCATGGCACGAAATGGCATCATAACCGATCTCTTCCACAAAACGGACAGCCGCCCCAAGACCGATCGTCTCCAGAATGGCAGGTGTACCGGCCTCAAACTTGTGAGGAACATGCGCCCAGGTAGCGCGCTCGAAAGACACGTTCTGAATCATGTCACCACCGCCCATAAAAGGCGGCATTATGTCCAGCAACTCCATCTTCCCCCAGAGCACCCCAATCCCCGTAGGGCCATAGAGCTTATGACCCGTGAAGGTGAAGAAATCTGCTCCAATAGCTTTCACGTCAATCTTGCGATGAACGACCGACTGAGACCCGTCCAGCAAAATGCGCGCGCCATAAGCATGGGCGATTTCCGCCAGCTTACTGGCCGGCGTAATCGTTCCCAGCACATTGGACATGTGCGTGACGGCAACAAGCGCCACCTTCCCATCCGACAGAAGCGCTTCGTAAGCGTCCAGATCAATATCACCGGCATCATTGATAGGAGCGACACGCAGCTCGATACCCGCACGATCCCGCAGCATAAGCCAAGGCACGATATTGGCGTGATGCTCAAGCTCGGAAATCAGAACTGCCTGCCCGGGCTTCAGCATACTGCCAAAACTGTGCGCCACGAGGTTAATGGCCTCGGTGCTGTTACGGGTAAAAACGATTTCCCGATGATCGGGCGCATTTAGAAGACGGGCCACGTCATGACGGGCACGCTCATAGGCTTCCGTCGTGCGCTCGCTCATCCAATGTAAGCCACGATGAATGTTGGCATACTGGTGATACGCCGCGTCCCGCATGGCCTCGATCACGTCATCCGGCTTCTGGGACGAAGCCGCGCTATCGAGAAAGACCAGAGGCCGGCCATGAACGGTTTCGTTCAGGATCGGGAAATGGGAGCGAATTGCCGACAGGTCCATCCCAGTAGGGCGGTCAGTAGAGGTCATGAGGTCATGCTCCGCAGCAGCAGATCACGCAGCCCCTCATCGGAAACCAGATCCAGCGCATCGATCAGGAATGCACGCACAAGCATATCCCGTGCATCCGTTTGCGGAATACCCCGGGAGCGCAGATAAAAGAGCTGCTCGTCATCAAGTGCACCAACAGTGGCGCCGTGACTGCACTTGACGTCGTCAGCGTAAATTTCCAGCTCGGGCTTACTGTTGATCTGCGCCTTTTCAGACAGCAGAAGCGCCTGGTTCATCTGATAGCCATCAGTTTTCTGGGCCACGCGATCAACAAGGATCTTGCCCTGGAAAACACCCTGCCCGGCGTCGGACAGAACCGTCTTGACGGTCTGGCGCGAGCTCCCATCAGGAGCGGCATGATGGATCATGGATGTCAGGTCGTTCAGGCGCTGGCCATCGACGATCTGTACGCCATTCACATGCGCCATGGCGTGAGGTGCACCCAGTGTCACGACAGCTTCATGACGCGCAAGGCTGCTACCCTGATTCAGGGTAAAGCTGTCATATTCGCCCTTCTCCGCCACATCGGCCGAAACGATGGCGAGATGCGTGGCGGTCAGGCTCTCACGCTGCACCTTGACATGACGGAGCGTCGCCTCCTTGCCCACAACAATGTCAAAGCGCGGGTTGGCGATATAACGCCCCTCACCTGCACTGACGTCATACAGTGTCAAGGACGCGCCGTCTTCCAGTACGATCCGGTGCTGAAGATGCGTCGAAACATCCTGCCCATTAGAGAGGCTAACGAGCGTCAGCAGACCCGCATCCGTTCCAGCGGGTATTCGAATATCGAGACCTCTTTCACCCAGCGCCGTATTTAGCGTTGCGGAAAACACCCCCTTGAGCGGAGAAACGTTTTCCGAAGCCCGCTGAGCAACTTCCGGAAAAGCCGATAACGCATCCAAAAGCTGACCATTGCCATAGACCACACGGACGCCCGTTTCAGGCAAGATCAGATGATTCAGCAGCGCAGTGGCGGTTTCGGTCGTCAGGGACGCAGCCTTTTGCCACACCGTATCCGCGATCGAACGAAGTGGCGTATAACGCCAGGCTTCAACGCGGCGCGTCGGCAGCCCCGTTTCGGCTAGAGCCGCACCTTGCCCGGCGGCACGTGCAACAAACGCCTCCAGAGCGGGAACAGCGTTCTGCATTACGGTGGGAGCTCCGCTCACGCTGCTGCCTCGAGGAACTGGGTATAACCCTGCTTCTCAAGTGTCTTGGCGATATCGGGACCGCCACTGTGGATGATGCGGCCATGCGCCATAACATGCACGCGGTCCGGCACAATGTAATCGAGCAGACGCTGATGATGGGTGATAACCAGAGCCGAAAAATCCGGGCTGCGCAGGGAATTCACGCCTTCAGCGACAATACGCAGGGCGTCAATGTCCAGACCACTGTCCGTCTCGTCAAGAATAGCAAAAGACGGCTGAAGCAGACGCATTTGAAGCACTTCATTGCGCTTCTTCTCGCCGCCCGAAAAGCCGACATTAACTGCACGCTTGAGCATGTCGTCGGACATGGAGAGATGCTTGGTCTCGGCACGAACAGCCTTGAGAAAAGCCACTGCATCCATTTCGGCTTCACCACGCGCCCGACGAACGGCGTTTACGGCCGTACGCAAGAAATTCGCATTATTCACACCGGGAAGTTCGACCGGTGACTGGAATGCCAGAAACAAACCCAGCGCAGCGCGTTCTTCGGGCTCAAGAGCCAGCAGATCCTGTCCCTTGAAAGTGGCTGACCCACCCGTCACTTCGTAGTCGTCACGACCGGCAAGCACATAAGACAGCGTGGATTTACCAGAGCCATTTGGCCCCATGATCGCGTGGACTTCACCCTTGGGGATTTCGAGGTCGAGCCCCTTGAGAATGTCCTTGGGCGTACCGTCGGCGTCGATGCGGGCCTGAAGACCCTGAATTTTCAGAAAATCGCTCATATTAACCCACACTTCCTTCGAGGCTGATCTGCAGAAGCTTCTGCGCCTCGACCGCGAATTCCATCGGGAGCTCCTTGAGCACCTCGCGGCAGAAACCATTGACGATCAGACCAACTGCATCTTCTTCCGACAGGCCGCGCGAACGGCAGTAGAAGAGCTGGTCTTCGGAGATTTTGGACGTGGTCGCTTCATGCTCCACGCGCGCCGTCATGTTACGGCTTTCAATATAAGGTACTGTGTGCGCACCGCACTGATCGCCAATCAGCAGACTGTCGCACTGCGTAAAATTGCGTGCGTTACGCGCTTTGGGCTGCATGCGGACCAAACCACGATAGGTGCTATCAGAGTGCCCAGCGGAAATGGTCTTGGCGATAATCGTCGAGCGCGTGTTTGGCGCGAGATGGATCATCTTCGTGCCCGTATCGGCCTGCTGATGGTTGTTGGTCACTGCAACCGAGTAGAACTCGCCGACTGATCCCTCACCTGCCAACACGCAGGACGGATATTTCCATGTGATCGCAGAGCCGGTTTCAACCTGGGTCCACGAAATCTTGGACCGTGCGCCACGGCAGATGCCACGCTTGGTGACAAAGTTGTAGATGCCACCCCGACCTTCATCATCGCCCGGATACCAGTTCTGGACGGTGGAATACTTGATCGAGGCGTCTTCCATAGCAATGAGTTCGACCACAGCCGCATGAAGCTGGTTCTCGTCACGCTGGGGCGCTGTGCAACCTTCCAGATAGGAGACTGTGGCTCGGTCTTCAGCAATAATCAGCGTGCGTTCGAACTGCCCCGTATTGCGCGCATTAATGCGGAAATAGGTAGACAGTTCCATCGGGCAGCGGACGCCTTCAGGGATGTAAACGAACGAGCCGTCGGTAAAGACGGCAGAGTTCAACGCCCCGAAGAAGTTGTCGGACACCGGCACGACCGTACCCAGATATTTCTGGACCAGTTCGGGGTGTTCGCGGATAGCCTCGGAAATCGGGCAAAAGATAACACCAGCTTCCGCAAGAGTTTTACGGAAGGTCGTTGCGACGGACACACTGTCAAAAACAGCATCGACCGCTACAGGCAGACGCGCTTCTTCAGCGCCTTCCACACCCGCTAGAAGGGCCTGTTCGTGCAGAGGAATGCCCAACTTAGCATAAGTCTTGAGCAGTTCGGGATCAACTTCATCAAGACTTTTAGGACCGGGCTTTTTCTTCGGTTGAGCGAAGTAATGGGCGTCCTGATAATCGATCGGCGGATGATGGATATGAGCCCAAGTAGGCTCTTCCATTTCCAGCCACGCACGAAAAGCCTTCAGACGCCAATCCAGCATCCATTGCGGCTCGCCCTTGCGCTCGGAGATCAGGCGCACCGTCTCCTCATTGAGACCTTTGGGCGCGATATCCATTTCGATATCGGTCTCAAAGCCCCATTCGTAGCTGGATTTCGCGAGTTTTTCGACTGTCTCGCGGGTTTCCGTCACGGCTGGCATGGTGTGTTGTCCTTAACTAACCGCTTCGGTCACGGAGGAAGACTCCGTTCCAACGGTGGCAATAGGAGCCAGAGCGGGGCCGCGCCGTGGCAGGCGCTCCGCATGTCGGCCCATATCCGCCAGTGTAATACTATTGAGTGTGCTCAGAATGGCGTCGTTCACGACGTCCCACTGCCCCGATAAACCGCACAAGGAACTGTGCTCACATTCGCGCCCGTCGCAACAGGCGGTAATAGCGATAGGACCGTCTACTGCCGCAATAACAGTGGCGACGGTCACCTTCTCAAGCTCGCCCGCAAGACGGTAGCCGCCTCGTGCGCCGCGATGAGATAGCACCAGACCGCTGGAGGCCAGACCTTTAAGGAGCTTTGCTACGGTGGGTTCGGGAACGCCAGTTTCTACTGCAAGGGCTGCGGCTGTTGCCAGTCCTTCATGACGACCGAGATGGACCAGAAGGACAGTAGCGTAATCGGCTAGTTTGGAGAGCCTCAGCATCGCTTGCACACTCGCATCTTGTTCTAATTCAAGACTTGATAAGTCCTGATTTGTTCCAAATGACCCATACCAATGCAAAGGTCAAGACTTCTGTGCCCGACCTTTGCCTGACATGGAATGTCACACACCAAAAAACAGTCGAGAAACGCCGTCGAGCGCCGCTCCGGCAAGAAAACCAACGACAGTGCCATTTATACGAATATAGGCCAGATCACGACCCACTCGCGACTCCAGCCGGGCCGCCAGATCGTTTCCGTCCCAGCCCGCCATAACGGCCGCGATAAACCCCGAGAGCTTTTCACGCAGGCCGGGCAGGATCCGCTGAACGGTGCTTTCAACAGCCTGATTGACCTTCAAACGCAGGGATTCATTGGAGCGCAGGGCACTGGCCAGCTGAACAATCGCCGCATCGATAACAGTAGCGCTCCAGCCGTCCTCGCGTCCGCTGTCTTCCTCGACCATGCGCCGCAGACGCTCCCATAGCTCCGAACTCCATCCTTTAAGGCTGGTATGCGTCAGAACAGATGTGATCGTGTCGGCCATATCCTTGCGCCGGGCAGGATCATTTTCAATACGATCAATTTCACCCCGGACCCAGGTGGTGAACCCGTGCCGCAGTTCCGAGTCCATCGGATCAACCCGCTCAAACTCGGCATGGAGCGCCATGAGGACACGACTGGCGACTGACCCACCGATCGCCCAGCCCAGAAAACGCCCCCCCTGCTCGCGCACTCGTTCTTCTACAAAATGACGCAGATCAGACTCACGGGAGGTCACAGTCGTCTTGATGCGCTCCAGCAGAAAGGACAGGACCTCCTGATGCATCTCGCTGTCCACCATCGCCCGCATGCCACGAGAAACGAGGGGAGCCATTTCCTCGCCATTCAGCAGAACCGGAAGCGCGCGAGAAATGGCGGTCTTGGCGCGCCCGTCTTCCATCCGATCGAACATCACCGGGATGGCGGAGCGCATGCTGGTGACGAGCGTCTGTCGATTCGCCGGGTCATTCAGCATGTCGGCAATCAGGCTGGAGAGGTCAATTTTCGACAGGGCGCGGCGAACATCGTCCTCAGTGAAGAACTGACCGGAAATGAAACGTCCCAGCGCCTGACCGAGCCGTTCTTTTTGCCGCGGCAGAATGGCCGTATGAGGAATGGGCAGACCCAGCGGATGACGGAACAGGGCCGTAACCGCAAACCAGTCGGCAAGACCACCAACAACACCTGCCCGCGACCCGGCGCGCAGCAGGCTAAAGGCAAGACTACCGTCCCCGATATGACGGGCGGCTGCGAGTGTCGTTCCCGCAGCGAGAATACCCATGCCGACGAGCAAGCCACCGGCCATGAACCTGGGTGAGAAAGCTGTGGTGCTGGATTTCCGGGAAACGGGTGGGGTCGTGTCCGCGTGCATGAGCGCACCGATAGCATCATCCTCCCGTGCTGTCGCGTCCAGAGCAAGGTTGCACTTGGTGACAGGGCATGAAAAGTATTGCGCCCCGTCTTCGTCCCATTTCTCCGCAGAAGCGAGACTGCTCCCGATGTCTGACTGCGCCTCCCGGCTCGATCCGTCCCTCCATGACCGTATTAACGCAATGACGTCACGGCTTCTCCATGAGCGCGATGGTCTCGCAGACCTGATTGCATCCATTAGCCAGGGCCTGTTGGACGACGACCGGAGCGAGAACAGGACGCAGCTGGACGAAATCGAGAATGTCATCCGCGCCCTGCGTGACGAGCATTTCATGGAACGGGCCGCACATCTGCGCTCCTATATCGGGCTCGATACTGCTGCTCCCCAAGGCCGCCTCGAAGCCGTGGCAAAACGCCTTGTCGATCAGGCCCCCGATGCCGTCTCCCTGACGGTGCCGCAGATTGCCGCCGTCTTTACCGCCCACCCGACCTTTGCACTGGCGGACGGCGTCTATGAGATCCTGACGCAGCGTGCTGAAAATCCGGAACAGCCAGTGCCGTGCCTGAAGACGCATCGCCGTCCGGCCCCCCCAACACTGGCGCAGGAACAGGCGCTGGCGCTGGCAGCCATTCTGCGGGGGCGCGATGCGCTCGACGATCTGACCGAAGCACTGCTGCAGGAAATGTCCCAGCGCTGGTCTGACGAGGGCAGTCAGGTCGATCCCTCGCCCGTCATCCTCGCAAGCTGGGTCGGGTTCGACACCGACGGCCGGAACGACATCGGCTGGTGGGACACGCTGCGGATCCGGCTTGAGCTGAAATCCTCCCAGCTGCATCGTCTCACGGACGGACTCGAACGCCTGGGCCTGCAGGACAGCGCACTCGCCATGCGGGCGCGCCGGGCGATCGAAGCCGTAAAAACACAGCACGCCGCCTGCCCGACCGGCAAGGATGCTGCTCCGGAAATCATCAAGGATTTTGCCCAGACACTGATTGCCTGCCGAGACAAGGCGCTGCTCGACGCCACCGAACTTCTGCCACTGTTCCAGGACGCGGCGGTCGAGCTGGATGATGAAGCCAGATTGCACCTGCGGACCATCCGTGCCGGCTTCATGAACCATGGCCTCGGGATCGCCCGAATCCATACAAGGCTAAATGCCGCACAGATCTACAATGTAGCCCGCACCCGGCTTGGCCTGACCGATGATCCTGCCCTGCCCTCACGCCGTCGCGTTCTGCTGGCCAAAATCGACGAGGCCCTTTCGGATCTGAAACCCCGCGCTGTGGATTTCGGATCCCTGCTGGTCGAGCCCGCATCAGCCGCACGACTGATGATGACGATGGCGCAGATCCTCAAGCACATCGATTCTGGCTCGCCCATCCGCTTCCTCATTGCCGAGACCGAAAGCGGCTATACGCTGCTCGCCACGCTCTGGCTGGCACGCCTGTTCGGGATCAAGGACCACCAGATCGAGATATCACCGCTGTTCGAGACGGAAAGCGCGCTTGAGAACGGCGAGACCATTCTGGAAGAAGCTTTCCGCTCCAGTCACTGGCGCGATTATCTGCGAGCAAACGGCCGCCTGTCGCTTCAGTTCGGATACTCCGACTCAGGCCGTTACGTCGGACAGCTCGCAGCGACCAATCTGGTCGAACGGTTGCGCATGCGGACCCTTTCCCTGCTGGCGGAACACGGCCTTGAAGACGTGTCCCTGACGTTGTTCGACACACACGGCGAAAGCATCGGACGGGGGGCGCATCCGTTCAGCCTGCGCCAGCGTCTGGACTATTTCTCCCCCGCCCGTACGCGTCTTGCCATGCGCGAGGCCGGGATCGGCTGCCGGGTGGAAACCGCATTCCAGGGTGGAGACGGCTACACGCTGTTCGGCACGAAGGCCCTTGCAGCCTCCACCATCGCAACGCTGGCAGAACATGTGGCCGATATCCCACTGGACACGAAAGATCCAGTTTATACGCGGCCTGACTTCGCATCGGATTTCTTTTCCACCATCGCGCTCGACATGGGCGCACTGGTCGACGATCCCGGCTATGCGGCACTACTAAGCGCATTCGGTCCAGCCTTAATCGATAAGACGGGGTCCCGTCCTTCCGCACGCCAGTCGGACGCGGCAACGGTCACACGCATCACTCATCCGGGACAGCTTCGCGCCATTCCCAATAACGCCATTCTTCAGCAACTCGGCTGGTGGGCGAATGTGCTGCATGGCCTTGGGAACGCAGCACAGCGTCATCCCGAAACATTCGAGCAGTTCGCCACGGAATCCTCGCGTTTCCGCGAAGCCATGGATTTCGCCCGTCAGGCCCTTGCGCACTCGGATCTGGACGTACTGCGGACGACGATCCATCAGCTTGATCCCGGAACCTGGCTGGACCGTGCAGCAAAAGCCCGGAGCGATGAAGAGCGTCAGAGCCTGCTGTGTATTTCGCACGGCCTGGAACTGCTGCGCTTCTGGGCCAATGGCCCGGCCATGTTCCGGCGCATCCAGGCGGATCATATCGCCCTGCGTGCAGCATGGCCGGATGCGCCCCGCATGGATGCACGCGAAAAGCTGCTTCATGCCATCCGCTTTGCCCTCATCGACCGGCTGTGGACGCTTTCAACCCGCATCCCCTATTTCGGGCCGCGCAATAGCCTGACACGCGAAGCAATCACGAACCTGATCCTCTGCCTAGATGTGCCGCGCGCGCTGCATCTGTTGGAGGATCTGTTCCCGATCAGCGCTCCAAGCGTTGCTAATCTCGACTTCGGGGAACCGGGTGATGCTGCTGAAGCCGCCGGTTTTGCGCGGGAGCATGAGGAGATTTTCGCGCCGCTGTCACGCTGCTTTGCACTAATGCGTGAGATCGGCGTGGCGATCATGCACGCCAACCGGGCTTTCGGATGAGGAATGATCCGCGGTCGCAACTCTTGTCGAGTGCGACCGTCTGCGGTTAGAAAGCTCGCGTCATAACATCCAACGGAAAGTTCCTCTGCATGCTTCGCAAGGCCCTTCTTCTGGGTGCAGCCATGATGGCTGTGCCTGCTCTAGCGGCAGGTCCTGCCACACCGGCGCCCAATGCTGACAGCGTGACGAACGGAACCGTAACGGTCAATGGCGCAACCATCCCCTACCGGGCAGTCGCAGGTACCATTCTGGTTCATGGCAACGACTACAACGATTCCGGCGATATCCTGGCCAAGCGTGGTACCAAGCTCGATGGCGGCAAGGATGACGATAGCAAGAACGCGCCCGTCGCCTCCATGTTCTACACCGCCTATTTCAAAGAAGGTGTTCCCGCCGAAAAACGCCCGATCACCTTCCTTTATAACGGCGGCCCTGGTTCAGCCTCCGTCTGGGTTCACATGGGCACCTTCGGCCCGCGCCGCGTAAACACGCCGGGTGACACCCATCTACCGGCCGCCCCCTATGCGCTCATCAACAACCCGCAATCCCTGCTGGACGTGTCAGACGTTGTCTTCATCGATGCGCCGGGCACAGGTTTCTCGCGTATTGCGGGCAAGGATGCTAACAAGGAGTTCATTGGCGTCGATGGTGACGCTGAAGCCTTTACGCACTTCATTTCGAAATTCCTGGCCAAGTATCACCGCTACAATTCGCCCAAATACCTATTCGGTGAGAGCTATGGCACGATGCGTTCGGCCGTAGTCATCAACGACCTGGAGCAGGACGAGAACATCGACTTCAATGGCGTTATCCTGCTGTCGCAGATCCTGAACTACGACAACAGCGATGACAGCCCGCAGTTCAATGCTGGCGTGGACGACCCTTATGTGCTGGCCCTGCCGACCTATGCAGCAACGGCGTGGTATCATCACTGCTTGCCGGCCGAACATCCGGACCTGAAGGCGTTCCTGCATGAAGTCGAGCATTTCGCACTGACCGACTACACGCTGGCTCTGCGTCAGGGTGCCGATCTGCCAGAAAACCAGCGCCAGGCCATTGCGGCGAAGCTACATGATTACACGGGCCTGCCCGTCGATTACATTCTGCGCGCAGATCTGCGCGTCAATGGCGGCGAATTCGACCAACAGCTTCAGGCAAAGACCGGTATGGCGACCGGCCGTTTGGACACCCGCTATTCAAGCCCGACAATCGATCCGATGAGCCAGGAAGTGGAATACGATCCGCAGTCCAGCGCTATCAGCTCGGCTTATGTCACGGTCTTCAACGACTATGTCCGCAACACGCTCAAATACGGCACGGACGAAGATTATCGCCTCTATAACAGTCAGGGCCACTGGGACAGCCATCACCGTCAGCCCGGCCACGGTTACCAGCCTAAGGGCGAACCTAACGTCATGACGGACCTGGCCATGGCAATGAAGACCAATCCGAATCTGCACGTCATGCTCAATGCTGGCTACTACGACCTCGCAACGCCTTATTTTGAAGGCGTGTACGAGATGAAGCATCTGCCGATGCCGAACAGCCTACAGAAGAACATCGAATATGCGCAGTACACGTCTGGCCACATGGTCTATGTGGACCCGGCGACCCTGCAGCAGCTTCATGACAACGTTGCAGCCTTCATCCGTCGGACAGACAATCTGCATTAATCTCTGACGGGACAGGACAAGGCGGCGCAGGGGCAACCTTCCGCCGCTTTTTTTGTGCTCCCCTTACGGACAGACCAGCCAATCCGCACAAAGGCGCAGTCAGGCCCGTTGAGCGCAAACTCGTACGTACTCCATGACCTGATCGAAGACCCTTCCTTCTCAAGCATCCGTCCCACGCAGGCCTCCGCCAGCGCATCCACATCCGGACGACGGAAATAAAGACGGAACGGATTGCTCACGGCCTCAACTCAGCCGGAAACAGGCTACGTCAGATGGTGTCCTTCTCCTTCCGCCGTTTCCAAAAGCCTATAGTTGGCTGAACTTCCCTCATGGGACGAAGAGCCGAAAGCCGCAAAACTGCTCTGCCTGCGCGAAATAATTCACCGACAGAATTGTAACGACGGATCTCCGGGATGCAGACTACGATGTCGGCTTCCTTGAATGGGAAATACAAAAAACCCCGCCAGATTGCTCTGGCGGGGTCTGATGTTTCACCGAGGCAAAGAAATCAGGCGGACTTCGCGATGATTTCGTCGGCCACGTTGCGAGGAACGGCCTCGTAGTGATGGAACTGCATAGTGAAGGACGCACGGCCCTTCGTTGCAGAACGCAGGTGCGAGATGTAGCCGAACATTTCCTTCAGCGGCACCTGCGCACGGATCATCACGGTCGAACCAGACGTTTCCTGGCTCTGAATGATGCCGCGGCGGCGGTTAAGATCGCCCACCACGTCACCGACATGGTCGTTCGGAGTCGTGACTTCAACGTCCATGATCGGCTCGAGGATCACCGGACCGGCGTTCTTCATGCCTTCACGGAAGCAGGCCTTGGCGGCGATTTCGAAGGCTAGAGCCGACGAGTCAACGTCATGGTACTTACCGTCGAGCAGCGTGAACTTGAAGTCCACCGTCGGGAAGCCGGCGAGAACACCCGTGGTGCTCTGCATGCGGATGCCCTTTTCGACAGCCGGGATGTATTCCTTCGGAACCGTACCACCGACGACCTTGTTCTCGAAGATGATCTCATCCGGCTTGTCGGACGGAGCAAATTCGATCTTGACTTCAGCGTACTGACCCGAACCACCAGACTGCTTCTTGTGGGTGTAGGTCTCGACATGCGGCCGCGTGATCGTCTCACGATAAGCCACCTGCGGTGCGCCGATGTTGGCATCGACGCCGTATTCACGACGCAGACGGTCAACGATGATGTCCAGGTGAAGCTCGCCCATGCCGGACAGGATGGTCTGACCCGTTTCCTGATCGGTCTTGAGGTGCAGAGACGGATCTTCAGCCGTCAGCTTCTGCAGCGCCAGCGTCATCTTCTCGACGCCGTCCTTGGTCTTCGGCTCGACGGAGATGTCGATAACCGGAACCGGGAACTGCATACGCTCCAGAACCACCGGATCGGAAGCATCGGCAAGCGTGTCACCCGTGACGGTGTCCTTGAGACCCACGAATGCGGCGATGTCACCGGCACCAACGGACTTCACTTCCTGACGCTTGTCGGCGTGCATCTGGAACATGCGGCCGACGCGTTCCTTGTGACCCTTCGTCGTGTTCAAGATGGTGTCACCGGAATTCAGGACGCCACGATAAACGCGAACAAAGGTCAGCGTGCCGTACTTGTCGGAGATGATCTTGAACGCAAGGCCAGCGAACTTGCCATCCGGATCGACCGGGACGATCGGCAGGAAGTCTTCGTCGACTTCTTCACCTTCCGGCGGAGCAATACGGATGCCTTCGACTTCGTCAGGAGCCGGCAGGTAATCGATGACCGCGTCGAGCAGGGGCTGAACGCCCTTGTTCTTGAACGCCGTACCGCACATGACGGGACGGAATTCACCGGAAATCGCACCCTTCTTGATGCACTTCTTCAGGGTTGCGACATCAACGTCGCCCTTCTCGAAGTACTCTTCCATGGCAGCGTCGTCGACGGCGAGAGCCGTGTCGAGCAGAACCTGGCGGGCTTCGTCAGCCTTTTCCTTCAGGTCAGCCGGGATCTCTTCGTAGTGGAACTTGGCGCCGAGTTCGCCGCCTTCCCACACGATGGCACGCATCTCGACCAGATCGACCACACCAACGAAGTTTTCTTCGGCGCCGATCGGGAGCTGCAGCGGAACAGCCACGATGTCCAGCTTCTCTTTCAGCGTGCTGAAAGCGTAGTAGAAATCTGCGCCGGTCCGGTCGAGCTTGTTGATGAAGATGACGCGCGGAACGTTGTAACGGTCAGCAAGGCGCCAGTTCGTTTCGGACTGCGGCTGCACGCCGGCCACGCCTTCGATCACGAAGATCGCGCCGTCGAGCACGCGGAGCGAACGGTTGACTTCGATGTTGAAGTCAATGTGGCCCGGGGTGTCGATGATGTTGATGCGGTGGTCGTTCCACTCACACGTCACGGCAGCCGAGGTGATCGTGATGCCACGCTCACGTTCCTGCGCCATGTAGTCGGTGGTGGTGTTGCCTTCGTGGACCTCACCGATCTTGTGAGACACACCCGTGTAATACAGGATACGCTCGGTCGTCGTGGTCTTACCGGCATCGATATGCGCGGTAATACCGATGTTGCGAATCTTCGAGAGAGCCGACTTGGCTTCCTGAACGCTTTCGGACACGGAGAACCTCCAAAATACAATGAAAGGTGTTTCAGCCTGAACCGAAACACCTCCGCTGCGGCCCTGCAAAAGGACCGAACCTGATTTATCCCAGTGGCGGCTGAATGACCCAGACCGCCATGGTTTTCAAGAGCAATCTTGTTACCAAACAAAGTTCGGCAAAAATTCCTCAGGCGGTCTGGGCAGCCTTGCGTTCCTGAACGCGCAGGATACGGCGCTTGATGACCTGGGCTTCCGTCGGAAGCTTGCGGTTCGGCGTACCCAGCAGGAACGAATCCAGTCCACCGTTGTGCTCAACCGTGCGGATACCGTTGGTGGACAGGCGCATACGCACCGAAGCACCGAGAATATCGGAGATCAGCGTGGTCTCCTGCAGGTTCGGGAGAAAACGACGGCGGGACTTGTTATTGGCGTGGCTGACGTTGTTGCCCGTCAGCACGCCCTTGCCCGTGATCTGGCAACGGCGAGACATGGTGGTACTTTCCTCGATGCTGGATGACGCAGGACAGCGAGGCCCGGCGTGTTCCGTAAATCAGGCGCGGCTTATGACGTATGCTTGGGGGCTTCGTCAACCCCCGAGAGCGGTCCAGCAACGTTTTCGCCCGCCTGTGCGGCCCACATTGCGGCATAATGGCCACTTGCGGACAGCAGTTCCATGTGGCTTCCCTGCTCCACCACGCGCCCTGCGTCAAGCACCACGATGCAATCGGCATCCTGAACCGTGGAAAGACGGTGCGCGACAATGATCGTCGTGCGCGCCTGCGACAGGACAACCAACTCCTTCTGGATGGCGACCTCCGTGCGGGTATCAAGCGCACTCGTAGCCTCGTCCAGCAGAAGAATGCGTGGGTCCTTGAGAATGACGCGCGCAATGGCCACACGCTGCTTCTCTCCACCCGAAAGCTTTAGGCCACGCTCACCGACAACAGTGTCATACCCATCAGGAAGGTCACGGATGAAGGTATCGATTTGCGCACTCCGGGCCGCCTTCTCAATCTCTCCACGAGACGCTGACAGGTCTCCATAAGCAATGTTTTCACCAATACTGGAATTGAAAAGCACCGTATCCTGCGGAACCGTGCCAATGATCTTCTGGATGTCAGCCGGCGCAATATCGCGCAGATCATGATCGTCAATGCAGACCGAGCCTGCGGTCGGATCATAGGCCCGGGTCAGAAGGCGCCCTAGGGTGGATTTACCTGACCCTGTGTGCCCGACAATCGCGAGAGACGTACCTGCGGGAATAGTGATGGAAACATCATGCAGAATCTGCCGTGCTGGGCTGTAGCCAAAGGAAACATGCCGAAACGCGACGGAAGCCGCCCTCGCTTCCGACAATTTTCCCTGCAGATGGACCTGCTGGACAGCAGGAGTAATCTCGGAGCGTACAGCAAGCAGTTCGAGATAATTCTCCAGATCAACACGCGCATTGCGCCAGCCGGCGCTGACGTAATTCAGGGCACCAACGGATGAATACAGCCCGCTCAGATAGCTGCCGATCAACACGAACTGCGCAACCGCCAACCGGTGCGCCACGATATCATGAGCCGCCATGGACAGCAGGGTCGTCGTCGTGACCGCAATCAAAATGCCGCGGCTAATCTGGGAGAAACTGACATAACGCTGAAGGCTGATTTCAGCCTGCCGGAGATCCTTCCGGGCCGCATCGTAACGGGCAATTTCATGCTCTTCGTTGGCGAAACTGCGAACCGTCTCGAAATTGAGGATACTGTCCACCAACTGGTGCTGGGCCTCGTTGCTCGCACGGTTACGGGCCCGTCTCGCCGTCATTCTCAGACGGGTAAAAACATAAGAGACAGCAGAATACAGCCCGAGCGCCAGTAAAAGCAGTCCAACGTAACGCCAGTCAAAGATCTTCAGAATGACGGTCAGCGTCATGATAAGTTCGATAACGTTAGGCAACACGTTAAATAGCGCCAGGGACAACAGCGTCCCAACCGCATCCGCCCCCCGATCAAGCGTGCGCGTCAGGGAACCGGTCTGCCGGTCCAGATGGAAACGCACGCTCAGATTATGCAGGTGACGCAGGCCAAGAACAGCCACACGACGCTGAAGATCCGTTCCAACAGGCTTGACCAGAAGCTCCCGCAACGGGGTCGCCAGCCCCGAAATAATCCGGATGACCACGTACTGGACGATCAGCCAGACCGGAACAGCCAGTAAGGTCTCGGGACGTGATAGACTGCTGATCATGCGGCTAAAGAGCCAGGGAGTGGCGACGGCCGTGCCGCTTTCCACCAAAAGAATAATCAGTGCAAAACCGATGCGTGTCGCGTCGGGCCAGAGTTTTTCAGGCCGGATCATGGGCCACAACACCCACAGGGAGAGCGCTTGAGATGTCGAATCGGTTTTCTTGAGCATCGGCAGACTATGGGAAGTGCAGGCGATGCTTTGCAAATACCTGCCTGCATGCGACATATCGCTTTGTGTCTGACAAATCCTTCCCCCCTGCCCTCGCCCCCTTTCTTCGGCATATCGCAGCCTGCAACAGCGCAGTCCTGCCCGGTGGCCGTCTGCCGTTTTTCTGCGAAGCAGAACAGATCGGCTGGGTCAGTTCCACAACTGCACAGACACTTCAAACACTTGGGATTCAGAGAGGCCAGAGTTTCGGCTTAAACACCGGCACAGAGCTTCTACCGCTCTCTCAGACACTGTGCGACATGGGACTTTACGCGTCCCATAAGGAAGCCTTTGATGTCCGAAATGACAGCGGCATCGTTCTGGGTCAGGTGGATCGGGGCGCCATACCTGTTCTGGGGTTAGCCGCCGAAGGCGTGCATCTGAACGGTCTGGTTGAACGTGAGGACGGACTTTTCCTTTGGGTAGCCCGCCGCAGTATGAGTAAGCGTCTGGATCCAGGGAAATTGGACCACCTAGTCGCAGGAGGCATGAGCGCAGGCCTCGATCCACAGACAACGGTCATCAAGGAAACGCAGGAAGAAGCAGGAATCCCGGCGGAACTGGCAGCAACAGCCCGCGCCGTCAGCCGGATCGAATACGCACTTGAACGCCCCGAAGGGCTGCGACGGGACGTGCTACACTGCTATGATCTAACCCTTCCGCATGATTTCACGCCTGTAGCGGAGGACGGTGAGGTGGAGAGCTTTCACCTTATACCCATTCAGGAGGTCGTTGCGCTGGTTCGGGACACCGATGCGTTCAAGTTTAACGTCAATCTTGTCCTGATCGACCTGTTCATTCGCCGCGGCCTGTTCGCTCCCGCTGAAGCCGCTATCCTGAAAAATGCTCTGACGGATCGGACTGTATGAAGAAAACGCTGCTTCTGCTGTCCCTGACAGCCCCGCTGCTCGGCGGATGTATCGTACCGGTCAGCGTCACACCCAATCTGTGCCGCGAAATCCAGACCCGCAACAGTGTGCAGATCAGGCTAATGTTTGGCCTGACACGCCCCGATGGCAGCATCATCGATGGCGATGACTGGCAGAATTTCGTGAACAGCGAAATCACGCCGCGCTTTCCCGCAGGTTTCACCGTGATTGACGCGCAGGGACAGTGGTATGATGCCGTAGCTCACCGGGTCACCCGAGAAGCATCGCGAATCGTCTGGATCGTAGCCCCGTCTTCCGATCGTAATCTGCAGCCTTACCTGAAATCCATTCGTCAGGCGTATCAGAAACGTTTCAGTCAGCAGGCAGTCGGACTAGCCATCCAGTCCGGCTGCTCTTCATTCGAAAACATGCTCGTGGAATAGCGTTGCTCAGGTTCCTGCATCTATCTTTTATCCGGATTTCTCTCTTCGGAGCAGGCCTCTCTGCACAGGACGACAGTTCAGACATATTTTTATTCCGGAATTCTCATGACCGATTTTTCTCCGCCCCCTTCTTCCGACACCATCACGGTTGAGGCCTCCGCCTCAACCGGAACGATCCAACGGCGTGCACGGGGCTTTCTGGCGCTTTTTTTCGTGGCAATCGGTCTTTACACGCTCAAGGGTTTCCTGCCCGCGCTGCTGTGGGGCTGCGTGTTCGCCATTTCGATCTGGCCGCTCTACCGCAGGGCCGAGCTGCGCTTTGGCCGCAATGACTGGCTGCCGATGGTCTTCACATTGGCGGTAGCACTGATTTTCCTGGTGCCCGTCTCACTGGTCGGCGTAAAGGTCGCCGATGAGGCACGAAGTGCACTGGAATGGATTGATGACGTGCGAAACAACGGCATCCCAATGCCGGAATGGGTCCCACATCTACCGTTCCTGTCCGCCCAGGCCACCAACTGGTGGCAGAACCATATGACGAGCCCACAACGCCTGTCTCATCTGCTTCATTCGGTGGATGTGGGACACGGCATGCAGATGACAAAACAGGTCGGATCGCAGCTTGCACGCCGCGGAACGCTGTTCGCATTCTCACTCCTGACGCTGTTCTTCCTGCTTAAAGATGGAGACAGCGTCATCCGTAAATGCCTGCTAGGATCGCAGCGCCTGTTCGGCGAACAAGGTGAAAGCCTGGCCAAACAGATGATCTCTTCCGTGCACGGCACGCTGGCAGGTCTTGTTCTGGTGGGTCTGGGCGAAGGGGCGATCATGGGCATCGTCTACATGGCAACAGGCGCCCCCCAACCCCTGCTGTTTGCGATGGTGACGGCCGTGGCCGCAATGATCCCGTTCCTAGCCTGGCCAACCGTTGGGCTGGTAGCCCTGCTTCTACTGGCAAAGAGCAGCATGATCGGTGCGATCGTCGTCTCAGCCATCGGCTCCGTCGTGATCTTTATTGCAGATCACTTCATCCGCCCCGCCCTGATTGGCGGCAGCACGAAAATGCCGTTTCTGTGGGTTCTGCTTGGAATTCTGGGTGGGGCCGAGACCTGGGGTCTTCTGGGCCTATTCCTTGGACCAGCCATCATGGCTGCACTGCATCTGCTATGGACGCTCTGGACAGAAGTAAATCCGCGCAAGGGCGTCTATGCAGAAGACTAAGGACCTTAAAGAAAGGAAATTACCGCAGGACTGGTCGGGCAGGCGGGATTCGAACCCACGACCCCCAGTCCCCCAGACTGGTGCGCTACCAGGCTGCGCTACTGCCCGTCGTCCTGCGGTGGCGGTGGTTTAGCAGTGTCCCGCCGTCACCGCAATGGGGGATTGTGACTAGACGGGCAGAAGATTTCGCAAATTGCGAAGCTCTTCGAGAATTTCGCGCAGTTCCGAACGCAGCAGGCTGTTTTCAGCCTCAGTCTTTTCCAGCGTATTGAAAAGAAGTTCATTTTCGTCACGCAGCGTCACGAGCAGAGCAGAATCGGGGGCTTCGGCTTCGGCTTCGGCTTCGGCTTCGGCTTCGGCTTCGGCTTCGGCTTCGGCTTCGGCTTCGGCTTCGGCTTCGGCTTCGG